>PCWN01000007.1:313306-382601 GCA_002787355.1 Candidatus Magasanikbacteria bacterium CG11_big_fil_rev_8_21_14_0_20_39_34
CCAAAAAGTTGTTCTCGGCTACCTTCTACGCTCATATTTTTTTTATTTATTATATACATATGATAAACTGAATCATATTTTTTTGCAAATATTTTTTACATTGTGCACAATGAATTTTGATGATAAAATCCATGTATAACTCTCTATGCACATTTGAACTATCCTGTTATGCTCGTAACTCCCATTCAAACTCCCCTCCTGCGCTCTGGCGATGATCTCCTGGAAGCGATAAGAAACTCTTTAGGAAATATTCCCGAAAAAAGTATCCTTGTTGTTTCCTCAAAAATCGTTTCTACCTGTGAAGGAAGATTTGTAAAAAAAATAGAAGGAACGCGTGAAGAAAAACATAACCTTGTGCGGCAAGAAGCAGACCGCTACACCGATCCTCTGGAATCCAAATACAATATGATGCTTGCGCTCAAACGCAATCTTCTTTTTGTAAATGCTGGGATAGATGAATCCAATGCAGATAACCAGTATATTTTGTGGCCAAAGGATCCACAGCGCTCCACGAATGCCCTTTGGACTTTTGTGCGTGAACATTATGGTGTTAAAGACTTTGGTGTTACTATTGCAGATAGTAGCAGTTTTATGTTGAGCCCTGGTGTAATTGGTCGTGCCATTGCCCATTGCGGATTTAATCCCTTACGTAGCTATGTTGGTACACAAGATTTGTATGGAAAAATTATGCAAATGGAACAAACCAATGTCATGCAGTCTGTGACAGACGCCGCAGTATTGGAAATGGGAGAAGGAGATGAATGTACTCCCATGGCGCTTGTATCAGACTTTCATCAAAAAATTGAATTTTTAGATCATGTTCCAACGGATGAAGAATTAAAAAAAATACAAATATCTATAGAGGATGATGTTTACTATCCCCTCCTCAAGGATGCCAAGTGGCATACTGGAGGAGGTTTATTAAGTTAAAAAAGTATGAACACTATTTTTTACATTGTAAATGTAGAAGCTGCTATTTATAAACAAGATAAGTGGCTGCTTGCTACACGTAGCATGAAAGAAAAACAAAGTGCAGGAACCCTCGCAATGGTGGGAGGAAAAGTAGAAAATATTGAAGTAGAAAATCATGTACTCGAACAAACACTTCATAGAGAAATTTTGGAGGAAGTTGGCATTACCATATATGATAACATGGTCTATGTGAAAAGTAGTGCCTTCGTTAACAACGATGGAAAGTACGTAATAGATATAGTATTTCTTTGCCAATACAAAGAAGGTGAAGCAAAACCGTTGGATCCAAATGAATTAAGCTCTGTTGAGTGGCTAACCTCTCATGAAATAGAAGAGCACCAAAACATAGAATCTTGGACAAAAGAAAGCCTACTCCTTGCTGAAAAAATACGTACAAAAAAAATATGAAAATACGCTTCTTCTTTGCCTGGTATGATCTATGGATTGGCGCATATTGGAGTTCTCAAAAAAAGACTCTCTATATTTGCCCAATCCCCTGTTGTGTTATCTCGTTACAATTCTAAAGCGCTCACTTCACCCCAACTACGCCCTTCCGTTTTTTGTTCTAAACTTTTTTTTGTCATCGCGAGTGAAGCGAAGCGATCCACCTAAAGGCAATTACTATGCTTTTGCAAAGTTTCTCTCTTTTATGTAGATTATCACGTCGTCTCTACGGACTCCTCGCAATGACACAGTCTTTTATTTTTTACTTATTATGAATTTCTTATTCATAAGCCAAATTTCTGCTATAATAACCTCATCCTAGCCCCGCTCTTCCGTTTTTTGTTCTAAACTTTTTTTTGTCATCGCGAGTGAAGCGAAGCGATCCACCTAAAGGCAATTACTATGCTTTAGCAAAGTTTCTCTTTTATATGTAGATTGCCACGTCGTCTCTGCGGACTCCTCGCAATGACAATGAAAAGCTAAAATAAAAAAAACACTTCAAATATGAGTGTGTTTTCTGCCCGTGACGTGAGCGATGGGATCTTCCATCACGGGCAAGGGTGTGTTGTGGGGTGGGTGGCTTTGACGGGCTGGAGGCTACTTTTCCTCGCCGGGTGGCCGATCGCCTTCTTCGGAGATCTCGATGATCAGGTCGATCCCCGAGAAAACCATGCAGAGGGCAACCCCCAGTGCGATATAGAGAAGCAGCCTGAAGGGGTGCGGGAGATGAACACCATCGATGACGAGGGCCGGCCACTCGTCGATGGAGTACAACAACCCAAATGAGACGCTGCCGAGCATGAACCCAGCCACACAGCGAAAGATTGCGTTTCGCACTTTCTTCCCTCTTTTCATGTTTCCAAAGCAGCCGCAAAATACCACAAAAACGCCCTTTTGTCAAGATGTGTACCTAATAAAAAATATGCAAAATGAAAATAATGTAAAGAAGTCAGAACACCCTTCCCTTTTGGCAAAAGAAATCATTCCTATTGCACAACAAGCGGGAGAAATTTTGAGACACTTTTTTAAAAAAGATTTTTCTTTAGAATTAAAAAACAATGATACTTTTGATCCAGTTACTTCTGCAGACAAGCAATCCGACGCCTTGATGAGAAAGTTACTTCATGAAAAATTTCCTGATGATCTGATTCTGTCTGAAGAAAATGAAAATATTCCCACAGACTACACCAAACGAATCTGGATGGTAGATCCCCTGGACGGCACAAAGGATTTTATAAAAGGAAAAGATGGATTTGCCATCCATATTGGTCTTTTTTCCAATAATGAAATTCTTTTTGGGCTTGTCTATGCACCAATACAAAATAAGCTTTTTTGGGCAGAAAAAGGAAAAGGCGCTTATATGCAACAAGAAGATGACTTCCAAAAAATACAGGTAAGTCCTATAACTTCCCTCTTGGAATCAAGAGTAATTACCAGAAGTCCGGGATCAGATGCAAGAGCGCTTGACGAAGTGGTTTTACAACTTAAATGTCGTGAGTATATTCATGATAGTGCTCTCAAAGTACCTAAAATTGCCTGTGGTCAAGCAGAAGCACACATCAACACAAACTTTCGTGCAAGCAAGTGGGACACTTTGGCACCACAAATTATTCTTGAAGAGGCAGGAGGAATAATGACCGACCTCGATGGCAATCTACTTGACTATACTCAAAAGGAACTTCGCTGGGAACGTTCCTATATTGCTACAAGCAATAAAGAAATACATAATGAAGTTTTACAAGCAATAAAAAAACACCTTCCTTAGGTGTGTTGTTTGGTCGCCCATGTTTGGTGGGTATACAATGGGAAAAGCACAGGCGACGCCTGGGTAATAGAGGTGAGTTAGACCAACAGAGCCCAGTCTACTACTGCAAAGAGCTGCCTTGGGTCAGAGCGATCCCCACACAAGGCAGAAAAGACTGGGAAGAGATGTAGGAGGATACCTGGCCGATTGCGCAGGGCACCTTGGAAAAGTTGCTCCACGAGTGCAACCCGCAAGGCGGCGGCAGACCCTTCAGTGTCCAGCTCACTCCCCAATGCGGCCCTTTGCAGCTCAACTTGAATTTGTGCGCGCCTTTGGGCGGTACACTCCAAGTCCCTTGCCTCTTGAAGGAGTCCCCAAATAGTCCGTTGCTGCACAACCACTCCTTACCGGAAGTCCAGATCTCACTGGTTCTATATTCTACACGAAAGCCCCTCTATTGAAAAGCCCCCTTGTTTACAAAGTTTTTATTAAAAACTATAATGAAATAATAACAATTTTTTTACGCATAAAATAACTTCATAATTTAACTACTCCAAAATATCATGTCAGAACAGCCTTTCTTTCAAGGAGAACAGCTTCTACAGGAAATGAATAAAACCCCCGGTGAGTGGAAGGTTTTTCTTAACCCCATTGCAGACGGACAAGAAACAAAAACAAGAGTTTATATTACACACAAAACCCCAATTGCAGGAGGTGAGAATGAAAGTCGTGGAGCGTATGGCATTGTCTATTCAGTTGATGTTCAACTCGAAGGAAGTGAAAAAACGTATCCTTTTGCACTTAAAGAATTTCATGATTACAAAAAAGATGAAACAAAAAATGCACTTGAAAACCATAGACGTGCTAAACATGCTGGTCTAAAAGTTTGGAATACCTATAGAATAAGTGAGGATGGAAGCAGCATACTCATGTCTACCGGAGATGTAAAAGGTTGGGAAATATTAGGTCAAAAAACAATACTTTCCAAAGAAAAACGTGAAACAACTCTCCCATTTGAAAATTTTCAAAACTTTCTTTCTGAATACTACTCCCAGGCGCAAAAAGCTGCAGAACATAATATTGCAATTGCAGGTGACGTCCCTTTTTTAAAAATACGAGAACATGAACTGGACTTTGTATTAGGAGATATGGATTTACTGGAACCATCTTCACAGACAAACCAACTTACAATCCAAAGACAGAATGTTCAGAACCTGCACTCAACACTGGTATATTTTCTTGAAAAGAATTTTGGAGAACAAGCCCAAATATATATTGACCAGTCCGAACAATATATCTCTCAAACTTTTTCTGGCCAAACCGTAAAAAAATATGGGGGCGAAGTTGAAAAATAATGTATAACATCACATCCTTATGAACATGCAGGTCTCCCCTATTACGCAAGAAGACAAAAATTTTATTGAAGTTGGAATGGAAATGGCAAATGAGATTGTATATCATTACATACCAAGTTGGAGCGGCGGTGAAATAACGCACTTGCTTCTCGATCAGGTTTTTGCAGCATGGCTCAAAGAACAGACAGCCTATGAACCAAATATGATTGTCAATTCTCTGGGCATAGCACTTGGTGAATACATGGTTGCTCAGCTTGGTATGAACTGGGTCATCGTGAACGACCAGTATGGCACTGCTATGGCTGTACGACATGAAAATCCTGAATGGACAACTTTTCCTTTTGATGCTATACAAAAACGTATACAATCAAAGGAAGTTCCTTTTTTTGCTTTCCTTTTTGGGGATGCAGAAAAATGTATTCACAATAATAACTAACCTTATGAATGATCTCTTCGTTTTTTTAGAATCACAAAAACTGATCACACTCTCACCAAAAAGTAGTGAACCTTGGATTGCAAACGCATTTTATGGAGTTACTCCGGATTGTACATTCTATTTTGTCTCCAGTACAGAAACAAAACACAGCCAACAAATCCTTCAAGATGGTACTGTTGCATTTAACATAGCCTGGTATAATCCAAACAACCATACCGACCGAAAAGCAGTACAAGGTGTTGGAACCTGTATGATAGCAAGCACACAAGAAGAAATTGAACTTGGGGTATCACTCCATAACTCACGTTTTCCAGAATTTGCAAAACGCATTACAAAGGAATGGATAGAAGATGACGCAAATTCCGGAAAAATATGGATTCTTAAACCAAGTTTCATAAAATTTTGGAATGACGAGTTGTACAAGGATGATGAAAGTAAAGAATTTACCTTTGAAAAATAAAATGCCTTTCTCAGGCATTTTTTATTGATGTGATTTTCCCTCCGTGAACGCGGTCGGGTAGACATGCACGGAGGATGGGGGGGTGAGTGGTTTACACGGTGGTGCGAGTGCGTACTTCCTCGCGGATGCGGATCACCTCCGTGATGAACGCATCCACCTGCGCCGGCGTCATCTCATGAAGGGTTTCCCAGAAGCGTACGATCACACCAATCTGGTTGTCGGTCCAGTTGGTGTTCATCTCGCAGGTTTTGAGGACCACACCATCCGGACCAATCAGCCGCACCTGGAATGCGACCGGTTGGTGGATGAAGTAGGTTACCCCCAGCTTCTCATCCATTATCGTTCTCCCGAGGCTAGACTTTCACTAGCCTATCACGCGGTATTTTATATTGTCAAATAAAAAAGGTGCTTATAAGTTTACTTATAAGCACCTTTCAAAAATTTTATTTTTTGTCAATCTTTCTTTCCTCTTCCCTTGAGTATATAGAGATAGGGTGTTACAATACAGATAGGTCCTGGTACCCTTTCTTTTGTGTGAGCATTATGAACAAAATTGTAGAATCCTGCTCCTATGTAGCAGAACACTCTTCCTTTATACAGATAGACTTACAAAAAATTGATGCGTTTTGTGATTCCTTTGCCCAAATACCGGCAAAACACTGGATTGATGCATCACCTATTGATCTAAAAGCCCTTTCCCCAAGGAACTGTGTTCATTTCCTTTTGGTTTTTAACTCCATAAGTTTTTCCTACTGGGGTAATCCAAAATGGAAAATTGATTATCAAGGAAATGAGGTAGATGGTGCCTTTGGGATGCTTTCTGCTCTCAAAAAAGCCCATGAGAATGGGTTCCCTATTTTGGATCCTCATTATCTTGCTCAAATCTCAGAAAAAGACTTTGAAAAAATTTTGGAAGGAAATGTAGATATCCCCCTCTTTGAAGAAAGAAGACAAATCCTTCATGAAATTGGAAAAACATTAATTGAAAAATTTGATGGGAACTTTTTCAATGTACTTTCACAGGCAAATCAGAATGCCCTTGAACTTCTTGATCTTATTGTAAAGAATTTTCCATCTTTTCATGACTCTTCAGAATACAAAGGAAAAACCATTTATTTTTATAAAAGAGCACAACTTCTCGTGGCAGACATTTTTCAAGCCCTCCAAAATGAAGAACCTGGTAAACTTAAAAATATTTCTGAACTTACCGCCTGTGCAGATTATAAACTTCCCATGGTATTACGAAGACTTGGTATCTTTTCCTACGAAAAAACACTTGCAGAAAAAATTGATAAAAAAATTGAGCTACAAAAAGATAGTGAAGAAGAAGTAGAAATTCGTGCCAATACTATATATGCAGTTGAAAAGATAAAAGAAAAGCTTCAAGAAAAAATACCTGGAAAATATTTATCTCTTCTTATCAATGATCATCTCTGGCTTTTGGGTCAAGAAAAGCACAAAGATGATAAACCCTATCATCTCACCCGGACAACTGCGTACTAAAGGTCTCCTTTATGAATCACGGAAAATCCATACAATTAAAACGAAATTCCAAAAAATTATTTTTCCTGATTCATGGATACACCGGAAGTCCAACAGATTTCAATGAACTTCCTGATTACCTCTCCACACACCATGATGCAGATATTGAAATTATGCTTTTGCACGGTCATGGGACTAGGATTGAAGACCTAGATGCTTTACGGTTTCAAAACTTTTTGGATCAGGTAGAAGGAGGGCTACAAAAAAAACTGCAAGAATACGATCAAATTATCCTTGGGGGTGTTTCTTTTGGAGCGCAACTCGCCCTTATACTTGCATCTCGATACCCAGTACAAGGTGTGTTTCATGTCTGTATTCCCTATCAACTTCGGTTCCCCTTTAACCTTTCCTTGCTGAGTTTAGTTGGATATTTTAAAAAATATTGGCCAAAATCTATACCAAAAGATGAGAAAAAGCTTCGAGAAAAGGCATTTCACTACAAAGCAATGCATATCAATGGACTCCGTATTGTTCATGAGGCAAACCAAGAAATAGAAAAATCTCTTGAAAATATCCGTTGCCCCGTTATTACGGTCCACTCCAGTAATGATCCCCTAAGCGACTATAAGGCTATTCACTCTCTTGAAGATCGCCTTCGTGTTCCCTATCAAAAAGAAATTCTTCACGACAAAAACCATAATATCTTTTTCTCGGAAAGCCGTTTTGAAGTCTATAAAATTATTCTCAATTTTTTTCAAAAAAACATTCAGACAAGAGAAAAAGATACTGTAGCCGCGATTGTCCCCGCCTACAACGAAGCCAAGCGTATTTCTTCTGTACTTACGGCACTTTCACAAACAAAAATTCTTGATGAAATCATTGTGGTAGACGATGGATCACATGACAATACTGAAGAAGTAGTATCCCATTTTCCATCCGTAAAATTTTTGAAAAATCAAAAGAACATAGGAAAAGCAGAATCTCTTCAGAGAGGCGTCGACTCCACTCAAGCGAATGTTCTCTTTTTTTGTGATGCCGACCTTCAAAACATTACTCCGGAAATTATTACAGAGATTATCTCTCCCGTTCTGACACATGCATATGATATGTTTATAGGAATCCGAGACAATATTATGCAAAAAAGTGTTCCTCTTTTTGCAATAAATTCTGGCGAACGAGCACTTAGGCGTGAACTTTGGGAAAAACTTCCAAAATCTTTCAAACACCGGTACCGCATAGAAGCCGGCCTTAACTTCATAGCAAAACATAAGGGAAAGGGATTTGGATATAAAAAATTTCCCTACTACCAAACGCTCAAAGAAAAAAAATATGGCTTTTTTAAGGGAACTATGTTACGATGGTGGATGAATTTTGACGTTGCTACTGCATATTTTTTGGCCCTACTTTTTAAAAAATAGTAGCAAGTCTTTTTTATTATGAATTACTTTAACCATATTTTGGCTCTTATCCAAAGTTTTTCAATTTTTGGGTATCTTATCATTTTTTTTCTTGCCTTCTTTGAATCATTTGCTTTCATAGGACTCATCATCCCCGGAAGTGTTGCGGTGATTGTAGGAGGTTTTTTGGTTGCTCAAGGAACACTTGACATTGGAGACCTTTTTTTCTTTGCCACTGCTGGAGCCATTTTGGGCGATAGTTTTAGTTTTTATATGGGAAAAAAGGGGCTTATTACTTTCAAGGAAGAAAATAAAATATTCAAACCAAGCCTCCTATATAAAGGAGAATTTTTTTTTAAGAAATATGGTGATAAAAGTGTCTTCATTGGTCGGTTTATTGGTTGGGTCCGCCCCATAGTTCCCTTTATTGCTGGTGTTTTTAATTTGGATAGAAAAACTTTCCTCCTATGGAATATTTTAAGTGGAATTTTTTGGTCTGCATCTCATATTGCCCTTGGATATTTCTTTGGTCAAGCGTTTCAAACACTTTTCAAGTGGTCATCACGAATTGGCATCTATACAGGAATTATTGTCGTTGTTTTTTTTCTTCTGTATCTTTTTAAGCTTTTTGTTGTAAAAAAAAGAAAACTTATCTAACAAAATATGAAAAAAACTTGGTTTGAAAAAAGTGGCTGGATATACCCTCCTATATCTTTTGAAGGTACGCTCATGTTTTCTCTCTGTATTCTTTTTTGCTTTCATATCTTTTTCTTTTTTGACCAAAAGTCTCAGTCTATTTCAGATACACTTTATGCAGTGTTCCCCTACGTTCCCTCAATATTTCTTTTCTATACATGGATAACATCAGAAAAAGAAAAAAAATAACCTTACTTATTTATTCATTTTTATTTATTTAAAAATATAATATGGAACTATATTTGCAACCATTTAAAAAATATGCCGTTTTTGAAGGACGTGCCAGTCGAGCCGAATACTGGGGCTTTATATTGATAATTTTTATTCTTGCCATAATTATTTTACTGCCAATTTCCCTTATGACCGGGGCAGCATATGAAACGGTTGTGAATATCTTTGCAGTATTTCTTTTTCTTCCTTCTCTTGCAGTAACCGTACGAAGACTTCACGATATCAACAAGAGTGGCTGGTATGTTCTTTTAAACCTTATCCCTTTTATTGGAGGTCTTATTTTGTTTATCTTTGCAGTAAAATCTGGGGATCAAGGTGATAATAAGTATGGCCCCTCACCAAAACAAATGACATCAACCTAAAAAACACAACCTTAACCGCCCTAACGGGCGGTTTTTTATTTGCAAGAAAATCCTTTATGGAATTCAAAGCAAAAATATGTTACGATAGACAAAAATGTATTTTTTATACGCATATTTTATATTGCAACAGAAACATGAAAAATACTCTTTTTATTGAAAAACTCAAATGTAAAGACATCATTTTTTTATTTGGTATTAGTTTTCTTTTTTACGATTTTCTTCTCAAAGGCTTAGGAGTTGCAATCCCCGTATAAAAATATATGAAATCAAAAAATATCATTGAAATTACGGATTTCACACAAAAGGAGCTCTCTCATCTTCTCCAACGTACTCTCTATTTTAAGAAACACGAGAAAAAAATATTTTCCTTTCTCAAGAATAAACGCGTAGGTTTGCTCTTTGACTCTGCTTCTCTGAGAACAAAGCTTACTTTTGAAATTGCTACTCACAAACTTGGTGGGTTCCCCTACTTTGTCGATATAAATGCCATTACCCATGAAGACGGTATAGCCCGAGAAAGTTATGAAGATATTGTAGATACATTAGATAAATTTGTAGATGTATATGTTGTACGAGACTATTCCCAAAATATTCTTAATGTTCTCAAAAGAAAAACCTCCCCACCAATAATAAATGGCTTTTCGATCACCGGGCATCCCAGTCAAGCTCTTGCAGACCTATCAACTATACTCTACAAGAAAAAGACGCTTGAAACACTTCAAATATGTACTGTATGCCCTTCCAATGGAAGTGGTGTGATGGAATCTTTCATTTATGGAGTATTAATGCTTGGTGGAAATATTACCATGATAACTCCAACCGGAAAATTTTTGGGAAAAAATAAAAATTTTTTTGATGTCATTAAAAACCTTTCCGGACAATTGCACATAACAAATAAAGTTGACCCTACCATTTCCACTATGGATGTTCTCTATGTAGATGAATGGTGGTTTCATAGTCCAAAGTTCCTTCAAAAGAAACCACCCCAAAAATATAGAGTTGATTCAACGTTTTTAAAGAATGCAAAAGAAGACATTATGATCCTTCACTGCCTCCCCGCACATCATGATCGTGAAATAAGTCATGAGGTTTTCAATTCTCCCAATTCCGCTGTTTTTGAAGAAGCGGAATTTCGGGTCTACTCCGCCATGGCACTCCTTGAATACCTTTCTAAAGGATAAATTGGCAGTATTCCTCTTTTCTGGTATCATAAAAATACCTCTAGCATTAAAGGTACCTTATTCACTTCTTGATATTCCCATATGAAAAACATGATCCTTGTCGTGGTACTCATAATACTTGCCATAATTGCTGTGGCCATGGTCCTGCCCCGACAGAAGCAAAAAAAAAATAATCCCCCTTCTCAACCTCATTCAAATGAAGAAACTCTTATGCTCGAACCTGTTCCCTCAACAACCCTCAAAGCGACCTTCTCTGGTGGCTGCTTCTGGTGCATGGAACCTGCCTTTGAAAAAATTGATGGTACGTATAATGTGTTATCTGGATATACTGGAGATAGTAAAGAAACAGCAGAATATTACAAAGTGGGAAGCGGAAAGACACAACATCGTGAATCTATAGAAATGGATTATGATCCTGCCAAAGTTACCTATGACCATCTGGTTGAAGTTTATTTTTGGCAAATTGATCCAACCGATGGCGATGGACAGTTTGCAGACCGCGGATATCAGTATTCTCCTGCAATATACTATCATACTGAAGAACAAAGAAAGATTGCGGAAGACTATATTAGAATGCTTGAAGATTCTCACAAATTTGATAAACCCATAGCCGTTGAAGTACTTCCAGCGATGCCATTTTACTCTGCAGAAATTTACCATCAGGATTTTTACAAAAAAAATCCAACAGAATACAACCGATATAAGAAAGGTTCTGGAAGAGTTGACTATATTGAAAAAACTTGGCCAGAAGGACATCCAGACGGCATGTAATTTCTCTTACTCCATGCGTTTATCCACCAACATATGAAAAGATGTAGCTGGGTGTCTTTGGATCCACTCTATATTCAATATCACGATAAAGAATGGGGCGTTCCCATTTTTCAGGACAGAAAACTCTTTGAACTTCTTATCCTAGAAGGAGCTCAAGCAGGTCTCTCTTGGTTTACCGTACTCAAAAAGAGAAAAAATTATCAAAAAGCCTTTGATAATTTTAACTACAAAAAAATAGCCCTCTACTCTAAAAAACAGGAGCAAGCACTCCTAAAAAATGAAGGGATAATCCGTAACAAGTTAAAGATTTCATCCACCATTAAAAATGCTCAAGTTTTTCTGGATATTCAGAAGGAATTTGGAAGTTTTCATAATTATCTTTGGGGTTATGTCCAGGGGAAACCTCTTCAAAACAAAAGAAAAAGTACACGTGAAATTCCAGCATCCACTCCTCTTTCCGATACCATATCACGTGATCTCAAAAAGAGAGGTATGAACTTTGTGGGATCTACCATCATCTATGCTTATCTACAAGCAATAGGTATTGTGAATGACCACGAAGTAAGCTGCTTTCGATATAAACAATTAAAAAATAGCAAAACAGAAATTATTAGATAATTTTTTCTTTTTCTGCTATAATATACCCATAAATTAGACCTTACTGAACTTTTGCATTCTTTATGCAATATAAAGACAACGATCCAAATCCTCAAAAGGCATACCCATCTGCTGAAACACAACCATCCGCACCAGAACGGCAGGAATTTACAGAAAAAGCTCCTAACACAGCAAAACAAGAATTTGCTGATTTTGCTGTAGAACAAAAAGAATCCAAAGAAAACTCAGAAAAAGAAAACAATTTTTTAGGTGATGCACTTCGAGAAATCCGAAATAAACTTTCCAGAAACCAAAAGAAAAAAACTGTTGTTTTTCCAAAACATAAAGACCAACTTACTGAAGAAATAGAAAAAATTATGTCAGAAGGCCTTGGTGATACCTTCAAACAACTGGATCGTGTACAACAGATGGAATTTAAACTTAAGGGTGAAGAAACTGCCTATAAAATCCGTCAAATTCTTCAATCTTCCCATGTCCGAATGAAAAACATTTTTCGACTTCTCCTCGAATGGCTCAAAATGCTTCCTGGAATAAACCGTTTTTTCCTGGAACAAGAAGCAAAAATTAAAGCAGAACACCTCCTTCATTTGCGCGAAAAGCATAAAAAGCACTGAGTATGTCCTTTTTTCTTGTTAATTTCACCCTTTCTTCATCTAACCTTGCAAACGCGCAAACAGTTCTTCGTGATCCACTCACTTTGAACCTCATTATCTTAGCAGGAATAGTTATTCTCTTTTTGACTCTTCTCTTTTTGCTTAGATCAATCCTCCATGCTTCAGCACGACAAAAAAGAATTTTTGATCGTGTTATACTGCAGGTTTTAGTACCAAAGGAAAGAAAATCTGAAGGACAAGGTGGTCAAGTTGGTCAAGAAGACCGGCTTGAGCATATCAAAGAAGAAGTTGGAATTACTGAAACCTTTCTTTCTACCATTGCAGGAATTAAATCCCAACGAGGCTTTATCCGTTGGCTTACCGGATCCAATGATTACTTTTCTTTTGAGATTGTAGCTAAAAATGGTCTTATCTATTTTTATATTGATACACCAAAAAAGAAAAAGAATCTCATTGAACAACAAGTACATGCCCAATTCCCCTATGCGCAAATTGATCAAATGATAGACTATAACCTTTTTGAAAAAGACAGTACCGTGGTAGGAGGATATCTCACCACAACAAACAAAGAATTTCTTCCTATAAAAACCTACAAGGATCTTGATTCTGATCCCATGGCATCCATCCTGAACTCTCTTGCAAAAATTACTGGGAATGCACAAGGTTCTGCCGCGGTTCAATACGTCGTGCGAAGTGCGTCAAAGAGTTGGAGAAGAAAAGGAGCATCAGTAGTTCGTGAAGTAAAAAAAGGAGAAAAATTTGAAAATGTCCTAAACGCATCTTCTTTTGGAAAAATTTTTAGTACTCTTTTTAAAGAACTCGGAGAATTGGCAAGCCCCAAAAAGAATGACCCAACGGATAAAGAAGAAAAATATCAGCTTTCTTCCATGGAAGAAGAAATGCTCAAAAAGATTGAAGAAAAACTTACCAAAGGTGGATTAAGCATCACCGTTCGCATCCTCAGTGTATCCAATAATACAGAAACTGCACAGATCAACCTCGATAACCTTATTAACTCTTTTTCGCAGCTTAATCTATACCGGTTTGGAAATAGTTTTCAAGCCGTTATCCCACGAAACCAAACAAAACTCATTCGTGATTTTATTTACAGAACTTTTGACGAAAAACGAAAAATTCTCCTCAATACTGAAGAGTTTTCTTCTATATGGCATCTTCCACTCCACTCTACCGAAACACCAAATATCAAATGGCTTGGTGGTCGCAAATCCCCTCCTCCCCCAAACCTTCCCAAAGAAGGCCTCCTTATGGGTCATATTCCATACCGTAGTACCGATACCCAAGTGTTCATGAAAGAGGCAGATAGAAGACGCCATCTCTATATCATTGGAAAGTCTGGTTCCGGAAAATCCGTCCTGATTTCAAACCTTGCTATACAAGACATTCAAAATAATAAGGGTGTCTGTGTTGTAGACCCTCATGGAGATCTGGTAGAAGATATCCTTGGACATATTCCCAAACACAGAGTTGATGATGTTATCGTATTTAACCCTTCTGATCTTGAACGACCTATTGGGCTCAATATGCTTGAAGCAAGGAGTGATGACCAAAAAGACTTTGCTGTTCAAGAAATGATTGGAATTTTTTATAAGCTCTTTCCACCAGAAATGATTGGTCCAATGTTTGAGCACCAAATGAGAAATGTGATGCTTACCCTTATGGCAGATTTGGAGAATCCTGGAACAGTTATTGATATTCCCCGTATGTTTACCGATGACTCGTATGTAAAACAATATCTCGTAAAATTAAAAGATCCGGTGGTCCGTGCCTTCTGGGAAAAAGAAATGGCCAAAACCAGTGATTTTCATAAATCAGAAATGCTTGGATATCTGGTTTCAAAAGTAGGACGTTTTGTTGGAAATGAAATGATGAGAAACATCATGGGACAACAAAGATCCGGATTTAGTTTCCGGGATGCTATGGACCAACAAAAGATTCTTCTGGTAAATTTGGCAAAAGGGACAACCGGAGAAGTAAATTCCAAGCTTATTGGTCTTATTGTAGTGGCAAAATTACAAATGGCAGCTATGGGTCGTGCAGACATGGATGAAAGTATGCGTAAAGATTTTTATCTCTATATAGATGAGTTCCAAAACTTTACCACCGACTCTATTTCCACTATTCTTTCTGAGGCTCGTAAATATCGCCTTGATCTTATTATTGCCCATCAATATATGGGCCAGCTTATAGATGACAAAGGAAAATCAGATATCAAAGATGCCGTTCTTGGAAACGTTGGTACCATGTGTGTAGGACGTATTGGTCCAGAAGATGCAGATATTCTTGCAAAGGAGTTTGCTCCCACTTTTGGTGCCTATGACCTCCTCAATCCACCGCAGTACTCCTACTATGCAAAAGTACTCATAGATAATGAAACGACCCGTCCTTTTAATATGCTCGCCTATCCGCCCAAGGAAGGAAACCGAGAACTCGCCAAGGCTATAAAAGAGCTCTCACGCTTGAAATATGGGCGTGATAGACGTATAGTAGAGGCAGAGATACTTGAACGAACAAAATTGGGACAATCTGAAGGCGCCGCAAAGACAGATATGATAGAAGCTTCACTCTAATATTAAAAATGTTTTAAAATAAAAACAAATATGCAAAACACAAACCCAAATAACGATTTTTTTTCTGACGACTCATCCTCTTTTCTCTCAACTCCTCCACAGACACTTCCCCCAGATGACCAAATAATGGAATCATCTTCAATGCCGGTAATGCAAAATTTTATATCCCCCGAACCTGCCTCTGTTATTTCGGCAGAACCTTCAGAAAATAATCAGAACGAAGTGGTGGACACCCATGAGTTTGTCTCCATGATTCACGGAATGCAGGATCAACTTGATGCCATGTTGAAGATGATTTCCGGTCGCTCCATTCCACGAATAAAGAATTCCAAACAAAAAATACACGCTGAAGACTTTTCATCCAACGAACGCATAGTAGAAGGAGTATTTAATGGTGAAAAGATGGTTGGTCCAGATGGAGAAGAATTTTCTATTCCACCAAACTACGCCAGTAAATCAAAACTGGTTGAAGGGGATCTCATGAAACTTACCATTTCTCAAAATGGAAGCTTTATTTATAAACAAACCAGTCCTGTTCCACGAAAAAGATTAGTTGGAGAACTGGTATCCAATAGCGATAACGGTCACTGGAATGCTATCGCCTCCGGACGAACGTATCAACTCCTTACCGCATCCGTGACTTTCTTCAAAGGCAAGCCCGGAGATGAAGTTATCCTTTTGGTGCCAGAAGATGGTCAAAGTTCCTGGGCGGCAGTAGAAAATATAATCAATAAGTAGTCCATGAAAGAATCAAGAGAGATTCAAAAAAAACTCCAAACATTGCTTACCCCACACAATGTCCTCCTCGGAGGAAGTCTGATACGCGGGGAATCAACACCCCACTCGGATGTTGATTTTTTTGTCGTGCCCAAAAATCTTTGGTCACTTTTTTTTATTATCAGAAAAAAGCAAAGCATTCAAAAGCTTGCAGAACTTCATGTATGCTTTCCCAAATGGATTCAAAAGCACTTTTACTATGTGTATGGAAAGAATGTAGATGGCATGCTCACAAAGATTACTCCCCTGCCCCATGTTGCAGCATATAACTGTGCCATGATGTGCACTATTTTGCTCATGGAAGCCTCTATTGCCCTTGTGGATAACCACCTTACTGAAGCCAATCATATTTCTCAAAAACTCAAAAAAAATGTTCTGCTCTTAAAATATTTTCTTCAGATGAAAGAAGACAAAAAATTGGAAAAAGGAGGACCTCTTTTTAACTTTGAACAAGATGATATTTTTTCTTTGTCTACACTCTCAAATCTCACGACAAAAGAAATTGATGTACTATTTTCTGAAATAAACTCAAAAAAAATAAAGGAAGTTTCTACCTATGTAACTCGTATTTTAGAGACTTATTTTTTGCACAAAAAGTCTCCTCTTCTTTTGGAATCATTTTCAACTTTGGACCTCCTCCGCAAAGGAGACTTTCACACTCCCAAACGCTACTTTAATAAAAAGTGGGTTGAAAAAATAAATACAGCAATACAAAATGAACAACACAATGAAATAAAAACATACCTAAGCCTAGCACAAAAAAAGCTCATCCACTGGATTACAATATAAAAAAGCCCCAAATGGGGCTTTTTCTATGGATTCAATCTTATTTTTTGTCTGGATCAGTAATGTGTGGAGTAACCAGTTTGGTCATTTCAAACATGGTAACTTCTTTCTTTCCAAAAAGAGGCATCAAAAGATCATCTGCAAAAATGTTTCTTTTGTTCTTTGGGTTCTGAAGATCATGCTTCTTAATGTATTCCCAAAGTTTCTTTACAACTTGAGAACGTGGCATTGGACCTTTTCCAACAACTGCCTCAAGCTCTGGTGATAGATTAAGTGGCTTGAGCAAAGCAGGGTTTGCTTTTCTTGGCATAAAAAAGACATTAAAAATGAATTACACTATTTCGCATAGAGTATAGCATGGGAAAGAAATCCTGACAAGTGACCCTGTATATTCCCCTGCTTTACGAACCATTTCTTTTCCTATATACTTTGAAGAGTAACAACCAAAAATGAAGGAGACTCAAGCCTGATTTTTACCTGATTTTGAACCCTATGGCCCTCTACCACAAGCACAGACCACAATCTTTTCATGATATTGCAGGACAACTTCACATTGTTCAGACCATTACAAACCAAATCAAATCAAATAAGATTTCCCATGCCTATCTTTTTTCAGGTCCTCGTGGAGTTGGAAAAACAACACTGGCACGTGTATTTGCAAAATCCATCAACTGCAAAAAAATGGATGGCTCAGAATTTGAACCGGATAATACCACCCAAGATGCCATAGAAATTACCTCAGGCAGATCCATTGATGTGATTGAGATAGATGCTGCCAGTAACACGGGTGTAGATAATGTCCGTGAGAATATCATTGAGAATGTTCAATTTCGCCCTACAAAGCTTCCCTACAAGGTTTTCATCATAGATGAGGTCCACATGCTCTCAACTAGTGCATTTAATGCCCTTCTCAAAACATTGGAGGAACCCCCCAAGCATGCCATATTTATTTTGGCGACGACAGAAATTCATAAACTTCCCAAAACGATTGTTTCTCGTTGTCAGGTCTTTCAATTTGAAAAACTCTCTTTCCCGGTCCTCAAAGAGTATCTTCTCAAAATTGCAAAGGAAGAAGATATCACCCTTGAGGATGCACTCCTGGACGCTATTATTTACAAAAGTGATGGATGTGCAAGAGACGCCATAAATCTATTGGATCAAATGATGTCTACTGGTGAAAAAAATATCACTTTTGATATTGCTTCCGCACTTTTGCCAAGTGCATCTAAAAACGATATTCTAAAACTTCTTTTTTCACTTTCTCAAAAAGATCTTCGTGAATCCGTTGAAGCCATACACGCGCTCCAAGCACAAAATATTCATGTAAATTTTGCTTTTGAAGAATCCATCACCATTTTGCGACATGCACTCTTACTCAGTATTAATCAAAATGATTCAGAATACATAAAACTTGAGTACGAACAAACCGCTCTTTCTCTTCTCACACAGATTGTAGATCATCTTTCCCGTCAAGATATGATTTGCCTTCTTGATCTTCTCCTCAAACGAAAAACAGAAACCAAAACGGCACCTATCCCCTATCTCCCGCTGGAAATTCTTGCCGTGGAATGGTGTGAACCCGTAACCACGAAGACCAAACCTCCCGAAATACAAACTCCTGTACCCAAGAAAACGGAATCCAAAATAGAAAAGCTGGTCCACAAGGTAGAAGAAAAAGTGGAAGAAATAGTTGCTTCACCTCCCCCCGACAAAATAGAACCACTTTCTTCTCAACCTTCCTCTGTCTTACTTTCTGATGTTCAAAAAAAATGGCCTGAGTTTTTGAAACTGGTAGAAAAAGAAGCACCCTCACTGTGTTTTATCCTCCAAAATTCAGAGATTCTCTCTCTTGAAAATAATACCATACAGGTTTCTGTAGAATATGCTTTTCACAGAGACAAGATAGAACAGGTTCAAACCAAACAAAAACTTGAAAAGGCGCTTGCGGAGGCCATAGGAGCTACATTGTATATTGAGCCACAAGTTCTTATGAAAGATGCAGAAAAACAAAAAAAAGAACTTGATGGACTTGCCAACCTTATTGGTGGTGAAGTCCTTTAGAGAAAAACATGAAATCCTCCATTCTTACTTTATGTATAATTTTCTGTGCCCTCTTTGGAGGTATTTCTTTTGTGTCTGCAACAAATTTACCCGTACCCTTTACCATACAAGCCCCCGATGAACACTGGAGAGAGCCTTGGGAAAATGCCTGTGAAGAAGCCACACTCACGATGGTAAACCTCTATTACCAAATGGCAATACCACAAAGAACTATACCTGTAGATCAGGCCATTGCAGAGATTCTTCGTGTTTTTCGTATAAAAAATGCTACTCTTGGCACCAGTTTTGATGAGAATGCAGAAAAAATAACTTTTCTTATAAATAACTATTTCCCTTTTGAAGCCTACACGGTAGAAAACCCAACCCTGGAACAGATAAAGGCAGAAATAGATGCTCAAAGACCGGTTATAGGACTCTTCTATGGACGAGATCTTCACAACCAATATTTTCGTGATGGTGGACCTGCGTACCATACCTTCCCCATAAGTGGTTATGATGATGAAAAACAGGAGTTTATTGTTCAAGAGACGGGTACACGCCATGGTCTTGACTTTCGCTATTCTTATGCTACAATAATGCGTGCTATCCACGATTTTGTGCCCCACAATGTACAAAATAGTCCCAAAAGGATCATCTTTACCCGCACCATGACCGCGGAAACTCGTAATCTGGATGCAGATAAAGATGGACTTTCAAAAAGTGAAGAAATACTGTCAGGAACGGATATGTTTCTTCCCGATACGGACTTTGACGGATTTTCGGATGGTATTGAGGTAAAATATGACTACTCTCCAAAAATTGCAGAGTTGAAACTTCCCACAGGAACCCTCATAAAAAGCAAACATGCTCCAAGTGTGTATCTCCTTGACGGAAGGAGCAAAAGATTGATTCTCTCTGAAAAAGCTTTTTTAGAGAGAGGATATAAATGGGAAAATATTTTAGATGTCAGTGATGGATTTTTGCGTAGGCTCAGTGATGGAGCCAATATAGAATAACAACATTATTCGGGGATCGTCTAATGGTAGGACTCCAGGTTCTGGTCCTGGCTATCGGGGTTCGAGTCCCTGTCCCCGAGCAAGCAAGGGTGAGCAGGCACGAGAGTGCCTGTTTTCTTGTATTCTGAGCCATTTTTTAGAAGTTCGGAAGTTGCGTTTAGCTTGGGCATCCATTCAGCCAAAAACTGATATGCTGGTGTCGCTGTTACGTGTACTTCGCGTTCAAGCGTGAGTTCCATATGAGAGAAAAAACGGGACAATAAGAGACGTTTTTCTTCGGGTGAGGTTTGTCTTCTCGTGCGTTAAATGCGAGCCTGTGAATCTCTAGCCCTACTTCGTAGTAGTTATCGACCCGATCTTCGAGATTTTCAAGCTGTTTCAAAATAGAGCGTTTCTCACGTTTGTAATCATCCGCTTTTCTCTTGTAATACTCGTCGGTTATCACGCCGTCCAGCCTGTCCTCGTACATTTTGTCGAGACGACCCTCGAGCCTCTCTATAGCCTCGTTGAGCTGTTTGCGTGATGTCATGGAATAATCCGTCTTGTCTTGGTTCTTTTCCTTGAGAGCCTCGTTATGTGATTGTTTATACAGACACCAGCGAGAAGAGAGGTCAAGCGTTATCGTTTATGCTTGGTCTTGTCGACCAATGTAAACTTCTTCGCTTCACCTGCATACGGCGGAGCTGTTTCACCTTTGGTCAACGTGATTTCACGTCTAGTTCCTGACGGTCGATATTGACCCGAAACAGGTGCTTTGTGCCCCGTCGATGTTGTTACCTTTTTGTTAGGCATACATTTTCGGTTAGCCGATGAATAAAACGGGTAGCGTCCGACTTTTACTCCGCCCCGCGGAGTAAAAACCTCAATAGATTTGCACTCCGGAGGGGGTAAAGTGAGCTGATCCGAGAGTATTCAAAGGGGGCTGAAATTATCTCGCTGGCATCTATATAAACAACTGATTGGAATGAACGCTTACAAATTTCTGATGACCTTTACGACCACACCCTGCACGTCTACCTGTCTATGATACGTTGGCTCGTATTTCCCATTGGCCGGCTGTAGCCGTATCCTGTTCTGCTCTTGGTATATCCGCTTTAATGTCGCCTCGCTGTCTTCGAGAAGTGCAACGACCGTATCGCCATTGTCCGCACTCTTTTGCTGTTTTGCGATGATAATATCTCCGTCGAGGATACCGTCTTCAATCATGGAATCGCCTTTGGCTCTTAGAGCGAATAGCCTACCTCGCAGAGCGTACTCCCTGGCGACTTTGACTGTTGTATCGTCGTATTCCTCAAGAGCTTCAATGGGTGAACCGCATGAAATAGTCCCTTTTATGGGAACCTCGATATAATCCGTGCGTTTTTTGGGCAGTGAGAGGCCTCTTTCTCGACGGTCGTACCGTTTGAGGAAGCCTTTATCCACCAAAGCCGAAACACGGTCGTGTACGGTTGATATGGCGGATAATTCAAAATGATCTCGGATGTCATCGAAAGAGGGGGCGTACCCGTTCTGGTCGATGTACGAGGTGATGTAGTCGAGCGTTTCTCGTTGTCTTTTCGTCAGCGTGTTCATGTGGTATATTATAACCGAAGAAAATCCGAATAGCAAATCCGAAAAAGTGTGGACAAGTGCTCAAAAAAGGAGTATCATATAAATCGTTAGACAAAACCCGTACTAATTATGCCTACACTCAACTGGATCGGTAAAGAGGCAGTAGTCAATCATGACAAAGAAGTCCCTTTCAAGCTCCTCAAAAAAGTAAAATCTCAATCAGTAGGTGAAAATTCACACAATCTGATTATCCATGGCGATAACCTAGAGGCATTAAAAGCATTAATGCCTTATTATGTTGGAAAAATAAAATGTATCTACATTGATCCCCCTTACAACACTGGAAACGAGGGGTGGGTTTATAACGATAAGGTTAATTCGCCAAAAATAAAAAAGTGGCTTGGAAAGGTTGTAGGTAATGAACCTACAGACCTCTGTAGACATGATAAGTGGTTGTGCATGATGTATCCACGCTTAAAACTTTTGCGTGATCTTTTGCGTGATGATGGTGCTATTTTTATATCTATTGATGACAACGAACATTGTCATTTGAAAATGATTTTAGATGAAATGTTTGGCATTGAAAATTTTGTTACAAACATCATTTGGCAAAAAAAATATACACAAAGTAATGATGCAAAATATTTTTCATCTACGCATGATTTTATAGTGTGCTATGCAAAAAATATTAAGAATGCGGATTTCAAAATAAATCTTTTAGAAAGAACGGAGAAACAGAACGCACGTTACAAAAATTTGGATAATGACCCACGGGGGCCATGGATGACACAGCCCCTACATGCAAAAAGTGGAAATGACAAAACCTATACGTTTACATTTCAAAATGGTGTTAAATGGAAGCCCCCAGCAGGTACTTTTCCGAGATATAGTTTAGACACTTTGCGGAAGGCTGAGATGAACGGTGAAATATGGTTTGGAGCAAAAGGGACTGCCGTGCCACGTCTTAAAAAATACTTGAATGAAATGAAAGACGGCGTTATACCTAAAACAATTTGGCTTTATGATGAGGTTGGTAGTAATGACGATGCAAAAAAAGAATTAAAGAATGTTTTTGACGACAATCCCTTTGCGACACCAAAGCCAACAAAACTATTGAAAACAATTTTTAAAATTTCATCAGGGAAAGACGATATTGTATTAGATTCATTTGCTGGATCAGGCACTGCTGGACATTCAATTTTGGATCTCAATAAAGAAGACGGCGGAAAAAGAAAATTTATTCTTGTAGAAATGGAAGATGATATTGCTAAAAATATCACCGCCGAAAGAATAAGACGAGTGTGCAAAACAAATGAATATTCAGATGGTTTTGAATATTGTGAGCTTACAAAACCACTTTTTGATGAAAATGGTCAAATAGAGAAAGAGTGTGACTTCAATCAGTTTGCCACATATATCTATTTTACCGAAACGCAGACAAACATCGACAAGGCAAAAATCAATAAGAATTTTATCGGTGAATACAGCGACACACATTTTTATCTTATCTACAAAGAGAAAGGCAAAAATGTTCTTACCAAAACTTTTTTACGACAGCTCAAAAAAGACGGTGCGAGAAAAATCGTTTATGCTGATCGCTGTATGGTTGACGATGATATTCTTGAAGAATACAACATTGTATTTAAGCAAATCCCTTACGAGGTAAAAGTTTACTAATCCTATGCAACTAAAAACCTATCAGCAACAAGCCCTTGAGACGTTGCAAAACTACCTCGAGGAAATGAAGAAAGTCGGCTCAAAATATGCGTTCATGGGCACGACTGATACGCCGTACAATAGTGAGTATTTTGGTGAAACACCTTTTGTCTGTATCAAGATTCCGACCGGTGGTGGAAAGACAATGGTCGGTTGTCATGCAACGGTTGAAATCATGCGTAAAGCCCTTGCTTATAAAATGGAGCGCGGTATTGTAATGTGGTTTGTACCGTCAGAAGCAATCAAGACACAGACATTGCGTAAATTCAAAGACCGAAATGACTGGCACAGACGTATCCTTGATGAGAGTTTTGAAAATGGCGTGCGTATTTTTTCAAATGAAGAAGCACTCCGTATTCGCAAAGAAGATGTTGACGACAACCTCTGTATTATCATTTCAAGCCTTGAGGCGTTCCGAAAAGAAAAGAAGCTCCAAAACAAATACAAGGTTTATCAGGAGAACGGTGCACTTCTTAGCTTTTTTGAACATATCAAGAGTGAAGACGGGTTAGAAAAAGATGAAGAAGGAACGGTTATCAATTCACTTGCAAACGTCATCCGCATGGATAATCCACTTATCGTTATTGATGAGGGGCATAAAACACAAACAAAACTCTCTATCGACTTTTTGAGCGACCTCAATCCGTCCTTTATTGTGGAATATACCGCTACTCCTCGCAAGGGTAGTAATATACTCGTGGATATTTCTGCGTCTGCTCTCAAGGAAGAAAACATGGTGAAAATCCCTATTGTCCTTGAAAGTAGTAACCAATGGGGCAATGCCATTGTACGAGGTATGGAGCAGCGGGATGAGCTGGAAAAAGAGGCAAAGAAATTAAAATCCGAGTATATTCGACCGATTGCTCTTATTCAAGCACAGCCACATAGCAAGACACAAAAGAACGTTACGGTAGAAGAAGTCAAAGACTTTCTTCTCAGGGCGAAAATCCCCGAGGATCAAATCGCAACTAAAACATCCAATACAAATGAACTCGAGGGCGTAGACTTGTTTAGTAAAAAGTGTAAAATTCGTTATATCATCACCGTAAGCGCGCTTGCTGAGGGTTGGGATTGTTCCTTTGCGTATGCGCTTATCTCTGTTGCGAACGTGGGATCAAAAATTGCTGTTGAGCAGATTATCGGACGTATCTTACGTATGCCATACGCCGAGAAAAAAACTATCGAAAGCCTCAATCGTTCATATATTTTTGCGTCGGCAAAAAACTTTAACGAGGCGGCAACTCAGATTATCTCCGGCTTAGAAGCTAACGGATACAGTAAACACGACTTGGTAAGTAGATCAAATAAAGACGAGAAATACGAACTTGAAGTAGAGCGAACAGTAGACGAAGACTTTGCTATACCAATGATGAGCCTAGACGGTGACAAACTCTCGTTTGAAGATCTTGTAGGAGAAAAATTTGAACTTGCAAAACAAAACCCTGACTTTGACTTTGATATTCACTGGGATAGCGACGGTCGCGCGATTATTGATATTGAAGGTGACAAATGGACGAAAGGACGACAACTAATGCTACACCTCACATACAGGGATAAAAACTTCTCTCGAGAAGAATTGACCCAATGGCTCGACAAAAAGCTCCGTTTTACACTCCTTGATAAGCAGGACAAAGTGGCATTTATTAAAAAAGTTATTGACGGACAGCTCAAGCAGAAATCTCTTGCCGACTTATCAGTCAATCGTTATCTATTCCGTGATCGTCTTGATAAAGCAATCAACGATATTTTAGAGGAATACGCAAAGAAACAATTTGACGCACAAATGAAAAAAGGAGAGGTGAAACTTAAGAAGTTTGAAGCGTTCCCTGCCTCTATCATACTCGGGCAAGAAATACCGCAGTCGTTCAACAAAAGCTACTACGAAAAAGTAGACAAACTCAATAAAGAAGAATTGAACTTTATCGAACGCCTTGACCTAGATACGTTGCCAAACATAGAATTTTGGATTAGAAACCGAGAAAAAAGAGATCCATTCTATATTCAAGGCTGGCGTAAAGGAAAATTCTATCCCGACTTTATCGTAAAAACAAAAAAAGGAAATATTGTTGCGCTTGAATGGAAAGGTGAAGACCGTATATCAAATGACGATACAGAATACAAAGTTGCTATTGGTGAAACGTGGCAGGATTTGAGCAAGGGTAAATTACACTTCTTTCTTGTTCATAATGGGAATGTGGAGGAGGTTTTGAATGAACTAAAACAAAAATAACAGACAAAATTGTATGTCATGGGAAGATACATTTAAATCGTGGGGGGCTGCCCCAGGTACAACAGAACAGCAAAAAATGGAAAATGCTGAGAATGCTGTTCGTAAGGCAATTAACGCTGAAACTGTGCTTAAAAACATGGATATTTCGATTATCCCGCAGGGCTCATACAAGTCTCGAACGAATGTAAGGCAAGATAGTGATGTGGATATTTGTATTTGTCTGAACTCTACTTTTTTTCCAAGATATCCGATTGGTAAGACAAAAGAAGATTATGGCAATATCGATGGCAGTATAAACTTTGATGAGTATAGAAATCTGGTGCAAAGAGCCTTGCAGAATTATTTTGGAACAGAATATGTTACACCTGGCAATAAAGCATTTGATATACACTCAAATACATCTAGAGTTGATGCTGATGTTGTACCTGCATTTGCCTACCGGTATTATCATGGAGAGGGTGAAAACGATTATCAACAACCACTCGGCATCGCTTTTCTGACAAATAACGAGAAAAAAAAGATAATAAATTGGCCTCATCATACTTATGATAACGGCAAAGAAAAACAGCAACGTACAGGACAACGCTATAAAAAAGTGGTTAGAATCATCAAAAAATTGAGAAATAAAATGCAAGAAGAAAGTATTTCAGAATCACAGGATATAGCATCTTTTTTGATAGAAAGTATGGTTTGGAATGCACCAGATAGTCATTTCAATCGTGATACTTATACTGCAGACGTGCGTGCTGTTCTGGCATATTGTTTTAATGAAACTTTACCCAATGGGAGTCATGGAAAGCTTGGGGAGGTAAATGATTTTAAGTATTTATTTGGGGATCACCAGCCATGGTCAAGAGAACGAGCTCATAAATTTTTTTCTTCAGCCTGGGATTATTTAGGATTTGAATAAATATGGAAAAAGTTGATAGGAAAATAAGAGCATATTCTCAGGTGATTACTTTTTTAGTAGTATGGTTTGTTGTTGTTATTCTGACTAACTCATACTCTACGACTGACTTGCTCCCCGCCATTAAAAGAATCCCTTTAGCTATATCAATTTATGTAATTCTTGCAAGTATTTTTGTAAAGTGGATATGGCGTTGGAAAATTTTTCAAGGTTGGTTAATAAAAGTGCCTGATCTACAAGGCACATGGGAAGGTGAATTAAAAAGTGATTGGATAAATCCCGAAACAGGAAAAGGTATTGATCCAATTCCTATGCTATTAGTGATAAAACAAACCTTTACTTCCATAAATTGTACATTGATGACAAAAGAATCTACCAGCTATAGTACGACTGCGGACTTTGAATATGTTCATGGAGGTGACGCTGTTTATCTAACATATAATTATACAAACCGGCCTAAAGCAACTATAAGAGATAGAAGTGCTATACACGACGGTGCTGCAATTTTGAAAGTAATTAAGGATCCTGAACGCAGACTTGAGGGTGAATATTGGACAAGTAGAAAAACACGGGGCGATATTAGTATACATTTTGGTTCAAAGGATTTGGCTGAAAGATTTTAAGAGTTATGTACGATAAAATTTGGTATTTTTACCCCCTCAAATTCTCAAAAAAAATATATAGTAGCGAGAGTAAAATTCTTTGCTAATACGCAAACACCTGAATATGCCGTTGTGCTCGGCTCTTTAGATGAAAGACTCACCCCATTTCAATCGACTCTCTAAAAGAAAAGTTCGGAAGTTGTCCAAGTAGCAGAGCAAAAAAACTCAAACTCGTAATGGTTTGAGTTTTTTGATATAATAAATGCATTATTATTATTCTAAATAGAATATATGAAAAAGTATTTCTTTATTATGGCATTTGCACTTATTGGATTTGCCTATGCAGGAACTGCTTCTGCACAAATGGGTATGATGAATACCAATGGCTCTGTGCATAATGAAGCCATAGACGCAATGATTTTACAAATAACAGAAAGCCAAAATATTACTGATCCAACACAGATAGACTGTAGTAAAGTTTCCAATGAACAATTTGAAAGTCTGGGAGATGCGTTCATGCAAACCATGGCAAGCAATGACAAGCAACATGAAGCAATGGACTCAATGATGGGTGGGGAAGGTTCTGAAAGCCTCACACAAGCACACAGAAATATGGGGCAATCCTACCTTGGCTGTAGCACAGGACGAACTGCAGTAGCCATGCCTATGATGGCAAATAATGGAATGATGCAAGGTATGCAATTCCAAGGAATTGAACAACGATTCCCACATCAAAATACAAATATGAACTGGGACAATATGAACCGGGGAAATATGAAATGGCATGGACAGGGAACATACGCTTTTTCAGCCTTACATATTATTTGTGCAGTGATTACCACGCTTCTTGTCTGGACACTCCTTGTAGTATGGATTCTTACTCTTCTTAAGGGACTCAGGAAAAAATAGGGAAATATATTCTACAAAAAAATAGCGCCTTTGTGGCGCTATTTTAGCTTTACATGTACCGTTTGAAAATGATAAAATATTTGCGTTATTCATCATATTTTTTTATGAAAAAAACAAAAATTCTTTTTTGGGTCACTACCACCATTATCTTTCTTTTTGAAGGAGTACTTACCGCATTTACCTCTCAAAGTGATATGGCAAGAGAAAGCATACAACACCTTGGATACCCGATCTACTTTGGTACCATGCTTGCCGTGTTTAAAGTTTTGGGTGCATTGGTTCTTATCATTCCAGCCATTCCAAAACGTTTCAAAGAGTGGGCCTATGTAGGTTTTGGAATTGATTTTATTGCTGCACTCGTTAGTCTTTGGGCGGTAGATGGTTTCAACGCATCCCTTGTACTCCCCGTAGTCTTCATGGCACTCCTTGCCATTTCCTACACCTCTTATCATAAGATGATGCCAGAAAAAGCATAAAATCTTTTTCCCAAAAACCATCCGCTCAGAAACGGGTGGTTTTTTATTTCTTTCAAAGTTGGAAAAAAATTGTTATACTATATCCATTCACATAAAAAATATGAAAAGATTAAAACACCCACTCAAACTTATCCTTTTTATTATCCTTTGTCACCTTGCAGGAATTTTTGGATCTATCTTTACCGCCATGAATGTTCAGACCTGGTATACAGAGTTGTATAAACCATGGTTTACACCTCCTGCGTGGGTTTTTGCACCCGTTTGGTTTATTCTCTATACCCTCATGGGAATAGCTATTTTCCTCATTTATGAAAAGCGCGTTCTTCTCAAAAGAAAATATAAACACCTTGCTATAGCTTTTTTTTGGGCACAGCTTTTACTCAATACTATTTGGTCCCCTATTTTCTTTGGTCTTCAGGACCCAATGCTTGCTTTTTTTGAAATTATACTCCTCCTCATTGTGCTTATAATTACCATCTTCTTCTTTACCAAAGTAGAGAGAAAAGCTGCATTTTTGCTCTTCCCCTACCTTATCTGGGCATGTTTTGCTGCCGCACTCAATGCAGGAATTTGGCTTCTCAACTAAAAGGATTGATTTTTTTCCTTTTTTGCTCTATACTAAGGGTGTTTTTAAGTTTTTTCCATGGCAAAAATAATAGATGGGAAGGCAATTGCAGCGCAAATACACTCCCAATCTCAAAAACGTATTGCAAAAATGAAAAGCAGCCCCAAACTTGCGGTTGTTTTGGTAGGCAACAATAAAGCATCAGAGCGGTATGTAAAACATAAGGAAATTGCAGCAAAAGAAATTGGAATGGAATCTACTGTTTTTCCCTTTAAAAGCACTATTACCGCAAAAGAACTTCGAGTTGAAATAGAAAAAATTCAAAAAAAATATAAACCCAGTGGAATTATTGTACAGCTCCCTCTTCCACAGAAACTCCGTTCAAAAACTCAAGAAATACTCAATGCCGTGAATCCTGTTTCAGATGTGGACTGTTTGACGCAAAACAATATTGGAAGACTTGTTACCAATGACTCCCCTTTTGTTCCACCAACTGTTGCAGCTATCATGCATATTTTGGAAAAAGAGGAAAAGGTTGATCTTAAAGAAAAATATGTAGTCATTGTAGGAGCTGGGATATTGGTAGGAAAACCACTTACTATGCTCATGCTTCACCATGAAGCAACCGTAACCGTTTGCAATAAATATACAAAAAATCTCAAAAAATTAACGAAGCATGCAGATATTTTAATTACCGCTGTTGGACAAAAACATATTATCCGTGCAAACATGATAAAAAAAGGTGCTATTGTTATTGATGTTGGAGTCAGCATAGAAGGGACAAAAATTTATGGGGATGCAAAGTTTGAAGATGTCAAAAAAAGAGCAAAATCCATTACACCTACTCCTGGAGGTATTGGACCTATCACGGTTGCATACCTTCTCTCCAATACCATAGATGCACAAGAAAATAGGCTCTCTCAAAAGAGGAAAAAATAACTTGGCACCAAAAATTGTTCCATGAAAACCGTTATAGTAATTCCCACATACAATGAAGCAAAGAATATCGGTCCACTTCTTGAGGCAATTTTTCACTTCAATAAAGAAAATCTTTCCGTCCTGGTGGTAGATGATAACTCTCCTGATGGGACGGCAAAAAAAGTGGAAGCACTTCAGGATACCTATCCTGTTACTCTTATCAAAAGAGAAGGAAAATTTGGCCTTGGTTCTGCCTATAGAAAAGGCTTTGAGGAAGCTCTCAAAATGAATGCAGAACTTATTTTTGAAATGGATGCTGATTTTTCTCATGCACCGGAAGATATTCCAAAAATGATACTGGCGGCCCAAAATGGAGCTGATCTTGTTGTTGGTTCTCGAAAAGTTGAGGGAGGAAAAATTCTTGGTTGGGGACCACTTCGTCTTCTTATGAGCAACGGTGCCATGCATTTTTCTCGTATTATCTTAGACCTCAAAACAAAAGATGTTACAGCAGGATTCCGCTGCTTCAAGGCAAATACACTCCAAAGTATTCCATTGCAAAAAATAAAAAGTAATGGATATGCTTTTCAAGAAGAAATACTTTTTTTAGTAGAAAAGAAAAATTTTCAAGTTACTGAGGTCCCCGTTACCTTCAATGATAGAACGCAAGGAAAATCAAAACTCTCCAAAAAAGATATTGTTGAATTTTTTCTTGTAATGTTTAAACTCAAATTTACAAAAAGAAAAGATTTACTTTAATCTACTACTCTACATCAAAGGGAAAAACATCATCTGCGCTTCTTAGGGGGTGATTGCTCAAAAAAACAATTACCGCTTCTTCTTCACCAACATTTTTGGTGGAAAATGCCACATATTCTGGAACATGTACTGCCTTCTTTCCAGGTTGAAAAAGAATCTGTTTCCGTTCACCTGTGTTTACCTGAACAAAAGTGGCTAAAACTGGATTATTTCCTACATAAAACATTATTCGTGTTTTTTTGTGATAATAATTTCCGCTTGTAACTCCTGGATCCAAAACAAGTCGAGACATATACGTGTCCCCTATTCTTGCAGTAGAAAGAACTCTTCCTTCTTTACTAGTATCTTGTTGAAAATGAAAGATCTTTATAAAATCTTCTCCCCCTCCGGAATTTCCCATATATTTTCTTTAAAAATTAATCTTTCGTTTTTTGACTATAGATTACCCATGCCGCAAGTGCAAAACCATCAAGGAGCTCACCATTTTTTATACTTTCCTCAACTTTTTGTTTGCTCATTTTTACGGTAGTGAGTTTTTCTGTTTCGTCAAAATGCACTGCCCCCTCATGGAGACCGTGAGCAAGGAAGAGAAAACATTTTTCACGTATAATACCATTATTTGGTTCAAAACTTCCAAGTGGTGTTAAATTATCACAAGTCATTCCAGTTTCTTCTTGTAATTCTCGTGCCGCAGCATCAAGGGGTTCTTCTCCCAACTTCATTCCACCAACAGGAAAAGTCAATCTTTCACCGTTTACAAGATATTTATATTCATTTACCAAAACATACTCTCCAGAATCCATTCGTGGAATTATCATGACAGAACCAGGTGTATCTCCATAGTAATAGTTCCCTATTCCAATACCATCCGGAAGCACATAGGTATCATGTTTATATGTCCACCATGGATTCTCATGAATTGTTTCTTCCGAAAGTTTTTCAAATGGATTCATAGGTAATCATTTAAAAAGTAGTGCTAAATCCTCCAATGGAACATCTGACGGGTTCTTGACAATGGAATGAAGACTCCCCCCTCCATCATTTTCCCAACGTGGAATAATATGAACATGTAAATACGGTACGCTTTGACCTGCAACGGGACCATCATTAATTCCAATATTGAATCCATCCGGTTGAAGAACTGCTTTTATTTTTGCCATAGCCTGTTTTACGCCAGGAAGAAGCCCCATCAAATCTTCATCAGAATAATCTAAAAGTGAAGTTGATCCTTTTTTGGGAATCACCACAGTGTGCCCCTTTGAAAGAGGAAATATGTCCAAAAATGCTAAAACATTTTCATCCTCGTAAACAGTATAGTTTGGAATTTCTCCAGAAAGAATTTTGTCAAAAATAGTATCTGTCATAAAAAAAGTTTAAACTCACTATTTACTATACAAGAGAGAAAAAATACGTCAAGCGTGTATATAACTCCTTTTATATTTTTTCAACCTTATACAAAATATGAGGAGGATTTTTGTATGTTTCTATGAGTTGTAAGCCATAATTTTTAAATCTCTCTTCCAACTCAGCTTGATCATTTTCAGCTAACTCAATGGTAAAATAATATATCGGAAAATTATTTTCTGTAAGGTATGCAAGCGAGTTCATGATATCTGGATCGGAAACATTCTTCATCACTTGAAACTGGGGCCAAAAAAATTTGTCCTCGTGTTCACTGGCTATAATGGAAAGTTTAGGGATTTTTTTCATTACCTCATTGTGTACCGTTTGAACATGAAACAAATTATCTCTTGTTTGCAGGAAACCATCCGGATTGAACCATACCGCCTCAAAAGAAAATATGACAAACAAGAATATACAAGAAGCAGAAAACCAATAAGAAAATATTTTTCCATCAAATCGTTCTACCATTTTTGTATAGACATATGCTGCATAAATACTAAAAAAAAGGAAAATAGGAAGAAAATATCTATGATAGGAAATACCAATGGTATGAAGTTGTCGTGAAACATCATCAAAGCTTCCATAAAAAAGGAGTATATACAGAGAGATCACTAAAGATACTGAAAAGAAACAGATTAACCTTTTTGAAAGAGTTTTTTTCGCGATTTGATAGATAAACGCTATTCCTCCAATAAACGCAGGAAAGGCAATCCACCAATATGACGTTATAATATAATCCCAAAAAATACTTATTATGAGCCGTGGATGAACTCCAAATGGAAAGAACAGTTGATACCATTTTCCGGCGGTATGAGAAGTAGATTGAATATAGGCTACAGAGGCACCTCCGTACAAAGAAGTATTAATCGTGTAGTAAAGGAAGCCAACAAAAATCCCAGGAATCAACCAAACCAAAATTTTATACCAGTCAAAAACCTTTCGATAAAAAAGAATGACAACCAAAAACCCAACCGCAATCCACCAAAACTCACTCGGACGGATGAGTAATGCCAATCCAATACAAAAACTTCCTAAAAAGTCATCCACATAGCGAGTAACACGACCACTTATTTTTGATGCTGATAAAAGCCATTTTGATACAGGCTGTGTCAAAATGAACATGAATCCTAAAATGAGAAAACTTAAAAAGGGAACATTTGGAAAAAGCCCTCTTGCACTATAGTACCACCAAGCAGGATGAAGTGAAAAAAGAAGAGCAGAAACAAGTGCTATTCTTCTTGAAAATATATCATTTTTTTCATCCTTTTCTAAAAAAATAAACTTTACCAGCCTATAAAAAGCAAATACAGCAAAAACTGCCAAAAGAGGTGTAAAAAATTTTACCAAACTCTCCCCTAACAATTTCGTCACACCTCCATACATCCATGAAAGCCCCCAAAAACCGACAGGAAGAATAACTTCTCCATCACTGTAGGTACTTCGAGGAAATACAAATTTTTGAACCAATCCATAGTTATAATCATATTCATACCAAAGTCTGCTTTGGTGTGAATATTCTTGAAGAAAAACAAAATTGGCCGTTTCATCCGGAGAATTAAAAACTTGTACAGGAACAAAAGCAAAAAAAGAATACAAAACAATAAGCGTTGCAAAAAGGAAAAGTTGTATACATTTTTTCTGTATATTCATACTTTATCTTTATCTAAAAAATTCTATACTCCCTGAGCAAACAAACTGAGTATAGCAAACCCAATGGCAAAACCAAATATCCATCCGGCAATATGAAGTAAAAGAGGAAAATCCAATAAAAGTGCCATAAGTGTGAGAAAAACAGCTAAAACCTGGAGAATCATCTTGAGCTTCCCCCACAAATTGGCCATTCTCACTGTTCTAAACTTTGCTTTTGCAACAAGCGCGCTCAAAATAAAAGCTATCTCCAAAAAAAGAATGGAAAATCCAATCCAGAAATCAAAGTACCGAAATACCAAGAGTAAAACCATAGATCCTATAAGAAGTTTATCTGCCAAAGGGTCAAAAAGCATCCCAAATTTGGTTACCTGATTTCTTGTTCTTGCCATAGCACCATCTATGGCATCCGTAAAGGCCACTCCCAAAAAAATCAAAACCCCCATTTTATAATGGGCAAACCCAACCAAAAGTAAGATAACCGGTGTCATAAGGATCCGAAACATGGTGACACGATTGGGAGTTACCGGATATGGCAGGAACCACAAAAAGAGCTTCTCTATGAAACGGTCATGCAAATGAATATGTTCTGCTTTTTGGTAGTAAAAAAGCTCTGGATCCTTTTTTTTAAGGATATTGATTATTTTCTCCATTTTCTATATTATAACACTATAATTGTACCTAATTTTTGCCTAAATTTCAATATGAAAGGAATGCCACGGTATATCCAAATTTCTTTTGCCAGTGTCCTGCTTTTGGTGGTCAATTTTTTTGTTTTTCAAAATTCATTTTTTGGAGGTGTTGTTTTCTTCCTCTCTATTTTTGGGCTCATTATACATCTTGCAAAACTTTTTTATCCCAATAAAACTTCTGGAGAAAGATACCTCTTTTCTGCCCTCTTTCTTTTTTCAATGCTTACCATTGTAAACTCTGTTCTCTACTATCTTTATAAAATTACTCCTACCACTTCCCTTTTGGTATTTATAAGTTTTTCCCTACTCTTTTTTATTCCTCTCAAAAAAACAGAACTGGTTATTTCTCGAGTCATGAGAAGATTTCACCGCCTGAGTAAATATGTAAAGCCATTTCAAAAAAAGTACTTTGACTACCAAGTATTTACTTTTCTTGCTTTGGAAATTTTTCTCTTTTTTCTTGTATTTCACTATTCTACTACAGAAATTCTTGTTTCTCCTTGGAATAAAACAACCCCCCTCTTCTTTATTCTCTACGCTTTGACCACTTTTTTTCTGTTTTCTCTTATTCTTTTTTCCAAAATAGAACTGAAAACAAAACTCGTCTGTACAATATCTCATCTCTTTTTTACTTTTTCCATTGCCGCTATCATGTACAAACTGGGCTACGGATATGATGGTTTTATTCATAGAGCCACAGAAGAATGGATCCAACAGAATGGCTTTATTACCCCAAAAAATCCATACTACATCGGGCAGTACAGTATGATTGTTTGGATTTCCAATCTCTCATTTATTCCTATTTTTTTTATTGATGTATACTTTGTACCCTTTCTTGCGGCCCTTTCGTTGCCCTTTGCCACCATGTATGCCCTCAAAAATATCTGGGATATACCCAAAAACATTGCACTTGCTCTAACCTTTGTATTTCCTTTTCTTTTTTTCCTTTCACTTCAACTCACCACCCCGCATAACCTTCTTATCCTTCTTTTCCTGATCACTATTCTCCTGAGCCTTTTTGCCACAAAAGAAAAAAAAGGAATTGTTCTCCTCTTTCTCCTCTGCGTTACAGGTATGTTTACCCATCCTCTTTTGGGAGCCCCTCTCCTTATCTTCATTTTTACCAAACTACTCTTAAAAAAGATTCCTTCCATCAAACTTCAAATTTCCGTTATTATCCTCTTTTTTCTTGTGATTACCTTTCTTTTCACTTTTTTGTTTGCACTCAATAATTACCTTGGAGGCTATGGGCTCCCACACATTGGCAACCCCATCACAAATTTTCCACTTTTTCTCAAATTATTCCAGAGACCCTTCTGGTATATAAAAAACGTTTCATTTATTTTTGATACTCTTTATTTTTTTCAAGCACTTATCGCCCCACTCGTCTTTCTTCTGGCAATATATGGCCTCATCAAAACAAAAAAATTTCTACAACACCATTTACTCTACCTTATAGGTTTTGTTGCATTCTTGTGTGCAGCTTGGTTTCTTCATAGTTCTATTCACTTTGAGGGTCTTGGCGCTTTTGAGCAGGGAGAATATCCTATGCGACTTGTAAAATCCAGTATACTCTTTCTCCTTCCCTTTTCTATGTTTGGAGTATATCAACTTGGAATGTATTTAAAAAAATGGAAAAAAGCATCTCCAATTTTTCTTCTCTTTGCCTCTTTTCTTGTAATGCTTGCTCTGTACTTTGCCTACCCCCAAAATAATCCAAAAGTGCGCTTTCCAGGCTTCAATGTCACGGCACATGATTTTCATGCGGTAGAAATGATCCAAAAACAGGCTCACGGCGTTCCCTATATTACCCTCTCCAATTCTCTTGTTTGTGCCGCAACACTTACAAAGTATGGCTTTATCCATTACTATGATGTAGATGGCTTTTCACAATTTTATTGTTCCATGCCATCCGGAAGTCCTTTATACATCCTGTACCAAAAAATGGTCTATGAGGGCACCAAGCGTGAGTATATGGAAAAAGCCATGCAGGATACAGGAGTTGACAAAGCATTTTTTGTTATAAATAAATACTGGTCCAACTTCCCAAAAATCGTAGAAAATGCTAAAATGAACAGTGATGCATGGTTCTCAGTAGATAATGAAGAACTTTTCGTTTTTGAATATGATAGAAGAAAATAATAAAAGTACAAAAATTTTTATATTTGTCTACCTCTTTTTATCCATCCTCGCCGCGATCCTTGCTTTCTCACTGGTTTTTTTTCATACAGGCAATAATAAAAATGCCCAAGCCAAACAACCTACATTAATTGTCGAAAAAGAAATCCAAATTGGAGTTATCCTGCCTATGTCTGGATCTCTCTCAAACTGGGGAAGAACCATAAAAGACGGCATTGACCTTGCACTTGAGAAGACACAAAAACCTTTTAAAATTCATCTCCAAGACAGTGGTTGTGATCCTCAAAAAGCCAAACTTGCCGCAAAGCAACTCCTTGAACAGGAACACGTAAAAATTATTATTGGCCCTGCCTGTGTTACGGAAGTTGCAGCAATAGCAGACATAGTAAATCAGCAACATGCCATAATGTTTTCTACCGGGCTGTTGGACAACTCAGTATTTGGGCTTACTTCCAATATCATTAATCTTTCTACAGAAATATCAACAGAAGTGGATTTCATACTCAAGCACCTGACTCTCAATGAAAAGTCACACATTGCTGTGGTGTCTTCTGCAAACTATTTTGGAAAAGAATATACGAGAAGTATAAAGGAACTTGCACCAAAGTATGGCATAGATGTTGTGCTCGTAGATGAAACTCCCATTGATGCGATTGATTTTTCTTCTGAAATAAAAGACATCCGAGGAAAAAAAATTGATGCACTTTTCATTCAGCAATCAGAAGTTGGCACCATCGAGTTTCTAAAACAGTTGAAAAAGAGTCCTTATCACTTTGATATCTATACCAGCTCGGGAATAGAAAATCAGTCTATGTTGGAGGGATACCAAGATTTGTTGGAAGGTGTCCTCTTTACTGCCCCATATAATGTGAATGAAGGAAGCGAAGAAAAGATTGCACTCGAGAAAAGTTACAACCGTCTTACTGATGCAAAACGTGTCCCATCGGCGACAACTTTTGCAGTCTATGATGGCATCCTTCTTCTGGATAGTGCTTTAAAAAAATGTTCTGAAATGGATGTCCCATGTATTAAACAGGAATTTGTAAACCTTGGAAAACATGCTGGAATGTCTGGCGAAATGCTCTTTCACCCAGATGGAAGCAATACTCGTCCGTTTGGAATAAAGCAAATACACAACGGCTTTTTTGAATGGAAGGTTCAAGATATTACAAACCAAAATATAACGCCGTAATCCGCTGTATATAATCTTCCTTTATAAGGTCTTTCAAGACCTTTTTTGTTTTTTCTTGCATGGCCTCAATGGAGTGAAAATGCTCTACGCACCACAGTAACTTTTCAGATAGAGATTCAACATCTCCCGCACAAAAAGTAAAACCATTTTCATTGGAACGGATAAGCTCTGCAATCCCCTCAATATCACTTGCCAAGACAGGTACTCCAAAAGAAAGACTTTCAAAGATTACCGTCGGTGAATTTTCGTAACAGAGTGATGGTACCACGGTAAGATGAACTCCAGAAATAAGCTCTGGTAATTTTTCACGTGTCATATAACCATGAACCAAAATTCTTGGATCATTCTGAGACATCTCCTGTACCCTCTCCAGTAAAGACCCCGTACCTACAATATGCAACTCAACCGGAATAAAAAAAGTAAGTTTTATAAATGCATCCAAAAGCAAAAGAATCCCCTTATGATTTTCAATTTGTCCAAGGTAAAGAATTCTACACACATGATCACTTCTCTCTTTTCTTTCCTGTGTGAAAAAAGTCATAGGGTTTCTCACAACTTCCATTTGTGAGTGAGGAAAAAATCCTCGTGAAGTATAAAAATCCAAAAGAAATTGTGATGGAGAAATAATCACATCAGGAGATCCCATAAGACGTTTCATAAGTGCTGTGTACATCCTTGTAGGAAGGCCATTATAACGCCAAGAATGCTCTTTCTGCTTGAGTATAAGTCCACTTGGCTCTACCAGTTGAACATCATGTACGGTGTGAATATGCCGCAGTGAAAGCTTCTGAATCACTCTTGGAATAAGAAAACTCAATCCCATAAGATTATGGGTATGCACAACCTGTGGTTTTTCTTGTTCCAAAATATTTTTTACCCACGATGCCACACCAAAATTAAAAGTATCCAAAATATGCCATAAGAGTCGAGAAAGAAAGAAATGTTTGTGTGCCTGCGTATAAAAAAAGAGATTGAAGGGCTTTTTTCTATAAATGGTCAAATTTTTCATAGATTCCTTTTCATCCCCTTTTGGGCTACTGGTTAACAAAACCACCTCATGCCCTGCTTTAATAAGGCCTTCCACAGTTTTGCGAACCACTTGCTCGGCACCTCCCCTTTCGTAGGGAGGGTAGATATTGTTGATAATACAGATCTTCATAGGATCAAAAAGCTCATTTCTTTTCAGTTCACATATTATACTAAAATAAGCGAAAAATCAAATCCACAGGACATTCACAGCTTATACAGATATCATTTGATGTATATGGTAATTTAAGGTAATATAGGAATACCCTCTTTTTAGGGCAAAAAACCTCATTTGGAAAGATATATGGAAAGACTGCCTCCACAAAGCGTAGATGCAGAAATGTCCCTTCTTGGGTCAATTCTTATTGATAAGGAAGCAATGCTGAAAATTGCGGATTCTATTGACCCAACGGACTTCTACAAGCCTTCACACAAAATGATCTATGAGTCTATGCTTGAGCTTGCTCAAAAAAGCGAGCCTATAGACGTTCTCACTCTGAGCAATCGCTTGGAGGAAAAGGATACCTTGGAAAAGATTGGTGGACGAACGTATCTTGCCAAACTTTCCAATGCCGTCCCGACTTCTACCAATATAGAACACTATGCCAATATTGTACGAAAAAAGGCTATTTTACGAAAACTTATTGTTGCTGCAGGGAGCATTGACCAGTTGGGATATTCCGAAGAAGAAGATGTAGATCAAATACTCGATGAAGCACAACAAATGATGTATCAGGTTACCCAAAAACACCTCAAACAAAGCTTTACGTCCATTCGCCATGTACTTTCCGATGCATTTGAACGTATAGATACGCTTCACAAAGATAAAGGCAAGCTCCGTGGAGTTCCTACCGGATTTAAAGAACTTGATAATTTGCTTGCAGGATTCCAAAAATCTGACCTTATTATCCTTGCAGCACGACCCTCTGTAGGAAAAACTTCACTTGCACTGGATTTTGCCAGACATGCCGCAGTAAATGCAAATGTTCCAGTTGGAGTCTTTTCTCTTGAAATGAGTAAAGAGCAGCTCGTGGATCGTCTTTTGTGTGCTCAAGCGGGAGTAAACCTCTGGAAGATGCGTACCGGAAACCTTTCTGACTCTCCCAATAGCCAGGATTTTCCTCGCATTGGTCAGGCAATGGGTATTCTCTCTGAAGCACCCATATACATAGATGATACTGCTTCAAGCAATGTAATGCAGATAAAAACCAAAGCACGCCGACTCCAAATAGAATATGGTCTTGGTCTTATTATTGTAGACTATCTTCAGCTCATGGATCCACCTGGAAAACGCAATGATAACCGTGTTCAGGAGGTTTCTGAAATGAGTCGTCAACTGAAACTTATTGCAAAAGAGCTAAACATACCAATTATTTGTCTTTCTCAGCTTTCCCGTGCCGTTGAACAAACCAAACCGGCCATTCCAAAGTTGTCACATTTGCGTGAATCTGGTAGTATCGAGCAAGATGCGGACGTGGTAATGTTTATCTATAGAAAAGCAGCCGATAGAAATTACCGTCTGGAAGACATTCCTCCAGATGAACGCAATATGGGAGAAATTCATATCGCCAAACACAGAAATGGGCCAACGGGAACTGTAAAAATCTTTTTTGATGCAGATACGGCAAGTTATAAGGATATTGATCTCAGACATGCAGGGACAACTCCCCCACCGTTACAAGGATCTGAGGCAATACCACAAATGTAATAGGTTTACTACTTTTATTCTTAATAGACACATATATGTTGAATAAACTCAAACAGTTTAAAGACTTAAGACAACAGGCCAAACAACTTCAAGATGCTCTTGGAGAGGAAAGTGTAACCGTAACCGCAGCGGGAAATAATGTTACTATGACCATGAACGGGAATCTTCAGCTTACTGGACTTTCCATTGATGAGTCTCTCCTCAGTCCTTCTCAGAAAGATAAACTTCAAGAAGCCATAAAAGATGCTCATAAAGAAGCCCTCAAAAAAATGCAAAGAACTATGGCCATGAAAATGAAAGAAATGGGTGGTATGCCAAATATTCCAGGGCTCTCATAATCTCATGTACTCCCCATCGATTGAAAACTTGATTAAGGCTTTTTCTAAGCTTCCCACAGTAGGAAAAAGAACCGCGGAAAGATTTGTGTTCTATCTTTTGCAGTCCGGAAAAAAAGATGTTGCAGAACTCACCATAGCTCTCAAACAACTTATCGAAAATGTAAAAAGTTGTGAGATGTGTTGGAACTTTACCGAGACTTCTCCCTGCAAAATTTGCTCCGACCAAAAAAGAAATCCTTCACTTTTATGTGTGACCACAACTCCACAGGATCTTGAAGTATTGGAATCTACCCGTCAATTCAATGGACGGTATCATCTTCTGCGTGGAGTGGTGAAATCAGAGTCACAAGAAAGCTTAGAAAGAACAAAGATCCCTCAACTTCTTGCTCGTATACAAAAAGAACCTATCACCGAAATACTCTTGGCTCTCAACCATAATCTTGATGGAGAAATCACCATGATGTATTTGGAAAAGAAGATTCAATCTATAAACAGTGAAATAAAAATTACCCGTTTAGCACGAGGACTCCCCATGGGTTCAGACCTCCAGTATGCAGATGAGATAACGCTCAAAAGTGCTATAGAAAATAGAAGGTAAAAAAAATCGACCGTATCGGTCGATTTTTTTTATTTTACTTCTGAAATTTTTACTTTACTGAAGTGTTGTCTGTGTCCGTTTGCTCGTTTGTAACGAACCTTTCTCTTATACTTTACAACGCGAACTTTTCTTGATCTTCCTTGTTGTTCAAGAAGTGCTTCTACGGTAACACCTTCCAAGTATGGTGTACCAATCTTTACTTCTTTTCCTTCGGAATCTGCAAGAAGAAGAACTTTATCGAAGGTAACTTTGTCACCCTCTACTCCTTCAAGTTTTTCAACTTTCAGTGAGGATCCATCAGTAACAATGTACTGCTTTCCTCCTGTTTCAATAACTGCTAACATAGAGTTGTTTGGTTTAGGAAAATATATACGGTAGTGACCACATATCACTTTGAAACCCTATATACTACCTCTCCCAAAGGGAGATAATATGTGGCATGATTATAGTCGTTTTTGCAAAAAAAGTCAAGTACCCCCCTGGATATCATTTTTTTGCCTTTCTTTAGCGGAAAACCATACCCCTACCAAAAGCATGAGGATAAAGAGAAGGATTAAGGCAACCAACTTTTGATGTGACTGTAAAAACAAGGCACTCATCCCAAAAAGGAGTGATATTCCATATAAAAGATATACCGTCTGCCTGTGTCCCAACCCCATATCAACCAACAGAAAATGGAGGTGTTCCCTGTCTCCGACAAAAATAGATTTCCTTTTTTGCATTCTTCGAATGATAACACGAAAAACATCCAATGCAGGAATCCCCATTACCAGAAGCGTAGTCGCAATTTTTCCCCCTGAAATAATAGCCATGCATCCCAAAAGGAATCCCAAAAAAAGACTTCCACCTTCTCCCAAAAATATTTTTGCCGGGTGAAAATTCCAAAAAAGGAACCCCAAAATAGCCCCCACAAAAATAATAGAAATCATAGACATCTCCGGCTGAAACCAGGCAGCCTGCCTACTTAAAAAGAAAAGGACAAGTGCGCCAATACAAACCATTCCTGCGGCCAACCCATCCAAGCCATCCAAAAATTTTGTGGTAAACATCATTCCCATGAGCCAAAAGAATACTAAAAAATCTGCAAAAAGCACGAGATTGCCAATATTTCCCACAGATATTTCTACTGCTGAGAGATCTATCATTCCACCAAATGGATTGGTCACCCTATGCGGTCCAATACCAAAAGCAAGAATGGTAATGGCAGCAAGAACTGGGAAAATAAACTGATACTGAGGTGATAGACTATATTTGTCGTCTATAACACCACCCAACATCAAAAATGCCCCTCCCAATCCCATGCCAATCAAACTTCTTCCAGATATAAGCGCTCCAACTTCACCATCATAATAGGTAAGCAGGAGAACCAAAAAAAATGACAAAAAAATTGCCATTCCCCCTCCAAGCGGTATAACTTTTTTATGCTTTTTTCTTTGCTCAGTTCGAGGCCTATCTACAATATCCAAACGTCTCATCAAAAGCATGAGAAGAAAGGTAATGATAAAACTCAGAACAAAGCTTAGAATGAAAAAACCAATATATGTGCTCATAAAAAGTCTTCCTTTATACAGGAAGACTAACAAATTTGAGAGAAAATATCAACCAAGTAAAAATTAAGAACTTTTTACAAAGATTTTGTCTTTTCCTTCAAAAACAATCGTATCTCTCCTTTGAAGTTTCCCGGAAAGAAGAAGCTCGGCAAGTTTGTTTTCTACCAGATCTTGAACCGCACGTCGCATGGGTCTTGCACCAAATTCCGGATTGTATCCTATCTCTAAAAGATCCTCAATCGCCTGATCTGTAACCTCAAAAGTCATCCCCTTATTCTCAAGGTCTTTTTCAACTCGTTTCAACATAAGTCGTGCAATCTTTGCTACATCTTCCCGAGCAAGGGGTTTAAAAAGAACAATTCCATCAAAACGATTTAAAAATTCAGGACGGTAAAATTTTTGAAGCTCACCATGAATAATGTCCTGACGAATATTTTCCAAAGACTCCCCTTTTCCAATCTCTGCCTGCACATAGGAAGTTCCAGCATTTGATGTGGCAATTATAATACTATTGGTAAAATCAATTTTTCTTCCAACGCTATCTGTCAGATGTCCTTCATCAAATACTTGCAAAAAGAGATTCAGAATATCCGGATCGGCCTTTTCTAGCTCATCTAAAAGGATAAGAGAAAATGGCTGCTGACGTACAGCCTCTGTAAGAATTCCAGTCCCTTGATTGCCTGGGGTCCCAATAAGCCTATACAGTGATGACTTATCCTGATATTCACTCATGTCAATTCGTATCATACGATCTTCTGCCCCAAAATAAACATCTGCAATGGTTTTGGCCAACTCGGTTTTTCCTACTCCCGTAGGGCCCAAAAAGAGAAAGTTCGCAATTGGTTTCTTCGTAGAACGAATTTCTGCCCGTGCCCTCCGAAGCGCATTGGCAACCAACACTACCGCTTCATCTTGACCTATCACTCGTTTATGAAGTTCTTGTTCAAGTTGAAGAAGTTTTTCTGATTCCTTCTGAGTTATACTGGTTACCGGAATTCCCGTTTTTTGACTGACTACTGAGCCCACATCTTCTGGCAGTACCAAAGATTCAACTCCTCTTTTGGTACGAGCAAAACTCCCAGACTCTGTTAAAAGTTCAACGGCACTTTCTGGAAGATTTTTGTCATGAAAAAACCTTTTTGCAAACTTCACAGCAGACTCAAGTGAAGTGTATGAAAAGAAAACCTTTAATTTGTATTCCATGTACGGAACTTTTGATTCAAGTACTTGTATTGCCTGATTTACATCCACTTCTTCTATATCTATTCGTGTAAATACTGAACCCACTTCTGAATTGATAATATGCTTATTGTATCCTTGGGTGGTTGTCGTCGCAAAAACCAAGAAGTTTCCTCCTTGAAGATATTCTGCCAAGGTTCCCGACACATCCAAGCCCTCCTGCCCTCCTGAAGCGCCAATAAGGTCCTGAAGGTTATTAATAAACAAAATAATGTTCTTTGCTCGAGATACTTCATGCATGATACGGATAAGACGTTCCTGAGCTCCTGAAATAGTTGTACCTGCCAAAAGCGCAGAAATAGATAGCTGTACAAATCTTTTATCTGCCAAACGACTTGGGACATGTTCCTGAACCATTTTCTGTGCTACTCCCTCGATTATACTCATTTTTCCAACACCTGGTTCTCCCACAAGGAGGATATTGCTAGACCCTGCCTCCACAACGCGAAAAATTTCCTCTAATTCTTTCTCACGTGCTACACATGGGCTCAAATTCCCATACTGTGCCGCCAGCGTTAGGTCCTGGCTAAAGTTATTTAAGTAGGGAGTTGCAATTGCGGTCATTGCCCTATCCAAACCATATTTGTTCCGCGTCTGAGCCATATGACGAAGTCGTTTTTGTTCATTACGAATATACTCTTGAATACGCAACCATTCCACAACATTGTAGAGCTTTGCTTGATCAATCCCTAAGTCATACAAAAACTCTTGTATTTGAGGAGAACGCCCCACAGTCGCCACCAAGAGTTCCGTAACATGAATATAGGTTTGCTGCGCCTTATATGCCAAAATGTATGAATGAATAAGGATTTGCGCAGCATCATCCCCAATCCCCGGAGCACATTCTCTATCTCCCGGGGTTAATCCATCCGATATAACTTTTTTTATATCTTCAATTGGAAACCCAAGCCGAACAAAGATAGTTCGAATCTTTTGTGAGTCCAAAAGTGCATAAAAAAAGTGTAAAGGAGTAATCGTGGTATGATTTTTTTGATCCGCAAAAAAGTATGCTTCTTCTATAACCTTTTTTACATCATCCGTAAACGCCTCTGAAAAATCGAATAGCTTTTTCTTACTCATACTCAATACCTCAGACCAGTCTGCCTGTAGCGGAGCCCCAGCAAGCTGTTCAAGAGAAATTTCCTCTTGTGCATAATCTTTAGGAAACTCTATACCTTTAAACTCCCTATGATCAAGGATAACCCTATAAATTAAGTAAGACCAAAAAAAGATCCCCAAAACAAAGGATAGTTTTGAAATAAATGGCATGGAAAGCCACGTTGTACTGGAAAAAAGAAGTGACAATGAATGTGTTAGAAAAAGTTCCCAAACAAAAATTCCTAAAAAGATACATCCAAACAAAAGTGAAAAAAGAATTCGAATATGATTAAGCCGTCTACGTGCACGTTTGAGATTAATCTGAAAACGAGTAAGTGGCTGACCAAAATATACAAACTTACCATTAAAGACAATCCCCATACTTTTTGTATGACAAGTAGGACATGGCCTTCGATGCATGTAACCCGTACCATGACATGTCTGACAAAAGAGTATATTGAGTGATGGACTGGAATCAAACATCATAATAACTCATTAGGAGAGGAAAAGAAATAAAATCAGAAGAATTGGTAATAAAAACCAAAAAATAACTACCATGGCAAGAAACAGAACCGCAAATACCAGAGCAAAAAAACGTCCAAATACATTTATCATGCGAATAAAAATACTTACCAATCTCCCCTGCAAATCAGTCTGACCATACATGGGTACAAATATATTTTTCAGCCACAAAAAAGGAGCAAACCGATAATTTGCCTCCGAAACACTATGAAGAAACCATCTTCCAACAAACAAAATTCCGCCTGTATACCACCAAAGAGGAAAATACAAAAAATCAAGGAGAAACTCCCAAGCCATTCTTTGAAATATAAGCATCCACATAATTGAGCATTAAAAAAACAATCACTCCTCTCTCATTTTACCATAAAACAAAAAAACCCCAAAGGGGAATTTTTTTATTGAATGATTTTTTAATTGCGAACAGCGACGCTTCCACCTGCAAATGGTAAATATTCTGGGGAGTCCATACTGACAAAATTCATACCAATTAATCTCTCTTGAACATTTGAAAGCGAACGATATTCGGCAACTTCTGACTGAAGCCGTTCATAATCGTTCTCAAGCCCAGAGAGCTCTTTTTGAAGATCTGACATCTTGTAACCCTGTGTTGAAGAGGCACTCATCTGCATGGTGTATAAAAGGCCAAAAACACCTATACAAGCCAAAAGCCCTACTCGGAAACTACAACTAAAAATAAACTCCTTTGCACGCAGTTTCTTTTCTCTCATGGTTTTTTTTGTTCCAAAATTTTTCATAACTTCTTTGCAACACGTAATTTTGCACTGCGAGAACGAGGGTTTTCTTCCTGTTCTTTGGTATTTGGGATAATAGGCTTCTTCGTTAGAATTTCTATTTGTTTTTTGCTTTCTGATTTGAAGAAGTGTTTGACAATTCTATCTTCCAGTGAATGAAAGCTGATAATTGCTATAATTCCTCCTGGATCCAATATATCCACGGCAGTTTTTAAAAAAGATTCTAACCTATGAAGTTCATCGTTCACAGCTATCCGCAATGCTTGAAAAACCTTTGTTGCTGGATGCAGTCCCCCAATCCAAGGAACTTCTTTATCTGTTTTGAGTTTCTTTCGATAAACCGTAAGGACCACTTCTACAAGATCCTGAACTTTTTCAAAGGACTTTTCTTTCCTCTGCATTACAACCGCCTCTGCAATTTCTTTACTCAATTTTTCCTCTCCATAAACATGAAATATTCGTGCAAGTTCTATTTCTTCCATTTCGTTCAATATTTCTGATGCAGAATGTTGTCCTTGTGAGGATGAACCAGAAAATCTCATATCCAAACGCTCATCCATCTTTTGAAAACTAAATCCTCTTCCTCTTTGCTCAAACTGTGGGCTTGACCATCCTAAGTCTGCAAGTATTCCTCCAACATTCTGAAAATGTGTACTTTCAACAATTTCCTTTAATTCATCAAAATACCCACGAAAAAATACACAACGCTTTTCATCCTTTTGTAAATAATGTTTTGCACGCAAGATTGCCTCTGGATCGGCATCAATCCCCAACAATTTTCCCTGTGGAGCAATCTTTTCCAGTATTCTTTCTGAATGACCACCATCACCAAGTGTGGCATCAATTATGTTTTTATTGGGTGATAACTCAAGTGATTGAACCACTTCTTCCAAAAGTACCGGAACATGACGCATATCGTAGATATCCTAAATCATAAATCTTAAACGCTAATCTTTAGCATGTAAGATTTATATTCCAAGATCTGCCATCTGTTCTGCAATATCATTACTCTTTGACTCGGTACGTTTCTTGTATACTTCCCAAGAAGCGCTGTCCCAAAGTTCGAGGCGGTTGTAAAGACCAGCCACGACCACAGCTTTCCCAAGGGACGCAAATTTTCTCAAATATTCAGGTAAAATGATTCTTCCTTGTTTATCTAATTTCACATCCATTGCACCCGCAAGCATGAGACGAGCAAATGCTCGGGTATTCGCTTGTGAAAAAGGTAAGCTTGAAAGTTTTTCTGCCAGCTTCTCCCATTCTTTTTTTGTGTAAAAGAACAAACAATTATCCAGGCCTCGAGTGACTACTCCTCCAACCTTAAATGAGGCATGAAATTTCTTGGGAATTGCCAAACGTCCTTTATCATCAAGATTGTGGAAATATTCCCCTATGAACATAGGATTCAAGAGTAAAGCCTGTTTTATAATGCAAAGTGACTGGGATATAAAACAAGCTTTTCATTAATAGATAGACAAGCATTGTAACTATTAATGTCCTCCCAGTTGAAGAAAAATTCCCCACTTTTCCCCACTTGCTTCCATTATATACCACTTGTAGACACGAATCAACCATAATTATCCACAAGGGAAGCTTTTCACCCTGAAAGAGCAATACCACGGAAAAACAAAAAAGAAGCCTTCCTTGGCTTCTTTTTTCCTTCTCTTTGTTTATCTTATGTTTCAAGCCACTTTTGTCCCTGACGAACCAAAAGAGTCTTAGCAGCAAGTGGTTCTGCCATAATTTCTTTCACAATGCGCTCCATCCGAACACCTTGAGAACCTTTTATCAAAATGGTGTCACCAGATTTTATAAAGTCTTGCAAAAAACGGCCAGCATCTAGTGAATTTGCAAAACTTACTACGGACTCATCTTTCATTCCACCTTTTTTTGCAGCAAGAGCAGCTGCTTTCATAGCCTCTCCAACAGTAATAAAGTAGTCAACTCTTTTTTCTGCTACACACAACCCAATTTGACGATGTTCTCTTTGTGTTTGTGCACCCAACTCAAGCATATCACCCAATACAGCAATACGTCTTCCCTTATGTTTTTGGTTACAACATAATACCAGTGCATCCAACGCCTTGAGTGTTGCCTTTGGAGATGCATTATACGTATCATCAATAATCATAGTCTCCTTTACTCCGGGTAGGATACGCATTCTTCCCGGCATCATCTCAACCGTTTGTAGAGCTTGACTGATTTCAACCAAATGCATCCCCAACATGAGTCCGATGCTCGTTCCTACTAGAACGGAATAGACAAAATGATCACCAATAACTCCTTTGAGAAAAATAGGAACGACACTTCCTTTGTAATCCACTTTAAAAATTAATCCTTCTGGCCAACCGGTTTGTGAAGAAAATCGTACTTGCACGTCTGTTGCTCGTACATGTGCTTGTTCATGAAATCCGTACGTAATAACTTCCGCATCAGTTTTTGTACGCATGCCATACACATTTTCATCATCACGATTAAGCACCGCTACTCCACTTTTATCCAAACAACCAACAACTTTTTGTTTTTCACGAATAAGTTTTTTTATAGTTTTAAAAAATTCCATGTGTGCTGGGGCAATCGCGGTAACCACTCCCACAGATGGTGGTGCTATCCCCGTAAGATAACTGATATCTCCCGGATGATCGGCTCCCATTTCCAATACAAGAATTTCTGGATAATTTGGGTCTTTTCGCAAAAGGAGGGCCGTGGCATGTAAAAAAACAGAACACCAACCCAAAAGAGATTTCCCTGGATTCTCTTTCCCAATAATGGTAAGAGGGAGTCCGATTTCATTATTGTAGTTCCCAACGCTACCACGCACGACAAACTTGGAAGCCAAAATCCGAGTCGTCATTTCCTTGGCACTCGTTTTCCCAACCGATCCGGTAATACCTACCACTTCAGGTTGATATTTTTTGATTATTCTCTTAGAGAAAAAGCGTAATTTTTTTTCAAGTATTATTTTAATCATAGAATTTTATTCTCGTGTAGGAGGAATCCTATAGTATTTAAGCATAAAATCGGCTAATTTGCTAAAAACCGGTGCAGAGGTATTGGAGGAGTACGCTCTTTCCGGTTTTTCAAATTTTACTAAAATCACAAACTTTGGATTATCAACCGGACCAAATCCTAAAAAGGTGTGGTTCGTCTCATCCGTATATCCACCGGGACCAGCAATCTGTGCCGTACCGGTTTTACCAGCAACATAATATCCATGCACTTGTGCTGCTGTCGCATGTCCTTTGTCTACCACACTCACCAACATTCCACTTATAAGAGAAGCCGTTCTTCTATCTAATATTCTTTCTATAACTTCACGTTTGGTTTTTTCTCGTTTTCCATTTGGGTAGCGAACCTCCTGTACAATATATGGTCGTAATAACTCTCCACCATTTGCCAAGACGGAAAAAGCAGATACCATCTGTAATGGAGTGACCGTTATACCCTGTCCAAAAGATGCCGTTGCCGTATAACAATCAATTTTGTCACCGGAATTTTTATATAGGGAATCAATAGTACCGGCGCTTTCCGTATCGAGACGAATTCCTGTTTTTAAACCGAAACCATATTTTTCAACATATTGAGTAAATTTCATCTTTCCCAACTTTGTTGCCACATACACCATACCGGTATTGATAGAATTATCTAAAATACCCGTCATGTCAGTATCCTCGTATTTTTTTCCGTCTGCATTTTGAATTTTTTTCTGACAACTTGCATCTACACTCCCACTATCAAAAAAATAAGAATTTGGTTCAACCAAACCTTCATTTATGGCTGCTGCCATAATAAGCGGCTTAAATACCGAACCCGGTTCATAGGGAGTAAATATCGCAGAGTTATTAAAAACTGAAGAGTCTTCAACACGGTTATATTCATTGGGATCAAACTCTGGAAGCGAGCACATACTCAAAATTGCTCCAGTACCTGGATCCATAGCAATGAGAGTAGCACTTTTGGCATTATATTCCTTCATCGCATCCGTAAGTCTACTGCATAAGCCATATTGGAGCGCTCTATCAATGGTCAGTAAAAGATCCGCACCATCTTCTGCAGGTTGCAATGAAAGATGTGCAAAAGCAATTAAACCTCCAGAACCACTTCGTGTTCCTTCCAAAAATCCACCGGAACCAGCTAATATCTTTTGCCAATATCCCTCCAAACCATAACGCCCAACATCTAAACCTTCACTATTTTTTCCAAGAAATCCTACAACTGAAGATGCGAGTTGCTTTTCGGGGTAATACCTATAGGGAAGACGTGTATAATATATCCCTTCTAAATTTTCTGCCTTTATCAAATCTATCAAAGATTCATCTACTTTTGATTCTATGGGTTCATAGGGATCATTTCTTTTATTGAGTTTTAAAAAAAGCGCTAATTTTTTTTCATCATCATAATGCAGTATTTCAGAAAGTTTTTCTGCATCTGTATTTGCCTGATCATCAGTCAAAATTTCCCTTGTATTTGCGTACAACGTAAAATAATTCTTATTCATGGCCAAAGGAAATTCCTCACCAGTACGCGTATCCTGTATAAATATATTTCCTCTTTTAGGAAAAAGTTGAGAATATATTTCATGGGAACCAATGGCTAACTGATTATAAAAATCATGCTCCAAAATCATAAGCACAAACAGACGCACACAGACCACAAAAAAAGCACCCGCAACAGCAATCGCAACAACACGAAGACGAAGGTCGTTGCGACGACCTTCGTTGAGTTTCATTTTTTCCTTCCGTATTGTCTGTGTAAGGAGCATAAAAAAACTTGAAAATGATGCTTCTATATTTTTCGTTGTCTTCCCACACGCTTCTCTGCTACATCTTCTTCTATCAAATCACTCTTTAATAAAGCTTTAACCGCATTTTCCATGGTGACCATTCCCTCTTTCATACCAGTCTGCATGGCACTTTCAATTTGTGCAATATTATTTTCACGAATAAGATTAGAAACTGCAGGAGTATTTACTAAAATTTCTCGAGCTGCCACACGTTTTCCATCTTTTCCTGGTAAAAGTTGTTGCGCAATTACTCCTCGCAATACTGCACCCAACTGAATAAGCACCTGCTTTTGTTTGGCACCATCAAAGACATCTACAATACGCTCAACCGCCTCAGCTGCAGATGATGTATGCAAAGTTGAAAATACAAGGTGTCCGGTTTCCGCTGCAGTGAGTACAGTTGCAATGGTCTCTGGATCTCGCATTTCTCCAACCAAAATAACATTGGGATCCTGACGTAAAACATGCTTAAGTGCGGCAGAAAAAGATTTGGTGTCCTCACCAATTTCTCTTTGTTCAATAAGTGACTCTTTATTTTCAAAGACAAACTCAATTGGATCTTCTACCGTAATAATATGCGCCTTTCTTTTTTGATTAATTTGCTCAATCATACATGCCAATGTCGTTGATTTTCCATTTCCCGTTGGACCAACGACAAGTACTAAGCCATCTAAAAGTTCTGTAAAATGATAAAGTGGTTCCTCAAAACCCAATTCCTCTGGAGTGGGAATATTCTCAGGAATAAGACGCGCTGCCATACCCAACACCCCTTTTTGTTTATGCAAGTTTACACGAAAACGAACATTTTCTTGTTCATAGGAAAAATCTAATTCAAAGCTTTCCTGAAAACGTTTTTTTTGATCAGCATTCAGAAGAGACATAATAGCAACCTCTAAATCCTTCGCTGAGAGAGCACCACCTTCTAACTCTACCAGATTTCCATCAATTCGGAGCATGGGAACTTCTTCGGCAACAAGATGCAAATCAGATGCACCATTTTCAATTGCAGACTTAAAATATGCTTTTATTTGTTTCATAAAATTTTTTTCCTATTGCTTTTTTAACTTTTGAATTTCCTTTTGGAATGTTCCCCATTGTGAACTGACTAACTTCACAATCATGTTTTTTACCGAAACAGCCCACTTGTGTTCTTTCGCAAATTTTTCTACTACCTCACGAACTTCACATACAAATTCTTGTTTACCCATTTTTTTCCATGCATCGGATTTCAAAATTTTTGATTGCACCTCTTCATAAATGTCACTTGAAAAATCAAGCATTTGATCTCTTGTCTCACGTCCCTTTTTGGTGGTACTCATCCAAGTCATGGACGCACCCAAAAGAGCTCCTAAAAACAGTCCTTTTTTAAATTTTCCCATATTTTTTTGGCTAATGATAAATGTTTTTTTATTTTTTCTACTTCTCTCTAGTATAACAAAATTTATACCTTCCTCACAAGTTTTTCATACTCTTGCTGAAACCTGCCGGCTATATGCTCCCAACTAAACTTGTCCTCTGCAAGTTCCCGTACACGTCTTGCCCACAAGCCTTTTGTGGTAATATTTTCCTGGAAGTAATCCGCTATTGCACTTGCCAACTCCAGCTCATGAGCAGCAGGAACAACCACTCCCCCCTGATTGGCAATACTCCGTACTCCCGGGAGGTCACTGGCTACAACAGGAACTCCTGATGCAAAACTCTCCAAAAGAACCATTCCAAAAGCCTCTGAGATGTCAATTGATGGGAGAACAAAGAGGTCTGCCAGCCTATAATAGGATGGAAGCTGCTCTGCAGAAACTTTTCCCACAAAACGCACCCATGTTTTTAAAAACAATGCACCACACACCCTTTCATACTCACCCTTCATATCTCCATCTCCCACAAATATGGCTTGAAAAGGAACTCTTTTTTTTTTCAAAAGAGACAATGCCCGTAAAAGGACTGGTATTCCCTTGAAATAATGTGCCCTATCCATTCCCCCAACAAAAAGAACCGTTGGGATATCTCTTTGAAGCCCAAGTTCATCCAATAAAGCACTTTCTTTTTCTCCTGGAAAAAATCTGTGTATATCCACACCAAAGGGAATTTCAATCCATTTTTCCTTATTTTCTTTATAAATTTTTTCTGCACCACTTTGGAGAAGGTAGTCAAATGAAGCAGATACTAAAAGATCCGCACTTCTGAGAACCCGCGGCATGTAATACTTTGCATACATCTGAAAAAGAAGCCCCTTCCAACCCGAACCACGTGGATCCATGTGATAGGTAATCACCAAAGGAATCTTTGGGTTGTCTTTCTTGAAACGATAAACCATGCCTGCAGTACCAAAAAAAGGATAGTGCAAGTGCACCAAATCATACCCGGAGAGGATACTTTTCACCTGAGGCAAAACAGCTGCATTTCCATAGGAAAATCGAGGATCAAGACGCCTCACATATTCCATTTTCTCTGAATCGGTATCTTTTTGATACTGTGGGGTAATCACTTCTACATCATGTCCCAAATCAATCAATCCTTTTGAAAGTTCATAGACAGAATTCCCCATGCCTCCATAATAGGGTGGAAAAGTACAAACAATCTGTGCTATCTTCATAATTTTTTGTTTTTCAGGATTTTTCTTGCAGGGAGTCGCGTCGAACAATCTTTGTAATATTTTTATTCATGTTTTCAATTTTTATATGCAAACGAAAAAGGAGAAAAAATAAAAGCGCAACAGAAATATACAATACAAAATCACTTCCACGACCAATCCCAAAAGTATCTGCCAACATCTGTACCGTCGTAGGCCATAATACTACCACAATAACGGCGCACCAAAAAAAGGACCAAAACAAAGCTCCGAGAAGACCCAAGCTTCCCCCCTTTTTTCTTTGAAAGATCCCAAAGATGTTATAAAGGGAAAAAACGATAAAAAGCAATTTAAAGACGATAAGCATAAAGAGATATTAGAACTATTTATGAAGAAAGAAGCCTAAAATAAGGTCTTTTACCACATTTATCCCCCCAAAAAGATTTTGTCCATATTCATGATACGTCACTTTTACCGGAAATTCAATGTATGTCAACTTATTTTTCTTCACTAATCGGGGAATCTCCGTAGCATGTGCCATTCCCTCATGTGTGATGACAATTGAACGAAGAGCTCGCTTGGAAAGAATACGAAACCCATTATGTGCGTCCGTGAGCTTTAACCCACCAAATAAAAAATCCACCACTCGAGATATGGGGGATAATATATATCTTTTCGTAAACGGAATATTAGAACGATTGTCTAGATAACGTGAACCCACCAAAATATCTGCCTTTGATTCTTGAAGTGCGTGAAAGGCAGGAACAATATCTTGAATATCAAACTGAAGATCTGCATCAAAATGCAATACATAGTCTGCACCTATTTTTCTGGCATATTCGTGACCGGTTTCTAGCGCCGCTCCCTGTCCCCTATTAATTTTGTGGGATAAAACCACAGCTCCTGCCTGTTTTGCTTTTTGTGCCGTAGCATCAGTTGATCCATCATCTACCACAATCACTGAATCAACGCATGATAAAAGTTCTTTTACAACACGCTCTATGGTACGCCCTTCATTGTATGCCGGCACAATAGCTACAAACATATCTCCCTTTTTTATTTTCTTCAGGAATAATTTCCACCAAATCGTAACATTTCTTTACTCGCGATAGTGTAATCAATGGTCTGTTGCAAACCATCTGAAAGTCGTATGAGTGGAAGCCAACCCAATATTTCCTTTGCTCTTTGCAAATCAGGCATACCTTTCTTTGTAAGGAAGGCAAGTGGTTGTTCAAAACGGACCTGAGATAGAGAACCTGTCATTTCAATAATTTTATGGGCAACATCCACCATTTTTACTTTTTCATCTGATCCTATATTTACCAATGATACATTTGGACCACTACGCATAAGCCGAATAAGTCCATCAATCATATCACTTACATAACACAAGGATTGTTCCAAGTCCTCATCTCCATATATCACAACATCCTTCCCATCTATGGCACTGATGATAAAATCAGGAATAAGAAGTCCATCATCCAGTCTCATACGCGGCCCATAGGTAGAAAAAATTCGCGCAATCTTTGCGTCTACATTATATACTTGCCTATAGGTATCTACACACGTTTCAGCAAAACGTTTCCCTTCATCATAACAAGATCGTGGGGCAAGATGATTTACTTTTCCTTCATCATCTTCTTTAAAGAAAACATGATCCTCAGATACAGACCCATATACAACAGAACTGGAAGCAAAGACATATTTTGCACGATATTTTACCGAAAGATCCAAAGTATTCAACATTGCTTTTGAATTGGCCCACAAAGAATGAATTTTGAGATGCTCAAAATTTTTCGGACTCGTAGGACAGGCAAGATGATAAATTTCTTGCACCCCCTGGAACTGTACTTTAAACTTATCCAGCTCCTCAAAAGAAGAAAGATCTATAGGACTGGTGACATCATAACGAATAAACTCAAAATTTGGGTACTGCAAAAGATGATCAATATTTTGTATGCTTGAATTGGAAAAATCATCCATACAAATAACGTTGGCATCAGCAAGAAGCTTCTCACACAGATGCGAGCCTAAAAACCCCGCTCCTCCGGTTACCAACACGTTCTTTTTTTCAAAAATGGGTGTTTCGTACATCATATGTATTCAAAATCTTTCTAAAAAGGGATCCCCCTTCATAAATAATAGCAAAAAAATGCTTTTTTTACAACGCGTAAATTCGGATGAAATGATCTTGATTATCAAAGAAAGAAAATTCATCGGTCTTTTTTCCATCAAGTGTATATACTCTTCCGGGAAATTGTGCCGAATCAAAATAGGTAAGAAGCTTTATATCATTTCCTGATTGGGATAAATCTATTTCCAACCTTAATTCCCCTTCTCCAAGATGTGAAAAAGGGAAAAATCCACCACTTTTATTTCCAGTGGCATCATAACTGGCAATATAGGGAAGATTTCCAATTGTGCCCGAGACAAAAAACTTTTTCTGAAAATCATCAGTGACTACAAAATCTGAAACGGAAGAAAGTGAAGAAAGCAAGATTGTATTCTTTAACGTAAATTCATCTGAAAAAGTTTGGATGGAAAAGTCTCCATTTTTTTTCTCTTCCAGAATAGCGATTAAACCTTTTTGTTCATATAACGAGATGCCCTTGACCTGTGAATTAAGTGTGAAAGATCCTTCTAAAATGCCGTTAAGCTTGTACTTTCTCACTTCAAAACTTCCATCTTCTAACTCTACCAAAAGAATGAGGTCTTGTGGATCAGAAATCACCAGTGTATCGACTACTCGACGTGCACGTACAGAAAATCTACGTATTCTTTCTCCTTTTTGATTATATTCAAAAATTCTATGGTAACCATCTGTTCCCTCAGATGTCCCAATAAAATTCACTCCATCCAAAGTCTTATATGGGAGAACATTACTCATTCCCTTCCAAAAAGATTGAAGTTCGGAAAAACTATCCTTTTGAACCGGATTTTTGTAGCGAGCGGTAAAAAGTCCTCCCTCAAGTCCAAAGGCAACATAACCAAGATCTTGTTCATATAAATGAGCTGATGCCTTTAATGCATAGTTCACCGCAGCACGCACTTGTAATAACCCAGCACCATAGAGCTGTCTATAGGCATCTTCATCTTTGGGAGGAGTCTTGGAAACCGATTCAAGTAAAGCTCTATTAATCTCACGAGCACCCCAAGAAGGTTGGATAGATTTTATAAGCGCTGCTGCCCCGCTTACATGTGGAGCAGCAAAAGAAGTCCCTGAAAAAGATCCGCCATAATGTTTTTCGAGTTGTAGCTCTGGAGCATAAAAAAGAAGACCATTAATATCTACTCCAGGCGCTGCAATATCTATACAATCATCTCCAGCATTAGAAAAACTTGCAAAATATCGTGAGGGTTCAATAGCACTTACTCCAATTACCTTTACTTCAGATTCTCCTTCATCACTACACACAGGATACCTCGGTGATTCATTCAGATTCACACGATCATTTCCAGCAGCCGCTACAATAACGACCCCACGGGAATATGCATAGTCTATAGCTACTTTCAGTTCAGGGATAGATTCAAAACCTACCAAGGAAATGTTAATAACATCAGCACCATTGTCTGTCGCATAATAAATAGCACGCACAAGTGGCTCCATTTCCCCTTCTCCATGAGAGTCAACTGCACGTATATTCATAAGGCGTACCTTCCAGTTCATTCCTGCCATATCCAGTCCATTGTTCCCTACCGCTCCAATGATACTCGCGACAACGGTAGCATGATGAACCGTTCCTTGTTCTCTTTCTAAATCCGTAATATTGGAAGGGTCCGGTCGAGGGTTGTTATTTCCAAAATTTTCCTGTTCATCAACAGTACCATCATCATTAAAATCCGTTGGAACAAAATTCCACCCCCATACGTCATCTATATAGCCATTGTGGTCATCATCTATTCCATTATCCGGGATTTCCCCTTCATTTTTCCAAACATTATCACGAAGATCCCGATGAAGCATGTCAAAACCATTATCAATTATGGCAACCACCACGTCACGAGATCCAGTTGCCTCATCCCAAGCATCGTAAACGTGAACCATATTATAGTTCCATTGTCTTGCATAGGAATCATTGCTTGATGCAGCCAAAATAGGTTGAGCGCATGAAATACCCAAAATCACAAGGGAATAAAATAATTTTTGAAATAATGATTTTTTTCGCATATATCAAAGTGGGATGATAGTGCCACCAACACGCCTTGTTGGAAAGCTACTATCTTTGGATGATGCCGTCTTCTTAACACTTTGTGGAAGGGTATATGCAGGGTGAATGATAAAATATTTTTGAGCCCCCTTTGCCACTGATGAATTTACCTTGTCCACCAAAGCACCCTTAGGAAATTCAAACGCTTCATCTGGAAGAGTTGTAATGCTTTGAGAGCCCACGGGTGAACGTCCTTGAAGAATTTCCTTGGCGTCATCAACACCATCAAAGTCTGTGTCTTTTGAAATTGGATTACTCAGCCAAACAAAAATTTCCTCGTAGTCACTGAGGGTGTCCCCGTCTGAATCAGCATTACTATCCAGTGATCCATACTCTTGCTCTACTGATAATTCCACTCCATCGTGATCTCGATCCACAATATTTTCATCATTGTTTTGAATGCTTTGGCTTTCCATAACATAAAATGCTTTCAATTCATTGGGCAAACGAAGAATCCGCTCATTCCAGAGATCCCCATATACAAGACGCGCTTCAACGGCAGAGCGGATTTGACGTAGGACACATCCAGGCTCTACAGCATACACGTTTGTATCCCCTGAAAATTGAATCAGAAATGTTCCCGGACGAACACAGACGGGATCACCAACCGGATACTGAGACAGTTTTATATCACTCACAAAGTTTACACTAGAAAAATCTGCATACCAAGAATGATAAATTGACATTTGTGAAAATGGATGAATTTTATCATCAAAACCCAAATAGTAAATTCCAGAACCAGGACTCTTTAGGAGTGTTCCCCCCTTAAGACCTCCTTCCTTTGGTATATAATTGATAGTATCCACAACATTACCTTCTCTCCCCTGTGAATCAAGATAGTAAACATAAACTGTCTTTCTTCCCTTCCCATCTGAAAGAATCCACGGAATTTCCTTTTGGACTGGGACAAAATCAATAGCATCAAGCACACTCTTTGAATTACTGTTGCTTACTTTTATTCCTTCTACTCCGTCTGTATTACTCAATTGGAGTAATACAGACCGACTGGAAGTATCACCCGTTCCAGAATTAATATTCATTTTCATATCTACCAATGAAACCGGTTCAAATTTTATGATATCACTATACACTTTTCCTTCTTGCAAAAGCTCATCACGAAACTGGACATACACGGTTTTCTCAATACCTTCATCAAAACCAAGATTCCATTTCAAACTGGATTTATATGGACGCCACCCAACTCTTTCTAAACCATTCAAAGAATTTGCAATACGCATATCCTTCATCCCCTTTGGCTTGGTAATGTAGAGGGTTACTTGGCGGTATTTTGTACTCGCTTGTGAGCCATTAATACGAATATAGGTTTTATTTTTTTCTGCTTCGGTCTCTTCCCGTAAAATAATGCTATCACTATAAATAAGACTATTTACATTTTCCTTATCGCGAAACTGAACATAAACGGTTTTTTCTTCATAACTAAATGGGAGTGTCCAATTTACACGAGAAGTATAACTTCTCCATGTGGCATGCAAGAGATCATCCAAGTCATTTCCAATACGCATTTGTACCGCTCCGGTAGGTCTACTTATACTCAAAACTACATGTTTACTCGTGGTGTATGTAGCACCTCCATCAATAGAGAGGTATTTACTTCGCAGATATTCTGAAAAAGCCTTTCCCGGAGAAAGAATCAGCAAAAGAAACAAAATGGTAGTGCTCCAAAGAAAAGCACGCCGTGAAACTTGAAATTTGGCCATAATTATGATTAAATAAAGCAAGAATTTCATCTCTAGTATACCACACACTGCTAAAGAACAAAATGGACCTTTTTTATGAACCTCATGTATCGTAGTAAACAGATTCTTTTAATATTGGGAGACCTTCTTATTTTTGTGTTTTCTCTCTGGTTGAGTATTTCCGTACGACATTTTTCCGTACCCAGTTCTGATACATTTTTTCTCCATTTGCATTACTTTTTTTTCATTCTTTTGACAAGTGTTGTCATCAACTACATAAATGGACTCTATGACTTAGATGATGACCTCCGTGGAAAACGACTCTTACGCAGAATATTGGAGACATCCAGTGTATCCCTGGTTGCAACCATTGCATACTTCTATGTAATAGATACTTCAGAGATTACCCCAAAGACGCTTCTCCTCCTCAATATTTTCTTTGCATACTCTCTCATCTTTTTTTGGAGAAATTTATTCCGACATATTGCTCGCTTTGAAAGGCTTACCAATAATATTGTTTTTGTAGGTCTTCCCAAAGAAACAGAAGAATTGATACAACATATTGAAACAAAAGAAGGAAAAGGATACAAAGTTGTTGCTATCATCAACGAAATAAAAGAAAAAGATAAGTCATATCCTTGTGAAGTATACACAGATATTACAAAAATTCGCGCTATCATCACTACAAAAAAAGCACATACTATTGTAGTGGCACCGCATCTCAAAAATACTCTTGATATCAATCGAGAGCTCTATGAACTTCTGTTTTGGGATGTTCGAGTAGTAGACCTTTCTTCATTTTATGAAAATATGATGGGGCGCGTTCCACCATTTACCTTTTCTGAAAGTTGGTTTTTGCAAAATTTGGGACACAAGGATAATCCTATTTATTTGCGTATTCGTAAGGCATTGGATTATATTACCGGTATTCTTCTTTTTGGTATATTTCTCTTATTGCTTCCTGTTGTTGCTGTTCTCATCAAGCTTGACTCAAAGGGGCCGGTTTTCTTTTCACAAAACCGAATAGGAAAATTTGGAAATACCTTTAGAATTTTCAAGTTTCGATCCATGTTTGCACTTTCCGAAGATGGAAGTGCAGAAGTTGATGGAGCACAATTTGCCATAAAAAATGACAAACGGGTGACCCGCATTGGGAGATTCCTCAGAAAAACACGCATAGATGAACTTCCTCAATGTATTAATATTCTCAAAGGTGAACTCACACTTGTAGGTCCTCGTCCGGAACGTCCCCAAATTGTAGAAAAGTTGGAACTCCAAATGCCATACTATTCCCTGCGTCACATAGTGAAACCTGGAATCACCGGTTGGGCCGTTATTCATCAAAATTATACGGATAATTTGGAAACATCCTTACAGAAACTTCAATATGATCTCTATTACATAAAAAACAGATCCATTCTTTTGGACCTGTCTATTCTTCTACGGACGGTAAATGTTATCATGCGCTTTCGGGGGCAATAAAACTATTTTACGCAATCCCCCATTCTTCTTTTAACTTTGCAATACCCTCCTCGAGCGCTATGGTAGGCTCCCAACCAAGCAATTCTTTTGCTTTTGTAATGTCTGCTTCCATAAAACGAACATCTCCCGGGCGTGGATCAATGTTTACCGATTCTCCACCAATAAGTTTTACAATGTCATTTACGGAATGTGGATTATGATTTCCAATATTTATGATTTCACCATTTCCAACATTTTCTTTTGTCATAGCAAGAATATTGGCACGGACCACGTCATTTACATGAGTGTAGTCTCGATAGTACTCTCCATCTCCACAAACGGTCATTGGTTCTGCATCTTTTACTTGTTTCAAAAATTTTCCAATAACCAATGCATACGCACCATTTGGATCACAATATGGTCCATAAATATTAAAGTAAACAAGGCTTACGGTTTGGAGTCCATAGAGCCCTGCAAAAAGTCTACAATAATGTTCACCAATAAATTTGTGCAATGCATATGGGGCAATAGGAAGTTTTTCTAAGCCATCCTCTTTTACCGGGTAAACTTCTTGGTTTCCATAAGAAGAAGATGAGGAAGAAAATACCACACGTTTGACTCCGTTGTCTCGAGCTGCCAAGAGAACTTGAAGCGTTCCATTTACATTGACATCATGAGTTTCTTCAGGATTTTCCACCGAAAAAGTCACACGAGGAAGCGCCGCCATATGAAAAACTCCGTCCACCCCTTGCATAGCCTTATCCAGATCTTCACGTTTACGAATATCCCCATCTATATAGGTAATATTTTCTTGGATACGACTCTCCATCTTTCCACCCGCATAGTTATCCAATACAACCACTTCATGGCCTTGTTTTTTAAGTTCAATTGCAAGATTTGTTCCTATAAAACCAGCACCACCGGTAATAAGATATTTTGACATACATTCTTAAATTAAAGCTAAGTCGTATAAATGTAAGAGTTGACTACATGGACCAATACCGCATGCCCTCATCTTCAATGTCCTGCTTTGAATACAGTCTTTTGATATCTACCAAAAGAAGATTTTCATGATTCATAAGAGCACGCAGATCCTTTGGGGTCATGTCTTTATATTCATCATGTGCCACGGCTACAATGAGAGTATCTGCATTCACAAGATCTTCTTTTTTGGCAAGATGAATTCCATATTCGTGAAAAACCTCTTGCTCATCTGCAATAGGATCATAAACAATAGGTTCAACACCAAAATCTTTGAGTTCCAAAATAAGTTCCGCAACCTTAGAGTTTCGAATATCTTTTACATTTTCTTTGAAGGTAATTCCCAGCACAGCAAATTTGGATTTACTGACATCTTTGCCCACTCGTACCATTTCTTTGATAATAGACTGTGCTATAAACTTATGCATGGAATCATTAATTCCACGACCAGCTAAAATCATCTCCGGACGATGTCCAACTTCTTGTGCCTTAAAAGTAAGATAATACGGATCCACACCAATACAATGTCCTCCTACAAGACCTGGCAAAAATTTTAAAAAGTTCCATTTGGTTCCTGCTGCATCAAGCACATCATAAACAGAAATATCCATCTTAGAAAAGAGCATAGCAAGCTCATTCATGAGTGCAATGTTGATGTCACGCTGAGTGTTTTCAATTACCTTTGCGGCTTCTGCTACCCGAATGGATGCTGCTAAAAAGGTATTGGTAATGGCACCATATACCTGTGCAATGACGTGTGAACTTTCTGCATCGGAGCCTGAAACCACTTTGGTAATTTTATCAATGGTATGTTCTTTGTCACCTGGATTTACACGCTCAGGTGAATATCCTACCCAAAAATTTTTCTTATGTGTTAAACCAGAAGTCTTCTCAAGAAGTGGTACACAAATATCTTCCGTAACACCCGGATACACCGTTGACTCAAACACAACAATGCTCCCCGCAGCCATGTTTGCTCCCACCATTTCACTGGCTCTTTTTACAATACCAAGGTCTGGAATATTATTTTTGTCTACCGGGGTTGGAACCGCCACAATAATGTAGCGCGCCTCTGAGATTCTCTTTTGATCACAGGTATAGTCCAACTGTACGGCTTTCAACTCATCTGAGGTAAGTTCATTCATCCTATCATACCCGGTTTTGAGTTGTTCTATCTTTTCTTGATCAATATCAAAACCTATCACATCAAAATGTTTTGCCAAAAGAACCGCCAGAGGAAGCCCAACATACCCAAGGCCTACCACACAAAGTTTCTCTTGTTTTGATTGTAATTGTTCAAAAGTTACCATAATTTTTTTCTAATATGGAGATATTATACATAGAATGATAAACCATTTCAAGCCCCCTCCATCAAATAGAGCTTTCCCAGACAAAGTACGATCCCTCTTCACAAAAGTGCCTAAATTGAGTACCATAGGGACATATGAAAATACTTTTTCTCATTACCAAAGCAGAAGTGGGGGGTGCACAAAAAATGACCCTCACCCTCTCCAAAGAGCTCAAACGTCGTGGCCATGAGGTCATGCTTGGTTTGGGAAAAAATACCGGAACTTTTTTGATTGATGAGCTTCAAAAAGAAGATATTCCCTTTCATACCTTTTCATACCTCTCAAGAAGCCTGAATCCCCTTTTGATTTTTCAATTTAAAAAAGAATTTTCTCAGTTTCTCAGTAAGAATTCTTTTGATGTTATTCATCTCAATAGCTCCAATACACTTCCCGCTGCAGAAGTTACGAAGAAAAAAAGTCCCAAAACAAAAACGGTGTTCACCTTTCGAGGGCTTTCCTATCTTGACCCGGGTTCAAAAAAATATCTTCTCAAATTCTTTTTTCAAAAATTTTATCTTCACTACCTCCCATTTATTGACCATCCCGTTTTCGTAAGTCAGACCAATCGTGAATATGCAAACAAAATTAACCTCTGCAAAAGCCAAGAGGTTGTTTACAATGCTCCCGAAGTAGAATATCTCTCAAAACAGGAATCCGAGGAAGAACTTGAACGGCTTATCCATAAAGAAAAAGGATTTCTCAGAGAAAAACAAATTTTGGGATCCATAGGAAGGCTAGCATACCCAAAAAACTATGAACTTATATTCAAAGCCCTTCCAAAGCTTTTACAGACAAATCCAAATATTCTGTTTTTTCTTTTTGGAAGTGGACCGGAATTTCAAAATTATCAGTCCATCATTCAAAAAGAAAATCTTTCTGAAAACGTTTTTATCCTCCAGGCGGAAAACGCTGCACAATACCTCAAGGGATTTCATATTTTTGTCCTCCCATCCCTCTATGAAGGGCTCTCGATTACACTCATTGAAGCGCTCCAAGCGCATATTCCCATAGTTGCCTCAGACGTAGGAGGAAGCCATGAAGTTCTCCATGATGATACAAATCAGCTCTTTGAAAGTGGTCATGAGACTGCTTTGTGTGAAAAAATAAAAGCATTTTTGGATAATAGAATGCTTTTTGAAGAAACTATAGAAAAAAACAAGGTTTTTTCAAAAGATTTTGGTGTCAAAACCATGGTTGAGGATTATCTGAAAATATACACAAAAAAATAGCTAAAATAAGATAAAAAATAAATTACATCGCAAGGCCTTGAAAAAGGCCTTTTTTATATTGACAAAAGGGTCTTTTTTTGCTACAATAGCCAGTTATTGTATATAGTGTACAATAGAGTGTTCTTTACAAAATCTCAGGCTCTACAGGTAGGAAAAAATTGATATGCTGTCAATTTTTTCCTGCCTAGCTCTCTCCGCTGTTGCGCGAAGGGCGGAAGTAGGGCTTGGGTCCCACAGCATGGGTCCTTCTCCGGTAATTTCTCCGGAGTGACGTTACCTTCCATGCACGGTAGTAATACTGGTGGGAAAAAGATGCAATGTGCGCTCTATCGGGAAAGGTGCCCGAGAAAGCGTAGGATACAGGAGTCTTGTCATGAACCGGTTTTTCACCCTGGTGGCGGCCTGCCTTTTTTCGTTCCTCCTGGGCGGCTGCTTGCCGTCCTTGGAGGACGAGTGCAACTCGGACCGGGACTGCCCCCGGTTCGCCGAGGGGGCGACCTGCCGAGTGGGCATCTGCCTGCTCGGCACGGACGCCGCCCCGACCGACGCGGCGATGAATGATGATGGTGCGGACGGGACGAACGTCCCGACCGACGCCGCCACCGACGCCGCCACCGACGCCACCCCCGACGCGGCGATGCCCGATGCCGAGGTGCCCGATGCCGAGGTGCCCGATGCCGAGGTGCCCGATGCCGAGGTGCCCGACGCCACCCCCGACGCGGCGATGCCCGACGCCGCACTGACCGATGCCGACATTCCCGATTCCTCGCCACCGTGCGAGGACAGTCCGTCCTTCGGGGCGGACTGTGAGACGGGGATGCCCGGCGCCTGCGCCATCGGCACCATGGAGTGTGAGCTCGGTGAGCTGGCCTGCGTGCCCGCCACCGAGCCCACCGACGAGGTGTGCGACGGCCTGGACAACGACTGCGACGAGCAGATCGACGAGGGCTTCGACCTGCAGGCCGACCCCAGCCACTGCGGCGCCTGTGGCCGCACCTGCTCCTTCGAGCACGCCACCCCGGCCTGCGTGGCCGGGGTGTGTCAGATCGAGCAGTGTGACCAGGGGCAAGTCGATCTCGACGAGCGGCCCGACAACGGCTGCGAGTACCACTGCACGCCCACCCAGGAGGGTGAGGCGTGCGGCGATGAGATCGACAACGACTGCGATGGCTCGGTCGACGAGGAGTGCGCCTGCGATCCTCACACCTTCCAGCCGGCCCCCTGCAACGCGCAGGGTGAGGTCGGCGCCTGCCGCAACGGCACCTCACGGTGCCAGAACGGCAACGGCTCGCGTGTCGTCTGCGAGCCGTCGCAGCCCCAAGACGAGGCCTGCGACGGTATCGACAACGACTGCGATGGAAGCATCGACGAGGGCCTGCGCAACGCCTGCGGTGAGTGTGGCGAGGTGCCCGCGGAGACCTGCAACGGTCGCGATGACAACTGCGACGGGCAGATCGACGAGGGCTTCGACCTCGGCACGGCCTGCAGCGTGGGCCGTGGGGCCTGCCGGGACACCGGCATCCGCGTGTGCAACGCGGGGGGAGACGGCGTCGTCTGCGACGCCTCCGAGGGGCAACCCACGGAGGAGATCTGCGACGGCGTCGACAACGACTGCGACGGCAACGTGGACAACGGCGTCCAGCCCCCCGCCGACCAGGCTTGCCTGTGTGGTCAGGGGGAAATGCAGATCCTCGGCACCTTCGAGTGCCGAGGTGGAGCCGGTTGGGAGTGCACCTGCGAGTGCACCCCCGCCCCCGAGGTGTGCGACGGCCTGGACAACAACTGCAACGACCAGACCGACGAGGGCTTCGACCTGCAGGCCGACCCCGAGAACTGCGGCGCCTGTGGCCACCAGTGCCCCGTGCCCGCAAACACTTCCCCACTCTGCGTGTCCGGGGGGTGCAGTTTCGCCTGCCGCCCCGGGTTCTCCGATATCAACGGAGTTCCCGAGGACGGCTGCGAGAGGAACTGCGTCCCCTCCGGCCCCGAGGTCTGTGACGGCGTCGACAACGACTGCAACGGTCAAGTCGATGAAGACCTCGGTGGCGGTGCCTGCCAGACGGGCGAGCTCGGCCCCTGTGTGTCCGGGACCAACCAGTGCCGGAACGGCGTCCTGGTCTGCGTCCGCAACGTTAACCCCTCCCCGGAGGTGTGCGATGGTGTGGACAACGACTGCGACGGCGATACGGACCTGGATGACCCGGACTACTCCCCGCCCGTCGAGTGTGAGACGGGCCTGCCCGGCCCCTGCTCCGTTGGCTACTCGTCCTGCGTGGATGGGTTGGAGACCTGCGAGAGCATGGGCCCGACCCCGGAGACCTGCGACGGTGTCGACAACAACTGCGACGGCATCGTCGACAACGTCGACGGGGCCGGAGAGATCTGCTTCTCCGGAGGGATTGGTGCCTGCCGAGAGGAAGGCCAGATGGTCTGTGGACCGGATGGCAGCCTCCTCTGCGATGCACAGCCCGGTGCGCCAAGCATCGAACTGTGCAACGGCATCGATGACGACTGCGATGGGAGCGTCGACGAGGGCATGGTCCGACTCGGCAACTTCTGTCTGGCCAGAACAGAGGAAGCGGGGGTTCTGGGGATCCCCATCACTGGGTTGACATACCCACAGGCCCAGCAGCGTTGCGAGCAGTTGGGAGGTCGACTCCCCACTCTCGATGAGTTGACGCTTGCGGCCTTTGGCCAGGGACGCAACTGGCCCTGGGGGAACCAACCTGGGATCTCTTGCGGCAATGCGGTCATCGCCGATCGCAACGTCGCGGGTGGTACCCCCGGCTGCGGGACACTCGCCCCCATGGCGGTGTGTTCCCACCCCTCCGGGAACACACCGGAAGGGCTGTGTGACCTGTTCGGGAACGTGTTCGAGTATGTCTCCAACCCGGACGTCGTGGCAGGCGGTTCGTTTGCCAACGCCATCGAACACTTCCAACCGGGGGTGATGATCACCACAGGGTGGAACGATCACACCCCCAGTCCCAACGTGGGAGTACGCTGCTCCTGGGACTGGCAAGGGATCTAACCCTCCCACCAATCTACTCACCTTTATGAAGGAGGTCTCGATTCGTCTTCGAGCCTCCTTCAAAACACCAACTTTGTATATCAAAAAATAATTTTTGTATTGGTATAAAAAGAAGAAATAAAAACTACCGATGTACGGTAGTTTTTATTTCTTCTTTTCTCTTCATTCATAATTCTGTACACCTCACCACTTTTTCATGTATACTAAGGGTTAATATGAAACAACTAAAACTATTCACCAAAAATTTTCTCTCCTGGGGACAAAAAAAAACAGGAACGGATCTAACCTACTATTCCAAAGGTGGTTTTTGGCTTTCAGTGGGCCAGATAATATTTTCTCTTTCTGGATTTTTTCTTTCTCTTGCCTATGCAAATCTTCTTGATCCAAAAGTATACGGTCTTTACCGCTATATTTTATCACTATCCTCAATACTAGCGCTTACGACTCTACCTGGTATGGAAACAGCAGTTGTACGCTCTATTGCACGTGGCTACGAACATACTATTATTTCTGCAATGAAAGAAAAAATTCGCTGGGGTCTCATAGGAATGGTAGGCGCATTTTGTATTGCCCTTTATTATCTTTTGCATTCCAATTTGGTACTTGGCTACACAATGCTTTTCGTTGGAATATTTCTCCCTTTTCATAGTACCTTTGAAATATTTCATACTATTTTTCAGGGAAGAAAACAGTTTGCTCTTTCAACAAAATATACTGCTTATACACAAACCATAACTACGATTCTTCTCATTATAACACTTTTCTTAACTCAAAATCTTATTATTCTCACAACAGTATATTTTGGTGCATGGACTTTGGTACGAGCAATTGCATGTATAATTGCCTTTTCCAATCATCCAATTAATACTCAAGAAGAAGAAAATACACTTTCCTTTGGAAAACACTTAAGTTTTGCAAAAAGTTTTAGTACTCTTTCAGGAAATTTGAGTTCTATTATTGTATTCCAACTTTTAGGTCCAATAAGTCTTGCACTTTACAGTTTTGCCATTGCTCCCATGACACAAGTGCGTACACTTACAAAGGGTTTAGAAAGCCTCATTCTTCCTAAAATTTCACAAGATAGCTGGAAAGTAATGAAATTCAGTTTTTTTTTGAAAAAGATGTCTCCTTTTCTTTTTCTTTCACTCTTGAGCATGCTTTGTTATATACTTTTAGCCCCCTATCTTTTCCAGTGGTTTTTTCCTTCTTATATAGAAGCAGTTATCTATACCCAAATATACGCACTCACATTATTTTTTTCTCCAATGGCCATTATTGGAACCGCTATTCTAAAAGCTAAAGGTAATGCCAGGGCAGTGCATATTATCAGTATAATAGATGGATCACTACGTTTAGTTTTGAGTCTTTTTATGGTATATGTTTACGGAGTAATGGGTCTCATCCTTTCTCTTGTAGGAATGAAAATTGTAGAAACTTTATTAGCCCTTTACTTTGCCTTCTTCAAAAAACAACGGCCAT
>PCWN01000007.1:382617-383470 GCA_002787355.1 Candidatus Magasanikbacteria bacterium CG11_big_fil_rev_8_21_14_0_20_39_34
TAGAAATGGGAAAGGTTAAATCAGTTTCCAAATATATAAGGGATTCTTGACTTTCTAAATAGCCATGTATCAATTGAATTTGTTCTGAGGAGTTGTTATATAAATCCTCAAGTATTGGACCATGCGCAAAAACACATTGAAGTTTTTGGTCCCTACAATACTCTCCTATGAGTTTAAAAATAGTTTTATTGCTATCAGAAAATCCAACCGACAATTTTTCCTCTTTATTAAAAATTTTTCTTTGATTTGAATAGGTGTCTGAATTTTGCTCTATATAATCAAAAGAAAAATCTATTGGTGCCCCATCATTTTTACGTAGGATATATTTTATGGTTTGATATATTTCTTTTGGATGCGTTCGGTATTCAAGCATATCAATAAGATAACTTGTCCGGTAAATATTTTCTTTTGGGGAATTCAATTTTTTTGCTGTGTCAAAATAAGCTTGAGACAAAATTTCTCGATTCCAGGTATTTTCTGATTGTAAAATAACAACTTTCTTTAACTGAGGAAAGAACCTCATTGCTTGACGCAACATATTATAACTCCCAACAAGACCAAAACTTCCCGTAAGTGCAAGGTTCACTGTGTTTTGTCCTGAAAGCTCTGTTAAGAGTTTAGCATTTATAGCATTTCCAGCAGAACTATCTCCAAGGATAATAATCTCTGGATCTGGTTTTGAAGAAGAAAATTTTGTAAATTGATACTGACGTACAACGTCATTATCAGAATATGGTAAATCTAGATAGGAAAGATAGCTAGAAACTAAAAACACTCCCCCAACAAGAAGAAGAAAAAAAAGAGAAAAATATTTACTGTTTTTTGCCTTTAAGAAACGTCGCATAACACCTAA
>PCWN01000007.1:383488-384992 GCA_002787355.1 Candidatus Magasanikbacteria bacterium CG11_big_fil_rev_8_21_14_0_20_39_34
TGTAATAAATGAAAATAAAAGAAAAGAAAAATGAAAAATATTAGGTTTAAATTTTTTCATAATCTCATCCGAATTTTTAAAAAATAAAACAACAAACAGAAAAAGAAAAACCCAATAATAACTTTGAGAAGCTAAAAAATGATGCGCTTCAGTCTGCAGAGAAAACATTGCCAATAAAATCTTCTTTGCATCCGCAAAATTTTCGGCTCTGAAGAATATCCATGTTACATTTACAAATATAAAAGTGAAAAACCAAGCAAAAAACTTTGGAATATGATATGTTCTTTTTTCCCAAATTCGATGAATTACTGAAGCAACCCCATGAAGAAGACCCCAAATAATAAAGCCCCATGCTGCACCATGCCACAAACCACCCAAAAAGAAAACTAAAAGTAAATTTCTGTAAGTTTTTATTTCTCCTCTTCTATTTCCTCCCAAAGGTATATAAAGATAATCTCTCAAAAATCGAGATAAGGTCATATGCCAACGTTTCCAAAAATCCTGGATAGATAAAGATTTATAAGGTGAGTTAAAATTTTTAGGAAGAACAATATTAAGCATAAGGGCAGCTCCTAAAGCCATATCTGTATACCCACTAAAATCAAAATACAGTTGGAACGTATACGAAAGTGACGTCATCCAGGCCTCCAGAGTACTGAGTGTCGTACTCACATCAAAGCCATAGGTCGCCCATTTTGCAAAAGTATCTGCAACTACCACTTTCTTCATTAGACCAAGAAAAAAAAGAAAAATCCCTTTTGAAAAATTATCCCAATTAAATTTTTGATTTTTTTTATCAGAAAATTGTGGCATCATTTCACTGTGATGCACAATTGGCCCTGCAATTAATTGTGGAAAAAAGGTAATAAATAAAATGTACTCATAAAAAGAAATATTCTTTATCTTTTTTTTATAACAGTCAACTAGGTATGCAATTTGCTGAAAAGTAAAAAAACTTATTGCAAGTGGTAAGACAATATGTACAAAATTCCAATCGCGTTTAAAAAGAAAATTTAGATTTTCAATAAAAAAATTGCTGTACTTAAAAAACCCAAGTAAAAATAGATTAAAAGTAATACCAAACCAAAGAAGTTTTTTTGCAAATTTCTTCTGAACAATAAAGTAACCTAACATGAAATTTACAAAAATGGATAATAACAAAAGGCCTAAATACTCCGATTTCCAAAAGGCATAATAAAACAAAGAACACATCACAAGCCAAACTTGAGAATATCTTCTTGATACGATATGTGAAAGCAAAAAATAAACCAAAATAACAACTGGCAAAAAGATAAAAATGTACAAAAAAGAATTAAAGAGCATATCACCCTCTTCTATAATTGAAGAAAAAAAGTTTTACCTTAAATCCTACTGACAAAAAAAATTTTGAGAATGGTAAAAACGATACAAAAATAAAAAAGAGGTCAAATACTCTCTTATATCCATATCTAAAAGAAATAAAGAATAAACTTCTACTCTTTTTTTTCATTCCTGCAAGTAAAAG
>PCWN01000002.1:0-45495 GCA_002787355.1 Candidatus Magasanikbacteria bacterium CG11_big_fil_rev_8_21_14_0_20_39_34
GGTCGGGGTCGGCGGCCTCGGCGTCCAGCTCCGGGTCGGGGTCGGCGGCCTCGGCGTCCAGCTCCGGGTCGGGGTCGGCGGCGGCGGCGTCCAGCTCCGGGTCGGGGTCGGCGGCCTCGGCGTCCAGCTCCGGGTCGGGGTCGGCGGCCTCGGCGTCCAGCTCCGGGTCGGGGTCGGCGGCGGCGGCCTCCAGCTCCGGGTCGGCGGCGAAGTAGTCCTCGAGGTCACCCTCGGGCACGAGCACATACTCGAGCTCGTGGGGCGCCAACAGGAGCAACAGCGCGTCGCGCATGGTGCGCGACAGGCCGCGGATCACGATACCGTCGGTGTTCTCGTCCATCTGCTACGAAACCTTCCGTCTGTGCACCCGAAGGTGCAGGATTGCGTGCACGCCGTCCGTGGATTACGGTCGACAATTTTCATCCTATCATTTCTTCTCTCTCTTTACAAGCATTTGCGGGGATAACTCTTTTCCAAAAAAAATACCCAGAAATTCAGTTATTTCCAAAGTTCTTAGAAACAGCTGAATGATTCCGGGTATTTTATGAGGGGGTATACGTAAAGAGAAGATGTGTCGTGTTGAACTAGGCAAAAGGCTGTTCCCTTGGATCCCGGTTTTTTGGGGTGTCAACCCCATTTTCCACCTGACGCGCACGTCGGGCAGCCTGAATCATCGGGAGGATCTTGTCTCGCGGATCCTCCTGCCCCGGTGGTATAGACCAAAAGCTTTCCACACTTTCCTTTCTCATCCTCACCTCCTTAAACGCAATTTTCAGTATACTGCTCTCTCTATTTTTGGTCAATTTTTCTTATTTTTCTCTCTTCTACTCCCTCACTTGATTCTCTCATATTTTTGTGATATATTAAATCCGTTTTTAGGGCTAGTGGTGGAATGGTATACACGAGGGACTTAAAATCCCTTGGTCTTTGACCTTGCGGGTTCAAGTCCCGCCTAGCCCACAAAAAAAGCTATAGGATCCTTATAGCTTTTTTCTTCTCTATTCAGATACACATCTCTCATGAAAGATAAAATTATTTTAGATAATGCAAAATTTTTTGTTCACTTGGGCGTTTCTGAAAAGGAACTAAAAAAGAAGCAACCCATATTTGTGACCATAGAACTGCTCTGTGATATCCGTTCTGCTGCCAAGGAAGATGATATTGAAAAAACGTTTAATTGGGAGCAAATTCATGAACGTATGTTTGAGCTTATCTCAAGTCAACAGTGGAGGCTGGTAGAAACCCTTGCAGAAAAACTTGCATCTTGTCTTTTGAAAAATTTTTCCCCTCAGGCAGTCCGTGTTCGTGTGGAAAAGCCATCTTCACTGAAGGGAAAAAAAGTTCATTTTTGTGCCGTAGATATAGAAAGAAAACCCTAACATGGTTTCTTTTTTTTATTTATTTTTTCCACTTGCACAAAGTTTTTTCTCGGTGTATAGTAAAAGTGAAAGCTAAAAACACTCCTATGATAGTCCAAGACATCATGACAACTGACTTCATAACACTTTCTCCAAAGACAAAGTTTTTTGAAGCAGCAAAACTTTTTTTGGATCATCACATAAGTGGAGCACCAGTTGTAGATGATGACGGAAAGCTCGTAGGAATTCTCTCTGAGAAAGATATCTTTCGCGCACTGTATCCAAGCTATAAAGAATTTTACCTCCAACCTGATCACTACATCTCCCATCAGGGATTACGCGAATCTCTTGGAGATGCAAAAAGTAAAACCATAGAAGAGATGATGTCCAAGCGTCTTATTACCACACATCCTGGTGGATCCATCCTCAAAATAGGGGGACTTATGGTAGCAACTGGAATTCATAGAGTACCCGTAGTCAAAGATGAAAAAGTTGTCGGTATGGTCTCTCGCGGTGATGTATACCGTGCCATTCTTCAAGAAGACTTTAACCTTTATAATGATTCAGAATAAAAATAATGCCTTCTGCATCATTCTTTCATACAGACTTTTCGTCTGTTTTATATTCTCCAAAATATGAAATCTTCTCTCAAACATGTAGCCATTATCATGGATGGTAACCGTAGGTGGGCAACTCAAAAAGGCCTCCCAAAATTTATGGGGCATACAGAAGGTGCACAGAATCTTGAAAAGATTGCACAGCAGGCCATAGATCACGACATTCTCTACCTTACCGTCTATGCACTCTCCACTGAAAATTTAAAAAATCGCAGCCGTATCGAGCTCAAGCATCTTTTTAAACTTATAGAACAATTTGCCAAAAGGTTTCCGGAATATGAAAAACACGGAATCCGTATTCACACCATTGGAGATCTCAACGCTCTTCCCAAAGAAACCCAAGCAATCCTTTCTGACCTGAAAAAAAAGACTGAACATTTTAAAAATCTCACGCTCACTCTTGCCATAAACTATGGAGGGAAGGATGAAATTATACGCGCAGTACAAAAAATCCAAAAGCAAAAGATAAAGATTACCTCCGAAGAAGAATTTGAAATTTTTTTGGATACTGCCCTCTTACCTGAAGTGGATTTGGTCATACGTACTGGAGGAGATGTTCGGCTTTCCAATTTTTTACTCTGGCAATCTGCCTATGCGGAGCTCTACTTTACCAAAGTATACTGGCCAGCTTTCTCTCAAAAAGATTTTCAAAAGGCACTTGATACTTTTTATTCCGCAAAAAGAAATAAAGGAAAATAATTTCAGAAAAGGAAACAAAAAAACTCCAGAATCTGGAGTTTTTTTATCCACGACAAGCGGTTTTTTGAAGTCCTTTTACCAATCAAGCGTTCCACCTACCTGATATTCTGTAACACGGGTTTCAAAGAAATTTTTCTCTTTATTGAGGTCAATACTTTCACTCATCCACGGAAATGGATTGGGAACATTGTACTGAAGTGGGAGCCCCACACGGGCAAGTCTTCTGTCTGCGATGTGTTGAATATACTGACGAAATCCTTCTGCATTCATACCAAAGATTCCCTTTGGAAATACACTCGTTGCAAACTCAACTTCCAAATTTACTGCCTCACGAATATTATTTACAATTTTTTGTTGAAATTCTGGTGTCCAGAGTTCTGGCTGTTCTTCTTTGATGGTATTTATAATATTGATACCAAAGTTGAGATGCTGTGACTCGTCTCGCATAATGTACTGAATTTGTTCTGCAGAACCAACCATTTTGTTTTGTCTGTGAAATCCAAGTATCACAGCAAAGGCACTGTAGAAAAATATACCTTCCAAAATGAGAGAAAAAATACAAACATTCTCCAAGAATTTTTGATCGCTTTCAAAGGTACCCGTCTTAAAATTTGAATCAAAAATCCCTTCATTGAAACTCAAGATAAAAGATGCTTTATTGTAGATAGCATCTACCTCACGATACATGTTAAAGATTTCTCCTTCATCCAAACCAAGACTCTCTACAATATACTGATAGGCATGCGTGTGAATAGCCTCTTCATATGCCTGACGAAGAAGATACATACGACACTCCGGTGACGTGACATGTTTATACATGGCAATCACGATATTATTTGCAGCAATGGAGTCAGCAGTTGTAAAAAATCCAAGAACGGTTTTAAAGGCAGAACGCTCGTCATCGGTAAGTACATCGCTTGCCCGCCACTGTTCAATATCATTTTGCATGGTGATCTCGGTTGGAAGCCAATGGTTGGAATTCCCTACATTATATGCATCCCAAGCAAAGGTATGACGCATTGGATAGAGTTGTATAACATCCGCATCTTCACCATTGATGACGCGCCTTTTGTTGATATCTACTTTTTGATGTGTTTTTTGAATTGGCATAGGGTAGGTTATATTAACTAGGTTAAATGCTCAACAAAATTATTGGCATGCCTCACAATCAGGGTCCGCAATCTTACACAACTTTACTCCCGATTCCGGATCTACTCCAACCATTTTTTCCTCGTTTTGTTGTTTTATATTTTTATTTACCATAGCTCCCACTGTTGCAACCGGTTTATTTTCTTCTTGAACTTGTACGGTCACAGGTTGTGCCACAGTAGACTGTGCAGTAGCCGTGGTAAGGGTTGCTTCACTTTGTGAACGAATGTGTGTAGAACCAAACTGCGTTGTTTGTACCGTTGATTTTTCTACCTGTGAAGCACTTAATGTTCGTAGATAATAGGTAGTCTTCAACCCCAAACTCCATGCATAGAGGTAAAGATTTGAAAGTTCCCTTCCAGAAGTTCCCGAAAAGAAAATATTCAATGACTGACTTTGATCAATCCACTTTCCACGGTAGGCTGCAATCTTTGCAAGCCATGTCATATCAATTTCAAATACTTCCTTGTATGTATCTTTAATTTGTTGTGGAATTTCATTAATAGCCTGGATACTTCCATCATGGTATTTCAATTTTGAAAGCATTTCGTTGTCCCACAGATTGTGCTTTTTCAACTCATCCACCAAGTATGGATTCACAATAGTAAAATCTCCTGCCTGGTTCGCCTTTACATAGATATTTTTGTAGATCGGTTCAATAGTTGGAGTTGTCCCGGTAATATTGGAAATAGTAGCTGTTGGCGCGCATGCCATAGTATTTGAGTTTCGCATACCCCAAGTGGCCACATGTTCACGCACCGGTGTCCAATCCAGTCTTCCTTCACGAGAAACATCAATCTTTTCTCCACGTTCTTTCTCCAATACATCCAATGTATCTACTGGGAAAATACCTCTGTCCCATTTTGATCCTTTGAAAGTTCCATAGGTGCCTCTTTCTTTTGCCAATTCACTGGAACAAAGAATAGCATAGTAGGAAACCACTTCCATAGAGTAATCTCCAAATTCAACCGCTCTTTCACTATCAAAATTGATACCCATTTTATAGAGGGCATTCTGGAATCCCATGATACCCAGACCAACTGGTCTGTGTCGAAAATTTGAATTTTTTGCCTCAGGTGTAGGATAAAAATTCAGGTCTATCACATTATCCAACATCCGCATGGCAATTCGTACGGTATTTTCCACCATTTTGACATCCAAACCTTGCTCACCAACATGTGCCTCCAAATTTATAGAACCGAGGTTACAAACTGCAGTTTCGTCAGGAGAAGTATTGAGTGTAATTTCGGTACAAAGATTTGAATTATGTACCACTCCCACATGATCTTGTGGAGATCTGATATTTGAAGGATCCTTCCATGTAATCCAAGGATGACCCGTTTCAAAAAGCATGTTGATCATCTTCTTCCAGAGATCTACCGCTTTCATTTTTTTATACATCTTTAACTCACCACGTGCCCCTTTTTTCTCATACTCTGCATATCTGCGTTCAAATTCTTTTCCGTAGGTATGATGAAGATCCTCTACTTCGTTTGGAGAAAAGAGAGCCCAATCACCATTATCTCGTACACGTTTCATAAAGAGATCTGGAATCCAGTTACAGGTATTCATATCATGGGTTCTTCTTCTCTCATCTCCAGTATTTTTTCGAAGTTCCAAAAAGTCTTCAATATCATAATGCCAAACTTCCAAATACGCGCATGTCGCACCACGACGTCTTCCAGATCTATTGATAGCTACCGTGGTGTCATTGGCAATCTTCATAAATGGTACAATCCCCTGACTTTCTACACCGGTTCCTTTTATAAGGGCACCGCAGGCACGAAGATTGGTCCAGTCATTTCCAATTCCCCCTGACCATTTAGAAAGTTGTGCATTGTCTGAAATACATTTAAAGATATGATCGAGTGAGTCTTCAATGGTAGTCAGATAACAAGAGCTCATCTGTGGGTGAGTCGTTCCTGAGTGGAAGAGGGTTGGAGTAGAAGGAACATACAGACGTTTGCTCATGATGTGATAAAACTCCTTGGCCTTTTCCTGTCTATTTTCCTCATTAATAGCAAGTCCCATGGCAACACGCATCCAAAAAGATTGAATGGTTTCTAGTATTTCCTTTGTATATGGATTGGTATTAAAATATCTATCTGTAAGTGTTTGTGTAGAAAGGTAGTTGTGTGTATCATCAAGAGAAAAATCTAGCTGTGCCGCTAAATCTTCCAAATCAAACATAAGCAATCTTGGATCTAATCTACCAATTCCAATTGCTTTTTTAATATTTTTTATAAATGATTCTCGTAACTGTGCATCCAACCTCTCAAAGTTCACAATATCTGCCCCGATAACTTCTTTATAGGTACGTGTATTTAATGCCTTAGCTGCTGCGTAGGAATATGCAGGATCAAGCTCAATCCAAGAGCGAAGCACCATAATAAGTGCACGCTCAATACCATCAGTATCAATCCCCTCATAAATCTCCAAACGAAGTTGGTCGGCCACCGCATCTACATCAATAATATGCTCCTGTCCTTCAATGATATGACCAATATACTTTTTTAGCTTTTCCATGGAAAAAAGCTCTTTGCGTCCATTCTTTTTTGTAATATAGAGCTGACCTTCTTCTGCCTTCTTTATAGCCTCTTGCTTTTTTTCCTGACGAACCTTTGAATGTTCATATCTATAAATAATGTATGCCTTTGCAACATTGAAAAACCCTTCACCCATAAGAATTTTTTCCACGGTATTCTGTACATCCTCAACACTTGGTACTTTTTCATCGGAAAAACTTTTTTCTAAATCTGCAAGAACATCTTTAGCAATTTTTTCAAGCATTTTTTCGTCTACAGAACCATGAACAACCTGAAAGGCCTTTGCGGTAGCCCGGGTAATTTTCATAGGATCAAATGGAACAATATCTCCATTTCTTTTTTTCACTTTTGCAATGGTGCTTGTCATAGAAATCGGTTATTAAGAGGTATCTTTCCTTTCAGAAAAATTACCTTAAAATTTTAATAGAAAAACCGTCAAAAATGTATACCAATCCGGTGGATAGGGATATTTAAAACCGCTCAATGGCGGTTTATTTCCACACTGCCGTCGTGATCAAACAGTGCAGATTCATTTACCCCCGATATTTTTTCTCTTAATTAAGAGAATTTCTGAGATACTATATCTTGTGTCTGTTGGTATTACCAAACACAATATATAGTATTTTTTGCTGTTTGGTCATTATAGCATATAAGAAAAATTCCAACAAACCTACAAATAAATTCCATATTTGCCTCAATTTAGAAAAAATAAAAAAGAGAAACCAGATTCGTCCACAGTGTTATCCACAAGGAAAATCTTTTTCTTTCGTTTGAAAAAATTTTTCAAGTATATGACTGGTAATTTTAAGACGTCATGATACAATAGACATACTTGAGAATATATGAAAAATACTATGGAAGAAGAAAGACCCCTCCAACCTGAACTTCTCTCAGAGAATGAGGCAAATTTGGAGCAAACCCTCCGCCCACAATTTTTGGGTCACTTTATTGGACAAGATACCATAAAAAAACAACTCCACATTGCCATTGCAGCGGCCGGTTCACGTGATGAGCCCATAGAGCATGTTCTGCTCTATGGAAACCCCGGACTTGGAAAAACCACCCTCGCACATATCATTGCCCGTGAGATGCAAAGTAATATAAAAGTTACCTCTGGACCTGCCCTTGAAAAAGTTGGAGACCTTGCCGCCATTCTTTCTAACCTCGAAAAAGGAGATGTCCTTTTTATAGATGAAATCCACCGCCTCAACAAAACCATAGAAGAAGTCCTCTACTCAGCGATGGAAGATTTTGCCCTGGATATTATTATTGGAAAAGGCCCTACAGCAAGAACCTTGCGTATGCCGCTTGAGCCCTTTACACTCATTGGAGCCACCACACGAATGAACCTCATTTCTGGACCTCTCCGTGATCGTTTTGGACATCTCTTTCATCTTAATTTTTATACTCCCGCAGACGTAGAAAAAATTGTTCAGAGAAGCTCTTCTATTCTTGACGTCAACCTCCAATCACAAGCAAATGCCCTTATTGCAAACCGCGCGAGACGAACTCCCCGTGTTGCAAACCGCCTCCTCAAGAGAGTACGGGATTATGCAACCGTACACGGAGATGGTATAATAACGGAAGAATTAGCCCTCGCAGCTCTGAATCTCTTGGATATCGACCAGTATGGCCTGGATACGGTAGATCGAAAAATCCTTATTGCTATCATAGAAAAATTTCAGGGTGGCCCTGTAGGGCTCTCAACCCTTGCAGCTGCAACCAGCCAAGATATGGATACACTTGAAATCATCTATGAACCATATTTGCTCCAAATCGGGATGCTAGAAAGAACTCCTCGCGGAAGAAAAGTAACGGATATGGCCATCAAACACATCCAAAGTACCCAAAAATCATCAATACCATCCTTATGAGTATTCCCCTTTACAGTTTTCTTTTTGCATATATTCTCTTTCTTATTTTCTTCGTTATTTTTTATATTCTTATCGTTTATCATATTCACATTAGTGCTTCGTATACTATATTTAGTTTTTTCATAACCTTTTTTGTAGGCACCTGTGCAATTCTTACATTCTACTTCACATGGCATCTTCTCTCAGACGTAGACTGGAAAAAACGAGTTGTTCTTTTTGAAAACAATTCCATGACCCTCTTTGAAAAACCTGCCCCCATACCTCTTGATGAAAATGTTCCGGGTACCCAAGATGAAGTTAACTTTAATTAGTCTTATGGATATTGCACGCTTTATCAAAAAAAAGTCATACGAAAAAATAGAACTTGTCCTCAGAAGACACGTTATCACGTTTTTGGCACATGTTTTTCTTTTTGCACTCCTCATGCTTGCGCCTGTCATCTTCTACTTTATTCTCAAAAATCTTTTCCCGGGTATTTTTGAAATGGAAATTATATATATATTCCTGGTGCTTGGTACCAGTATCTTTTACATGACCGCATATCTTCTGTTTTTTGTGCACTTCTTGGATTACTACCTTGACCTCTGGATTGTTACCAACGATAGAATTATAGATATAGAACAATTTGGACTTTTTTCTCGTACTATATCCGAGTTGGATCTTTTCCGTATACAAGATGTTACAAGTAATGTACATGGTTTTTTCCCCACCATGCTCAACTATGGAAATATACATGTAAAAACAGCTTCTTCAAATATAGATATTGTATTTAGAAATGTACGCGACCCCAATACCATCCGAGAACAGTTGATCAAACTTTCAGATGAAGATAGAAAATTTCATTACAAACAAGACAAGGACGAAAATCAATAATATTTCATGATTCTTCAAACTTTTTTTGAACTTCCTATTTTTATAAAGGGAATTATCCTCTATCTTGTGATCATAAATGGGATCACTTTTTTTATTTTTGGACTAGACAAATATAAATCTCGAAAAAAATATAGACGTATATCTGAAAAATCTCTTTGGATAGCATCTCTTCTTGGTGGCTCTCCTACTGCACTGTTTGCTATGAAGTTTTTTCGACATAAAACAAAAAAAACGAGCTTTCAAGCCGGAATTATTCTCATACTGGCTCTCCAACTCGGTCTCATTTTTTTCTTTCTCTCAAAAAAATTCTAAATTGTCTTTCCGGCCCCGATCAACGATCGGGGCCTTTTTAGGTGGGTTTTTGTATAGGTGGGTTAGCGCTGAGGCAGAAGGGTTCCCAGTTCTGAGCGGACCTGTTCTTCCTCACAGTGGGGGCAGTTCATCAAGGCCCGTTGCAGCTCGCCTTGGATCTGCGTGCGAGAGAAGATCTTCTGCACCAGTTCATCGGCCATCTCAGAGCGGCCCGTGGCGTTGAAGTAGGCGATGATCCGGCTGCAGTTGGGATGACTCCGGTCAAACCCCGCCGTCCGCCACTGCTCCATACGGTAGGCCCGGGAGTGAATCCCACTCGTCCAGTAGGACAGATGCATGCCCATGGACGCGACCATCAGGATGCCGTGAATGATGGTGGGATCGCGGTACACCATCATCCCATAGGCCCCGAAAGCGATGAGCGGTGCGTACATCAGGAAGAGGCGGTTGAACCGCTCGCGACGGCTGAAGGCCGCAAACGGAACCAAAAGGGAGGCGAAAAGCGCCACCAACATCAACACCCAGACGGAGTTGAGCGCCGAGTTGATCTGCTCGCTCGAGTACGGGATACTCGCGAGACACCCCACCAGAAACCAAAGTACATACCACATGACGATTGCTCTCCATAGTGCGCTTACCGACGCCTCCTGGTCACCCATTGACCAGAAGCTCGGTTTCATACTATAATTTATATATTAAGAGTGGCCAATATCACCCTAAGGTGATATGTATCACCTCTAATAAAAATTTATGTACAGTGACATCCTTGAAGAAGCCGGGCTTACCCCAAATGAATCAAAAATTTACGAAGCACTTCTCTACATAGGAGAATCCCCCGTTTCTCAAATTTCTATAAAATCCGGAGTACACAGAAGAAATGTTTACGATGCGCTGAACCGACTTGTAGACAAAGGTCTTGTGTGTCCTATTTTTCAAAAGGGGGAAAATATTTACAAAGCGGTTGAACCACAAAAAGTCATTCAAATCATTGAAAGCAAAAAGAAAAAATTGGAAGCCATACTCCCCGACTTACAAAGCATGTACGATTCCGACCCAAAAAAAGAAGCCGCATATATTTATAAAGGAATTGAAGGCTATAAAAATTATCGAATAGATCTTCTCCGTGTTGGTCAAGAAACCCACTTCCTGGGTGCAAAGGGTTTATGGCTCAGTAAACAAATTGATGAATCCTTTAGACAACAATATATTGAACCTTTTCACGCGCAAAAAAACAAACATCTTTACCTTTTTGACCCACGAGTAAAATATGAACTCCCCAAAGCAACAGCCAATATCTGTGGCGAATTTAAATTTCTTCCAGAATCCTATTCTACCCCGGGAATTGTAGATATCTTTGGTGACCATGTGGTTACCTTCACCAGTGTAGGCATAGGAAATATTGGTGAAGATGTCACTATTTTTGTAATGATCAATCCTGAGCTTGCAAAGACCTACAAAACATGGTTTCAACTCATTTGGGATATGCTTCCCAAAAACACCTCGAAAGATTAATTTTAAAAAGATATACACCATTCTTTTAAAAATAAAAATACGTTATACTGAATCTACCACTTTATTCTTCAGATGACTCCTATGCCAATTAGTATTCCACAAAATGAAAAAAAACTTACCAAAGAACAAATTACTTTTTTGAAAACATTTGCAACGTCCTGCCGATACTCCATTATTTCCATGCTCAAACAGTCCCAAAGTGGACATCCTGGTGGATCTCTTGGTTGTGCTGACTATCTTTCTCTTTTGTATGCTTTCCGTATATCCCAAACGGGAGAACCGCTTGTTGTCTCCAATGGCCATATTTCCCCGGCCGTCTATGCCGCACTTGCAGAACTTGGCATTATTCCCAAAAAAGATGTCATAGAGGGTTTTCGAAAGATTGGTTACCCCTATGAAGGACATGTTACTCGACATGTACGTGGAGTAGATTATGGTACCGGTCCATTGGGAACGGGTGTATCGGCAGCATCCGGCTTTGCACTTGCCCAACAACTCCAATCCAACTCGAACACTTCCAATCATGCAAAAACCTTTGCCATGATAGGTGACGGAGAATCACAAGAAGGTCAGGTCTATGAGATGATGAACTTCTCAAAAAAATATAAGCTCAACAATTTCATTGTTTTTATGGATTACAATGAAGTACAGCTTACCGATTCATTAAAAAAAATCATGCCTATCAATCCGAAAAAAATTTTTGAAGCAGGGGGATGGGAAGTGATTGAGATGAATGGACATGATTTTCAAGATATGTGGAGTTCACTCAAACAAGCAGAAAAAATAGATGGAAAACCAGTACTTCTCCTTGCCCATACTATTATGGGAAAGGGAGTATCCTTCATGGAACAAACGGGAGCAAATATGCAATCAACCTGGCATGGAAAAGCTCCTAATGAAGCGCAGGCAAATGAGGCCTTACGGGAACTGGTCTTGAAGTCAGATGAAAGAAAACTACTTTCCAAATTCCAAAAGCAGGTGAAATGGAAACCAAAAGAAATGGAGCACAATACATTTCTTAAACCTAAAAAAATTCGCAACGGAGCACCACGAATATACAAAAAAGAGGAACTTACTGACTGCAGAACGGCTTACGGAAATGCACTTTTAGATCTTGCACAACTCAACCAAAATGTGGTGGCACTCACAGCCGACCTTGCAGATTCCGTAAAGACCTCCATCATGGAAAAAGAAATTCCAGAACGCCACTTTGATGTAGGAATTGCAGAACAACAGCTTGTCTCCTGCTCTGGTGGACTTTCTCTCTCCGGATTCACTCCCTTTTGTTCTACATTTGGGGCCTTTATGAGTAGCCGTGCAAAAGATCAAGCACGTGTGAACGATATCAATCAGGCAAATGTAAAAATGGTTGCCACTCACTGCGGACTCTCTGTAGGAGAAGATGGCCCGACACACCAAGCTATTGATGACATGGGATCATTCCTTGGTTTTTTCCATACTGGAGTCATAGAACCTGCAGACCCAAATCAGTGTGATAGAATTATTCGTTACATTGCATCTCACTATGGAAATTTCTATGTACGTATGGGGCGCCACAAGTTTCCCGTCATTACCCGTGAAGATGGAAGCATCTTTTATGACGAAAACTATGAATATGTTTATGGCAAATCTGATGTCATACGAAAAGGAAAATCACTAACCATTGCGGCAAGTGGTGCCACTGTATATGAAGCACTTCTTGCCATAGAAAATATAAAGAAAAAAAATCCAAAACTCTCCGTAGAACTTGTAGCGGTAAGCTCCATCAAAGAATTTGATAACACTCTCATTCAATCTATCAAAAAAACAAAAAATGTTCTCACCGTGGAAGATCATAATACCCACAATGGGCTCAGTTCCCAACTCTCCAAGTATCTTCACGACCATAAAATTTCTGTAAAAACATTTCGCTCTCTTGGAGTAGATCATTATCAACTCTCTGGGACTGCACAAGCCCTCTACCAAGCAGCGGGGATAGACTCAAAAGGAATTCAAAAAGCAATTCTTACAAAGTAACTCAAATAAAAAAACAGCCCATAGGCTGTTTTTTGTTTTTATCTTTCTTCCTCTTCTTGTGCTCTCTCAGCTGCGACTCTTTTTGCATGATCCAAACGCTTTCTTCCTCTATATGCCCTATCAAGTAACCGGAGGGCTTCTAAAACATCTTCCAAATGCTTCGTATCAGAATCTGACAGACCTTGGTCTGGTCCTACTCGAAGCGCCGTTTCAAGTGCTCCCTTATCCAGGCCAGAACTTTTTAAAAAATTTGGCAAACGAGCTAAAAAAGTATCCATATTTTGTAGTCCTTCTTCCAAGGCAGCTTCAGGATTTTCAGCTTCAAGAGTTGGGGCACCAAGAGCCTCTAAAGTTCTTCGTGTTTCAGAAGATATTGGTCTCTTCATATTTTTTGATTATTGTGTGAATAAAAATTTAAAAATGATTGCATATTTTATTTCTTCCCCCCCAACCAAGCAGGTCTTCTTGCCCACAATTGAGCAAGTCTTCCTTGTGGAGCCTTAGGTCTTTGTGATGCTTCATATGCAATAATAGCATCACGTAATTGAGAGGCCTCATGTATACTCAACTGTCCGTCATCATTCTGTTCCGAAAGCCTTCTCACAAACTCTTTTGCCAAGTCTGCTCCTTCTGAAGCTATAATGTCATCCCAATGTTTCATCACCGTATTTTTATCTCCATCAGAAATTTCCAGAGTTTTGTCGTAATATTCCCCTGACTCAGAGGCATTCACTATCTTCCGAAATGCCACCAAAGCATCTTGAAAATCGCTTCGTTCACTTTCAAGATCCGCCCCACTATCCGCTGTATTCTCTGCCCTTTGTCTTGCAACCCCTTCAAGAATATCGGCTATTCTTTCAAATTTTGCCACAGCATCTTTTGCCTCTATATCCCCCGAAGTTTCTGCAAAGTCCCTCAATCTCTTAAGAGTGCTTCTATCATAGGCATCTGCTTCTACAGTAAGAGTATCTTCATTCCCCTCACGTGACGCAACAGTGATTTGTCTTAAAAGTTGCTCTTCTCGAGACGTCAATGCTACCCTCCCTCTTAAATCATCCTCATATCCAGGATCTAAAGCAAAATTTGGTTGACTACCTTCTGCCTCAGCCTCGTTTGCATGTGCTTCGTGCTCTTGTGCGGCATCAAGCTCACCATGTTCTCTGGCCGCACCAGCTAAATTTCTAAACTCATCAGGACCAAAGTTCAGTGTAGCTCGTGGGTCACCTTCTCTACTTAATTTTGCCATATTTTTTTGTATATTATTACTGAAAAGTAGTATACCCTTTTATTATAATTATTCAAGCAAAGAAAAAGTCGCCCAACAAAAGACGACCTATTTTATACCTGAATATAGCTTCGTTGTCTTTTGTTTGTATTTTTGTTTTTGCGTCTTTTTTTGAAATCCTTTGTTTTCTCTACTATGCATCCGATGCTTTTTCTGCTGCAGCACGTGCACGTTCCTCAGCAGCAATCCTATGAATTTCCAAATCCTCTTCAACTTTTGATCTTAATTCAGGAGATAATTCACCAGCCAAAAGACCTTCTAAATCTTCCTTACTTGGTAGACTTACCTGTATATCACCACTTTCTACGGCTCTTCGATATTCACGATACTGTTCTACTTTTTCTGCTCTTGCAGCACTTTCTGCTGCAGCCAATAACTCATCTGCTGATGCTCTCTCATAGTCAAGGGGACCATTTGGTACGCCCTCATCTTCCAATTTTCCAGCTTCCCTAGCAAGTTCTTCTGGTGATTTGAAGAAATCTGGATGTCGTTCGCCTCTTTTTTCATCTATCATATTTTTTTTAAGAAAATATTGAAAAAATTAACTCTTTTTGTATTTTATACAGTTAGTATATCATAAATTAACCCTTTTGTCAATAGAAAAATTCATCTAAAATAAGCAAAAACGGCTTTTTGCCGTTTTTGTATTTGCGTATATGAAAAAAAATTTTTTGTTATTCGTTTACACGACCACAGTAATCACCACTTTCTGTATTGATAAGTATTTCATCTCCCTCTTTTATAAAAATAGGAGCATACGCAATCAATCCATTATCCAATTCTACTTCTTTGGTTACATTTCCGCTGGCGGTATCTCCTTTTACGGCCGGAGGCGCCACAACTACAGTGTATTGAATCTTTTTTGGAAGTTCAATCGCAACAATATTGCCGTCGTGAAAGGCCCCGATAACATCAAATCCCTCTTTGAGGTATTTTGCATCATCTCCCATAACATCACGATTCACATCTACGGTCTCGTAGGTGCTTTTATTCATGAAAGAAAGCATATGCTCATCTCCGTAGAGGTATTGTACTGTTTGTTTATCTACTCGCACGGTATCCAATGACTCACCACTCTTATAGGTAATTTCAACACCCTTTCCATTGGTAATGCTTTTAAGTTTTGTTTTGTAAAAAGCTGAACCTTTTCCTGGATTTACAAATTGAAAATCTGTAATCACATACAAGTCATTCTGATGACGAATAACGGCTCCCTTTCTAATATCATTAGTATCTCCCATATTTTTAAAAACAATGTTTAATTATAATTCTTCCTCTGAAATATCCGTATCAAAGAGTACAGACGCAGGTAATGTTAGCACATTATCTATGTTTTTGCAAGAGAGTAATGCCAAAGTCAATCTATCAAAACCAAGCGCAATACCAGCAATCCCCCCCCATTTTGACTCCTCTTTTGAGGGTATTTCACCCAAAGCTGAAATGAAATCACGGTCAATGGGATATACGGGTTTATTCAATTTTTTTCTCTGTTTTTGTTCTTGCTCAAAGCGGCTCGTCTGTTCTTGGGGGTCAGTGAGTTCAAAAAATCCATTGGCAAGTTCAAGGGGTCCAATATACACTTCCGCTCTTTGTGCATACCCTGGATTATTCTCACATAATTGTGAAAGTGCCGCCATTTCTGCAGGATATGTATGTAAAAAAAGTACCTGATCTTCCAAAAATGTATTTTCTATCTCCGAGAGAAAAATTCTATAAAAAAGATCCTCATAGCTCTCATCTTCTCCTACCTTGTAGCCTCTTTCCTTACAAAGCAGCGACAAAGACGTTACATCCAAATAGTCATCCAGATTCACCCCTATAATCTTCATCCAAAGCTCTTTCATGGAGCACATTATCATAGCTTCAGATAGCTTTGGAATTTCGCGCTGAAACTTCTTTTCTAATCCCTTTTCTACATACAACAAAAGCCGCCGTATATCCTCCGCAAGGGCCATCACGTCTTCTACTCCGCAACGATACCACTCTATCATCGTAAACTCTGGATTATGCGTCCCCCCGAAACTTTCGTAATCTCGAAAACATTTCCCTAGAAAAAAATAATCATTTGGTTTTTTATTATCTTCACAGATATCTGAAGCCAAAAGTTTTTTCAACGTATACTCTGGTGAAGTATGAAGAAATGCTTGAAAAGGTTTCCCATTATCATCATGCATGGTTACTTCCATGGGGGAGAGATAGGGTTCTTGTCCCGGTGTGGAAAGTAATGTTGGAGTTTCTACTTCTACAAAATTTTCAGACCAAAAAAATTGCCTTGTTAATTTAAGTAATTCAAAACGCATTTCCAGAAATGTTTTATTATTTTTAAGATGTTCCAGATGTTTCATATGCCTGGTAACCTACCATAGATTATCTTTTTTTTCAATATTTTGTGATATAATAAAGCGTGAAAAGATACATTCACTAAATTTTTTTTATGGACATTAAAATTCTTATTACAGAAATCCTTCTTTCCATTTTTCTTGGAGGTTCTCTTGGATGGCAACGCCAACATATTGGAAAAACCGCGGGTTTTCGAACCTTTGCTATTATAACAGTTGCCTCTATGCTTGTAACACGTCTTTCAAGTCAAGCATTTGGTCAAGATCCAGCACGAGTTGCCGCCCAAATTCTCACTGGAATTGGTTTTATTGGTGCCGGTATTATTATTCACAAAAAAGATACCGTAGAAGGGCTCACTACAGCTGCAGGATTCTGGGCTGCAGCGGCTATTGGTATGGCAATTGGAGCAGGCTGGTATATAGAATCCATTATTGTGACTATTTCTCTTTTTCTCCTTCTCGTTTTACCAGATAAAAAAATCATCAAATAAAAAAGAAAATTCTTTAACCGTAGATATTCTGGTTTATTCTTGTATATCGAAATTCTTTTTAATATATCCAATAATCAGATCCAAGAGTTCTGCCGAATATTCTTTTTGTGATTTTAAAGTCGTAATTTTTTCTCTATTCCGTATAAACGGCAACTTCCTCTCAGTGCAAATAGCTTCTACAACTTTTTCTACGTAACCACGGGAAAAATTTGGTCTTTCCAAAGAATGAAATTCTGCATTTACCATTTCAGTAAGTTTTTTACATGAATACCATATTCCCCCAGACTCATCTTGTTGGGCATGATGCTCTTGAACCGTACGTACTCTATTTTCCATCGCTTCTATGAGCTCTGGTGAGAATCTATAAATATCCAAACCTGTTTCATTTTGACCAAGGTGTTCGGTATGATCATTTTTATTAAGTTTGGGATTTTGCTTTAAACATAACTCCGCCAAACGAATAACATGCTTTCCATGAATCCCAAATCTTCTGCCCAATGCCCAATTGCTTTTCCAGTTTTCATCATGTATGGACTCAATAAAATCTATATCTGTTGCAAGCCTATTTAATCTTTTTCGTAAACCTTGCTCCCAGTCATCTCGTGTTGTTCTATCTTCTAATACCTGAACATCTTGTCCAACTCTCTTTCGAAAATCTTCTTTTGTTTTTGTTGCCCACATTTCTACTTCTTCTCTAGTGATATCTTCTGTACCTAAAACATCAACTATAAAAGAAGCATTATTATGCGCATCACTTACAAAAAAAAGTTTTTTTAAACCCTCTATAATATAAATAACATATGGATTTTTTCTCGCTTTCTTCCCTTCTACATCACCCCTTCTTGCCAAAATATAGTGTTGTTTTAAATCTTTAAGAATCTCTCGAGTTTCTTTTTCTCTCTCCCTTTTTTCTTGTTTTTTTTCTTCTAGAGCTCCACTTTGTGGTGGTAAATCAAAATCCCGATCACCAGTGGGAATAATATCGTGATCAAGCTCCCATACGGCAGTGGGTCCCCAATTATCATGAGCTTCTAAATCTTCTCCAAGCCAATTCAAAAAATTTATTTGACTATTTTCCTTCCGCTGATCTGGATTTTGGGATGCAGCCCCCATTCTTTCTAAAAAACCTCTTTTTTCTTTCATATTTTTTATATTCAGCATTTAGTATAGCTTTTTTTCATAAAAAATAAAAGAAAAAAACACTCCCCATTGGGGAGTGTTTTTAGCCATACAACTTAAAAGGGATTAAGTTGTATTCTTTGAATGTAGCACTTTCGTGCTTGAGCGGTAAACCAGATTCGAACTGGCGACCTCTTCCTTGGCAAGGAAGCGCTCTAGCCAACTGAGCTATTACCGCACCCTTTGTTGCGGGACCCGGACTCGAACCGGGAACCTTCGGGTTATGGGCCCGACGAGCTGCCAATTGCTCTATCCCGCGATAGAAAACAGCTTTCAACGATCAAACAGACTTTTTTGTTCTATGAAGAACTTTTTTCACGTTTGATAACTGAAAGCTGTCTAGAGCGGGCGATCGGAATCGAACCGACGTCACCGGCTTGGAAGGCCGGGGTAATAGCCACTATACGACGCCCGCATAGGTCTGTGGACTCCAGTATAGTTTACTCTTCATTTTTTGTCAATATATAATAAAAATGGTATATCTATGTTTTCCACACCTTTTCCACTTTTGAAAATTTCCTGCTCTATGCTATACTATATCTTGCAAACTTATAAATAGTTTTGCCTTTGCTGTATGGCCCTTAGCACCCCGCTAAGACCAATAAAAAAACACTCTCATTATAAGGGTGTTTTTTTATTTCAAAGACAAACTATTAAAAAAAGAAAAACCTGTAGTCTCCTACAGGTTTTCTCTTTATCTTCTATTGTGTAATGGTAAATTCTGCTGATGTCTGTGCGCTATCTACATTATTCGCATCTGCTGCCCAAACCCACCATTTGTAGTGGTGTCCGGCAACTAATGGGTCATTTGACCTAAAACTGGTGTTATTGAGTTCTCTTTCCCAAATAACAGGTCCTTGGCCAGTGGTTATGTCATTAACCCAAATTTCGTAATGCTGAGCTCCAGCTACTGGATTCCATCGAAAGGTTGGATTCACCTCAGCAGTATTACCCTGCGGTCCAATAACCGTTGGAGCAGCCAGTTGTTGGGCTCCAATGGTAAATGTCATTCCATTAGACCATGTTCCATTGGTATTTCCAGCTGCAGCTCGTACATACCATGAGTACTGTACTCCTTGTTGTAAATCTTGATCTAGAGTATAACTGGTTGCTTGAAGGTTATATCTTCGAACAGGATTTTGACCCTGTGTCTGTACCCACAATTCATAGTGATCTGCGCCTGCTACCGGTTGCCAACGGAAACTTGGCCGTCTGGACTCAACATTTCCAGTTGGTGAAAGAAGTGTAGGCTTTGTTGCTGCATTAAAAGCATTCACTACCTCTTGTTGTGGCTGTGCTTGACCCACAACCGTAAATTGAGGGCCTGAATACCAACTTGAAAGCTGATCATTGGGTCCATGGCTTCTTACCCACCATCTATGTACTCCTGCCTTTAGATTTTGTTGATCTGCATAGTTTGATCCATTTACTTGCGTATTGATGAATCCATTTTCTCGAGTTGTAATATTACTTACGTATACATCATATTGAGTTGCGCCAGGAATATCTTGCCAGTCAAAGAGCGTACGTACTCCATTTACCTGACCATTTGGAGCCACAAATGTTATGGCACGTGTGCTATCATAGAGTGCGTTCCCTGCAGCTGGTGCACCAATTGTGAAGCTCACTTCTCGTGCCCAGTTGGAAACATAGGACCTTCCTTCTCCATAGGCCAAAACTTTCCATACATATTCACCTTCATCCAAGTTAAGTGCAGGAGTATAAGAGGTACCACGCACAACTTCATTGATATCCTCACCAACTCGGTTACTTTTTCTCACAGCTAACTGGTACTCCACAGCTCCATCTACAGCCTCCCAACGGAAAGTTGGTGTTCTGTCTGCGGTACGTCCATTTGGAGTAGTAAGTACTGGGAAGATGTTGCGGTAGTCGGGCCTTGGAATGTTAAATAACATTGCAGAAGACCAGTCTGATGCATAACTTCCATCTGGATAGTAGGCAAGAATCTTCCAACTATATTCTCCATAATCCATCTCATCCTGTGGAGTATAGTCCGTTCCTTGAACATTTTCATTGATAAATTGTGTCAATCCATTTGGTGAAGTGACAGAAAGTAAATAATGATCTGCACCTTCCACGGCATTCCAACTAAAGGTAGGTGTTCTATCATTTATTGCCGCACTTGGAGCAAGAAGTGTTGGATGAACATCATGAAAATTTCTTTGATTCCCTGCATTTACTATGAAAACCTTTGGCAATCCCCATGTACCCACATTTCCTTGTGCATCATATGGTTGTATCCATCCGGTGTAGCGACCATTTTGTAAGTCTCCATCCAGGGTATACCTATTTTCTACAATGTGCTGTCTTTGTATAATAGTTTCCCATCGTCCATTATCACCTTGTCTTTGGATATTGAGATTATATCCTGCAGCACCAGAAACTCTCTCCCAATCAAAAGTTGGTCGTCGAGTATCTATATTTCCGCTTGGTTGGTAAATGGTTAATCTATAAGTGTTATCAAATGCACCTTCTCTATTTTCTGGATCAACGATACGGAAACTTCGGATAGAACGTTGACTATCACTGTATACAGCACGTCCCGCATCCCCAACAGCAACAATAACAAAGGAATAGGATCCGGTTGAAAGTCCATTCAAATCAAATGAATTTCCATGAATATTCCTGTTTAAAACAAGATTTCTTCCGTTTTCATCTGTTACTGATACACGATAGAAGAGCGCTCCCGGATACACTTCCCAACTGAAGTGGGGAGATCTCTCTTCAGTTCTCTCCGCAGGAGTCAAAATGGTTACATGACCATTGGCATTGAACTGTGGTGCTACTAAATAGTTCCTTAAAATATCAATACTAAGAGGTCTTGCCTGGGACGTTTGTCCACTATATTGTCCTCCTAAAATACCCACTTCGTAGGTATAGTGATGATCAAGATTTACCAAACGCAATCGAAGATCATAATGCGCTTCTCGAATATTATCATCAAATACGGAGCATTGTGTTGGGTTTGCTCCATCTAAGTCCTTAAGACAAAATGTATACGCGGTGGCTCCCTCTACAGGCTGCCAATCGACTCGAATACTTAAATCTGGTTGCCAACCATTTGGCAGGGCATACGCCACTTTGGGGAGAAAAAAAGCAGAAAACGCGGCCACAACAAAAAGTGCCACGTACCACCCTGCTTTCCTCGACAAAATTCCTTGTTGCATAGGTATTATTTTATGAATAAAACATTTTATTATATGAATTTAGTATACCATGGGTTACCTCTTTCCCAAAATTTTTCCCCTAAAATTGAGCCACACATGCAGATATGTCTTTACTCATGGTCCACTCACATTTTCCATTTCTTTGCCTTTCACAAAGCGCTTTTTGAAAACAAATATATTCTTCTTTATACATGCAGTCAGTCAAAACTTTTTCATCAGAACAGACCTGAGCGCTGCAACCACTTATGACACACCCATCTTTTTCTCGTTCTTCTTTTGAAGAGGGCACACTTTTTTCGTCTTCACTCTCTTGAAAAGTAATGGGTACCCGGTATTCCTCATCATTTTCCCGCATGTCAGATGGATTATCCTTTTGAAAAATCAAAAAACCCGTTGGAGGCAAAGGCTCTTCACCCATCCCAATAGGTTTCCATTCAAACTGAATATCTGTATGGAATGGCACCATTTTTTCCGTCATCCAATCTCCTTGTGCTGTGGCAATTCCATCCCCAATAACTTTCCCATGTGCGTCTACAACCATAACGGGAAAACTACCCTCAAAAAAGTAGCGTCCAGGAGCTTCACCCACTATACTTACTGGACTTTTTATGGTTTGTTCTGGTACGAGATTTGAAAAAGTGAGAGGAGCCTCTTTTGTTGTGGTTTCATCCTGTATATTCACTTTTGGTGAAGGAATCACCTCTAGATCTTGCATTACCTTCTCTTTTGGAATTTCCTTTTCTTTTTCATTCCCAAATTTCATATGAATAAAGTACCCCAAGTACACCGACACCCCCATAAGACATAACACCAAGACTCCCAGTCCCCAAATAACAGATTTTTTCATATTTTTATGGTTATTAATAAAAAAACATATATGTCTCTATTGTACCCTTCTTGAAAAAATAAAAAAAGCCCTTATCAAGAGGCGCTTTTTTTAGGTAAGTATACTTAGGAGAACTGCAAGAACAATGTTTAGCATGATCCCCGTGAAAAAGGCAAGATGAATGCTCATATTTCAACATTAATGGATATATCCAATGAGTGAGTGGGTAAACCCCATAACAAGGGGGAAGAAAGCATTGAGCCAAAGGGGTGCTAACATTTGGCCTGCTTCCTCCCCTTGTACTCTATATGACGTATAAGGAAAGAAAATCTTACAAAGTAAAAAAATAAAAGAGTGCTCATATTGGGCACTCTTTTATTTTTCTACTTTAGTAGTCTTCACTCGGGAACTCTGATACCACACTAAACATATTACTTTGCACGGATACTCCTCCTGGGCCAATTATCTCAAATCGGTAGGTGTTGGGCGCAAAGTCCTCTGGTATCTGCCACATAAGCTTTCCAGTATCAATGGAGATACTCTTTGAAAGCACAGCCAATACTTCTCCACCCCAACCTTCCAAAAGTATTTGGACTTGTTCTTGTGTACCGCTGTGAGATGATGAAGGCCTCCATTCTAATATAATAGGATATCCTCGCTTGTAAAAGTTTGGAACGGGAGCGAGAATCTTTGCAAACGAGGTATCGTCTCCAACTTCTCGTTTTACAATTTGTAGTCTTCCCTTTTTTGTTACATCTACACGAACTCCATAAGATCGAACCTGAAAAATATTTTCTTTGTCTTCAAAAGAAATATCCTCCGGATGTGCAATACCACAGAAAATGGTTTGTGGACGAAGACCTTCTTTTACTCGCACAAATACACGATATACTGCTTTTTCTGAAATAGGTTCTGCAAGATTATCAAAGAAAATGAATTCTTGACTACTTTGTTCTGCCATTTTGCTCAGCTTTCCGCCCACACGTTGTATACGAGCTTGAGATATATATTTTCCATTTGCACTACAAGTAAGAAGTATATTATCAAGTACTACCTTTGCACTTGGCTTTATAGAAAACTCAGCTGCAATGGACTCATCGGTGTTTTCTGCTACATAGTATGTTTCTTCCTGCACAACATCCACATTTACAAGTGGTGCATCACTATCTATGATATCAAATATTTCACTACGTCCTACAACATTTCCCTTTGCCTCTACTTCAATATAATACCTTCCCGGCAAAATAGTATGAGGGATATTATATAACAAACTTCCTTTAAATAATCCTGGAAGATTCTCCGTTATGATATCTGCAATACGCCCGTCCATATTTCTTAGAAAAAAGTTTGACGCTGTCCCTCCCAAAGATCCATCAAGCATCTTCCAACGAATAATATTGGCATTTGTTGAATATTTGAAAAACTCTGCCAAACGATTTGGAGTAATAAACTCAATTCCCTTTTGGAAAGGAGCAAGCTGTAATTCAGTTTTTCCAGTGGGGTCTTCTTTTTTCTGGTCAAGGATAAGAGAAAGATCAACGGAGGTATCTTTTACATAGGCGACACTTAACTTTGTCAGTGCATATTGTGAAGCATTACTACTACTTGCTCTTATGGTGTAGGTCCCTGGAATTACTCGGAAGTATACCTTCCCGGCAACATCTGTGTAGTGACTATCAACTTTCATTCCCTTCATATCAAAAATTTCAACCAAAGCATTGTGTACTGAAGTATCAACACCATTCTCCATCCCACGCACGTTTACCTGTACGCCCGTTGAGGTCACAGTTGGTTCTATGACATGAAATACACCGGAAATACTTGTAAATCGTGTTCCGGAATTTCCAAAAAATGATGCACGTATTTTGAAAGTTCCGGGTTCTAATTTTTCTGACTGCAAATCATTTTCATGACGGAAAATAAACTTTGGATCCCATATAATTTTTCCATCTTGAGATGATTTTACTCCAATAAATCCGGCAACACTATTGTCTTCACGCAAAAGTTCAAGTGTCAGTGAACCGGATTCATGGGTCTGATCAGTCCACAAAATAGCATAGCTATTCCCCATAACCAAACTCTCTCCAACTTCTGGAAAAACAAATTGAATTCTCTTGTCATTGGGCAAATCACCATCTTCACCAATATCTGGTCCCGTTATCCCTTGACGCGCAAGGAAGAGACGAAATTCCGCAGACTTTGCCGTTTGTTGTGTAGACTCAATATTTTCAACTAACTTCTGTACCTCTGGATCTACTGCCCCTGGATTTTTTTGCACCAATTCAGAAAGCAGTCTACTATACGTATCAAGTGAACCTTGCAGTTGGTTTACAATGGAGAGGATTGCTTCGGAATCACCATTATCATGCAAACTTCGGGTTGCAAGTGCAACTTGCTTGCTGTGACGTGTAATATTTTCTTGTGCCAATTCCAGAAATTGATCATCCGGATGTCCATTTTGTTGAATCAATTTTTCTATTTCAAGAAGTCTACGTTCTACACGTTCTGCCTCCCATTGAGCTTTGTCCCGTTCAGAAAAGAGAAAGGCAGACCGAAGTTCTTCTGAAACATTTACTTTAAATCCATACAATGCTTCTCCGGGAAGAGCACCTTCTGCTGCAAAGGTTGTGGCACCCCCACCAACAATGACAACTACAATGGCAAGTGCAACATACACAAAACTTCTTGCAAACCCTGCCAAAAATGCACCCATAAGAGAGGGAGAGTGTACTTTTTCCTTCTTTATTTTTTGTTTTTTTCCTTGCAAAGGATTTTCTTGCATAAATGACAAGATGGCATCATCCATTTGTTGATGTTCTTTTTCGTTCATCTCTATCTCGTTACGAAATCGGTGAATTTTTTTGAAAAATTGATCCATATATTTATATATATTTCTCAAGTTGTTGCTTTCCGCGATGAATACGCACAGAAACAACATTTTCTGAAAGCCCCAGAGCAAGAGCAATATCCTGCACAGATAACCCTTCTATAAAACGCATTTTCATAACCTCTTGATATTTTTCACTGAGCTTTTCAATAATTTGCAAGGCCGCAAGAGCATCCTGTTTTATTTCTTCTTTTTCTCTGGAAACTTCTACGTCAAATCCATGCTCCATAAGTGCCTCAAGAGAGGTTTCTTTCTTTTTTCGAGAATAATCCACGACAAGATGATAGGCAGTTTTGTAAATAAATGCCTTCAGATATTCTACTTCTTTCCCAGAACTAATATATTTCCAGACCTTTATGAAGGTTTCCTGGGTGAGCTCTCGTGCAATGTCTCGATCATACACACGAAAAGCAAAATACCGAAAGATTTCATCGGAATGCCTATTATAATGTTCTATGTAATTTTGTTCAATTTGGCTTTGTGCCATAGCCCGGATATGATTTCCTTTATTTTGGCTAACTATAGGCAAAAAATCAAATTTTGTCAAATTTTTTATCACCCCAATTGGCATACATTCCGAAATATTTTTCTTTCTTCATATACTGTGACGTATTTCGAGCCAAGAATCTTACATATGGAAAAAAAGACAAAATGATATATTTACTCAGGTAAAACCTCAACTTTATAAATAACCCCTGCTTTATCATCACTTACATACATCACCCCACCCGGTTGAACAAGAATATCCACCGGTCTTCCCAAGGCCTTATTATCTTCCGTTAACCAACCAGAAAGGAAGTCATAAGAACCCAAAAAGTTCCCCTGATTATCTAGGTCTACTCTTTCTATCTTGTATCCAACGGGAGTAGTGCTATTCCATGATCCATGATATGCAATCAGAAGATCAAACCAATATTTTTCCGGCCACCCCTCTTCTGGTATAAATGCCAGTCCGAGTGGGGCAACGTGAGAAGGAAGATTAATATAACTCCCCTGAGGAGCACCATCGAAAGGAACTTTCCCATTTGGTTGGAACTTGAGATCACGGATATTTTCCCCATAATACCATGGCCAACCGTAATTATTCCCCTCTTTTATTATATTTATCTCATCGGGAGGATTATCGTCTCCTAAAAAATCTCGCCCCATCTCCGTCACCCACAGGTCTCCCGTAACAGGATGAATGGTTCCAAAGACTGCGTTTCTCAGTCCACTTGCGTATGGAAACAACCGTTTATTTTTGAGATCAACTTTCATAATACTCGCATAGCGACTATCGCTTTCCTGACAAACATCACAACTGGACCCAATGGATATATAGAGTTCATTATCTGCTCCCCAAAAAAGTGTGCGAGTAAAATGACGCCCACCTTTTGGAAGATCTAAAATTTTTTGTATGGGCCCCTCAGAAAAAAGATCGAGAAAGGAAAGCTCATTTTCCTGTGCAATATAGAGTCTATTTGGGTTTTGTATATCAAATGCCAGTCCATGTGGTTTGTTTAATCCACGAATAATTTCATGTTGCACAACACCGTCTGCTGTTTTTTCCAACATACTTACAATACCATCTTTGGTACGACTCACCCATAAATTCCCTCTTGGTCCCATTGCCAAAACACGTGCATTATCTATGCCACTTGCATACAAGGAAATAGAAAAACCTTCTTCTATTTTAAGGGGAAAATCTGTAGTGTTTTGTAATGCTGTTACTTTTTGATTTGTTGTACTTACCGAATGAAAAATATCTTCTATCCTCTGAGAAGGTTTTTGAAATGCCGGTGCAGCACCACGATAATAGGTATATACAAAAAATATTGCATAGACAATGCTGCATAAAAAGATAATACCTACTGAAAGAAAAATTTTTTGTTTCATACTTTTTTTCTTATTTTCATAATACCTCTCTCTCCTTTTTTTGTAAATAAAAAAAACTTCCAATACATGGAAGTTTTTTGTTTTTTAAAATAATTATCCTCGAATTCTCCAACCTATTTTAAACAAGTACCATACCAGTCCGCCCAGTCCCAATATACAGAATGTTATGATCCCAATACCGGCTATCATATTGGATTCTTGCACTCCGGTCATAGAAAAACGCAAACCGTCTACAAAATAAAAAAATGGATTGACCTTCATGAACCACTGAATTTTTTCTGGCAACATAGACACAGAATTAAACATTCCTCCCAAATACGTAAACGGCATGATAATAAATGTAGTTAAAATATTGAGCTGTTCAAAGTTATCTGCCCAAAGACCAATAAAGACACCAACCAGTGCAAAGATAATTGAGACAGTAACAGAATAAAAAAAGAACCAAAGAGGGTGAACAATACTTGCTGCATGGAAAAGGATTGCAATTACATATATTCCAGTTCCCACAAAAAGAGCCCGAGTGACCCCGCCAATAATATGCCCTGTAAGCAATTCAAAATTAGAAAGTGGTGCTACTAAATATTCTTCAATATATTTTGCAAAACGCTTGAAATACAGAGAAAATGCCGTCTGTTGAAAAGATGCGGAGATAATATTCATCATGAGAATACCTGGCAGAACAAAGGCGATATATTTTATTCCTGCAATTGAATCTATACGAGAACCAACCACATATCCAAATATAAAAATATACAGGACTGCATTAATCCAGGGACTAAACAAAGACTGTACATATACACGAGTGAACCTTTGAATTTCTCGTGAGATAAAAGAAAAAAGTGCTATTTTATTATTCATAATTTTACTTCGAAGATCTTATGTTGACTAACTAGACTTTGTTTTTTGTGTAAGCTCTAAATATTTTTTCTCCAAACTTTTTCCATCCTTTACAAATTCACTCTTATCACCAACCGCAATAATTTTTCCATTATCTATAATGGCAATTCTGTTACAAAGAAGTTCTACTTCCTCCAAATAATGTGATGTCAGAAGTATAGTTTTCCCAGCGGCATTTATTTTTTTTAAATATTCCCAAAGCTCATGTCGCAATTCGACATCCACCCCGGCTGTTGGTTCATCAAGGATAAGAAGGTCAGGATCATGCATGAGGGCACGCGCCAACATGACTCTTCGTTTGAGTCCTCCCGAGAGCTGCCGAAATTGTTTTTTTCTGTGCGTTTCTAGTTCTAAAATTTTTAGAAGTTCTTCAATTCTCTTTTCACGTTCCTCTTTTTTCATATTAAAAAGTCCTCCATTGTACCAAAGGATTTTTTCTATGGTAAGAAAAATATCAATATTAAATTCTTGCGGTGAAAGCCCCACCTTTGTCCGTGCCTTTTTATACTCTTTATCTACATCTATGCCAAATACTTTAATGCTCCCATCCGTAATAGTATTGATCCCGGTAATACAATGAATCGTTGTTGTTTTCCCTGCCCCATTGGCACCCAAAAATCCAAAAAATTCTCCCTTCTTTATTTCTAGCGAAAGATTATCTACTGCTACAAAATTTTCGTATTTTTTTGTAAAATTTTTTATTTCAAGTGCATTCATATTTTAATTAAAATTATCAAACACCGCTTAACAAAATATCGGCTTTCATGTCCGGTCTATATTTTTGAAAATATCTGTCATCTTGGGGGATCCATATTTCCTTCCACATTTTTCGTATTTCTTCTTCGCTTTTCCCCTTAAATCTTCCTTCTTTATCTCTTTGTATGCTCCTTTCAAAGCGAAGCTCAACAGGAGTATCCACCCAAACACTGAGATCATACTTATGTGCAAGACGATCTTGCAAACAATATATTCCTTCAACAATCACCAATCCTTCCGAATGAATATTTACCCAATCATCCAAACAATCTGTATTCCAATTGTATTTTTGATAACGGGTGCAACATCCAGGTTTACTTAATGCGGTTAGAAAAGATTCTAAACGATCCCAATCAAAACAGTTACTGATAATATTTTCCGAATTATGCGTTTTTCCCCGTTTTTCACTTGGTAAATAAAAATGGTCTACACAAACCAAAGTTGCATCCTTCATTTCATCGTGCAAACGGCTGGAAAGCGTGCTTTTCCCAGAGCCTCCCAAACCAGAGATCCCTACAAATACCAATTCTTTTTTCTGCTGCAGGTCCTTTATTTTTTCTACCAGATCTCCATAAGTTTTATGATGCATCATAAGAAAGAGAAAATCTTCTCATTAAAGGTAAGGAGTTCTTCATTATATCTTTTTTCGGTTTGTATTGCAAAAGAGAAAAAATCCTATTATACTGCCTCCACACTCCATGGAGGACCCCATGCCCAATCCACTCGAGGGGATGAACCCCTACGCTCTCTCCGGCTCGCTGATCCTGACCGTGTTGACCACGATCTTGATGTTCCGGAGAGGGATCTATCGCCCCCTCCGCATGTCGGTGGAGGTGACCCTCTGCTCATGGATCATGTGGTCGCTCCCCCTGCTCACTCGGTTCGCCCTCACCAGCGAAAACCACTGGGTTCTCAACCCCCTGGTAAGCCCGGATCTGGCACTCCTGCTGTGTACGCTCTCCTCGCTTTCCGTCCACATGTTTGTCATCGTTGTCATCCTGTGTGCCCAGATGCTGGGTCGTGCCATCGGACGTGGCATCGTCAAACACCTCTCCCCGGAGACACTGGGACAGCAGATCGGGGAAGGCATCAAGGATGCATTCCAACAGGCACTCGCACAACGCAACACCCAGCCCCCACCTGAGTCCAAGTAGTGTGGCCCCACCCCACACCAAAAATACTCTCCTGAATATCTCTTTTCTCTTGATGTTTGCGTATATCTTTGGTACTATACTCACAATTGAAGAGAAAATTAATCATATTATTTATGAAACACAGCAATCGAAAGTCCCTGTACATTTGGGGAGGATTTATTTTGGGGGTACTCTTACTTATCTGGGGGCTATCCAAACTTACCGGTTTGTCAGGAAGCACTCTTACCACAAGTATTGATGCCAAAGACCACGTATCTGGAAATCCAAATGCACCGCTTACTCTTGTTGAGTATAGTGACTTCCAATGCCCTGCATGCAAACACTACTACCCGTTGGTAAAGCAACTCGTGAAATCTCATGAAAATGATCTCCAGGTGGTATATCGCCACTTTCCTCTTGAGAGTATCCATGAACATGCCCTTTTAGCAGCCCAAGCTGCAGAGGCCGCTTCCCTCCAAGGAAGATTTTGGGATATGCATGATATTTTGTTCAATACACAAGATATCTGGGTCAACGATGAAAATCCAAAAGAAAGAATCATACAGTACGCTGAATCTCTCCGTCTTGATATAGATCAATTTAGAAATGACATGGATTCCAAAGAAGTAACAGAACGTGTGAACCGAGATATCAACAGCGGACACAAAGCAAATATATCAGGTACCCCAACATTCTTTTTAAATGGAGTACAAATACAAGCACCTCCACAATATGATGAATTTGAAAAAATTATTTCACAAGCACTCAAGTAAAGTCCCAAGCTTTATCCCTTGGGTTTTCCTTGTCCTCGGACTTATTGGTTTCGCAGATGCTACCTATCTTACCTTCAAGCATCTTAATGGCGCACTCGGATGTTCTTTCTCCACCGGATGTGAAACGGTCCTCTCGAGCAAATATGCCACCATTTTTGGAATCCCTGTTGCACTCCCTGGCGTACTCTATTATCTTTCTTTGATTTTTTTGTCACTGCTATATTTTGATAAAAAAAATCCACTCTGTATTACGCTTCTTTCTCACCTTACTTGGATTGGACTGCTTGCATCCATTTGGTTTGAATATCTCCAAATTTTTGTCATTCGTGCCAATTGCCCATTTTGTTTGATATCTGCAAGTACATCTCTTATCCTATTTATCTTTGGAAGATACACCGTTTCTTACTGTAAAAAACGCGGTTTGTGCGACTATAGATAAAAGTTTATAAATTTATTAGATTATTTTACTATGTTCCTACCGATATTACTTCTTGTTGTTGGTATTGCCGTTCTTATTCTTGGAGCAGAAGCACTTGTTCGTGGTGCCTCTTCTGCAGCAAAAAAATGGGGAATTTCCACCATAGTTATTGGACTCACTGTAGTAAGTTTTGGTACTTCTGCACCTGAACTTTTTGTAAACCTTATTTCTGCATACAAAGGAAGCACAGATTTAGCAATTGCAAACGTTGTAGGAAGTAACCTTGCCAATATTCTTTTGATTTTAGGAATTGGTGCCGTTATTATACCTCTCAAAGTAAAAGAGGGGACAACATTCAGGGAAATCCCCTTTGCTTTTTTGGCCATACTTCTTGTTGTCATCCTAGGAAATGATATGTTTCTCGATGGCGCCTATAGTACCGTAAATGTCCTTTCTCGAAGTGATGGTATTGCTTTTGTAGCCTTTTTTATCATTTTCCTCTTTTATACCTACGGCCTTACCAAAATTCAAGGAGAACATGAACACATCGACACATACTCCTGGACCACATCTGTAGTCATGTTTTTGGCAGGGTTGCTTGCGCTCGCCTTTGGCGGAAAACTCATTGTAGATAATGCAATCATTTTGGCTCATCTTGCAGGAATGAGTGAAGCACTCATTGGTTTAACTATCGTAGCGCTGGGGACTTCATTGCCAGAACTGGCAACTACAATAGTTGCTGTACGAAAAGGCCATACGGACCTTGCCATTGGAAACGCCGTTGGGTCAAACATTTTTAATGTTTTCTGGATTCTTGGACTCACTGCAGTAATCAAACCATTGGAATTTGATACACAGGCCAACATAGATACATTCTATACCGTATTTGCCACTTTTCTTCTCTTTCTTTTTATGTTCGTTGGTGATAAACATAAGCTTTCTCGCCTTCAAGGGATTCTCTTTATTGTACTCTATATTGCCTACATTGGATACGCAGTTGTTCGTTGATACATTTCATGAAGAAAAAATTCCTTTATCTTTTTACTCATTTTCAATTTCAATTTTTTGCAATCCTCCTTATTGCTATTCTTTTTCGGATCTGTTTTTTAAGTTCAGGAGTTCTTCTGGGAGACGAACCACTCTACAGTGTTCGAAGTATCGGTTTTGTAGATTCTTTTGCCAGTGATCTTCAAACCACCCCTTTTGACTGGTTCCCCAATGGACTCCCCTGGTGGGGAACTCTTTCCTTTCATGACCATCCACCGCTTTTCTTTATTATACAAAATCTTTTTTTCAGAAATTTGGGTTATTCAATTTTTTTATCACGCCTACCTGCTGCACTTTTTGGAATTGGATCTGTCATTGTAAGCTTTTTTATTGGAAAACAACTCTATAATAAAAAGCTGGGGATTTTTTGTATGGGACTCATGGCGATAAATGATTTTTCTGTTGTGTATACCCGGGTTTCCATGCTGGAATCTGTAACTCTCTTTTTTATTTTGCTTTCATTTTATTTCTTTTTACGATCACTCAAAGAAAAAAAATTCCTTTATCCTTGGGGGATTGCCCTTGGGTTTAGTTTTCTTTCAAAGTATGTTTCCTTTGCCATATTTCCAGTATATATTCTTGGTTTTTTTGTATATAAAAGAGAATACCTCAAAAGCATTCGACTCTATACGGCAATTTTTCTTTCCTTGATAATTTTTTCTCCCGTTATCATCTACAACATTGGTATGTATCGGGCAACGGGCCACTTTGATCTTCAGTTCGCTTTTCTACTCAAACAAGATATCTCCGAACACTGGAAGAAACTCCCCGGAAAAACCCAACGCGGCGACCTCCTCCAAAGAATTTCTGATATGGGAACACTCCTCTATCTTTATACCCCTGTCTTTTTTCTTTTTGCGCTTTCAGCTTTTTTCTACCCTATTGCAAAACTTTTTCAGAGAAAAAAGTGGGATACGGCAACATTTTGTACTTTTCTTTCCACGGTATGTTTTCTTGTTTTTTTTCTTCTTATTGGCGCACGGACACGCTTTCTTTTTTACCTCACACCATTTTTTATATTTCTTATGGTTCCCTTCCTTCGAGATTTTTTTGATATCTCAAAAAAGTGGACAAAGGCTTTTCTCTGGATCTGGATTGCCTATGAAATGTTCTTTTCTGTGAATGCGGTCGTGGCATCCACGGGAAGAAAGATTGGAAAAGCGAGTGTCACCTACCCCAAACAACTGTACTTACCAGACTATGGAGCAAATGCTCTTGAGACATACCTGAGAAAAGAATTGGATGACTTAAAACCCAATCCACATTCCCGGTTCAAAAATCAAAATTATCAATCTGCCGTAGATCGTTTTTACCAACTAAACATGGGACAAGAAACCCCAGTTTTTCTGTTTTTTGACTCACGAGCGGGAGTTGGAACACTGGTACAAAGTTATGTGCGCAGAACCATGTACCTTGGTCTCCCCTTGGCAGGAATTGAATCTTTCCCTCAATACATTTTTACTATCAATGCTTCAAATGCTCATCATCTTGTCTATTATATTTATTCAACCCCAGCTTCGAGCCAGAATACAAATGTAAATAGGCCAGGGATGTCTCCCGATGTTTTCAAAAATAAACTTGACTTACTGGGTATAAAACCTCACAATATATATACACATGATGGTGATATTGCTTATCAAATTTATAAAATTGACTGGTCAATTGCATTGTATGCTTACAAAAATGTAGGCGGTATGAGTTTGCCAACCGATATTAGAGAATAAATTTTTATGATTTCAAACAGTATTATACTTTTTATCTTTCTTTTCCTTTCGGCGTTTTTTTCCGGAACAGAGGTAGCTTTTTTGTCTCTTTCCAATGCACAAGTTGAATCCATGGTGAAGAAAAAACTCCATCGAGCAGAACTTATCAAAAAAATGAAACGAAATCCAAGACGACTTCTTGTGACTATTCTTATTGGAAATAACGTTGTAAACATTGCCGCATCTTCTTATGCAACAGTGATTGCTACTACCCTTTTTAAATCTTCCGTCATTGGAATAACTACCGGAATCATGACTTTGCTTATCCTAGTTTTTGGTGAAATTTTGCCAAAGTCATACGCAAGCTCTCATCCCAAAAAATTTGCTATTTTTAGTGCTGTCTTTCTGCGCATTTTCCAGTGGATTTTTACTCCCCTGGTTGTAAGTTTTGAATGGATTACCAATATCATTGCCGGAAAACAAAAGGAACTCCAGGTGAGTGAAGAAGAAGTCCGTGCCCTTGCAAAAGTTGGAATGCGCCAAGGAGCCATAGAAAAAAATGAAGGACTCATGATTGAACGTCTTTTTGCCTTTAATGATATCCGGGCAGAAGATATTATGACTCCTCGAGTACAGGTTCAATTTATGAAAGATACTTTCTCAATAAAACAAGCCGCATCTCTTATAAAAGATCATCTTCATACACGCTTTCCTGTTTACAGTAGAACGCCCGATAACGTAATCGGTTTTGTGCACTCCCGTGATGTTCTGCTTGCCTATCATACCGATAAAGAAGAAAATTCTATAAAAGAGATCCTTCTCAATATTGTAAACGTCCCCAGACAAATGCGTATTGATGATATCATGCGCGAATTCCAAAAACGTCAAACACATATAGCTATTGTAGTAGATGAATACGGTGGAACCGAAGGAATTGTAACTTTTGAAGATGTCATTGAAGAACTGGTGGGAGAAATTGCGGATGAACATGATATAAATGAAAATCTTATTCAACGTATAGACAAAAATACCATTGTGGTAGCTGGAGATACCATTATTCGTGATATCAATGATTTTTTCCACTCGGAAATTCGTGGAAATGAGCTGGATGCTATTGCAGAACGCATTTTAGATACCCTCGAACGGCTCCCAAAGAAAAATGATAAGCTGACTCTTGGAGACACCCAATGTAAGATTCTGAGTATCAAAAAGAGAAGAATAGATAAAGTAGAAATAAAAAAGTCTGTGTAGTTTTATACCATTTTTTAAAATACCATTCTCCAAAAATAATCTATGCAAGTCCGAATTAATAAAGCCATAGCAGATCTTGGAATCTGTTCTCGTCGGAAAGCTGAAGAACTTATCCTTTCCGGACAGGTAAAACTCAATGGAAAAGTAGTACGAGAACTAAGTACCCAAGTAGACCTTGATATCGATGAGATAGAGGTAGGAAAACAAAATCATCGCAAACAACCGCATTCACCACAAAAAAAAGAATCCTTTTATTATGTAGCACTCCACAAACCGCTTGACTACGTATCCAGTGTAAGTAGCCAACAGGGGCACTCCATCCTTGAACTTCTCACCTATGGAAATGCTACCACAAAGAGAGATAAAGATGCCTATAAGGCCCTCCTTGGACCTAAATCACAAGACAAAAATATAACCCTGGCAGATAAAATTCGTTTGTATCCAGTAGGAAGGCTGGATAAGGATTCTGAGGGTTTGATTCTTTTGACCAATGATGGTGATCTTACCAATAAAATGACGCATCCAAGGTTTGAGCATGAAAAGGAATATGAACTGCAATTGGATAGTCGCCTCTCAAAACAAGCCATAAAAGTTTTAGAACACGGTATGGATATTGGTGAGGGTGAATATGCAAAAGGCATCCGAATACTCAAAGAATCCGCTGTTGGACGCCGATATATTGTTCATGTTATACTCCAGGAAGGTAAAAATCGACAAATTCGAAGAATGTTTGGTAGACTTGGATATAAAGTCCTTTCACTCAAACGAACGCGATTTGGAAAATTTAAATTAGGTACACTTCCAGTGGGAAGATGGAAATTTATTCAAAAAAAATCACTCCTATGAAAAGACCTCCCGAAGGACCGGGCTACGCTACCCTTTCACAAGATCAGAGACTTGCTGTAGATGATTTGGAAACGTCACTTGACGAACTTTTTGATAGAACAAAAAATGTTTCTACAGAAGTCCTAACTCAAGAGCTTATTGCATGGTACCGAGAATGGATGAAAAAACGAGATCAAGTACTCCAAGCAAAAGAAGATTTAGATAGCTTATCACCGGAAGAAGTTGACGCTGCCTTGGATTTAGAACTCCCAACCGCATCAACCAATATTGAATCTGCTACTTTTCTAAACTTTTTACGAATACTCCTCAAGCAATTTCACTTTGAGCCTTCCAAACTTTCTGCTATAACACTACAAATGCTCACTGATGAGCTTGGAATAGCCCAAGAGAGTGGTGTTGAAACGGCTCTATTAAAACGTGCCATGGATGAATTTTACCACGAAAGAATAGGTCCCGATGGGAAGATAAAAAGTGGCTACAATCTCACCAGCGTACTGGAAGATTTTGCGCTTCACTTTTTACAAATTCATACCGCATCGCCAAAGTCTTCTGCATCTTGACAAATGAACAAAAATATAGTATAATTCCTTGTTATTTAATTAGATAATCAAAAATCTATGACACCAGAAACACGAGGTTTTAATCCCAATGATGTAGAGATGCCTAAAGAAGATTGGGCAATGGCAGCAAAAGAAGCAGAAGGGAGAGAAGCAGCCAAAACAGAACCATCTCACGAAGATCTCGATGCAACATTAGATGCATCTTTCCAAAAGACTTTTGACCAACCGGATCCAGTTGGACTTGAACATCCTACTGAAGAAAACCCAAATCCAGAAATTCCCGAGTTAGAAGAAGCAGCATAATTATACAAAATCTCTAAAACCCGCGTATAGCGGGTTTTTTGATGCCTTAGGGATCGTTGGTATATAATGTAAAAACTGTGATATAATGAAAATAGTCTATATCCAATCTTAAGATTCAAATACTTCCTATGCCTCCAAAAGAAACCAAAGCAAATTTCAATAATATCCGCATGATTTTCTTTTTTGGAATCATGCTTTTACTTGGGACAATATTCCTCTATATTGTGGCACCATTTTTTTATCCTATCTTCTGGGCCGCAATTATTGCTGTAATGTTCTTCCCACTCTTCCGCTGGATTCATAAGTATATAAAAATTGATGCACTCAGTTCATTTGTTACTATACTTATAATCATAGTCGTTTTATTCCTTCCGCTCTTGCTGGTCACAACCCTCACTGTTCACCAGTCTGCAAATCTCTACAGTGCAGTAAAACAAAACCAACTCTTCACAGGAAATTTAGATCAGGTTTCTCAACACTTTTCCAAAATTCCCTTCATAGGTGAATATACAGACACTATAAAATATCAATGGACGGAAAACGCCGGAAAGATGACACAGGTGATAACACAATTCCTCTATACGCATCTTGTACAGTTCACCCAAAATTCCGTACGTTTCTTTTTCATGCTCTTCATCATGTTGTATACGCTTTTTTATCTGCTCAAAGATGGTCCACGTATCCTTCAAAAACTCATGTATCTCTCTCCACTTGGAGATACCTATGAAAAAAAGCTCTTTGACCGCTTTACCTCTACCACTCGGGCAACGCTCAAGAGTACTTTCATTGTAGGAAGTATACAAGGAATACTAGGAGGCCTCCTCTTTTGGGTCACAGGAATCCCTGGAGCATTGGTCTGGGGGGTTGTTATGACAGCACTCTCTGTTATCCCTGCCATTGGATCCTTTTTGGTCTGGCTTCCTGCTGGTATTATTATGATGGCTATGGGCAATATTGCTCAAGGACTTACCATTATTATCTTTGGATCTTTCGTTATTGGAACTATAGATAACATCCTCCGTCCACCACTTATTGGAAAAGATATCCAAATGCATCCTTTAATCGTCCTCTTCTCTACTTTGGGTGGTATATTTATCTTCGGTATTTCCGGATTTATTATTGGCCCCATTATCGCTGCACTTTTCATCTCTGTAATGTCCATATATAAAGACTACTACAAAAATGAACTAAGCAATAACTAATGCTTTCTCAAAAAGAAAAAAGGCCGGTATGCTTCCGGCCTTTTTTCTTTTTCGCTTTTTATTTTGGACCTAAACTTACGTCTGCTATCTTTCCTACCACATACCCGACCACAGCGGCAAACGTTGCAAGAGCAAACATTTCAAAACCAGCTTTAATTGGGTTCCGTTTTGAAAAATGAGAAGTGAAAACCCCAAGTGCAAAGAGGGCAATGAGCGTAATCACAATAGAACAGATAATTGCTCCCTTCATTTCAAGAAAAAAGTATGGTGAAAGTGGAATACCACCCCCTATAATATAGGAAAAGAGCATAATAAATCCATTTTTTAATGGATTGGTCATCTTATCTGGCACAATTTTTAACTCTCTATACGCCATCTCACGCAACATGAGTTCTTTATCTTGTGAAGTTACCTGTACCATTTTTTTTGCTACATCCTGTGGCCAACCATCGGCAATGAACATTCCCAATAGTTCTTTTCTTTCTTCTTCAGGAAAATCTCGGATCTCTTCTTTCTCTTCATGCAAAATGCGTTGATCTATTTCTTTTCTGGACTTACTCGAGAGAAATTCCCCCACCCCCATAGATATAGACTCCACAGAAATAATAACTAAACCTGCCAAAACAGTCGTAAATGGATCAAATGTCGCCCCAGCAATCCCAGTAATCGCTCCCAAAGTAGAGACCATCCCATCTTCCATACCAAAGACAATCTCACGCATGGAATCAGCAACTTTAGAGTTACTATGGTGAATGTAATTTGGATTTTTTGTATGAACCATACATCAAAGATAGACTCTATAAACTTGTGCACTTAGTGTACCACTCCCCACCTTCCGGGTCAACGAATTCTAACTTTCCTTGCACATATCCCACATAAATTGAAACCATGTTCTATAGCTTTCTGCGAGATTTTTATCTCTCAAAACAAAAAGGGTAACGTCATCTTGGAGATACTCCAGTCTCTCTAAACTTAATCCAGAAAAAGTCACTACATAGTCTCCAAAAATATCTATTGCGGAGTGCGTCCCATATTTTTTTGGAAAAAATTTATACGGATACATTTTTTTATCAAAATTATATTCCTTTTTTTTCAAAATATCTTTTACTTCATGATCAAATATGTGATAAAAATGCAATCCTTTTCTCTTTGCTTCTTTTTCAAAACTCGGAAGATATCCCTTTAACCTTTTGTCAAACCAACCCAGCTTTGCACCAATAAAATATCCATTTTCTCCCACACGTACAATCTCTCGCATGTAATTTTTAAACCCTTCAATCCCACGATAAATATAGGCTTCCTGCTGTCCACCTCTTTTTTCAAAACGATTACGCAAATCCGGTAGAATTTTTTCTAAAGTGACTTCTTTTTCTCGAACCAGTTCCATGAGTTTATCTGGATCTACGGGTGCATATCTATGTTCTCCCCTGCTCATGATAGAAAAAACCAATCCTTTATGTACCAATCTGTCCAAAGTATCGTATATATTTCTTCTGTGAATTTTAGTATACCCTGCGATTTCACCCACCCCTGCCTCAGTAAAATTTAAGAGAGCAAGATATATTCTTGCTTCATTTTGTGATAAGCCTAATTCTTCTAGAACCTGTTCATTCATAATTTGTGTGGTGTAGATATACACCATGGGGTCTTATTGAACACTCTTATTCTATTATATATATTACGCTGTAAAACGTCAATACAAGCACACCCTAGTATTGTCACGTAATATATTTTTTATGTTTATGAGTCAACAAGAAGGCTACCTCCTTCTTTCTCTTTTTGGGATTATCATGATCTCTTTTGTCTATATTCTTACAAGAAAGAAAACGCTTACCAATGAAACATTCCTACTTGCCGATAGAAATGTCTCTTGGATACGAGGAGCATTTTCTATTGCCGTCTCTTGGGTTTGGGCACCTGCTATATTTATTTGTTCCATGCAAGCATATACGCAAGGAATCGCCGGTGCTTTCTGGTTTATTGCACCCAATATTCTCTGTTTTTTTATTTTCGCACCTCTTGCCATACGCCTACGCAAAAATATGCCAGAAGGATACACCCTTCCAGAATACATTTTACAAAGATATCAAGGAGACAAACGTATTCATCTCTCTTACCTTGTTATTTTTTTTGGATACCAACTTTCTGCTATCATTATAAATGCTCTTGCCGGTGGTACACTTCTCCATATTCTTACAGGTATGAAATTCTCTATTGCAACGCTTGGTATTGCAACTATTGCACTTGCATATTCTCTACTGAGTGGACTTGAGGCGTCGGTACTCACAGATGTTATTCAGATGCTTATGATTCTTATCCTTGGATTTTTTCTTGTGCCGATGGTCATCATCCACGCCGGTGGCTGGAGTTCTGTAACTGGTGGACTTGCTGGAATTTCCGGTGAGTTTGGAAATATTTTTGATCCAAAAATTGCGTATGCCTTTGGGATTGCAACCACAATTGGGCTCATCACGGGCCCCATAGGAGATCAAATGTTTTTTCAACGTGGTTTTGCCGTAAAACAAAAAAATATTGTAAAAACTTTTGTGGTTGGTGGACTTCTTTTTGGACTGATTCCCATTACTTTGAGCCTTTTGGGATTTGTTGCTGCCAATCCTGCATTCAGTATCAATGTCACGGATCCCCAAATGGTTGGTCCCCTTGCAATTGGATATTTTTTGCCAAAAGGAGCACTGATGCTTTTTGTTTTTATGGCATTTGCAGGCCTTTCCTCTACTCTTGACTCTGCCTACTGTGCCATTTCTGCACTTGGAACCGTTGATATCTACAAACGATACTTCAATAAAGATGCAAATGACAAACACCTCCTTCGTATTTCAAGAAATTTTATGCTTGGAATGGCCTTTTTAGGAACGGGGATCGCCTTGATGCAACCTCAACTCCTTTGGATATTTCTTGCGTCCGGTACGCTTGCATCTGCAGGATTTTTCCCAACCATTTTTAGTCTCTATAGCACTACGATAAAAAAAGGAGCCGTTTTCACAGCCCTTTTTCTATCAATTATGATTGGTTTTCCACTTTCTCTCTATGCAAATGTTACTGGAAGCACCAATTTAATTGTACTCTCTTCTATTCTGAGTATCTCCATTGGGTTTTTTGTCTGTGGATTTTCTCAAGTCAAAAGTTGGTATCTGCGTTCTAAGTACTTACATGAAAGTACATAACGTCACCATCTTTTACAATGTACTCTTTCCCTTCCAATCTCATTTTTCCTGTTTCTTTAATTTTTGACCATCCACCCGCTGCTACAAAATCTTCCCAATTGGCAACATCCGCCTTGATAAAACCTTTGATAAAGTCTGTATGAATCACTCCTGCGGCAAGTGGTGCGGGAGTTCCGCGATGAACCGTCCAAGCTCTTGATTCTTGTTCTCCTGAAGTAAAGTAGGTCACCAAATCAAGGAGTTTATAACCCGCATGGATGATTTTATCCAAACCTGTTTCTTTGAGACCAAACTCATTCATGTACTCCGTTAATTCTTCTCCTTCCAAACCAATAAACTCCGCTTCCAACTTTGCACATACTTTTACATGAGGAACACCGGGTTCTATCTCTGGGATACCCAACTCACTTTGTTTAATTCCATTTTCATCTACATTGACCACATACATAATGGGCTTATTGGTCAAAAGACAAAGTTCTGAGAGAATCTTTTGTTCCTCTTCATCATATTCAAGCTCACGCGCTACTTTCCCCGCTTCCAATTGTTTTGCAACTCGTTCAAGCAGTTCAATTTCCTTTTGAACTTCTTTTGCCTGTGCACCTTTTGCTTTCTTTTTTGTATTATCCAATCTCTTACTTACGGTTTGCCAATCCGCAAGGACTAATTCTAAATTAATAATATCTGCATCTTCTTTTGGGTTTACTTTATTGTGCACATGAACAATATTTCCGTCTTCAAATGAACGCACGACTTGTGCAATGGCATCTACTTCACGAATATGTGCCAAAAATTTGTTTCCCAAACCTTCACCTTCAGAAGCTCCCTTTACTAATCCTGCAATATCTACAAATTCAATGGCTGTCGGGATAGTCTTTCCAGACTTTGATGTCCTGGAGAGTTCTGCAAGTCTATTGTCTGGTACCTCAACAATCCCAACATTTGGCTCAATAGTACAAAATGGGTAGTTCTGGGCATCAGCCTGTTTACTTTTGGTCAATGCATTAAAGAGAGTCGATTTCCCAACATTCGGGAGTCCTACAATTCCAATTTTTAGCATAAGAAATAGTCAATAATCATATTGTCAGGATTTTAGCAGTATTAAAAGAAAAAATCAATGTCCTGAGGGATCATTGATTTTATTACTTTTTTTATACCTCTACTTCTTTCCAAACTATTTCTATTGGGTTGAAGTATTCTTTGGTAAATTGTACGGCCTTTTCTGCATTAAATGGCTTGCAGGTATAGGCATCCACAGTAAAAAGTGATGGATTGCTCCAATTTTCTGAATACGAGTAAAAATGAGCCCCCGAGGTAACCCAGTGAATCCAACCCCCATACCCCTTATCTTCTGCAGGATACGTGAATGGGTCCCGAAGTGCTCTCATATCGAGAACTTTTGAGAGTTGGAGCAAATAGTCTTCTATAGCGTCTGGAGAAACTATTTTTTGGGTGGTCCCCTCAATGATAACCCTTTGACGCACTATTTTGGGAGCAAGATTTTTCCATGTCATATGTATATATTTAATTCATTTTATTTATACACAAAACACTTATTTTAGGCAATTTTTTGTTTTATTTTCTATTTATAGTAAAGAGTTTCTTTACTGCAACAAGCAATTCCTGTATACTTGATTAAGAACGTTTATACGCTATACTATGATTTTTGGAAGTAGAGAAACCCTAGAAGATCACGTACTTACCTGTCTCAAAGATGGGCCACTTCTTATTTTAGATATCATTGCACACATCCAAAAAAAACATCCCTCTACTACCAAGCAAGGGGTATACTATGCCATTCGCAACCTCAAAAAATCACAAATTATTGTGGTAGAAAAAGGAAAGGCGTCCCTCAACGCAAGTTGGATCAAACAAATGAGCCAGTACTTTGAAAATGTGGAACACAAATATTTTCATCATCCGTTTTCAAGGGGAAACTTCTCTAACCTACAAGAGGGCGACCGCGTTGTCTATTTTTTTCACGATGCCATAACTACGGATATATTTTGGAATCATGTTATTATTCATCTTTTGCATAGCAGTGATCTATCCGCACCTTTTCTTGCCTACTCACCACACGTTTGGTTCTATATTGCTCATCAAGAAAATGAATTGGCACTTTTAAACTTTACTCTTGAACAAAATTATCAGTATTTGGTAACCTCAGGAAACAATAGCCCACTCGATCACTATCCAAAAAAATTTATGGATGGAAGAATGTCACAGTATCACTGCCTCCACGCACCAATCTTTAAAAAATCAAATTATTATCTCAATATCATTGATGATTTTTTAATAGAAGTATACATAGATAAGCAAACGCAAGAAAAAATTGATGCTTTTTACCAAGAGGAAACCGTATATACCCATGATACTCAAAAAAAATTTCGTGAAATTGTAACATCCCGTGGAAAAACAAAGCTAAAAATATCCAGGAATAAAAAAAGAGCCCAAAGGCTCAGTAAAAAATTGCTCAAAAATTTTTTTCTTATCTAGCAACCACTAAGAAATTCATCTAAATTTTTAAATTGAATTTCCTCACGAGTATTGTGTAAATCTTTAAAGGTAAATTTTTGCGTCTGTGCGTCAAAAGAAGCACAGCAATCTTTTATAACCGTGATATCAAAATCCCTATCATAGGCATCTTGTACAGTACTGCGTACACACAAATTTGCAAGAATTCCAGATATTACCACTTCCTCAACTCCATTTAACTCTTCTTCAAGATTGGTATGATAAAAAGGACTTATCTTATTTTTCCGTATATGAATATCTTCTTCTTTTTTATCAATACCATCAATGATATTTACTCTTGTAGTCCCTGGAGCAAAAGCATCCTCTGAACCTTCCTCTTCATGGGTAACAAAAATAATTTTGTATCCATTTTTTCTACAAAAATCAATCAATTTGTTGGTTCTCTCAAAAAGGGAAGATATATCACCTAAAAAATAATCAGATCCTTCCGTAATCCATTCATTTTCTAGATCCACTAAAATAAGAGCTTTTTTCATATTTTTTTATGCGTATTATGATCCATAAAGTATCATTTTTTTCTTTCTTGAGCAAGTATCCTCCTATATCCAATCGGCAATAAGTTTTGCTAACCTCCTCTTTTTTCCATTGAATCCATGGTCTGCTCCTTTTACAATTTTATACGTCAAATCTGGCCTCTGCACCCTCAATAATGCTACCGCATCATAAACATTGCCTGAGGTATACTCATCTTCCGAACCATATACCACAAAGGTTGGCTTCAAGAGGGAAGAAAAGTGCCGAAAGAGTTTTTTCTTTGAAAGTTTTTCTTTTTTGAATCCTTCATAAAATGGAAATATATTGTAGTCCCCGTCGGGATTGGCAATATCCCAGAAACCTGCGTACGAAAAAAGAGCATCTGGCAATAATTCTTTTATGATTATATCCCCCTTTTTCTCTCGTATCTTTTTCTTTGACTCTTTTAAAATTTTCCAAAATTTTTTCTTACCCAACGCCTGGTAGTATATCCCCGTGTCATCACCACCATATAACAAAATATACTTTGCTATATTATTTTTTGGTTTGTAATAGTTGTAGACACAAATTTTATTTGCACCCGTTGAAGCGCCAATAAGATAAAATGTTTTGTACCCTTTTTTTTTCAAAAATGCTATGGCACCATCTATATCTTGTATGCATTCTTTTATTTTTTCATGTACCATCCCAAAATTTTTCCGTTCTGATTTTCCTTTTTTTGAGAGCGTCAACCGTTTTATCATATGTGCTCCTCGGTTGTTGAAATATAATACAGATATATGTTTCTTCTGAAGCTCTTGAACGAGTGGAAGTTTATTTGATTCATCATAAAAAACAGAAGAGCTTCCATTTCCATGCAGGTAAATAGCTACCGCCGTATTTTTCTCTTTTTCGTACAAAAGACCTGGTAGGCAAAGACCATCTTTGGTAGTAAATTCTATATACTCTGGTTTTACACGTTTTGTTTTCATATCACTATGGTACCCTCAACAAAAAAGAAAGTCAAAGCTTTCTTTTTTAATTATATATTTTATTCAAGATATAAAAATATTCCGTACACGCTGTACTCCCAAATGCAGGCAAAGTACATGGAATGAAGGGGCCTTACGTGGTGGTACGTAGAGCCTGGTGAGAAAAAAGAGGGGCGAGTGCACATTGTGTTTTGCATCCTACCTAACATTCCTAACATTGCATACCTTGTCAAGGTAGTTTATCGTGGAAAACTTTTCAAAAGTTTGAAAGGTACTCTTAAATAAAAAAAGACCGCGGAGGTAAGCGATCTCTTTTTCGTATGCATATTTTGAGAATCTTGTGACCCCCACGCACATGATACTTTATTACGTGTGGTGTTTTTTGATTGATGTTCGAACTTTTTTTGAGCAAAACCCC
>PCWN01000009.1:0-44782 GCA_002787355.1 Candidatus Magasanikbacteria bacterium CG11_big_fil_rev_8_21_14_0_20_39_34
CCCCGACCCGGAGCTGGACGCCGAGGCCGCCGACCCCGACCCGGAGCTGGACGCCGAGGCCGCCGACCCCGACCCGGAGCTGGACGCCGAGGCCGCCGCCGCGCCCAAGGACTTCGAGGCCCGCGAGACGCCTGACCTCGACTAGGTCGCGCTGACGCGCGACCAACACGTGGGTGAGCTCACACGGATGCCACGCTTCCGCCCTACCTGAGCTTGCTCTCCACATCCCCTACCCCAACTCCAACACCACCTGTTGGACCCACCTCTTCCCTTCTTTTTTTCCAAGTATTTTTTGGAAGAAGAGAAGGGAACATTATGTACAAAAAGCAAAAACAAGGATTTCAGTCCTTGTTTTTTGTATTGACAAAAAGGGATTTTTTTGATATCCTTTTTTTTAGATTCAGGCGCCCTTTGGGCAAAGGGGAGACACATGGCTGAGGGACTCATTGTACCCCGGGACTGTGGCGAGAGGAAGACGGATCCTCCTCGGATTGAAGGTCACGTCTTCGCAGATCTCGTGGAGGACTGGACGGATGTCCAGACCGCTCCGCGTGAGCCAGATCCTCCGGCTACCGACCTTCTTTGGAGTGGGAGCCTCCCTCTGCACCGAAGGCGTTGACCAACACGACCCACCCCTCCACCAATCACAAACAATCATTTCAAAAATATTGAAGTATTGTATTCTATTTTTTTGAAAGGAGAAATCGTGATTGGTGGAACAAAAAAAGACATGGTATACCTCCATGTCTTTTTTTATCTATTTTTTTACAAATTGAAAAATTTCTCGTCCTACGTGTTGGCTTACTCTGTGGTAGAGAAGGGTGTCATCATCTTTGTTAAAAGGGACTTGGACAAATCCCAAAGACAAAATTTCACGTAGACAATCTATAATAATCCATTCTTTTCTATAGTAAAATCGAGGAATAATAAAAATAATAACACCATCATCTTTGAGAATGGTATGAAATTCCCGGAACGCATCGTGATAGAGGTCTTTGAGTTCTTGTCGTTGTTCTTTTAAGAACAGTTCACCTTCTTTTCCGGTCAAGGGCTTACCCATGTAGGGTTCTGTGGCAATGATGTCTATACTTTTGGGCTGTAAGCTATGACTGATGTTACGTACATCTTCCAGAAAAACATGTGAAGATAATTTTTGTATTTTTGGTTCTGCCGTGACAATCCATTCAATGTTTTTGTGTGTATCTTCTATGGCACGAGCGGAATTATCAGAACCAACTACATGGTACCCCATATCCAGTGCTTCCATAAGGAGAACTCCAGAACCACAAAAAGGATCAAGCACTGTTGCCGGGGGTGTTTTTCTAGCCAGATTTATCATGATTCGTGCAAGTTTTGGTGGAAGCATGCCGGATTTTGCATCAACACCTGGTTTGTCAAAATCTCTTTGTGCAAATCCTTCAAGTTTTTGTATGCCAGATATCACAAAGACTTCTCCATGAAGAATAAAAAAGGCTCCTTTTTTTTCTACCAATTTATTATGAAGAAGAGTGGCCGTATTTTTATATTCTATGTATCGTGCAGAATAATTAGCATCCTTGAGTTTTCTTTTTATAGCAATACCAAGATTTCTATTTTTTGCATTTTCTACGGAAAAAACAATTTTTCCCGTTTGATTTTCAAGAAGAAATTCAAAAATAGTTTGTTCTATGGATTTTCTTTGTTCTATATAGAACCCCATAAGTTTGGTACCCCCAAGCTGATCCATAAGGGATTCCATATCGAGGGGATCTTCTGTGTAGAGAACAAAGAATCGGTCGGTCTGAAGTTTTTCTTCAAATGTTACCTGGTGTGCTTTGAGCACGGATTCAATTTCTGCAATGGAAATATGGGGTTGGTGTCCCAGTTCAAAAAGATAGAGCATAAACTATATTTGGGGGGATACCTCAGTAGTAGGATCACCGGAATGAATGTCTGAATTGGGGAGAACGTCTAGGAGTGGAATGGGGATATTGGTCTCCAGTGTAGATGTAGAAAAAACATTTTGGAAGGTTGTGGTTGGGAGAACTTCGTGTAGGGGTTCTGTTTGTAAGAAGATATTGGATGCAGAAAAAGGATCATAGGCACTCTCCGGAAGGTCGGTATTCAGTCGCGTATCCCAGGCAGCATTTACTTCATCATACTTGGTAAAGTTTATGGCCTCAATAGAGAGTGTAGCACGAAGTTGGGAAACCTGCTCTGCACCGGAGAGAACAGAAAAGATAATATTGTAAAAAAGATAAAAAACGTAGACTCCACCACATAGGAAGAGAAGGGTGAAGAAATAATTTGCATACTTAAAACGAAGAAAGTATTTGGATTGTTTCTTTTGGAGTCGGGATATTTTATTGTGTTGCATGAGCATAGACAAGTGCATCAAATCGTAGAGTTACATCATTGGTTGGACCTGATCCATGAGTACTCCACTGAAGTTTATCAATAATGACATAAAATGGCATACTTTCCAATTCACGTAAAAATTGGAGGTGGTGTTTGTATGTTCCGTGATTCAAAAATGAAAAAACATAATATTTATCTGATATATTACTTTTTGCCATTGCATACCGAACTGTATCCTGAGTTCCCAAAGAAAGATTTTGGTCAATATCATATCGTTGTGCCAGTTGTTCAAAAAGAGTAATCATAGGGAGCTCTGACCCAACAGGGATAGTACTACTTGTAAATTGTGCAGTGACTTCTTTTACGGAATCAAGTTCTTGAAGAGATTTTTTGAGATGTTTCGTTTTGGTATATTCCTGCTCGAGTTCATCATGAGTTTGTTCGATATTTTTTTTCAGTTCAAAAATATTTTTTGCAGCGGGATAAATAATAAACCCGCCAATAAGGAGAACTACTAGAAGATTTTGAAGTAAGAAAATGATTATCTGTTTTTTGAGTGAAGGTTGTTTCATAGATTCTCTTTGAGCAAAATTTTAAGAGAAAAGATAATGTCTTCTTTTTGTGTAAGTTGCGCAGGGGGAATATCTGCGGATTCTACATAGGGGAGTGAAAGCATATTCTGCTGCAGGAATAAAAAGGCATCACGAGTATCGGCTGTTCCAGAGAGGATAATTTGATTATTTCTGTAATCCATATTTGTAGCAGAAAGAGTAATTCCTGTTGGTATGGCATTGAAAAACTCTATTGCCTTTGGAGTAAAGAGAACAAATTCTTTTTGGATGGTTGATGTTTCCGCCAAAATTTTATTGATCTTTCGAATTTCTTTATTCGTAGCGCCATATTTGAGAGTAATATGATCTCCGGATGCAGCAAGGTCATTAAAATGTTGTTGGAGGACCCACTGACCTCCAAGTAAAAAAATTCCAACAAGTGCTAAAAAAAATAGTAGCATTTCCAAAAGAGACTTGATGTATTGGTACAAGAGCATTCGTTCCAAGGCTTTTTGTTTTGTAGGGGAGAGAAGGCTCAACCGTGTTGGAAGCATAGATAAAAATTGGATAGTTTACACAGAAATATTTTTTGAAATAGGGTTATTGGCTGCCCGGAGTGCAAGACCTATTGCGGCAGCGTACCCAAGCGACTCTCCACTTGGGAGCTTATCTGCCTTGCGTACATGGAGGTTTTTCCAAACTTTTCCGGGGCTTGCTTCAATATTTAACTTTTGTGAGAGGACTTCATCAAGTCTTTTTGTGTATGCCCCCCCTCCACACATAGTAATATGAGTAACTTTATTGGCATTTTCAAAGTGTGAATAATAAAAATTGAGTGCTTGTTCAATTTCTTTGGTTAGGCCATCTACTAGTTTTGCCATAATATGCCAGATTTCTTTATTTTTTTGCTCAAATTCACAACCATATTTCACTTTTAATTTTTCTGCTTCATCGTAGGTAATATGCAAGCGTTGTGAAAGTGCGGTATTCATGATTTCTCCAGAAAAGGAAAGTGTTTTACTAAATTGTACACTATTATTATCAAAAATAATAAGATTGGTTCGAGTTGCCCCAATATCCAAAAGCGCTCTTGCCTCATCAATATATTCCTTGGAAGCTGTTATCATAGCTCGGGCAATAGCGAGGGATTCAATTTCCAATCCTACCACCCCAAGGCCAACACTTTCCAATAGATAGGTATACATATCCGCAATAGTTTTTGGGCATGCCCCAACCAATACAATCGTTTGATCAGTTTCCTGAGATGGAAGAATCTGCCAATCAAGATAATAGTTATTTTCTTCAAATGGAAGATGCTTTTTTACGGTCAGCAAAATATCCTCTTCAATAATATCATCGGGATCTTTATTGATAATGATTTGTTTTATAAAGTTGTGTGTCTCAGGTAGAGACGCTAACACCCAAGGACTACGTATAGGCTTTTGATCCTTTTTGGAATTTCCGGTAATTAAATATTTGAGATACTTACGAACAATTTCCGGCTGTTCAAGCTCTCCATTTACTATAATTCCGTAGGGGAGAGCAATTGATCGCGCAGCCATAAGTTCATAGCTCAACATTTTATGATAGCGGCCTTGCGCTTTAAGTTGGACTACTTTTATAGAGAGGTCTGATATATCAAGTCCAAATGCATTGTAAAAAGGATTATAAAACACAGATTTATTTTAAAAATTTTGTACCAAAGAGTACATAGGCATTATAACAGCAACGGCCATTCCCGCAACGGCAACTCCCAGAACAAGAATAATAACCGGTTCAATAATGGTTGTAAAATTTTTCATTGTTTTGTCTACCGCTTTTGCAAAAAAATCAGACAGTTCATTGAGCATGTGACCAATTTCTCCAGTACGTTCACCCACCATAATCATTTCTGTCACCATTGGTGGAAAGAGCTTATTATATTCACTGAGGATCTCAGAAAGGGGAGTACCTTGTTGGATGGTTTCGCTTGCTCTGTGAAGGCTGTCTTTGTAGAGTACATTTGAACAGGTATCTGCGGTGATATCTACTGCGGTCATGATAGGCACTGTACTTTTGAGAAGTGAAGAAAGGGTTAAAGAAAATCTTGCGAGATTAATTTGTTTAATAACTTTTCCAAAAATAGGGAGGTGAAGATTTACATTATGGATAAAGCGTTTAAAGCCATATACTTTTCGTAGCAGATAAATATACAGTGTGGTAAAACAAATTAAGGATATAACAATGACCGTAAGATTAAATGGATTACTTGCAAAGTCGGTAATAACAATGAGAACTTTTGTTGCAAGTGGGAGTTCAGTATCAAAATCTTTAAATATAACTAACAGTTTTGGGAGAATAACGGTTACCATAAGTGTGGCAACACCGATCATTGCGGTAATGATAACTGCCGGATATATCATGGCCCCACGAATACTTGAAATAAGATCATGATTTTTTTGCATTTGAACAACAATTTGTTCCAGTGACTCTTCAAGTTTTCCTGCAATTTCTCCGGCGGCCACCATTTTGACGTATATAATGGGAAATGCTTTAGGATATCGCGCCAATACATCTGAAAAAGTCTGTCCTTGTTCTACTTCACTTTTTATACTGGCAATAATCATTTTAAATTTTTTGTTTTCTGTTTCCTTTTCAAGAATATCAATCGCCTCAACAAGAGAAAGACCAGCATGGATCATGGTTCGCATGTGGTCAACAAAAAATATTTTTTCAACATAAGAAATTCTTCCAAAATGCGTGGTGAGCCAGTTATTTACTTTTTGCATTTGTGGTGAAAGTTCTTTTTTTTCTTTCTTTTTCATAAATATAAATAATGTTTGGTGGCATCTCTAGTCTCGGGTAACACGTAAGACTTCTTCTATTGTCGTGATGCCTTGTTTTGCTTTTACAATTCCGTCTTGTGCAATACTTATCATACCGGATGTTGCGGCATATTCTTTTATTTCATCTACGCTTGCTCGTGCATTTATTTTTTTTGCCAGCCCTGGATCAATCTCCATAACCTCATAAATACCCACACGTCCTTTATATCCAGATTTACCACATTTTCTGCAGCCTTCTCCACGGTAAAAAACCATAGATTCAAGATTTTTTTCTTGAGTTTTAAGCGGTACGGAATACTCTTTGAGCAGCTTATTTACTGTAACCATATCTACAATTTTGGAAAGCTCTTTTACTTCATCTTTTTCTAGATTGTATTCTTTTTTACAGTTTTCACAAATTTTTCTGACAAGACGTTGTGCGACAATAATATTGGCGGTAAAAGCCAACAAAAATGGAGGAATCCCCATATCTAAAAGACGGGGAAGGGTTGTTGGAGCATCATTGGTATGCAAAGTAGACAGTACAAGATGTCCTGTCATTGCAGCATGGATGGCAATTTCCGCCGTTTCTTGGTCACGAATTTCTCCCACCATAATAATGTCTGGATCCTGGCGCAAAAAAGCACGAAGTCCTTTGGCAAAGGTATACCCAACACGTTCATTGGTCTGACTTTGATTGATACCAGAGACATGATATTCAATTGGATCTTCAATAGTTGAGATGTTTACCTCTGATCTGTTGAGAATTCCAAGGAGAGAATAGAGTGTTGTCGTCTTACCACTTCCAGTCGGACCAGTTACGAGAATAATTCCATGCGGTTTTTTGATAGCTGCACGGACAAGTTTTTCGGGTCCTGGAAGGAAACCAAGGCCTTCTAAGTCAAGTGGTTTCTGTCCTTCGTGAAGAAGACGGAGTACTATCTTTTCTCCATCATAGACGGGCATGATAGAAACACGAAAAGAAAATTTATCTTCTTGAATTTGAATTTTGAAACGACCGTCTTGTGGGACCATGTGTTCATCTATCTTGAGATTTGCCAAGATTTTTATTCTGGCAATAATCCCATTCTTTACTGTTTTGGGCAGTGACATAACCTGACGTAACATACCATCCACGCGGTAACGGACAAAAACTTCTTTTTCTGTGGGTTCAATATGAATATCGGATGCTCCTTCATATACGGCATGTTCAAGAACACTATTTACAATATTAATAATAGGGAGCTCTTCGGCAGCTTTTTTAAGATCTCCGTCATCTTGACCTTCACCATCGGAAAGTTGGGTAATGTTGAGTCCTTCTTGTTCAAGATCAGCATGATATCTGCGCAGGGCATCTTTGATATCACTTGGAGTTGTAAGGTATACCTTTGGAATGAGATCTAATTTGCGTCGAATAAATTCAATAGTCTGAATGTCATCTGGATCAAGCATTGCAAGCATGATCTCGGTATTATTTTTTTCAAAAGCGATGATTTGGTGTGTTTGTGCAAGGGGAGCAGGGATAAGATTTAAGATATCTTTCTTTATCTCACGTCCTTTGAGTGCAATAAATTCTACCCCAATTTTTTTGGCAAGTTCACTATAGAGTTCCACTTCGTCCACGATCCCTTCATCCACCAAAAACGCTTCCAATTCACGTTTGGTTTTTTTTGCATCACTGGTATGTTTTTCAATTGTATCTTTGGAAAATCCGTACGTGGATTTTAGTATATCCAAAATAAGTTTTTCGTGGTACATAGAAATGGCATCTTCTTTACGAGTGCTTTTTTTTATGTTTAACTATGGGTATTATAACATATATTTTTTTGAATGTAGAATTATGATAGAAACCGAAAAACAAAAAGAAGCACTCCGACATGAATATGGGATAGTTTTTGAAAAATTGGATGCATACAGAAGATCCCTATTGGAGGGACTTGTTACGTGTGCGGAACAAAAGATAAGTAAGGAATATGAAATAGAAAGTGAAAGTGTGAAAGCTGTTTTAGAACACATTTCAGATTCTTTCCGAATTCTATTACATGAGAATCCTGAAATATTGGATAATTTTTTACAACAAATGGCAATTGCAGTGGAGCTAAATTTAGAAATGGACGACAGAGTTAATTTGGATACAGATATTGTGGTGGTTCATACGGGAAAGATTGGAGAAGAATCGGCTCAAGCTCATTTTAAAAATTTAGAAGACGGGCTTAATGATACACAAAAGAAGGCCGTGCTATCGATGGCAAGTCTTTTTACTCTACGTTCGGATGTCATCTTAGGACATATCCAGGAGCCGGGTGAACTTGATATCTCTGAGGACTATTTTTTAAAAATAGTGTTAACATCAATGATGGAAACATTTTCAGATCTGGAATTAGAACTTCCAGATCAATGGAAGTTTCTCTTTCGAGGTGCGGGAATAACCACTGACCTTTTTCCAAGCAGAATTCGTGAACTTCGAGATTCCATTCTTTCAGGGAGAAATACCTTTTCATTGGGATCTGGTATGGAGGTGGATACGGGGAGCGTCATACGAGATCTTGAGGAGTACAGCCCACTCCTTACTACTGGTCCCGCTGACTTTGAGGCAAGTGATGCAGAATTTGAGAAAAGACTTGCTGGACGGAGAGAAAAATTATTAAAATTTTTAGAACAGATAACTCAAGTATATGAACATCCAATTGATTTTATTCAGGATATTTTAGGGTTTAAAACACCAGAAGAACTCAGTTCAATTATTGTAAGTTTAGAAGTATGATAGAACAAAAAATATCAGAATTAGAAAAAAATATTATAGAACTTCAAGAACGCAATAAACGTGTGGAGGCAGATAAGGCTTGGGAGGTGAGTACGTTTCGTAAGGGCTCAATAATTGGGATAACGTATGGAGTTGCGGTAGTGGTAATGTTTTCTCTCCATATAAATAAACCACACATAAATGCTATTATTCCAACGGTTGGTTTTTTTCTTTCTACACTCACGCTTCCTTTTCTCAAAAAATGGTGGATTAAGAATCATCAATAATTTTCAAAAAAAAACATCCGAAAATAGATCGGATGTTTTTATTTTTTTGGATGGCCTCAAGGTGATGGGGTTAGGGGCAGTTCGTGTAGTTGAAATGTTTGGCGTGATGTCTTCCACAGACCTTGTCTGACAGGTAGCATTCGAGAATTTCTTCCCGAGTTCTAGGAGGTGTTGGAGGGATTCCAGCCTTCTCGACTAATATCATCGAAGGGAGCATGTGGTAGGCGGAGTGAAAAACTCCGGGGGGAATGACGAGGGGGCGGCTTGAGCTTTTGAGGGTAACCCAATGCACCGCGCCACCCGTGAGTACACCTACAACGATTTGTCCGTTCTGGACGATGTAGGTCTCCTCACTCCACGCATGTGCATGGGGAACTTCCAGGGTTCCTACCATGGAGAGATATGTGGTAGCACACACTCTTGCGTGTAAGACGCCACCACGTACCCAGATCTCTCGGCGTGCGTGGTGCGTGGGGTTGTGAAACTCCTGCACAAGTACCACGTTCACGCTCCTTAATCTTTCATCCTTGAGGCGCTGTGGGTATTTTCGATACTACTGAGGAAAATTTCCTTTGTCAAGGGTTTATTTTTTAAGATACTAGAAAAAATGTTATAGTGGGGACACTAACACTATAGGTATAGTTTTTTGAAATATAGAGGAAAGAGTGTGTGCAATATATACGATCACTAAAAAATATAACCAAAGGGGATGGCCGGATTGCGGGTGGAAAAGGTGCATCACTTGGAGAACTTATTCAGGCGGGTATATCTGTACCACGTGGTTTTATGCTTACTACTGCAGCATTTGATTCCTTTCTTCAAAAAATGCAGATACAGGAGGAAATTCATGCATTGGTACAAAAAGTGGATAGACAGAAAATACATACACTTGAATATGTATCGGAGGTTATCCGAGGGCTTATTCTTTCTGTAGATATGCCAATAGATATGATAGATGAAATTGAACAAGGATTTGCAAACCTTGGGGTAGCGTCTGTGGCGGTGCGTTCGAGTGCTACACGAGAAGATGGATTGAATGCTGCCTGGGCGGGACAATTAGACAGTTTTTTAAATACCACACAAGAAAGACTTATAAAAAATATTCAAAAATGTTGGGCATCGCTGTATACACCGCGTGCTCTTTTTTATAGAATGGAGAACAATTTACAAAATGAAGATATTTCTATTGCTGTAATAATTCAAAAAATGATTCAAAGTGAAGTATCTGGTGTTGCATTTTCTGTGCATCCCGTGACAGAGGATCCGGGTCAACTCGTAATAGAGGCAGGATATGGGTTGGGAGAAGCACTTGTATCCGGATCTCTTACTCCTGATACATATATAGTGGGGAAAGGAACGCAAGGCATCCTCCAAAAGAATATTTCTAAACAAGAAAAGATGATGGTGCAAAATACTCAGGGGGAAGGGGCAAATATGTGGAAAGAGGTTGATGCATCAGTCCAAAAAGAACAAAAACTTTCAGATGATGCCATTGTCGAGCTTACAAAGATTATAATGGAAGTAGAGAAACATTATGGCTTCCCGGTAGATGTAGAGTGGGTGTGCGAAAATGGGAAATTTTTTGTAGTGCAGAGTAGACCGATTACGACTTTGGGAAAAAGTTAAAATGAGGCTTTTCCCCGCATAATTGGGACAAAAATTGTAGGAAAGCTCCTTTTTCACAAAATTTTCCCTATTCTGGGGTGTTTTGTAGGGATATTGCCTTGACATAATTCGGGAATATTGGTATATTAAAGGCCAATCAGCGCAAGCGTCCGCGGGTCGATGTGGACAAGAAAAAACAACTAAAAATGCAGTATTATGAAACAATACGAACTTTTGTGTATTTTACCCGGGACTCTCTCTGAAGAAGAGCAGAAGCCTGTTTTGGAAAAATTGAAGCAAATTGTTCAGGAATGCGGGGGCGCAAACCTTGAACATGATGAGATCGGTAAAAATCGACTCGCATACCCAATAAAACATATTCGATACGGATATTTTCATGTAACTCGTTTTGAGTGTGAAGATGGAAAGAATCTTCAGGCTCTTCAGGTAAAACTTGGACTTATTCCAGAACTTCTTCGTGTTCTTATCCGAAAGTTTGATCCTGCAAAGGCAGACAAGACAAATCAAGACATGTTGGCAAAGGGGACTATTTCCCATATTTCAACAGAAAAAGAACCAAGACAGCCACGCAAAATTGAAAGACCTACAACTTCAGTGAAAAAAGAAGAAAAACCTGTTGAAGAAGAGGTTGTAGAAGAAGAAAAACCAGCACTCGATATGGAAGAGATTGATAAAAAATTGGACGAGATTCTTGTTGACGATATCTCAGCTGACGTATAATTAAATCTCTAATATCAAAAGCATATGGATCTCAATAGAGCTACGATAATTGGTAGACTTACACATGATCCCGAGGTGAAGACAACACCAAGTGGTCAAACCGTGTGTACAATTTCATTGGCAACCAACCGTGCCTGGACAGACAACAGCGGACAAAAACAAGAAAAGTCAGAGTTTCACAACTGTGTACTTTGGGGAAAGTTGGCAGAAATTGCTGGTCAATACCTCAGTAAAGGACGACGTGCCTATATAGAAGGTCGTCTTCAAACACGTGACTGGGTTGGACAAGATGGAGTAAAGCGGTATCGTACAGAGATTGTGGCAGAAAATATGATTATGCTTGATGGTCCCAAAGGGAGTGGTACTCCAAATTCTGGAAACTTTTCTTCACAGAATACATCTTCACAAAATATGCAAAGTAACGATGATTTTGGGAATAGTGTAGTTGAAGAAGAGATCAAAGTTGAAGATATACCATTTTAGAATTTCCTAATTTTTACGATTTATGATGAAAAAGAACAAAACAGAAAAGCCATGTTATTTCTGTTCAAATAACATCTCTTCTGTAGATTATAAGGATGTACAGGTGCTTCGTCGCTTTGTATCTTCTTACCTCAAGATTGCACCACGTAGAAGAAGTGGATTATGTGCAATGCATCAGAGAAAAGTAGCCCGTGCTATTAAACAGGCAAGAATTGCAGGACTTATTGCTTTCGTGCCAAAATAAAATTCAATTCAAAAAAAATCAAAAACCTCGAGATATATCGAGGTTTTTGATTTAGAAAGAAAAAGGGGTATAATTCTCTCAAGAGAAAAACAAAATTTAAAAAAATGTATATGTCTATTGAATTTGAAAAAGGTTTTGAAAATAGGGTAGAGCGACAAGCAGAAAAAAAGGAGTCAAAAGAAGCAGAGAAAGATCCGGAACTTCTTGCGGCTGCATCCATGGAACGCGCAGATCTTTTGGTGAGAGAAGTAAAGACAAGTAAAAAACAAATGCAAAATATTGCCGTCAATATTGCAAATGTAAAAAAAACAATTCAGCAACTGCGTGCACAGCTTCAGTTGGCTATTCAGGAAGAGGAAGAAGATCCAGCATCTATAAAGCAAGACAAAAAAGCCTTGGAGGAACTTCAAAAAAAGATAGCCTATCATTACGATGAGCTCATAAAAATGCGTGATGAGTTAATACGTGAGAACGTAAAAGACCTTCAACAAAAAATGCCATATCTTTCTTTTGAAGAGCTTCATGCAAAAGCTGAAGGTATGGTTGATTCCCTTTTGGAGAGTGTAAAGGATTAAAAAAATTTTTAAACATGGTTTGGTGTGTGTAATCATGGTATAATGAAGCAAATTCTTTTGAAATATTTGTTTTGTGTTGTCGATGGTTATGCTTTTTTTAAAAAGTAAAAAAAACCAGAGAGGATTTTCTCTCATTGAAGTTTTGATTGGGATCAGTCTTTATCTTCTTTTTGCTGTAGGAATCTTTGGGGGAATTGAATTTATATTTAAAGTAGTTTATCAATCTCGTGTTCGTATTTTAGAAACGGCTATTCTCAACGAGCAAATAGAGGTAATACGAAATATGCCGTTTGAAAGTGTAGGTATTATAAATGGAGTTCCTCAGGGAAACCTGGATCGGGATATAATTCTTGTAAGGAATGGAATAAGCTTTCAAGTAACGCGAACCATTCGTAATATTGATGATCCATTTGATGGAACAATTGGTGGAAACCCAAATGACACTGAGCCTACCGATTATAAACTTGTTGAAGTACAAATAAACTGTGCAGATTGCAGTCAACAAGTACCATTGTCTATGACAACCACGGTTTCACCAAAGTATCTAGAAGGAGATTCAAATACTGGGGCACTCTTTATACAGGTTTTTGATGCACAAGCCAGTCCAGTTCTCGGTGCAGATGTTACGTTGAATGCTGTTTTTGCAACATCTACGGTAGATATTGCAGATACAACAGATAATGATGGGTACCTGCGTTTGGTAGGATTACCACCGGGGATAGCAATTTATAATATCTCGGTATCGAAAAATGGATATACAAGCGACGGTACTGTTCAACCAGATGAAACAAACCCAAATCCTGTGAAGCCTCCAGCATCTGTGGTGGCACAAGAGTTAACGGAAATTAGTTTTTCTATAGATAGAGTTTCACAAATAAATTTGAAAACGATTGATAGTACCTGTAGTGCATACCCGGGGGCTATGGTCAATCTCGTTGGCACAAAACTTTTTGGGACAGATCCCAATGTATACAAGGTGAATCAAAATATTGTAACCGATGGAGTTGGTGCCCATAATTTTTCAAATTTAATTTGGGATTCTTATGGGGTTCAGACAACGGGCGTAGATATTTTGGGTTCTATTCCAGCGATACCAGTTTCTTTACCTCCAAATATCACACAGCCGGTACAAGTGGTTGTTGGTCCCAATACGGCAAATTCTTTGGTAGTATTTGTACAAGATAGTGCGACACAACAACCTATTTCTGGTGCATCTGTTCACGTCTTTTCTGCAGGGTACGATGAAACAAAGACTACAGGAGTAGGGCATATTCGTCAGACAGATTGGTCAGGAGGTTCCGGACAGGAGGATATGGTAAATGCGACACAATTTTTTGCAAGTGATGGGAATTTAGAATTAAGTAGTCCCGCAGGAGACGCAAAACTTGCAAAAGTTGGTCTGGATTACGTATCTGATGGATACTTGGAATCTTCAACATTTGATTTAGGGATTGAATCAAATTTAGTAAACATAAATTGGGAACCCTTTGCACAATCTCAGCCACATACTTCAAGTGACGTACGATTCCAAATTGCTTCAAATAGTACCACTACTGCGGCAAGTTGGGACTTTGTAGGGCCAGATGGAACAGCAAGTACCTATTATGATTCTAATACAATTGCAATGAGTCCCGTACATAATGGTGATCGGTATCTTCGTTACAGAATGTTTTTGCATACCGATGTCGTGACCAGTACTCCGGTAGTTTCTGATTTATCCATTTCCTATACAACAAGTTGTACACCACCAGGTCAGGCATACTTTGGAGATATCTTGGCAGATACCTATACGGTGGAAGTCACACAACCAGATTATGTCACGACTTCTCAGGAGATCGTTGTAGATGGTGATCTATATTTTTCTATTAATTTACTTCCAAACTAGTTCCCCTATGCGGAAACAATTTTCTCAAAAAGGTTTTACCCTCTTGGAACTTGTCGTGGCAATTGGTATTTTTCTTTTGTTGGGGGTTGGGTTTGCCTCAATTTTGGTGGTAAGTTTGAGAACAAATGATATTGTTTGGAATCAACTGGAATCACAAAATGATGCCAGACATGTACTGCAAGAAGTGGTAGATGATGTGCGACGGGCAGAGTCTTCAAGCATTGGTTCATATGCAATAGTTACGTCTACAGCATATGAATTTGCGTTTTATGCCAATGTAGATTCGGACTCTCTTCGAGAAGAAGTACGTTTTTGGTTGGATGGGGATATATTAAAAAAAGGAGTTACCAAGCCCGCAGGGAATCCACTTGTTTATAATGCTGCAAATGAAGAAGTCAGAGAACTAGCCCATAGCGTAGTAAATATAACAGAGGGAGTAAATCTTTTTGAATATTTTGACGAAACGTATGAAGGAGTTGGCTCGGGGCTTGTGGATCCAATAGATATGACGGCTATTCGAAGTGTAAGGGTCTCATTGGAAATAGAAAAAGATCCGGATAAAAGTCCAGAACCTTTTCATGCAGAGACATTTGTCCAAATTCGTAATTTAAAAACAAATTAGCTATGTGGAAAGGAAAAAATTTTTGCAAAAAAAACAATACAAAAAATACTCGAGGGAACATTGTTATTTTTTTGTTAGTCTTTGGTACTATTGCAAGCGTCATAATTATCAGTGGAATTGCCAGTTATGCACTTTTTGAACATAAGGCATCGAATAAGAAATATTCACGAGACCTTTCTTTTCAGATTGCTGAAGCGGGAATTAATTATTATAAGTGGCATTTGGCACATAACCCAAATGATTACTATGATGGGAATGGTGCTACTTCTTCTTCCCCGTATTTACACGACTATACCGATAAAGATGGAAATAGTATTGGAAAATTCTCTCTTGACATTGATCCTCCAGTGGAAGGAGGAACAGTGGTTACGGTACGTTCAACGGGATGGACAAATTGGGATCCTGTAAGGGCAAGAACCATACAAGTACGTTTTGGGTTCCCTGCACTCACCGATTATATTTTCCTTTCCAATGCAAATATGTGGTTTAGTTTTACCACAGAAGTTCATGGTGTTATCCATTCAAACGGTGGAATACGTTTTGATGGGGAAACAGATTCCTGGGTGAGAAGTGCGAAGGATACATATAAGTATGAAAATCAGACGCACAATGGTATTTGGGGAGGTGGAGGACCGAAATCATTTTGGGAGTATCCTGTACCTGCTATAGATTTTGATTCTGTCTCAGCTGATATGGCAAATATCCGAGACCTCGCAGATAGTGGAGGTATTCATCTCAATTCTTCCAATGAAGAAGGATGGCATATGGTATTTAATGGGACAACGTTTGACCTCTATGAGGTAAATAGCAGAGATTGTTATCCCGGCGAGGGAAAATGGCGTTATAATAAATGGGATGGTTGGTATTGGGATGGTGATCAATATTGTTTTGATATTGGGGATGAAACATTCATACAAACGTATGATATACCAACAAATGGTGCTCTCTTTGTCGAAGATGATGTGTGGGTAGAGGGAACTATAGATGGGCGTGTAACCATTGCTTCTGGGAGATTTCCAGTTCAGGAACCCTATCAAAATATTATCATTAATGGCAATATTCTCTACACTGAAAAATCAAGTGATGATGTTGTGGGACTGTTGGCACAGGGAGATATTGTTGTTCCCTACGAGACCCCAGATAATATGGAAGTCAATGCTGCACTACTTTCTCAGTATGGAAAAAATTACAGACCCTACTATTATGATGATACCAAGAATCAGTTAAGTATGTTTGGTGCACAGATAGCGTATGAGGGGGGAGGATGGAAATATGTGAACGGTTGGGGGAATGTTATTTCAGGATATATCAATACGCTTCATAGCTATGATGGAAATCTTAAATTTTATCCTCCACCAGGTTTTCCTGTGAGTGGTTCATATGAGTTACTAAGCTGGGAAGAAATTGAATAGCCTCCAATCATTGGGCTGGAGAGCACATAGAAATTTTTGAAATTTTTTCTTGAAAAAAATAGTCTCATTTGGTATAGTGGAGACAGAAATTTATTTATTTTTTATCTAAAATAAGCTCATATGCAAAAGGTGCGAAAAGCTATCGTAAGCGTTGCAGGACTTGGAACGCGTTTTTTGCCTGTCACAAAAGCCATGCCAAAAGAAATGTTGCCAGTGCTCGACAAGCCTGTATTGCAATATATCGTGGAAGAGTTGGTGGAAAGTGGTATAGAAGAAATAATTTTTGTAACTTCTTCTCAAAAGAGACCTATTGAAGACCATTTTGATCGGGATAGAGATTTTGAATCATTCCTCAAAGAAAAGGGAAAGTTAGAGCGTTTGGAACCACTCATTGAACTGTGTAAAAAAGTACGATTTTTTTATACACGTCAATCTGAGCCGCTTGGAAATGGTCATGGAATGCTTTGTGGAAGAGAATTTGTAGGAGATGAGCCATTTGTATTTTCGGAAGGGGATTCTATTATCGATGCAAAAGTTCCGGCCATGAAACAGCTCTTGGATGTTTTTTATAAAGAGGGTGCTTCTGTCATAGGTGTTGGAAAAACAGAGAATAAGGAATCCATGATAAAATACGGAAATGTCTACGGAGAAAAGATTTCAGAACGTACCTACAAAATTAGTGAATTTATTGAAAAGCCTCCTCTTGAAAATGTTTCTCCACATGGGATCTATATTGCTGGAATGCGTTATGTATTCACTCCGGATATCTGGCCTTTTTTGCAAAATCAGAAAAAAGGGCGTGATGGAGAAATTTGGCTTGCTGATGCTGCCAACGCTTTAGCTCAAGAAAAACCCTTCTTTGCCTATGAGTATGAAGGAACCTATTTTGACACAGGAAATAAATTGGCTCTTCTTAAGGCTGCACTTCATTTTGCCATGAAGGACGAAAATATGAAAAAAGAACTCCAGCAAATTTGCTGTAATCGATTATGTTAAAACAAATGAAAATAGCTTCGTTTATACTTCTCCTTGTCTCTTTTTTTGTACCCCAAATTTCCTATGCAGATAATTTAGTCAATTCCATTAATTGTGGTGCTCCAACAGATGAAAATCATGTTTATACGGTGTGGGAGTTGGCAGGAAAATATGCAAATAGAGTATGTCTTGAAGTAGAAAAAGGAAAGGAGTCGCTTACGTATTGGGAGTTTTATAGTTCGGATCTTTTAAAAGATCACGGACCTTGGGAACAAGTTGGAGCATGGCTTGATCATCGTTGTGAAACTGGACCATCTGCTGGCTTTTGGGAGGGAGATCCACTTTTTCCAGATAACCTTCAACGGATGATCTTTCCGCTTAAAGAGCGAATAGCAGGAAGGTTGGGTGCTGAAAATTGTGAGTGGCGCGTAAAATTAGATACGGAAGACAATCCAACATATATTTACTTTAATGGTTTTCAGGATGAACTTGCAAGTTGGTGTCAAAAAAATGTCACGAATGTGACACTTCCAAGCGAAATACCACGGCAGTGCCAAAAATTTTTATCTAAGACCGTGAGTGCCGACTCACAGGGGAATCTCTATGTGGGGCAGAGAAACTTATGCACCTGTTCTTTTCAGATTGTGGGAGAGAATGCATGTTACAAAAGTGCGGTATTTAATCAGTCAACTATTAGTCTGGATTTGGGGAAAGATGATGGTTTTCTGGTAGATCTTGGAGTACAAATGAAATCCTTGGCAGGTCCTTTGGCCGGTGCGGGTTGTAACCCAATGAAGGATGACGCCTTGCGTCAACAGGCGGCATCTCAAAAACCAGCGGCATATTCCAAAGAATCATGTGAAGCACTTACAAAGGATCAGACTTTTTTGACACCGATAAACAGTGGTTATTATGTTGTTAAATTTTTTTCCTGTAAATATAGTACTATAAATCCACAAGAGAAGGTGGAGGAGGAAAAACCCGAACAAGCAAGTGTATTGGAAGTACCATTTGTGGGGGGACTCAATAAAGTGGGTGATATTAAACCCGACAAGTTTATAGGAAAAATGATTTCTCTGGCGCTCAGTGTGATGGGATCGGTGGCACTTATCATGTTTATCTATGGAGGAATTCTTTATATGACAGCAGGTGGAAATCAAAATACAGAGCACAAGGCACTCCTTACTTTAGCATGGACGGGGATAGGTATAGTTGTTATTCTTTCAAGTTACTTACTCGTACAGTTTGTATTTGAGGCTTTTAAATAAAATGAAGCAGCATTTTTCAAAAATATTTTTTTTCATGGCTCCACTTTTAGTGGGTATGCTTTTTTTGTGTAACATAGGTGCTGTCCATGCTGCAAAAGAAGAAGCGTACTATTGCACATGCCAGCTTGAGATCACGGGAAGTGAAGATCCAAATGGAGACCCCACTATCGGTGCTTGTACGGATACCTTTGGATTACCTGGGAACATTCCTGTAAAGGATACTGCAAATTTTGGATGGATACAGTACCAGTTGGGTCCTTTAGAAACGGATCAAAAAGAAATAAATCTTGGTGGGACACTCAATCAGGGTTACGCACAATTTTTGGTTCAAAAGAAAAATTGTTTCCCTATTAAGTTTCGAGATGAAAATGGTGTAGTAAGGCAGACCTTAGATAATAGGCCACTTGTTTTAGGTAAAAGTTTTTGTGAAGGGGGAATGGCATTTATAGGAAAAGAAACCTACTCACGCCTTGCAAGATTTAATGGAGATATTGATGGTCACAATTATGATGGTTACTACAATGTATCCTTTCGAGAATGCAAGTTTGAAAAGCTTCTTCTTTCTAATATTCCCGATCCTTCAGAAAAAAAAGATGAATCAGATCAAACAACGCAACCCAACCTTACCGGTGGTTTTACCTTTCCGGGGAGTCTTGCAAAAGTGCCTGCGCAGTCTTTGGATAAGTTTATTGGGAGGGGAATTAATGGATCTTTGCTTACTATGGGTTCCATTGCCTTGATCATGTTTATCTACGGAGGGGTACTGTATATGACAGCAGGGGGAAATCAAAATAGGGAACACAAAGCACTCTTAACGCTTGCATGGACGGGTATTGGAATTGTCACTATACTTTCCAGTTATGTTATTGTGCAGTTTATTTTCGAAGCTTTCAAATAATAGAAAAATTTGGTACACTGCAAGAGAAAGATGGAAAGGTAGGTATAAATTTTTTTTCCATTTTTTTCACTTAGTACCGATATATCCTATGAAAAAAATCATTTCAATTTTATTTCTTTTCTTCTTCTTTTCAACACTTGGTTTTGGTTGTAAGGGGCTTTCAACACAAGAACAACAGGCTATTCGTCCAGTTACCCTCAACTATTGGACGGTATATGATGACTATCCTACACTTAAAAAGTTTGCTACAGACTACAATGCTCTTCGTTCTTATGTTACGGTCAATGTCCGTCAGATCCGCTATGATGAGTTGCATGAAAGACTTTTGAATGCTTTGGCAGATGATGTTGCCCCAGACATTGTTTCTATCCCCGTAAATCTTTTGCCTCAATATCAGAAGTGGCTTTCTGCAATGCCAAGTTCTGTACAGGTGGCCAATGTTTACGTAAAAGGACAATATTCTCCTGAAACGGTTGTGGAACAACTTACCCAGTCAATGCCTACCATTCAGGAAATAAAAAATAGTTATGTAGGAACCGTTTACAATGATGTCGTTATTGGTGGTAAGGTGTATGGTCTTCCACTTTCACTGGATACTTTGGCACTTTACTACAACAAAGATCTTCTTGATTTGGCAGGTGTTCCTTCACCCCCAACGACTTGGGACGAATTTTTAGATGCCGTGAAAAAAACTACGAGGTATGATTCCAGCGGTAATATCGTTCAATCTGGGGTTGCCATGGGAACTTCTACCAATGTACGAAATTCACAAGATATTTTTGCTATGCTCCTTATGCAAAATAAGGTAGATGTCGTAAAAAATGGAGTGGTGCATTTTGCAGACAATATGGAAAAGGCCGATGAAACACATCCAACTTTTCAAGCCTTACGGTTCTATACGGACTTTGCAAATCCGCTCAAGGAAGTCTATAGTTGGAATGCAACCATGGATGACTCACTCGATGCATTTCTTCGTGAAAAAAGTGTATTTTATTTTGGATTTGCAAGAGACTTTGCTCAAATAGGTTCTCGTGCAAAACGACTTAACATTGAGATTCTTCCCGTTCCCCAGCTGAATCCTTCTGTTCCAGCAAATGTTGCCAGCTATTGGGTAGAATCCGTAACGGATAAGAGTAAAAAGAAAAATGTTGCATGGGATTTTATTCGTTTCATGGCCAAAGAGAAAGGAGTACGTGAGTACGTAACCGCTACCAAGCTTCCTTCACCACTGCGTGCTCATATAAAACTTTTTGAGACGGATCCAGTTATGGAACCATTTGAATCACAGGTCTTGTTTGCAAAAAGCTGGTACCAAGGAAAAGATATTGAAACTGCAAATAAGGCTATTGGAAATCTTATTGATACATATCGTACTCCTGTTCAAGAAGGGGAGGTTGGGATTACTCGAGACAGAAAAATTACCAGTTATGCTGCGCGTATTGTTCAGCAAACCCTTTAATATCTTTTAAGTATGTTTTTATCCCTCATTCATCGAGTGTATAGTCAGTTTCATGGGAAAAGATCTGTTCCAATTCTTGGAGTATTTCTTTATACTTTTTTACTGAGCTCTCTCTTTTTGAGCCCAACGCCCGTAGAAGGAGCAGCTTGTGTGTATTATCGAGTGTTAGTTGTAGGAGGAAAAATATGTCAACCAGGTTTTACAGAAGATCAATGCAAGAGATGTGATCCTGCAGTAGGAAAAGGGTGTTCATATGCACGAGAAGATAGTCCACTTATCCCAGGAGCAACATATGGTTGTTCTGATACAAATATCCAAAACCAGCCCATGGAGAGTGATACGGATTGTGTGGCCTTATGTAAGCTCCCTATCTCTGGTTCGGTAGATGGTTTTTCAGGGAAGGCAAATATAAAATGTACTTATATTGAAAATGATAACTCATGTAATGTATGGAGTGAGCGAACGGGAATTCGAATTGGTGAGCCCGCCGTAGGGGGGTTTAGTACAGCAGAAAATAATAAAAATCAGTCCAATGGAGATGGAAATAATGTTGGGTCTGGGAATCCGGATACAGGACTTCCTCCCCAAACTGAGCAAAGTAGTATCCTTCCCCCATGTGCTTTGGAAGGAACATGCAGAAATATTAATAACCTTTTGGAGGTTGCCATAAATGCGGGAGAATGGGTATTTGGGATCATTGGAAGTATTGCTTTTGCCGTTTTCATTTATGGTGGTTTCACGGTAGTAACTTCATTTGGTAATGCGGAAAAAGTAAAGAAGGGTTATCAAATTCTTGGCTCCGCACTTATTGGTATGGCAATTGCTTTTGGTGCATACCTCATGGTGAACTTTATTCTTGATGCTCTACAAGTGGATATTAATTTTAGGGCAATCAAATAATATGCATAAAAACATTGTTATTTCTTTCTTGTTTAGTCTCCTGCTCTCAATTTTTTGGGGAGCAGGTACTGTTTTTGCCGCGGACTGCAACTGTCAGTTACAAGTTGGAGCTACCATTGGAGCGGACAGTTGTAATATAGATAAAAGTTTTTCATATAGTTGGGGTGAAAGTGTTTCTTTGCAAGATTTGATTCTTGCTGTCCCCGCCGCAGAGTGCCCTCAAAATGTCCAGGGGAACATTGTTTTGCTTCCTGATATAGATAATCAGACACAATTTACAAGAGATGAAGCGACCGGAGAAAACAATTGTGATAATCCTGCTCCAAATGATCCTCCCAGACAATACCAACAAAATGGGATTAATCTTAACTTTGCGTGTTCGGCAGCAAATCCAGCCGCTCAGCCAGGACAGTGTGCATGTAGTGCAAATGTAGACGGACTTTTATGTACTGCTTCTGCACAACATACTTTTGCAGAAGGTGAACAGTTGAATCTTCGACAATTTGTAAGTTCTCTTTTGACCAATAATGGTTGTAATCTGGCAGCTTCCGCCGCAGAGAGCTTTGTTCCGGATCAGAATGTTGTGGTAGATGCGACCAGTTGTAACAGTGTAAATCTCTCAGGCAGTGAAGTTGGCCACACATATAGTGTGCAGTGTTCATACTCCGGCCAGAGTAGTGGTGCTGCTGGTGGAACCCCAACACTTACGAATGTTCAACCAGACAAAATTGAAAATAAACTTCCAGAAGTAGAACTTCCAAATCCACTTAAGGAAGTGAACCTCAACCGACTGATTGGACGTATAATAAAAGAAGCCATGGGTATACTTGGGTCCATTACTTTGGTGGTATTTATCTACGGTGGGTACCTCTTTCTTACTGCGGCAGGAAATGAAGAAAAGGTAAAAAAGGGAGGACGTGCTATGGCATATGCGGCAGTGGGGATATTTATTATTTTGACAAGTTATGTTATACTAAACACAATATTTAGAGCCGTTTTCTAGAGACAAAAATTCCTCAAGTTTAAGCCCTTATTGAAGGAATTTACAGGAAGAATTGACTGAAATGAAAGTTCATGCTAAAGTGCCTTATTCAACAAGAAGGAAGTATCTTCCCGTGAAAGGAGGTGAGAAACATGCAAGTACTAAAAAAATTAGCGAAAAGCAAAGCACTACTAACAGTTGCGGCCGCGTTTGTTATGGGTGTAGCGTTCGTCCCTTCAATAGCTTTGGCAGATGAAGCACAAGATACCTTCGGTATCGGATATGCTTCTGCAACCAGTCTTGGAGATAGAGATGTTCGTGTTACCATTTCAAGTATTATTAACGTAGCTTTGAGTCTCCTTGGTATCGTTGCGTTGGTTATCATCCTCGCGGGTGGTTTCAAATGGATGACAGCCGGAGGAAATGACGAAAAAGTAACTGAAGCAAGAAAGCTTATGATTTCAGGTGTGATTGGTTTGGCCATCATCTTGTCAGCATACGCAATTGCTAAATTCGTTCTACAACAGCTCTCAAGAGCTACCGCTTCCGGAGATGCCGGAGATGCCGGTATTGAGGCAACAGGAACTGCCGTTGAAGCAGATCTCGCCGGATAATATTGGATACAACACTCTTTGGGGGATCATATGGTCCCCCAGAAGAGGTATTACAGGTAGTAAGAAGTAATAAATAACCAGGGATGGTTCTTTCAGAGTTCTTAGTACCTACATTTATATGAAAAAAATCAAAGCTGTTATTCTGTCTCTCTTTGCCCTCTCTCTTCTTTTTTCTGTGCCAGCTCTTGCGCAGAATAATGGTCCCTATATTGGTCTTGACTATGGTCAGGCAACAGGACTGGGAAAAAATGATATCCGTCTTACCATTGCACGAATAATAAATGTTCTTTTGGGGCTTTTGGGAACGGTTGCTATTGTTATAATTTTATGGGCTGGATTTAAGTGGATGACGGCGGGGGGAAATAATGAAGATATAGACCAGGCCAAAAAGATACTCATTTCTTCAGTGATTGGTTTGGCAATTATCCTCTCTGCATATGCAATCTCAAACTTTGTGTTGACTCAGTTATACAAGTCAACAACGGGCTTTGACTATAGAGAGTGATATACCAAAAATATAAGTAAAAATACCACATACCAATTTTTATGAAGCATAAACTCATTTTTCTTACTTCCCTTTTCATCTTTGCTCTTCTTATTGTGCCAAGTGGTGCGGTTTTTGCAGACTATGGACTTCAAAATACTGCTGATGCAGCGGGTCTTACCAATGCTGCAGGGGGGACAGATATCCCAACTATTTTAGGAAATATTATTGGTACGGCACTTTCTTTGGTGTCTATTCTTTTCTTTATTCTCATGATTTATGGAGGATTTTTGTGGATGACGGCACATGGAAAAAGTGAACAGACCACAAAGGCCTTGGATACTATTATTGCTGCCGTTATTGGTATTGTTATTGTGATGGGTGCCTATGCTCTTACCAACTTTGTATTTAATAATGTTGTCGGTGGTGGAGGGACGACTAATACTCCAACTCCGGTTCAATCACCAGACAATCTACCAGCAGGAGTACCCGCACAGCTTGCATGTAACAACACAGATGAATGTGTGGCAAGACTTGGAGCCGGGCAAGAATGCAGAAATAACCAGTGTGTAAATTGTGTTGCAAATCCTGAATTATGTCCGGCGGCAGCACCGGTTCCCAATATTGGTGTCGCTTGTGTGGATAATAGTACTTGTTTAGGTGGTACTACTTGTGTTGCTGGAACTTGTCAGCTTTAGCCTTAAGTTGGATTGATAATTATGAAATCATGGAAAATAAAATTGGGCTTAGTGACATTAGTATTTTTTATTTTTCAGTTTGGAAATTTAGAGGAAACTTTTGCAAAAAAACAATTTACAGATAATGGAACAGCACTTTCTACTGCAGTTACAAAAAGTGGATTCGATCAATTTTCACAGTTAAGCAGTTTGCCTGAGTATCTTGGGGGAGGGGTAAAAGCCGCCCTTGGATTGGTGGGAATCATTTTCTTTGTTTTGATGTTTTATGGTGGGATGAGATGGTTTATATCCCGTGGGGAGGAAGATGGAATTACCAAAGGAAAAGAAACCATTGTTGCTGCGTTCATTGGGCTCTTGATAATTTTGAGTGCCTATGCCGTCACGGATCTAGTACAGACACGCCTTATAAAAGCGGATAAAAGTTCAGCTGGGACAGATGCTTCTGCGCCTGGTGCTGCGGCGGGAGACGGACCTATTGGATGCTGTATTGATGCAATTACTGATCCTGGTCCTGGATTTAACTTTGTTTTCGTAGAATACACCACTACAAAATCAAACTGTAGTATACGACAGGCGCAAGATGACGTCGCAGGGGCAGAGGGATCTCATTGGTTTTGGTACCAGACCAATGGTGATAAAAGACTTTGTGAATATATTTTTCAGGAATGTTTTGATGATTCTGCAGGAAGAGTACCCGTGTTGGCACCAATTCTTAATCCAAATGTAGAAAACAAACAACAATGTGCTGGGCAAGTTATTGAGGCCTATGCCACCGTTGCAAGTGGTGGTTAAAACATATCATAATTATTTCGTATGAATCTTTTCAAAAAAATAATACTTTCTCTCTTTTCTCTTGCTCTTCTTTGTGCTCCATCCATGACTTTTGCTTATAACTTGGGAGACTCGGGCACACTTTTTAGAAATTTGGGTTCAAAGACGGGGATTCAGCAGGATGCACAGATAGAAGACATTGTTGGTGCAGCCATTCGTACAGCACTTACTTTGGTAGGACTAGTTTTTTTGGTATTGATGGTATACGCAGGATATCTTTGGATGACGGCACGTGGAGAAGATAGTCAGGTAGAAAAAGCAAGAAAAATTGTGTATGCTTCTATTATTGGGTTAGTTATTGTGATGAGTGCTTACGCAATTACGGTCCTTGTTACTAGTAGATTGGGAACGTAAAAGATTTAAAAATGTTCATTAGAAAAATTATTTATTCAGTCTATGTTTTCAAAATGTAAAACAATTATTCTTTCTGCATTTCTGTTGAGCTTTTTATTGGTGGGGCATGCGCATGCCTTTGCAGACATAGGTACTTCTCGAATTCATAAGGGAGCAGAAGCTGGTGGGTACCAGCCGGGAGCCGACGAAACCACATTGGCGTCCATTATAGGAACCTTCATTCAGGCTATTTTGTCTCTGGTTGGGGCCATTTTTTTGGTCCTTATCTTCTATGCTGGTTTTCAGTGGATGACGGCTCATGGAGATGACTCTATCGTAGAGAAATCCAAAGATATGATTCGTTCTTCGGTAATTGGGCTTGCTATTGTGGTTGGTGCCTACAGTATTACCAGTTTTGTGGTTCCAAAGATTATCGAAAAAACAACAGGAAGCCAGGTGGGCGGAAGTTCCGGAACTCCTGCCGGTGGGGAAATTTGGTGTTGTACAAAAATTAATAAAAACAGAAATGAAGTACTCGATAGACATGTTGTGAATAATCCTGGTGAGTGTATTGAGGGAGGAGGAAGAAGCGGAGATTGTCCAGGTTGGGGAGCGCAGGTTGATGAGCAGTGTAGTGTGGAACAGGTGGATTTGGTAACGGATTGTAAACTATAAAGAGGTCCCATTATGCGTTTTTTAAAAAAACAATTTATAGCCTATTTTTCTTTTTTCTTGCTTCTTGGATCTCTTTTTGGTGTACCTGCGTATGCTGGGTTAAATGTGAGCATTGAAAGAGATTCAAGATCGGATAGTCTTGCAGATCAAATAAAGCAACAATATCAGACAGGTGCTCAAAAGGCAGAAATTGGAGAAGCAAAAGATCCACGTTTGGTCATTGCTGAAATGATCAAACTTGCTTTGGAGATGCTCGGTACCGTATTTTTGGTATTGGTAGTTATTGGAGGGTATCATTATTTTTCTGCAGCAGGTGACGACCAAAAAACAGAGAAGGGGAAAAGTTATATCCGTAATGCCAGCATTGGTTTCACCATTGTCATGGTATCATATAGCATTACTCTTTTTGTAGGGCAAAAGATACAGGAGTCTGTGGCACCTGGTTCTACTGCAGGAGGGGTAGATCCAACACAGAGTGTTTTATGTTGTGACCTCATCTGGAAAGGTGTCGTGACGGATAGGGCAGAGACATTTGTGGTTCAGGACAGAGACCAGTGTTTGCAGTATTGTAGTGGACGCGGGGATGGACAGGGAGATGATAGCCCAACAACCTGTAATGTAAGTACCCTGCCAAAGGCTGAGTGTAAATAATTTTCTTCGTATGAAAAAAAGTTTGTTTCTTACCTTATGCATTTCACTCCTTTTTACGGGATTTGTATTTGTAACTCCTGTTCATGCAAATTTCAATAGTAATGTAGACAAACAAACACAAGCACTTGCTGGCAATACGGGAGCAAGTTTTGGGCAAGCGCGAGATCCACGTATTGTGGTTGCAAACGTTATCCGAATTATTATAAGTATTTTAGGAATGGGATTTTTGGCTTATCTTATTTATGCCGGTTCACTTTGGATGACAGCAGGTGGTAATGATAGCCAAGTGGATAAAGCAAAATCTATAATAAGAACAAGCGTTATTGGGCTGGTTATCATATTTTGTTCGTATATGATAACGATTGCCATCACAAGAATTGCAACAGGGAATCCGCGTGCTTTTCAGGAAGGTATTCAGTTTGAGAGGATAGAAACAGAGCCTTGTGTTGGTGGAGATTGTTTTAATCAACAAGGCGTTTATGATAGACCCGATAATGCCGATGGATTTTATGCTCCAGGTACCCCTGGAAGATAAGAGAACACAGAATAAAAAGAGATGGTTTCAACCATCTCTTTTTTTATGAAATATTACGTGATAGAATGCGCAATATTTTTTCTGCGGAAGATATCTTTTTCGAAGATGTGCGTAAAGAAGATGACCCGCCCAGAAGAAGTCTTTCGAGGTAGAGGAAGAGTTCTTCATGGTTGGAGGCAACGTAGCCAAATTTATTTTTTTCAATAAACTGAGCATTTGCTTCTTCTTGTCCGGGGATAGGGTCAATAACCAGTATTGGTTTTTGTAGGGTTATACATTCTGTAGTTGTAATTCCACCAGATTTTGAAATGATAACATCTGAGATGCGCATGAGCTCATCTATAGAATTGGTCCACTCAAATACATGAAGCGAAATATTTCGGAGACGCTTTTTGAGTTTGAGAAATTTTTTGTATAAATGTTGATTGTTTCCTGCGACCGCAATAACCTCAAGAGGAAGATGAATGGAAGTTTCTATTTTCTCAATAACTTTATCAGTCGGGATAAGACCTTCTCCACCTGCCAGAACAAGAAGAACTTTTTTCCCCGTCGCAATTTTAAATTTATCTTTGAGTCGCGGAATAGATTTCTTTTCAAAAAAAACAGGTTGTATGGGAATTCCAGTAATATGAGTTTGGAATTTTTTTGCCCCCATTTTTTCTACTTGTTTTTTGACTTCTTGTGTTGGCACAAAGTAGTCTGAAACTGCCGGATGGATCCAGAGATTGTGTGCTGCATAGTCCGTAAGTACGACTCCAAGTGGGGTGGTACTACAGTAGGTATAACTTGATCGGCAAAGGACATGTGCAGGAAGAAAATGCGTAGTAAGAATATAGTCTGGTTTAAAATTTTCAATAAGAGAGAAAAATTTTGCAGCATTAAATTTATTAATAAACCAGGAAAGTTCACTTATCGCTTTTGCTCCTGTAGATTTATCCGTGGACTTATACAAAAATTTCCAAAGGCTAGGAAAATTTTTAATGAGAGTATTATAAGAATCTGCTATAATTTTTTTGACTGTAGAGGAAACAAAATCAGTCATTTCCATGTGATAGACAGACAAATGAGGATGTGCCATTTTTGCTTCCTTATAAATAGCCTCGGCCGCGCGAATATGTCCAGAACCTGCGGCCACAGAAATAATAAGGAGTTTCTTTTTTTGTTTCATACGTCTTGAAGTATACTGAAAATTTCATTTTTACTCAATAAAACAGAAATGCCAGCGGTGGAGCTGGTCATGGGGTGGGCGTTTCGAGCACGCGGAGTGCTTCGACGAGTTGTTGGGGGAGTGGCCGGTTGGTGGCTGCTTCGCGGATGTGTTCGATGACACGATGTACCCAGTCAAATGACATGAAGGTGTCCGAGTAGACGTCGATTGTGCGTGCTTTTTTTGCAGACCAATCATCCGCTTCGGACTTATCCAGGAACAGGGCGACGCGCATAATCCACCAATGTTCACCCTCCACGTCATCTCCCATGACATCATGGATGGAGTCATCATGGAGTCTTGTGTTGGGCCAGGTGGACGTTGGAGTGACATCCACGGAGTCGTAGGCAGAGCACCTCACGATGATGCCTACAGCGGGAGCACCATCTCCAAGCTGAAACCGGGTAAGAGGCTTGAGTGCGCAGAAGAGTGCGTGGAGCCAGTGGAGGCTCACCTCTTGTGGGGGATCATCGCTCCCTTCGTAGATGGGGGGAAGACCTTCAGGGAGATCTGGAATTTCGAAGGTGGCCATGGGAGCCTCCTGGTTATTGATGCAAAATTAAACTAACAAAAAAACATGCAATAGTCAATGCATGTTTAAAATTTTTTTTTACAAAATCCACATTGGGGTGGCTAACGGGGATTGAACCCGTGATAAAGGCACCACAAGCCTCTGTGTTACCACTACACCATAGCCACCCCATTGGGGACTTTGTAAGCTCAAAGAATTTTAGAGGTTTATATATTGGTGAAAAAATCTGAATTCTTCCTAAGAATTTCGATGTCTCTCAGTATACGAAAAAAACCTAAATATGTCAAGACAGATCTTTACAAAGAAGAGAGAGGAAAAGAGGACGATTTTTTCGTGAAGAGATTATTTATCTCCCATTTTTTCAAAGGCACGGAGAATCTCAAGTGGAACGGCAAATATAACCGTATTTGACTGATCAGAGCTTAAATCATTGAGAGTGTTGAGTGTTCGTAAATGGAGTGCCCCAGACTGACTTGAGAGCATTCCAGCTGCTTTTGCAAGATTTTCTGCTGCAATGACTTCACCTCCAGACTTTATGATAACGGCACGTCGTTCACGCTCTGCTTCTGCCTGTTTTGCGATAACTCGTTGCATATTATCTGGGAGGACAACATCTTTGAGTTCTACAGATTCAACTTTAATTCCCCAAGGATCACTCGCCTTGTCTACTTGAGTTTCAATTTTTTTTGCTGCAGCATCACGATTGGCAAGGAGTTCATCAAGTTCCATCTCTCCTACCACGTTACGCATGGTTGTTTGTGCGAGTTGTGAAACCGCAAACCAAAAGTTTTCTACTTCCAAAATAGCTTTTGAAGCGTCCGTCACCTTGTAGTAGATAACTGCATTAATTTTTGCGGAAACGTTATCTTTGGTGATGGCTTCTTGGTAGGGGACATCAACGGCTTTTACACGCATGTCCACTTTTGTCATACTTTGCACAACAGGAAAAATGAGACGCCATCCCGGTTGAACGACACTATGAAATTTTCCAAAAAAAAACTTTACGCCTCTTTGGTATTCGTTTACTTGGCGAATACTTGCGAGAATGAGAATGAGGATGATTACAAAAAATGGGCCCATATGAAGATATTTAAGAATAAAATTCCTTCTAGCTTCATTATAGCAGTCGAGGAAGTTTGTGCAAGTAACAGGGCGGGCAGAGGAGATCTACTCCCCAGTACGTAAGAGAGATATATTGGTAGGCCCACTAGGAATCGAACCTAGATAACCAGCTTAGAAGGCTGGTGTTCTATCCATTGAACTATGGGCCCAGGAATGTGGCTATTTTAGTGGAAAAGGGGAGGAAAGTCAAGATAGAATCTTCTTTTAGTCTCCTTTCCTCTTTTTTCCATGAAATTTTTTGTGTATGTTGCGCAAACCTTGGTCTGTAATATGGGTATAAATTTGTGTGGTAGTAATAGAAGAATGCCCGAGCATGGTCTGCACACTGCGAATATCTGCACCACTCCCTAAGAGATCTGTAGCAAAAGAGTGACGGAGGGTATGAGGTGTCACAGGCTTGGTAATTCCGGCTACCTTTGCCCATTTTTGAACAATACGCTGGATGGATCGTGAGGTAAGGGCAAGATCTTCAGAATTTCCCAATTTTTGCTTATTTCCAGTTCTTTTATCATGAGATATAAAGAGGAACGGGTTTATGTCTGATCGTGCGTCTAAATAGCGTTTAAGGTGGTATTTTGCCTGTTCTGAGAGAAAGACTATTCTTCTTTTGCTGCCTTTTCCGGTTACAGAGAATTCTTCACGTTTAAGGTTAACATTTTCTTTTTTGAGTTTTGCAAGTTCAGAAACACGCAGACCGGTACTAAAGAGCATTTCAAGAATGGCCTTATCCCTGAGGAGTATAAGAGCCGTTGAGGGTACCTTCCTATTTTTTTCTTGCAGAATTTTCATGTTTTTCTGCTTGAGAGGGGCATCCAGAAGTCGGCTTACTTCTGCTTCATCCAAAAAAGAAACTTCGCGATCGGGCATTTTCATGAGTTCAATTTTTTCCGGGGCAAGTGTTTCTATATCTCTTTTGGAAAGGTATTTCAAAAAAGACCGTAGCGCAATAAGATGATAATTTTGAGTATTTTTTTTCAAAGGATCGCCATGGTTGTCTATCAATCTATTGAGCCAAAGGCGATATTGACGGACATCTTCTCCTTGAATTTTTCCGGGGTCCTTATCTCCAAACCATTCAACAAACCGTTTGAGATAAAAATCATAATTGCGCAGGGTTTTTTGACTGCGATTTTTTTCTATTTCTAAATGTTCAAGAAAATCAATAAGAAGTTTTGAAAGTTTCATAGTACATTGTACATTTCAATATGATATATTGTACGACACTTATAGAAAAAATTCAATAAATATGGTTTAATGGAGGATGAAAGAAGAAACCAAATAATATGTCAGAAAAAAAATCATTTCTTGTGCTTGAACATGAGCTCACTCCAGAGCAGCTTCGCATCCTCAGACAAGAACGCGCTGCTTTTTTAGAAGCGCGGCTCGATCAACTCAGGGGGGTGATGAGGAATGTACGTGGAGATCTCTTATCTTCGCAAGAATTACCTCAGGCATATGACAAGCTCATGCATTTTATAGATCAAGCAGAAAAAGTGTGTGAACGAGCAGAAAATGGTCAAGGAGATATTACATTTTTGGACGTTTTTCTGATCCGACTGGGAAATGTGATTGATATGGTGGACTCGCTTGATTTTTCAGAGCTTCCTTTTGAGCGAGAACAGTCAATTCGTGCTATTTTAGAGCTTATTGAGGTACATTAAAATTTTTTGCCACTTGACAAATGCCCTTTTTTGTGCTATAATGTACATATAGAGTCAAAAAGGTCGTAGACCACACGCGTGAAAAACACGCAAAAAACAAAAATAAAAACAAAAATATGCAAAAAAATACAAAGAGCGAAAAAGCTCCTATTCAATTTGATTTTTCTCTTGTTTATATTTATCTTTTGACGGGTATTCTGTTGTTTATATCCGTTTTTTTATTTTTACCAAAAGTGACGATTGGTTAATCCATATTTAATACTTTGGAATGTCATATTCTGCAGAGTCCATTCTGTTGAAGGCGCTTTTAGAGGGGAATCCTACAATAGAAAAAACCCAACTTACTCAGGGGAAACCTTATGTACAACTTGTTTTTGAGATCATGAGTTATCTTTGGTCTGAAAATAAGTTACCAGATAATTTTTTTGATGAAAATTTTGATCCGTTGAGTTGTGGTGGAGAAGGTTCTCAGATTTGTCAGATAGTTCGAGTTTTAGAGGATCTCAATAATAAGATAAAAGAAGCACTTTCCATTGAGGATTCGAATGAGGAAGGGGTGTATTTACATGAATGTTCTTCACAAGTTCTTTCACAGTTAGATAGGGCATTATCTGAATGTGAAAGGAAGTTATTTGATTTACATGTTATAGAGAGGGAAGGTCTTTTAAATTTTACAAACGATCTTCGGGACAATTTTTTGTATGAAAATGAAGCAAAAGAGGGACAAGAAGTGGATGATGGAGATAATTTTCCAGAGGGTGGTGAATCTCTCTTTGAATATTTTATGCGTCCCGATGAGGGGGCTCCGACGTCAGTCCCAAAGGAAAATGCCGTAAAGGAATCCACTGTGAATGGAGTTACGGATTTAGATCAGTATAGAAAGTTACGAAAGGGGAAATGAAATTCTTGAACAAGAACATTTTTTAAGCTAATATACCGGATATGCCGCAAAATCTTTATCTTATACTTCCGGATATCCGTTCCTGTCATAATGTTGGTGCCATGTTTCGTACAGCAGATGCTTGTGGTTTTGACAAGCTTTTTTTAGTTGGCTATACGGCAGAACCACCAAAAATTCAGATAGATAAGGTTTCCCTTGGTGCAGAAAAGTGGGTTCCATGGGAAAAGAGGGAAGATATTGTTGAGTTGTTGAGAGATCTCAAAAAAAAAGGAGTTGAAATAGTTGGCTTAGAAAAAACGGAGGGAAGTGAAGATATTTCCAAAGTAGAGTATAATAGAGAAAAGGATCTTGCCTTGGTGGTGGGTAATGAAGTGGATGGCTTGTCGGAGAAAGTACTATCACAATGCGACTTTGTTGTTCATATTCCTATGTATGGAAAAAAGGAAAGTTTAAATGTGAGTATTGCTGCGGGAATTGCCATGTATCAGATACACAAATATTTTGTTTCTTAAAAAATATGGATTCAAAAGAAGCACGACTACGGTACCTTGATGGAGTCAAACAGGTATCTACAGAGGAACATGAAGGACGTCTTGAAGATATCAAAGCGGCCATTTTGGATTCTGAAAAGACCCGACCTGGGCATCTTTTTTTTACAGAAAAGTTGGCAGATTTTTCTCAAGCCATTAAGTCAAAGGAGAAAGAAAATGTACTTCGAGAGGTATTGATGGGGATGTTTCAGCATCCATTGTATGTGGAGGGATTTTTTGATTCAATGGAAAAATTGACTGCTTTGAGTGATAAAAATGCTGAGGGTGCGCAGGTTATACAAGATGAACTACGGCGAAATTTGGAGAAAATAATAAAAAAAGACCGAATTGGGGTAACACAAGAGCATACGGATGTTATGGATCGTTGGCTTGAGTTGTATACCAATAGTGAACGATACCGACCAGTTATTTCCGAACTCCTTCGTCTCTCTATTGATACCGGGAAAAGTGAACTCCTCCAGGCACAAAGGAAGCATGTTGTAGCAGAAAGCATTTTAAGAGCTTCTGATTTTGAAGTTGTAAAGGCAGGATTGAAAATTCTCATGATGGATACAGACATCCTTCCTGAAACAGATGGAAATATTGATCGACATCTGGCGGGACTCATAAGCCAAGATGATGAAATTTTAAAGCTCCATTTAGATATTGATGGAGCTATTGATTTCATAGGAAGGAACTTTCTCCCAGAGGAATTTGTCAGATTTCGTCAAAAGTTAACTGCCTTCTCCAATAAGGTTCATCAAAAAGGTGATCAACCGAAAGAAAAAAGTAAATTTTTAGAACGGTCTTCCGCTTTGAAAACGACAGAAAAGGGGAGGCAAATTTTGCATTTTCATGATTTTGTAAATGATCCGAAAGTAAGAGCAAAGAGTAATTTTGATGGGAAAGTTTATCCATTTTCTTTGATCATGGATCTTACACAAATAACGTCGGCACGGAGGCTCTTGAATGAGAGATTGGCTGCGGAGATACGGGACAAAGCAGGAATAAATCTGAGACGGGTATATAACCCATCTCAAGGAGAATTGGTTGAGGAATTACCACAGGATTATGAAGAGACCCGAAGGTTGGTAGTGTCTTGGTTTCAAAAAGCCGGTGGCTGGCCAGAGATTGCAGATGAAATTGCGTTTGAAACGATGCAACTTCTCTTTCCAAAATTAGAGGAATCTACACGGCAACGAATCTCCGAACGTGTGGAAGGGCTACGGGAGAGTCTCAAACATGAACTCCGTTATCTGGTGAGTCCCAGAGGAGATAGGATTATCATTGAAGATGAATTTTTGAACTCATTGTCCATTCATGAAATTTCTTTTTCACCACGTGATTCCGCGGTAGATTTGGATGTTAAAATAAAAATTGGAAATTATTCTTTGTGTTGCCGATTGGATGGGTATTATATGCTTCGCCACGCATTAGAAGAAGGAGACGTATCACTCAGAGTATCTCTTGATACAAACCTGGTCTTGGAGGAGCTTATTTTGAGTCAATTGCAGAAGCTTCTTTGCGCAGATAAAGAAGCTCACCGAGGTGGAAAAGGCGGAGAAACTGATGGCGCCGCGCATTCAAGTACGGTAAGAAGAGCGCACCTCCGTAAACTCCCAAAGGGTCAGAGTTTTACGACAGATCAAGCATGTAAAATTTTTGAAAAATATGGAATTGACTTATGGCAGATCAACGCTCAGTTGGGGCTGGATAGGGACGCGGGGACGTACACGTGTGTAAAGGCTATTGAAGCAGGGAGTGATACTGGTTCTGAGCCTGTTAAAACGGTTATACAGAATGGATCTCAGCTTGATTCAATTTTTTTCTAAAGTTTGGTATACTGGAAGAAGGGAACATCCCAAAAAATGAGATATTTTCTCATTTGATATCTGAAACTATGTCAGAAGAAATGATACATTATACGCTCCAAATTTTTGAGCGACTTATTCGTGAGATTCCACCACTTACTCCAAAGCAGATTCGTGACGATATGCATCAAGCTCTCGAGCAAATGCAGCATAATGTAAGTCTTACGGAGACAGAGTTGGAAGAAACCATGATCATATTTGGAAAAAAAATTTGGCCATATAGGCAAGCTTTTTTAGAATTTTTTCGTATATCAGAAAGCATTTTGGGAGAAAAAATTTTTTTAAAAAAAGCATCAGCTGGTCTCAAGAAAAAGTATATGGAATTTAAAGCCTCTGGGGGATCTTTTAGAGATATGTATCGAGGTGGTCCGGCACTTTTTTTTACCCCAGATGAACGTCTTGAACTCAATGTACTTATGGTAGAAATTTACCAAGAAGTTAAAGATCATACCCGGCAATCTGTTTTGAGTGTAGAAAGGCAAAAATATAAAAAACGTATCAAAGATTTTCACATGGTACTTCAGAATATAGAAGATGAAATAGGGAGACTGCGACAGATGGCAGATAATGAGCAACAACATCCAGAATTGGCAGATGAAATTCGAGAGCACGTACGTGGTTTTGAACAGGGGATTTGCTTGCTAGGTCCAAGTATTGATTATACAGCCGTCTATAGTTCACAATCTCATTTTGAACAAAGAAGGGAATATCAAAAGCTTACTCGTCGCGCCAATATGTTTTTTTGATTATGAATTATACTAAGCAACTTTTTAAAATTCTTTTAGACAGAAAGCCAGTTGGTTTGGATGAGGCTGTTTATGATAAAGCAAAAAAGGCATATGCAGACTCGCAGGAAGATGCCCCGCCAGAACAAATTGAAGCACTTATGGTAGAGTATGGGATGCATGCGTGGCCTTTGTGGCAAGCGGAATATGAGATGATGCAAGAGATTGGAAACAAAATGCAAGAAGAGTTATTTTTGTCATCTCTTGGAGAAGATCTAAAAAATAAATGGCAGAATTTTCAAAAAGAGGGACACAGTTTTCGTGATGGAGATGCATATGAAAAAGCTTTTTCTTCAGAAGAAGATTTTAAAATAGAAGAAGCGATGGTTGAAGCTGAGCTTAAGACCAGGAAAGAGCTACATCGTTTACTTGATGGAGAAAAACATGAGGAATACCAAAAGTTGGTAGAAAAATTTTCACAAGAACAGCGCACAATTTTGCAAAAAATGACGGAACTTGAGTCACTCAAAAATAAAAAAACATTAGAGTTAAATAGGGAAGTAGACGCGACTCTCTTGGATTTGAAGATGGGATTTGCAGAGATTACAGAACGACCAACTGTAGAGAAAGTACAAGAAAATATTGATCGCACACGTGTACAGGTGGATCTTCAAAAAAAATAATATATGGATGGTGTAAGAGTTACTTTACTGGAAGGCAAAAAAAACAAGACGGAAAAGGGTTGGAATATTCCACTTCTTTCATACCACGCCGATGGGGTTGGAATTTTTTTTCGTCGTGCTGGGATTATTTCGGGTAAACACTATCATAAGGGGAATTCTCCTTCACGAACGCCTGAAAAAGGGATCCTGATTGATGGAAAGGCAAAATTTTATTGTAAAAATCTGGAAACAGGAGATGAACAAGAAACTTTTGTGGAGGCTCCTGTAAGTTGGGAAATTGATCCAATGATCTATCATGAAATGCATATGATTACCGACTGTACTTTTATAGAAAGAATCCATGAACAAGATGGAAATGACTTCTTTTTTCTTTGATAATGAATATATGTTGTATCTGATGCGTCTATTTGGAACTATTGGTTTAATACTTATTACAACTGCCATTTTTGCCAAAAAAGAAAAAAAACAAGATTGGTTATTTGTTTGGGGAGGTCTTGGTTTATTGATGTATAGTATTTCTTTAAAAGACCCAATATTTATTCCACTTCAAGTTATTTTTATAGGTGCAAGTCTCTACGAGATTTATACACTACGCAATAAAAAATCATAGTATGGCAAGTCTTATCCCGTATTTTCCCACCACGCTTCAGGAGCACTTTTTGTACTTGATGGCAGGTATTGGCATCATCTTTTTGGTATATGCAATCTTTATTGAACAAGAACATAGACAGGATCTTATCCGTGCACTTGGAGCTGCATGTCTTTTTGTATATGCTGCGTCTATTGAGAATATGTTTTTCATGGTTACCTTTGCAGCTATTGTGGTTGCATCCTTGATAGAATTTTTTGAGATTCTTTTAGGACTTCACAAACACAGTAAGGAGGATCTAAAAAAATATAAAACACTTTGGAGGTTAAAATAACTCAATTAATAAAATTTTGTGTACGATATTCTTTCAATTGGTGATTGTGTTCTCGATACGCTGCTTCTTATAGACAAAGCCCAGATTCGCTATGGGAAAAAGGGCCATAGACCTGAGGCCCTTTGTTTAAGTTATGCAGACAAAATTGCTATCGCAAAGGCTGTACAGTCGTTGGGGGGGAATGCTGCCAATTTTGCGGTTGGGGCAAAAAAGCTTGGTACAAAAGTAGCCATTATGAGTCAGATTGGGGAAGATATAAATGGACGTATGATCCAAGAAGGACTTAAGAAAAAAAATGTGGATACCACATATCTTACCTTGGGGCGAAATCTTCAGACTCGCTATTCTATCGTTCTCAATTACGATACAGAGCGGACAGTATTATCAAATCATCCAAAACATCGTTATATTTTTCCTGAAATGCCACAGACCAAGTGGGTGTATTATACTTCTCTTGGTGAAGGTTTTGAAAGGTTACAAAAAAAATTACGTTCGTGGATTCACAAACATCCAAATGTTCATCTGGCTATGAATCCGGGTTCTTACATGTTGAAGCATGGTGTAGTGGCAATAAAGGAGATACTTCAGGACTTAGATGTGCTTTTTGTAAACAAAGAAGAGGCAGAACATATTTTACAAATAAAGGCACCTGTACAAACGCTTCTTAAAAAATTTTGGAGCTTGGGGGTAGATATTCCGGTAATAACAGATGGTGCTCGTGGCTCATATGCCTACCAAAATGGAGAGTATTTTTTTATGCCTATATTTCCTGTTAAGCCCATTGCAAAGACCGGTGCCGGAGATGCCTTTGCCGCAGGCTTCATTTCCGCTTTGATCTTTAAAAAGGAAGTCAAGGAGGCATTGGAGTGGGGAACGGCAAATGCTGCAGGTGTGATACAAAAGTTTGGGGCACAGGAGGGAATTTTAAACAAGAAGGATATCCAAAAACTTCTCAAAAAGTATCCCAAACAAAGGGCTATACGGATGTAAGCTTAGTGAGCTTCTCTCATTGACAAAATGAGTGTTTTGGTGTATACTAGCGCTCTAAATGAGCGTATGTCCATGTCTTTTTTATTATGAAGAAACAATCTCAAAAAAATATAATTTTGTACGTAGGAAAATTTTTTGGTTCCATGATTGCGGATCTACGTCGTTATGAAAAAAAACAGAAGACAAAATTCCGTATTGCCTATTTATTTGATCTAAAGAACACATCTGCTTCATATCAAAACAAACTTGAAAACAATGTAGACATTCTTATTCCGTGTAATCCTTCATCTGATATTTCTATACAGAAGGCGCTTTTACCTTACCAAGATGAGTTGTTCGCCGTTACTTTTAGAGGGGAGGATCAAGCCTCGTTATTTCAAAAAATTATTCCTCATGTTCCTTACATGAAGACTCCTACAGAGACTTCACTTACCTGGGCAACAGAAAAACTCTCCATGAGAAGACGTCTTTATACTGCTGACAAAAAAATTACACCGTCTTATACTGTGGTAAGCGATACGAGTAGGGCTTCTATGAAAAAAATTGAAGAAAAAGTTGGTTTTCCCTTAATAGTTAAACCATCTGGTTTGGCTGCCAGCAGGCTAGTGAGCATCTGTTATCACAAAGAAGAACTCAAGGTTGTTTTAGACAAAGTTTTTAAAAAAATACATAAAGTATATAAAGAGACACAGGGACGTGGGGAACCCAAAGTTTTGGTAGAACAGTTCATGGAAGGGGAGATGTATTCTATAGACATCTACATTACCAGTAGAGGAAAGGTATATTTTTGTCCATTGGTCCATGTAAAGACAGGAAAACTTATTGGTTTTGACGATTTTTTTGGCTATCAACAAATTACTCCAACTCTTTTAAAACCTTCATCAGTGCAAATTGCAGAAGATGTTGCGAAAAAGGCGGTGCACACATTGGGGTTGCGCAGTACTTCTGCTCATGTGGAGCTTATGAAGACGGAAGACGGCTGGAAAGTTATAGAAGTAGGACCAAGAATAGGTGGTTTTCGGCATATTATGTATCATCTTTCTTATAATATTAATCACAGTATGAATGACGTTCTCATTCATGCTGGAAAAAAACCAATTATTCCAAAAAAGAAGTTAGGGTATTCTGTGGCAATGAAATTTTTTGCTAAAAAAGAGGGAAAGCTCAAGAAGCTCTCTGGAATAAAAAAGGCGCAAACACTTGCATCATTCAATAGAATTTATATCAATAAAAAAATTGGAGACTCTTGTGCCTACGCAAAAAATGGAGGTACGAGTGTTTTTAATATCATCCTTTTCAATAAAGATCGGTCAAAGCTTTTAGCAGATATTCGAAGACTTGAGCAAATGATCCGTATTGATACCGTATAGTAAATCGTATGGAAAACATCATTTACCCTCAAAATATTGTTTGGCATCTCGATTTAAGGCAAGCGGAAGATCCGTTGGAATTTTTTGGGAAAACAACAAAAAAAAGAATTCGACAGTCTGTGGAGTTACTGAAAGACTCCTCTTTTAAATTCCTATATGAAAAAGTGGATGAGACGTGTTTGAATAAATTTTTACCTATTTACAGGGCAAACATTGCTCAAAAGGAGAATCCAAAAATTATAGATATTGTCGGGAGAGTAAAAGAAAAAATTCAAGAAGGAAACACCGTAGAATGTTGTTCTTTTTACGATGGAGAAATATTTTTGGGAGGAGTAATCTATCGTTATTCAGAACAAGATCAGGATTTAAAAATTCACTATAGAGTTTTTCCAAAGGAAATTTCATTGAAACTTCCTATAAACATAAGCATGATTGCAGATTACTTTATTTACAAACGAGCACTTGAGTTGAAAAAGGTCCTTCTCTCACATGGGCAGGATAGAAATGCATACGGGCTTCACTCTGCTATTGGTCTTGCAATGTTTAAACTTCAAGCGGGATGTGTACCAAAGGTAGCTACGAAGGAAAATATGCCTATTTTTTCCCGGGATGCGAATGATTTTTTGGGACAAACAGTTATGTTTAACAATGCTCATGAATCTCCTGTTCAGGATGAGACCTTTGTACATGACTTTACCTCTACGGATGGAGATGTTTTTATTTTTTTAGGGAAAACTCCTGGGGAATATATAGAGGAAGCAGTTTTTTATCTTCGTACTCCTCAAGAAAAAGCAGAAGAAAAATATTCTATCCTTCTTAACAATCCACACTTCCATACAATCGTTATTCATCTGGATATATAATTGTTTTTGCTTAAAAATTAAAAAAATAAAATTCCCTCTCATTTGGGAATTTTATTTTATCTCGATATTTGGAATGTTCTTTGATTTTTTGAAAACAACTTATAAACCCATCAGGGTTTGGGCAATAGCTCTTCCAAAGAGCTCTGCACTACTGGGACCGTCGGCGGTAATAAGATTTTCATCAATGACTACCGGTTCTGGAGTATAAACAACATTATTTTCTGAAAAAATTTGAGGCAATTCATTATCTTCATTCCAGCCGGTAGCATGTTTTCCCGTCATCACATGTGCTTTTGCTAAAATTCTTGGTGAAATACAAATAGCACCATAGGGTTTTTGTAACAACATCGCTTCATTTGCTATTCTATTGGATTCTTGATTATCAAGACAAGAAAGTGCACCTGGCCCTCCAATCCAAAAGATTCCATCAAAGTTATTGGCTTCCACCTCTTTGAGTTCCACATCAATTTTTTGGACACTTTCGTCACTTCCTACAGCATCACATAAAAGATCAGAGCCGGTAATAACCTGAATTTCGGCTTTTTCAAGCTCAGCACGGGTTACAGAATATTCATGGGGTTGAAATCCATTACTTGCAATAAGCAGAAGTACTTTTTTCATATGTATTTACTCTTGTTCACGCCATTTGTTAATGTAGTCTATGGCAGAAAGCGCTGCAGTCACTCCTTGACCTGCGGCAATAGCAATTTGTTTATGTGGCACGTTTGTTACATCTCCTGCGGCAAAGATTCCTTTGCAACTTGTTTCACATAAAATACTTATATTCAACTCACCATTTTCATTTTTTTCTACGCAATCTACAAAACCAGAGTTAGGTATCATTCCTATATGAACCATAACACCATTTACATCTAAGTAAACATTTTCTTGTGTATCTTGTTTGGTATAACAGATTTTTTTAACGAGTCCTTCTCCAGTTATTTCACAAGTATTTGCATTGTAGATAATTTCTACATTTGGAAGAGATTTAACTTTATCAATAAGAATGTTTTCTCCTTTTGGGAAACCTCCTTTGGTTTCCGGTGTATCTGCAAATTTTGTAATGAGGTATGCTTTTTCTGCAATTTCTGAAAGCATGAGCGCGGACTCAAGTGCAGAGTTTCCCGCACCTATGGTAGCGGTAACCTTTCCTTTAAAAAGTGGTCCATCACACACGGTACAGTAGGTTACTCCTTTGCCTTTAAACGCTGCTTCCCCGGGTATATTGAGCATTCGGGGATGAATTCCCGTTGCCAAGATAACGGTTTTGGTTTTAAAGATGATTTCTTCACCCGTAAATTTTTTTGCAACTACTTCGTGATAATTTTTTACTTGACGAATTGCGGTTACTTCCCAGCCATCTTCTATTTCTACGCCATAATTTTTTACATGGGCATGAAAATCTTCTGCAAGTTGTATTCCTGTCGTGTGGATAGTTCCTGGCCAGTTTTCTACTTCTCCAGAAAGTGCCACTTCACCACCAATATCTTTAGCAATTATTTTAAAATTAAGATTTCTTCGTGATGCATAAACAGCGGCAGAACATCCAGCAGCCGCAGCACCAACAATAACAAGATCAAGCATACGTAAACGATTAACAATAAACAAATTACTGATAACTTATTCTAAAATCAGCATTAATTTATCTATTGTCTACAAGATTTTTTACAATATTTTTGAGACGCAAATAACTTTCCTGTGCTCCACCATCTCCTTTCCAAATAGCACTTCCTACACAAAAATTTTCTATTCCTGCTTCAAACAGAAGTGGGATAGTTTCTTCTGAGACATGTCCATCTGCTGAGAGAGGAATTGCGGGGAACTGCTTTTTAAAGGATTGTATTTTTTCGAGGACTTGGGGTTGAAAGGGTTGACCTTGTTTGCCGGCAATAATGCCCATAAACTGGACCCCATCTATTTGGTTAATTATTTCTTTGAGCACTTCAAATGGCGTTTCAATATTGAGACAGACACTTACTTCACGACCAAACGTTTTCATTTTTTCTACTGCTAGAACAATATTTTCCACGGCTTCGTAGTGAAAAATAATACGTTTCATCTGTGGAATATCCTTCCATTTTTCAATTTCTTCAAGTGGATTCTCCACCATCATATGAAGTTCAAAGTTTACCGGACAATATTCTTTGATGAGAGCTGTATCATACCATGTGGTATTATCTACAAATTTTCCGTCCGCAATATCAATTTGCACAAAATCTGTGACCTCATGAATAGAGGTCATCTGTTTTTTGTATTCAATTTCACTATAGACAAGAATGGATGGAAGAATATTTGGCATACAACATATAGGGGTTACTTTTCAAGTTCGGAGACTTTTACGAGTCTTCGTACATGGCGATCTGCGTTGGAAAAAGAAGTTTCCAGCCAACATTTTACTATAGCCATGGCATGGTCTTCGGAGAGTGCCTTTGATGCAAGGGCAAGTATATTGGTATTGTCATCTTGCATCATGGTTTCTGCTGCCATAAGGTTATATCCTATCCCACATCGAATACCGGGAACTTTATTGCAGGCAATACTGACACCAATACCATTTTTACATATCACAATTCCACGTCCATTTGTGTGCAAAACTTGCTGAGTAAGGGGATGTGTATAGTCTGGATAATCATCTTCCGGAGCATACTCATGAGGACCAAGGTCCTCTATTTTTTGTTTGAGTTCATTTTCTATATAACGTACAAGACGTTTTTTGAGGTGGTATCCACCATGATCTGAAGCTATAAAGAGAGGGCCTGAATACATAAGCATAGGGTTAATTCCTTGATTTTCATTATAACATGAGGAAAGAGACTTGCCTACAGTGGATATTGCTTTTATTTTCTTTTTGTATATAATTGCCAAGAACTGCGGTAGGAGATTGTGTCGTGGCACGTAATGGTAAGAAGGTAAAGAAGGTGAAGGTGGTGGAGCCCGTTGTGGTCAACGGGCAGGTCTCGTTCTCTGAGAGCGAATTGAAGGCGCTCGAGATCCTCAAGGGGTTTCAGACTTTGAGGGTTACGATCGGATCGTACGCCTTTGGGAACCACTCTGACCCAGACCTTGGTCTGGCACCAAGCCGTGTCAGGGGACTCCTCTACAAGGTACTTCACCTGGGGTTCCTGTTCTTTGGCTTTAGTGCAAAGGCACCGAGGCATCTGGCCAGGTCGCAGGCTGTTGTCTTTGAGGTGAAGACAGCAGATCTCCGTGCATTTCTGTCCGCTGTGGGGAGTGGCAAAAAGCGAAAGACGGCGGTAACCTACCAGTCAAAGTGGGAGATGGAGGATTGGGCATGGATCCAGTTCTTCTTCGAATTCCACAAGTCTGTTGCTTCCCCAAACTTCAGGATGCGTGCACTGCTGGCCATGCTGGGGAGTTCTCCAAAGGCAACCCTGTGTCTGCTAGCATGGAAGAAGTACCATCTTATCCGAGATGGTATGCACGGTGAGTACCAATTCACCGAGTACGTGGGTACATTTCCTCGCCAGCAGGTCCCATTGGGTCCCGTGGTGCTGATGCTCATCCCTGAGATGGCGAGGCATATCGGGTTTTATCCTGATCCTGAGCTTGATTTTGTGCACGAATGTCCTCTCGAGCTGGCACAGGAGCCTGAACCTGCCCCGGAGCCCGAACCCGAACCGGAGCCCGAGCCCGAACCGGAGCCCGAACCTGAACCGGAGCCCGAGCCCGAACCGGAGCCCGAACTCGAACCCGAGCCCGAACCGGAGCCCGAGCCCGAACCGGAGCCCGAACTCGAACCCGAGCCCGAACCCGAACCGGAGCCCGAACCGGAACCTGAACCTGAGCTCGAA
>PCWN01000009.1:44831-45391 GCA_002787355.1 Candidatus Magasanikbacteria bacterium CG11_big_fil_rev_8_21_14_0_20_39_34
GAACCTGAGCCCGATCCGGAACTGGTATTCCTTCCAGGGCAGAAGTACCTGGACCAAGGAAACCTCCAAGGGGCCAGAGCGGACGCTGCCTTTCGGATCGCACTGGTGCGCTCCCTGGCACGGTCTGCCCGCAACCAGTGGATTGGGTTCAAGTCGTGGTGCGACGACCTCATCCATGACATGCGGTGGCCGTCCGGGACCTTCCTCAACTCCGCTATCGGTCGCGTGGTGCACCTGATCTCGCAGGCGCATCCCGGCCTCATCGAGTACCGCAAGGGTGCAGATGGTGCCGAGTTCAAGCTGGGTCGCGAGGGCTGTGCCATCGCGGAGCTCGACTACGTGGAGGGTGACCGGGCTTACAAGGTGGAGGACATCTCGTCCACCCTCGCTTCCCAACTTGTCACGATCCAGCTGCTGAAGCGACGTGCTGAAGCAGCTGAGGCACGTGCCGAAGCGGCCGAGGCACGGGCACGTGGCCTGGAGCAGAGCCTCGAGGTCAACGATGGATACCTCGAGGAAGTGGAGCAGGGCTATCGTGACGCCCTTGCGGAGCTTGAGCA
>PCWN01000009.1:45400-46569 GCA_002787355.1 Candidatus Magasanikbacteria bacterium CG11_big_fil_rev_8_21_14_0_20_39_34
CATCCCCCTTCGAGATACCACCAAAGAACCCCATAACTGGGGTTTTTTGGTAAAAAAAAACAGCGATATATTGACAGAGAATACAAAATATGGTATTTTGATGCGTCCAGTTCTTTTCCATAGCTAAAAGAAGAGAGGAGATTCTTTTTTTGGGTGCGGAAAATAAATAAAAACCATTACACGAGAGGTGAAGAGGTTGGCACGCACTAACAGGCCGGATGGCTACAACGGGTTTATGCGGAAGATGCGGCGTGAGTTCGGGTTTGGCCATCGGTTCACTTTCGATGACGCCGTTACGCGTTTTGGGAGTGATGCTGCTGGTGGTGTTCGGACCAAGTTCGGAGAGTTCATGGCCTACGCCGTTCAGGTTGGGGCCATGACATTGCTGGGGGAGCAGTATCTCCTCGTGAATCCGAACAAGGTTCTGGGTCCATCAGCAGAGCAACAGAGGCGGCGAGCAGACGAGGCTGTCAGGGAAAAGGCACGCCTTGCACAGACCATCACGGTCGAGGAGGCCGAGGCGATGGTACGTCGTGCCGTCGCAGAGGCTACCGCGAAAGCACGGCGGCGTGAGGAAGATCTCTGCCAGAAATTCGACCAAAGCACCGCTGCCGCGAGCGAGCAGATCCACCGTCTGCAGGGACCAGGGCGCAAGTACCTGAACCAGGGCAATCTCCAGGGAGCTCGGGAGGACGCTGCGTTCCGGATCGCACTGGTGCGCTCCCTGGCACGGTCCGCCCGCAACCAGTGGATGAACTTCGGTTCCTGGTGTGCGGACCTCATCCGCGATATGCGGTGGCCGGCAGGGACCTTCATGAACTCCGCTATCGGTCGCGTGGTGCACCTGATCTCTCAGGCACATCCCGGCCTCATCGAGTACCGCAAGGGTGCAGATGGTGCCGAGTTCAAGCTGGGGTACGAGGGCTGTGCTATCGCAGAGCTCGACTACGTGGAGGGTGACCGGGCTTACAAGGTGGAGGACATCTCGTCCACCCTTGGTTCCCAACGGGTCGCGATCCATCTGCTCCAAGATGAAGTCGAGTCTCTGAAGCGACGTGCTGAAGCAGCCGAGGCGCGGGCACGTGGCCTGGAGCAGAGCCTCGAGGTCAACGATGGATACCTCGAGGAAGTGGAGCAGGGCTATCGTGACGCCCTTGCGGAGCTTGAGC
>PCWN01000009.1:46584-52868 GCA_002787355.1 Candidatus Magasanikbacteria bacterium CG11_big_fil_rev_8_21_14_0_20_39_34
CACCACCAAAACCACCTTTCTCCGCGGCGTAAACGAGCGCCGCGGATCAACACACAAAAGAACATCACACCTGTGGTGTTTTTTTGATTGTTTTTTGGTATAATAAAAACGGTTTTAATACTCTTTCTATGATACCCCATACTCATCCTACTTCCGGTTGGATAGAAGTTGTCTGTGGCAGCATGTTTTCTGGAAAAACAGAAGAACTTCTTCGTCGTGTAAAACGTGTACACTATGCAAAGCAACAGGTACAAGTTTTTAAACCCGTCACGGATAACCGGTATGATGCCAATGATGTCGTTGCCCATGATGGAGTGAAAATTGAAGGGATTGCCTTGGATCAACCTCATCATATGCTCTATCTCCTCCATCAGAATACAAAGGTAGTGGGTATAGATGAAATACATTTTTTTGATGAAAATATTGTCCCGGTAGTACAGTCACTGGCAGACAGAGGAATACGTGTTATTTGTGCGGGACTGGATCAAAACTATCAAGGAAGGCCATTTGGTCCTATGCCTACACTTCTTTCCCTTGCAGAATATGTGACCAAACTGCATGCCATTTGTGAAAAATGTGGTGCTCCCGGAACCAGAACCCAAAAGACCGGAGGTTCAGAACAAGAAGTGGAAGTAGGGGAAAAGGATATGTATCAGGCGAGATGTCGTGCATGTCATCACAGTGGGATAGACCAACTGGAAAATGCACGGCAAGCAGAATTTCCTCTTCAGATTCTTCCTTTTTTTCAGGTAAATATAGTTGACAAGAGAGAAGAAAATTGATACTGTATCTATACAATTACAATAGCGTCTGACCGGCTATCAACCGGGATTTCATAACCTTGGAACGCTGAAGAAAGAAAAATATACAAAAGGTATACTTGTAGACTCTTCCGGGAGGCCCGTAATAGCCACAAATAAGCGCCACATGAAGGAAGTAGGATGGTACCGTCCCAGAATTGGGATTCCTACACACGAAGTGGTTTTTTTATTTTAAATAAAGTTTCCTTTTATGTATAAAGCAAATAACAATGAACTTGAAGTGCTCAATTTTTGGAAGAAGGATAAAACGTTTGAAAAGTCTGTCAATGAGAGATCAGAAGAAAAGCCTTATGTCTTTTATGATGGCCCTCCTTTTGCAACCGGACTTCCACACTATGGGCATATAGTTGCAAGTACTATGAAAGATACGGTACCAAGATACTGGACTATGAAAGGATACCGTGTGGAGCGTCGTTGGGGATGGGATTGTCATGGTTTGCCTATTGAAAACATTATTGAGAAAGAATTAAATCTTCCTGGAAAAAAGGAACTGGAAGCCTATGGTATTGATGCATTCAATGAGGCATGTCGTTCTACTGTTTTGAAGTACGCAAATGAATGGAGTATTATCATCAACCGTATAGGAAGATGGGTGGATATGGAAAATGATTATAAGACCATGGATGTGGAATTTATGGAGAGTGTTTGGTGGGTTTTTAAAGAGCTTTGGGACAAGGGGTATGTATACGAAGGGAAAAAGCCAATGCATATTTGTCCACGTTGTGCGACTCCACTTTCCAACTTTGAGGTAACACAAGGATATAAGGACATAAAGGATTTATCGGTTACAGCAAAGTTTACACTTTTAGAACCACAACAGGTTGGACCTTTGCATGATATAGATATGGACGGTCCTGTGCATTTACTTGCTTGGACAACAACTCCTTGGACTCTCCCAGGAAATATTTTGGTTGCGGTAGAGAAAAATTTAGAATATTCTTTAGTCAAACTTGAAGGTGAGTACTATATTGTCGCAAAAGATTTGCTCATGAAAATTTTTGAGGGGAAACCTTTTGAGGTTATGGCACAGATGAAGGGGAGTGATCTTGTAGGGGCACATTATGAACCTGTTTTCCCATATTTTTTAAAAATGGAAGGAGCGGAAAATGGTTTCCGTGTTGTGCATGCAGATTTTGTGACAACTGATGAAGGTACGGGACTCGTGCACCTTGCACCAGCCTTTGGAACGGATGATTACGAAGTTTTTCGCAAAGAAAATGTTCCTTTTATTCAGCATGTCACCATGGATGGAAGATTTACTCCTGAGGTGACGGATTTTGCAGGCATGGAAGTAAAGCAAAGAGAAGATCACATGGCAACAGATGTAGAAATGGTAAAGTATTTGGCCTCACATGGAAAACTCTTTTCCAAACAAAAATACGAGCATAGCTATCCACACTGTTGGCGTTGTGATACCCCACTTCTTAACTATGCAACTTCAAGTTGGTTTGTGGAGGTAACTAAAATAAAAGAACAACTTCTCAAAAATAATCAGAACATTAATTGGATTCCGGAGCATATTAAAGATGGACGTTTTGGAAAGTGGCTAGAAGGAGCAAAAGATTGGGCTATTTCTCGAAATAGATATTGGGGAACTCCACTTCCGGTATGGAGATGTGATGCAGAGGAGTGTGGGGAGATTGCCGTTATGGGTTCTGTTGCAGAACTTGAAAAACATACCAGTGAAAAAGTAGATGATCTGCACAAGCATATTGTTGATAAACTTACTTTTTCATGTGAAAAGTGTGGTCAGAACATGAAAAGAATAGAGGAAGTTTTTGACTGTTGGTTTGAATCTGGTGCCATGCCATACGGACAGATGCATTATCCTTTTGAAAATAAACAAAAGTTTGAGCATGGTTTTCCTGCACAGTTTATTGCAGAAGGTCAGGATCAGACACGTGGGTGGTTTTATACCCTCCATATTTTGGCAACGGCTCTTACCTATGGAGAAAAACCATCCATCCCCGTAGATATGACAGGCGCTTTTCGCAATGTGATTGTGAACGGATTGGTTTTGGCAGAAGATGGAAAGAAAATGAGTAAGCGTCTACAAAATTATCCGGACCCAATGGATGTGGTAGATAAGTATGGTGCAGATGCCATACGGTTTTATCTCATCACCTCTCCAGTTATGCATGCAGAATCTCTCAACTTTTCTGAAGAAGGTGTACGTGAAATGTATAACAAAGTTTGTAATACCCTTTGGAATGTTTTGGAATTTTACAAAATGTTTGCTGGTGATATGGAGTCTCCTCCACTACAAACACCTTCTCCAAATGTGTTGGATAAGTGGATTCTTGCGCGACTCCAGGAACTTATTCGAGACGTTTCTACCAATATGGAAGCCTATGCTTTGGCAGAGGCAAGTAGACCCATTATAGATTTTGTGGCAGATTTGTCTCAGTGGTATGTTCGTCGTTCTCGTGATAGATTTAAGGGAAGTGATGAAGAAGATGCCGCCTTTGCATTATCCACATTGCATAATGTCTTAGAAACAACAGCAAAAGTTTTAGCTCCCTTTACCCCTTTCCTTGCAGAAAAACTGTATGGCGAACTTCAAAATTGGCATTTGCATGGAGACAATTATGTCTCTGTACATCTTCAGGCTTGGCCAGAAGGGAATGGAGAAATGCAGGATGAGCAAGTTTTGAAGGATATGAATGTGGCAAGAAAGATTGTGGAGCTAGGACTCTCTGCGAGAAAAGAAGCAGGAATAAAAGTAAGACAACCCTTGCAGTATATTCGTTATCAAACAGAAAAAATATCTGAAAGTTTGGAACAAATTATTGCAGAAGAACTCAATGTAAAAGAGGTCATGCATACAGAAGCGGTGAGGGAACAAGATGATCGTGTGGTAAAAGAGGATCAGAATATTCGTGTTGGTCTCAATGTGATAGTTACGGATGAACTGAAGAAGGAAGGCGTGGTTCGTGAACTTATTCGTGCCACTAACCAGGAAAGAAAAAAGCAGGGACTTACTATAGAAGATAAGATAGCTCTTTTCTATGATACCGACAGTGAAGATATGCGTACGCTATTGACGGAATATGCAGCGGAAATTCAATCTGCTACTTTGGCACTTGAGTTGGAAGCAGGAAGTGGTGGAGAGCCTTTGGAGATTGATGAAATGAAGATAGCATTGAAGTTGGAAGTAAAAAACTAAAGAGAGTTTTTCGTTATAAAAGGTGGTGGACAGATGTTCACCACCTTTTTTATTTTTGGCTTTGGTTGAGTGGGGTAGTGTTTGTTGATAATGGGGAGCACTGCTTGCATGGGTGGATTGCTTCGTTTCACTCGCAATGACAAAAAGAAGGTTTTCCTATCGGTTGGCAATGACAGAAAGAAAATTTGAATATCGGTGGGCAATAACAGAAAGAGTGTTTATCTATTATGTCATTGCGAGCCGAGTATACGGCGTGGCAATCTACTTTTTGGCTTGAGCTGTGGTTGAGTTGGTTAATGTATGTGGAAAATATGGAGCACTGCTTGCATGGGTGGATTGCTTCGTTTCACTCGCAATGACAAAAAGAAGGTTTTCCTATCGGTTGGCAATGACAAGGGGATATATGGTTATGGGTTGACAAAGCAGGAAAATCATGGTACATTGGCGCGATTTTGACAGAGGAGTGAAAAAAAGCTAAAATAGGGCTAAAAAAGTGTACTTCCCGTATTTTTTTCAACATTTTGGGAAAAATACGGGAGTTTACAGTTGGGCCTGACTCCAGCCCGTCACGTCTCGGGGAGAGAAACATTGCGTACCAACACCAACAACACTCCTCATCTGCGGGTGTCACACCACGAGGCCCGGATCTTCCGGGCAACTCATCAGGGGACTCCCTGTCTCGACGAGGAGGATCGGAACCCGCAGGAAGCGATGCACCATCGTGCGATGCTGGAGATGCTCCAGCAGTCCGCTCTCGTGCGCACCGCCGCGTAGCCCCCTTTCTCTCCTCCCCCTCTTCCTCGGAGCGACCCCACCTCGCTCCACATCCCGATAATAAAAAAGCCTTCAAGTATATCTTGAAGGCTTTTTCTTTTTCTCTTTTTTATGAAAGATTCACTTCCTGACTTTGTATTTGAGTAGATACGGGCATGAGAATATGGTTTTCATTTTCTCTATTTTGTATTTGTAGGGTATCCATAATGAACTGTACATGTGTACTGTAGTCCAAAGTATCCGGGAGCAGATGAAAGGGGACAGCATGTTTGGCCAGAAGAAGATTGATGAGTCGATCCATCATGTCTCGGAACGGCCCATCTGCGGTGCGTACTCCGTCTTCCTTGGCAGAAATATCAAGAAGTTTTGTTTTGAAAATATAGTCATAGCTACTCATGTGGAGTACAGCGTGGTGTTCAAAATGTTCTGCACCAAGATTCATACCAATCCTATACATGTAGGCAAAGTTATCTATGGTAGAACGATCCGTAATCAGTACCTTTCCTGTGTGATCAATGGTATTTTCTTGGGCAATTTGGTTGAGCAGAATCCACTTTTGTGCATCCATGGTGGTTTCTTCATTGATAGGCAAAGGACACAGACGCGCTAATTCTTCAAGGACTAAAACTTCTTTTCCCTGTTCCTCGAATGCATTTTTGAGCTCTCGAATGAGCGTCGTTTTTCCAGTTGAGTGGCTTCCAATGATGGCAATTTTCATGTGGGTGACATTAAAAGAGTGAAAAATACAGGTAATCTTCCAGTATATACTGGAAAAATTTTACATTACTTTTGAAAGTTTTTTTGACAATTTATTGCTATATTTAAGCATTCTTCTGGATCGTAACCTAAATCATCACACCATCGAATTGTTGAAAATATTATATTCCCAAGTTCCTTTTTAAGCTCATCGTCGTTATGCATATTTTTGTCTTTTGGAGCATCGCGTTCCCATCGACAGATGTCACCAAATACTTTTCCAAGTCTAACGATAATTTGGCTAAGGTCCAATTTTTGACCTCCCCATATTTCTCGGCCTTGTTGTAAGAGATTTTTAATATCCATATTTTTTGCTTAAAAGTATATTTATACTTTCTGTTCATAAGTATATCACATCACCCAAGGAAAGAAAAAAAGGTGAAAAAATAGAAAAGAATTGACGAATTTTTCCTTTCCGTATAGAATTGATTTAGATCTCATTTATGTATAAATCACAAATTTTATGATGAAATTTTCCGTTGAAACGAGTACCAAAAGTGGAGATCTCCTGGTAGTACCACTTTTTGAAAAGAAAAAGCCAGAAGGACTTCTCAAACAACTTGATACCGAGCACGATGGGCTTATCTCCAACGTTCTCAATTCCAAGGATTTTGAAGGAAAATTAAAAAGCGTTAGTTTTCTCTATACCAAAAGCAAGGATCACCCACGTATTCTTTTGGTTGGCTTGGGTGAGGCAAAAAAATGTGATATACGTCGTCTCAAGCAGGTTTTAGGATTGGTTATTCAGACTGCGCAATCCAAAAAAC
>PCWN01000009.1:52877-64382 GCA_002787355.1 Candidatus Magasanikbacteria bacterium CG11_big_fil_rev_8_21_14_0_20_39_34
GGCAGACTATGCTTTTGATAACTATAAAGAAAAGGATGCAAAAGTATGCCATGTTCGTGAAGTGTTGCTCCATATGACACTTGAGACAAAAGAAAAAAATCTTTTGTTGAAGGGAATTGCAGAGGGGCAAAGCATTGCCGAGGGAACAGAATTTTTACGCACGCTTGGGAATACGCCACCATCTGAGATGACTCCTACAAAACTTGGAAAAGAGGCTCAAAAATTGGAGCGTCTCCACAAAAATGTAAAAGTAAAAGTATTGGGAGAAACGGAAATTAAAAAACTGAAAATGGGTTCCTTCCTGGCAGTTTCAAATGGATCAGAACACGAACCAAAATTTATTATTGTGGAGTTTAATAATGGAAAGAAAGGAGAAAAGCCAACGGTATTGGTAGGAAAGGGGATTACATTTGATTCCGGTGGTCTTTCTATAAAACCGGCAGAACACATGCTCAATATGAAGTTTGATATGTTGGGTGGTGCGACCGTTTTGGGATCAATCTATGCAGCTGCAAAACTCAATATCAAAAAGAATATTGTTGGTCTTGTTCCAACTTGCGAAAATATGCCGGGTGGTAAAGCCTACAGACCTGATGATATAGTGACGGCCATGAATGGAAAAACTATCGAGGTCAAAAATACAGACGCAGAGGGAAGACTTATTTTGTGTGACGCTTTAGTGTACGCCAGTAAATACAAACCAAAGGAAGTGATTGACTTGGCAACTCTTACCGGCGCCTGTGTGGTAGCCATTGGAGAAGAGAGATCAGGACTTTTTTCACAGGACGAAAAGATAGTAGAAAAGCTTACTCGGTCTGCGGATTCAGTGGGAGAACTTCTCTGGAGACTTCCACTGGGAGAAGAGTATAGTGAGGCTATGAAATCGGAAATTGCGGATTATCAAAATATTGGAAAAACTCGGTATGCCGGTGCGTCTACCGCGGCTGCATTTTTGGAATTTTTCACCGACTACCCTTGGGCTCATATTGATCTTTCCGGTTCTTATACGGCGGGGAAGATGCACCCATGGTTGCATGGAGGAGCCAATGGCTTTGGAGTGCAGACCATGGTAGAATACCTCAATACATAAACAGAAAAAATATTATGACAAAAGGATTTCCAGAAGGTGGGCCTTTTAGAAAGAACTATGAGGTATTGGGTGAGCTTTCTTTCAAAGAGTTACCATCCATTGTGCAGGAAGTAATGCATAACAACAAATTAGATCAAGCAGAATATTCTCAAAATCTTAGGAAGGTTGACCAAATCCTCTCAAAAATTGAAACAAAGGCAAAAAATTCTGACTTTTTTTCTCAGACCATGGAAAATGATTATGCATTATTTTTGGAGTTAGAAAATTTTGTAAATATAGTAGGGGACCATATTTTGGCTGATCTGAATGGAGAATATGGGGTACAGGTTCAAATGAGCCAGGAAAATCAAGAAATGCTTGGGCATCTTCATGAGAGATTTACTCATCTAAAAGCTATGATGGATCAAGAAGAGGATACATCTGTACGAAAAGCAGCTTAAACTATGATAAGTCATATAAAAGGGACAATTCTTGCCAAAGGAAAAGAGACTGTGATTGTAGAAACCGTATCGGGTGTTGGGTATACTCTTTTTTTGCCGGTACTTCAGGTAATTGCTTTGTCAGTAGGGGAAGAGGTTGCCTACTTTACATACATGAAAGTTTCCGAATCTGATATGCAACTTTTTGGATTTGAAACGATACCTCAAAAGGAATTTTTTGAACTTCTTCTTTCTGTAAAAGGAGTTGGTCCAAAGGCTGCATTGAGGATACTGTCTCTTGGAACTTTGGATGAAATTCAAGGTGCTATTGCCAGGTCTGACGTAAAGTACCTCACTGCGGTACAGGGAATGGGGAAAAAAACTGCGGAACGTCTTGTGGTAGAGTTGAAGTCAAAAATAGCACCAAAGGGTATTGCAGAAAATGTGAGTACATCTGAAAATTTGGGTGAAGTTATGGATGCCCTTGTAAATCTTGGGTATACTGCTGTAGACGTTCGGGAAGTTATAAAACAACTGGATGGTGAAAATAGCACAGAGGTATTACTCAAACAATCATTACAACTTTTGAGTAATAGTAAATAGTTTTTATGAGTTGGTTTAAAGGAAAATCAAAAGAAGCTGAACCACAACGTGCACCTCAAACTGAGGTGCCAAGAGAAAATCCATACGCAGATGCACCATATCGGGGTGAACCCATTCCAACGGTTGACGATATTACCACAAAATATGGAGGTTTTCATCCTGAATATACTCGGGACGGAATGGATGCCGTGTCCTCTGCCATCAAATTTGGTGGGGAGTTTCTTATCCCAAACCCGGATCAAAATGCTGAGGATCCTTTTTTCTGGAAGGGTGTTGCCGAGAGGTTGAAGACAGAATCAAACTTTGGGAATGCTATGGCATTGAAGTTATCTCAAGATATAGAACAAAGAGTAAATAGAGCATTGGGGAGTATACGGGGAGATGTTGCCAAGACAGACGGTGCCAAAGTAGATTTTTCTGACCTCCCTGAAATGATTAGTAATATTTTGAAGCAAGTAGATACCCTGGCAGCCTAAAAATAGGGATAAAAAAACCGAGCACAGATGCTCGGTTTTTTTATTATTTTTCTCTTAGAGAAAAGCGGTTGTTACAACCTTATCACCGGTCGCTTTAAACCTCATAATTCTCACCCCTTGGGTTGCTCTGCCAAGTGTTGAAACAGAAGTCATTTTGATTCGGACTACCTGTCCTTTTTGGGAGATAAGCATAAGATCCTTTTCGGATGTATTGTTAACCACTCGTGCATCCACGATACGACCCGTTTTATCGGTAATGTTCATGGTTTTGATTCCAGATCCACCACGTCCTTGGACCTTATATTCTATAAGGCTGGTACGTTTTGCAAGTCCATTCTCAGAAACCACCAAGAGTTCAAGAACTTTATTTTTTACCAGAGCGGGATCTACAACTGCCATACCTACCACTTCATCATTTGATTTCATCTTCATACCACGTACACCAGAAGCGGTTCTTCCCATGGCACGGACTCCTGATTCTTTGAAGCGTACGGCCTGACCATGAGTAGTGACCATCATAATGTCATCTTTTCCGGTAGATGGGCGTACCCATTCAAGGAGGTCATCTTGTTTGAGTTTGAGGGCAATGAGTCCAGATCTACGTACTTTTGCAAAGTCAGCAAGAGAAGTTTTCTTAATGGTACCTTTGGTTGTTGCCATGACTAAGAATTTATACTTTGATACGTCATCCATAGAAAGAACGGCAGAAACACTTTCATTTGGTGCCAGTTGGAGGAAGTTCACCAAGGCCTGGCCCTTTGCGGTTCTACTTGCCTGTGGGATATCATAGGCCTTGAGTTGGAAGACTCGACCACGGGTAGTAAAGAAGAGCAAATCATCATGAGTATTGGTAGATATAATACGTTCTATGACATCTTCTTCTTTAGTGGTCAGACCAATAACACCTTTTCCTCCACGGTTTTGTGTTTTGAAGGTATCAACCGGAAGGCGTTTGATGTAACCATCTTTGGTTACAAAGATAATAGTTGGTTCATTTGGAATGAGGTCTTCTGTTGAAAAATCTTTGACTCCACCAATTACAATTTGCGTTTTTCTAGGATCTGCAAATTTTTCTTGCATTTCTTTTACTTCGGTTTTGACCAATGCAAGAATTTTCTTTTCGCTTGCAAGGAGCGTTTCAAGTTCTTTGATGATGGCTTGTTTTTCTTTCAATTCATCTTCAATCTTTTTGCGTTCCATGTTTGCCAATTGTTGCAAACGCATTTCAAGAATGGCCTGGGCTTGCCGTTCTGTAAATTTGAATTGCTTCATCAAGTTTGCCTTGGCTTCTTCTTTGTCTTTTGATTTTCGAATGGTTGTGATAATGGCATCTATTTTATCGAGTGCCATTTTGAGCCCTTCCAAAATATGTGCTCGATCTTTTGCCTTTGCTAATTCAAACTCAGCACGTCTTCGTACAACCACCTGACGGTGTTTAATATATTCTTCAAGTGCAGTTTTCAGGTTGAGAAGTCTTGGTTGGATACCATCTACCAAAGCAATCATGTTTACATGGAAAGTGGTTTGCAAATCAGTAAGCTTGTAGAGTCGGTTTAAAACTTTTTTTGGATAGGCATCTTTTTTGAGTTCAATGACTACTCGGACACCATCTTTGTTGGACTCATCACGCAGATCACGAATTCCATCAATTTTCTTTTCTTGTACAAGGTCTGCAATTTTTTCTATGAGTTTTGCTTTGTTCACCTGGTATGGAATTTCTGTAACAATGATTTGAAATTTATCTCCACTGAGTTCATGAATATCCGCTTTTGCACGAAGAACAATACCACCGCGTCCAGTAGCATAGGCATTGGCAATATCTTTTTTGTTGTAAATAATCCCACCCGTTGGGAAGTCAGGCCCCTTTACATTTTCCATGAGATCTTCAACGGTAGATTTTGGTTCATCGATAAGTTTGGTAATGGCATCACAGAGCTCTCCCAAGTTATGTGGAGGAATATTAGTTGCCATACCAACAGCGATACCCATAGAACCATTCAAAAGAAGGTTGGGAAGTTTAGAAGGAAGAACACGAGGTTCTTTTTGTGACCCGTCATAGTTTGGATGAAGATCTACGGTGTCTTTATCAATATCGGCAAGAAGTTCTACAGAAATGGCTTGTAATTTTGCCTCGGTGTAACGCATGGCAGCAGCAGAATCTCCGTCCATAGAACCAAAGTTTCCTTGCCCAAAAACCAAAGGAGTCCTCATGGAAAAATCTTGTGCCATACGGACCATGGAGTCATAGATGGCAGCATCTCCATGAGGGTGATATTTACCCATAACGTCTCCGACGACACGAGCAGATTTCAAAAATTTTGAAGTTGGTTTCAGTCCTAAATTCCACATGGCATACAAAATGCGTCGGTGAACTGGTTTGAGTCCATCACGAACATCCGGAAGGGCACGTGAAACGATAACACTCATGGCGTAGTCAAGATATGATGTACGCATTTCATCCACCAAAGGAATGGGCTCTACACGTCCGGTCTGTTTTGGGGGTTGTTCAATTTCTTTCTTTTTTGGCATATATCTATGGATTTATCGTAAGTGGTTCTGTGGTTGTTGTTATAGTAAGGGTACTTGTTGTTGTGCTCGTGGATGTCTGTATTTGTTGCATGAAAGTGTGAAGAGCATCTTTGAGCTGTTCTTCCGGACTTGATCCCGGTTTTCCTATATTTTTTTCATTCTGTTTTTCTATTAAAGAAACTTCATTTTTGCTTGCTTCAAAACTTTGTTTTGTCGCGGTAATCAGGCTTTCAGTGGGTTTACTTTCTTGAATCTTTTTCAAAACTATTTTTGTGTTGAAAAACCACATAACAAAAATGATACAAGTCATAAAGATGACAGAAGCCCAAAGTATCTTTTGGCGTTTCGCAGATTCTGTCCAATCAAAATGTGTTTGTAATTTTTTTTTGTTTTCTAAGAGAGGATCCACCACTGGTACGACATATTTTTTTTCCGGTAACTCCTGCATGAGAAGAAGCTCGGGTAATACATCTACCGTTCTTTTGATGTCTGCCTTTGTTTTCTTATCAATCTTTTTTCCTTTTGTGGAAATTCCTTTCTTTTTTTGTGAAATTTTCTTTGGTACGGAACTTTTTCTCTTTGTGTTGGAGCTTCTTTTTGATACTGTTTTTTTTGCAGTGGACTTTTTTGTTTTTGATTGTATTTTTTTAGTCGCCTTAGATTTTTTTTCTTCAGGACGACTTTTTTTGACAGGCATAAAAAATTTTCAATAACAAAATTTGTTTGTTTATTCCTTTGCAAGGGTAACCACCATCATTTCTTCCTGGGGAAGATCTTTCTTTTTCAAAATAACTTTCTTTTCTGCAGGGTCTGCCTTTACTCCCAGTTCTTTCAAGAAGGCTTCAAGAGGGGCGGCTTGCGGATCATTATCAGATTTATAGGCCATAGGAATAACCACACGTGGTTCAATCATATTCACTGCTTTTACGGCTTTTTCTGGTTCAAGACAATTTATTCCTCCAACAGGAATAAAAAGTATATCTACATCTGAGAGTACTTCCAATTGGCTATCAGTGGGGAGTTCATTGGTCAGGCCAAGGTGTGCAATACTGAGTTGCTCAGCATCTATACGGACCATGGTGGTATTTGGGTTATTCCCTTGAACTGAAGTCATGAGAACGCCTTTGGTTTCACATTCGCCGGGGGTATCCAAAATGAAAGTATCTCCTGAAATAGTGATTGAATCATCCGTACCTCGGGTATAGATGGCAATGTTTGAGGCAAGGTTCCTTGGGAAAGAACCTTTTCCCGGTTTGTAAGGATCAATGACAACGGTCACATCCTCATGTTGTGGTTTGAGTTGAAGTTTAAAAGCAGTACTGCCAAGCCAAGAAATATGCATATCTTTGAATCAAAATCAAAAATTCTAATTCCAAAATGAGAATTTGGATGTCCCTATTATAACGTATGTAGAATGGAATAGCAAGATTCATTTTGTCATTGCAACGGAATGGCTTCTACAGGTAGGAAAAAGAGGATACATCCGCCTATTTTCCGTCGAATTATTCGTAAATTGAGCTAAAATTAGCTAAATTATTTATATTTTTGACTTTTGTTTTCTCTACTTGACAGCACTTTATCATTATGCTATACTCACGGCACTTTATTATTATAAACCGGAATAACCGGACTTCAGCATGGCTGGGGTTAATCACACGATTTCCTCTCTAAAATTTTGCTGAAAACAGCATTTTTTTTGTAGGGGAGTGTTTGTATATTATGAGTGCAGCACAAAATCAGGATTTTGCAACATTGCTTAAAGACTATTTTGCAAAACTTCCAAAAGTAGATGAAATTATAAAAGGAACTGTAATCTCCGTGGACAACGGGGCTATTCGCATTGATATCAATGGTTTGGCAACGGGTGTGGTACGCGGACGAGAACTTTTTGCAGAATCCAAACAGTATGGAAATTTGAAGGTAGGGGATGAGGTTGAGGCAACCGTATTGGAATTGGAAAATGAAAATGGAGAAATGGAACTTTCATTTAGAAGTGCCGGACATCAGAAGGTTTGGGACAACATGATGAAATCAAGAGACGAAAATATTACCGTAGAAGCAAAGGTTCTTGCTGCCAACAAAGGTGGTTTGATGATGCAAGTAGATGCTTTGACTGGGTTTATGCCAGTAAGTCAGCTTGCCCCGGAAAATTACCCACGAGTTCCAGGTGGAGACAAGAATCGTATTCTTGAACATCTCAAAGGACTCATTGGTCAGACATTACAGGTAAAGGTTCTTGATGCACATCAAAAGGATGAAAAATTGATCGTTTCAGAAAAGGCTGTTTGGGAAGATGAGCAAAAAGTTGTTTTGGATAAATACAATATTGGTGATGAAGTAGAGGGAGAAGTAAGTGCCCTTACCACTTTTGGAGCCTTTATTAAATTTGGTACCGGTCTTGAAGGATTGGTTCATATCTCAGAGATTGCTTGGCAACGAATTGACCATCCAAAGGATGTTTTGAAAGTTGGAGATAGGGTAAAAGCACAGATTATTGACTTGAACAAGTCAAAGATTTACCTCTCTATAAAGCGTCTTATTGACGATCCTTGGAAGTTGGTAAAAGAAAAATACACCATTGGTGAAAAAGTAGAAGGAGAAGTACATAAAGTAGAACCGTTTGGTATTATGATCAAGCTGGATGAGCAAATTCATGGGTTGGCACACATTTCAGAACTTGCTAATCGTCCTATCAAAAGTACAGAAGAACTTCGTGAACTTTTCCCTATTGGTTCACGACATGCTTTCGAAATAGTAAGCATTGAACCTGCAGAACACAGACTTGGACTCCGTCTTTTTGGAGTAAAGGCACGTTCTGAAAAACAAGAAGAAAAGACTGCAAAACCAGAAGCAAAGGAAGAATCAAAGGAACCAGCAGAAACCTCTGAAGCTTCAGAATAAGTTCTGAGAAAATTGCTTTCAAAAAGATTCCCCAAAGTGGGAATCTTTTTTTATCAAAAAAGATTTTGACAAACATACAAAAATTCAGTACTATTGGACCCAAGTTTGGTATTGAAAAGCGGTACGGAATGTACCTTTTTTCGGTGCCAAACTTGCGGAACGGGTCCGTACAGTTGTGGTACACAGGAGCGAGCTAGCAGATGAGTGACAGTGGAACATACCCCCCGAAGCGTCGGAAGCCTGCACCTCCCCCCAAGGAGGAACCTCGTGGCATCCACGCCCCCACACCTCGAGCACCTCGGCAGCCCCACGTCCCTCACCACCAGCGTCGCCGCATGCGTCGCTAGCCATCCCTACCAGTAAGGCCCCGGCTCACCCCCAACCGGGACCGCATCACATTTATACATGCCATGTCCCTTTTGGGCTTTTTTTATTTAACTTTTTTAAAAAGTATCAATTTTTTCTCTTTGTTGAGAGTATTTAGAAAAAGAAGAACAAAAATTTTTCTCTTCTCATTTCCTTGACATATGACCCCTTTTTCACTATACTAAGAACACTAAATCAGGGTTTGTTTGGTCTATTGTATTTTGCAAAAAGGGCCAAAATTTCTTACCTTTTACCCTTTATATATCTCTATGAAAAATCTTTTGAAAAATTTTGGGATCATATTCATCTTCCTTCTTGTTTTGGGAGCTCTCTTTAGTCTTGGGGATTTTCACACCGACAAACCGGAGAAAGTGGGGATTAATAAAGTGATTGAACTGGTTCAAAATGAACAAGTGAAAAAAATTGAGGCCATGGGAGGAACGCTTATTGTGACGGTTGAAGAGGATGGGCAGGAGAAAAAACTTGAAGCAAACAAAGAACCGGGCCAAAGCTTTTCGGAAATTGCTTCAAACTATGGGATAGATAAAGATAAACTTTCAAAATTTGATTACGAAGTTGTAGAAGAAAGTGGGTGGCTCTTTTGGCTACGGAATCTTATTCCATATCTTTTTCCGATTATATTAATTTTGGGACTTATTTACTTTATGAGTCGTCAGGTTCAGGGAGTAAATAATCGTGCTATGGGGTTTGGTCAATCTTCTGCAAAGCAGGCCAAGCAAGATGACAAAAGTAAAAAAACATTTAAAGACGTTGCCGGATGTGTTGAAGCAAAAGAAGAACTTCAAGAAGTTGTAGAGTTTTTGAAGACACCTCAAAAATTTGCAGATATGGGAGCAAAAATTCCCAAAGGACTTCTTCTGATGGGAGCACCTGGAATCGGAAAAACATTACTTGCACGTGCCGTTGCAGGAGAAGCCGGTGTTCCATTCTTTCATATTTCTGGGTCAGAATTTGTGGAAATGTTTGTGGGGGTTGGTGCCAGTCGTGTACGTGACCTTTTTAGCAAGGCAAAAAAATCAGCACCAGCTATTATTTTTATTGATGAAATTGATGCCGTTGGTCGTAAGCGTGGAGCTGGACTTGGAGGAAGTCATGATGAACGTGAACAAACTTTGAATCAAATTTTGGTTGAGATGGACGGTTTTGATCCACATATTGGAGTCATCGTTATTGGTGCTACCAACCGTCCAGATGTATTGGATCAGGCACTGCTTCGACCAGGACGATTTGATAGACGTATTGTCATTGATAAACCAGATATAAATGATCGAGAAGCTATTTTGCAGGTTCATGCTAAAGGAAAACCCTTGAATAAGGATGTTTCTCTTCGTGCTATTGCAGAACGTACTCCAGGGTTTACCGGTGCAGACTTAGATAATTTGCTCAATGAGGCAGCTATTTTGGCAGTGAGAAATAATATGAAAGAAGTTACAGAAGAGCTGATCAAAGAATCAATAGAAAAAGTTATGCTTGGTCCGGAAAAACGAAGTCGTATTATGAGTGAAAAGGACAGAGAAATGACGGCTTATCATGAGGCTGGGCATGCTATTGTGGGGCACTTTATGAAGCATTGTGATCCGGTAAGAAAGGTTTCCATTATTGGAAGAGGGATGGCAGGAGGATATACTTTTTCTACACCAGAAAAAGATCTTATGTATAAGACTCTTGCTCAATTTCGTGATGAGATGGCAATGAGCATGGGAGGATACGTTGCAGAGCGTATGATCTATGGAGATGAGAATCTTTCTACTGGGCCTTCAAGTGACTTGAAGAAAGCTACACAGCTTGCAACTGCTATGGTAAAACGTTATGGTATGAGTGATATATTAGGTCCACGTATGTATGGAGACAACGAAGAAATGATCTTCTTGGCACAGGAAATTCATGATAAGAAAAATTACAGTGAAAAAACAGCAGAACGAATTGATGAAGAAATCAATAGAGTTTTGAAGGAAGCTCGTGATCGTGCAGAACAATGCATGAAGGATCATAAGAAGGAAATGGACAACCTTGTAAAACTTCTTTTGAAAAAAGAAACGGTTGAGCAAGATGATTTTGCTTCTCTAATGGAGGGAAAGTACGATATGGCTTCTTTGGAAAACCACAATACTGAGGAGAAAAAGTAGTCCAAAAAAGAATATAAAGACGAGGAGCAGTGGATTCCTCGTTTTTTATTTTCAAAATTTTTATGTTATACTAATCCTTGATATAACTTCTTAACAAGAAAATATGACACAGGTTTCTTGGCAGGCAAAATATCTTTTTTCATTGCTTGTCTGCACCATGATCACCCTTTGTGTGATTGCTCTTTTTACTATGCTACCCGGGGTAGCCAAAGCTGATCAGTGCCCAAGTTTGGGTATTGGGGATTTGGTAAGCCCATCGGGGGCATCTGCCGTATACCTTTTGGGTCCTGGTAATAAAATGTACTATTTTGCAAACCCAGATATCTTCAGTACTTGGTATAAAGATTTTTCTTCTGTAAAAAAGGTTCCCGCAAACTGTTTGGATACCAAGGGGATTGGTGGTCCCGTACCGTTTAGAGCTGGTTCTCGTTTGGTAAAACGACTCAACTCTCCTTATGTATATGCTGTTCTTCCAGGTGGTCAGTTGGAACGAATAGAAAATGAAGATAGTGCGAAAAAATTCTATGGACAAAATTGGGGGCAGCTTGTTCGAGATATTGCCGATGAAGCCTGGACGGGTTATACCGTAACCGAAAGAAAACTTACTGACTTTCATGAAGGACAAGTCGTACGGTTCCAAGGAAAAGTGTACGTTGTAAAGGATGGAAGTCTTCATCCAGTTACTGGACAGCTCAGCTTAAATATTGAAAAAGATGTTCGTGATGTCAATGAAGCAGATCTTGAAAAACTTAAAGTTGAAGAAGAGGTTTCAGAGGATGCTGTGGTTGGAACTCCCGTTGAGCAACCAGCACAGGCAGATCCATATCCACAATGTAATACCAACTATGTTTGTGTGAATAATCCAGGATATGGACAACAAACCTACGGAAAAGCAGATGATATCCCTGCTGGGGTAAGCTTCCTGAGTTGTGGGGAATGTACATATAATTCTGTTACTCCTGCACCAGCACAGG
>PCWN01000001.1 GCA_002787355.1 Candidatus Magasanikbacteria bacterium CG11_big_fil_rev_8_21_14_0_20_39_34
CCTATATCGTACGGTCGGATCACTAACTTCCACTTTCGTGACTGCGCGGGTGGTAGCCCTTGCAGTAAAGCTGGCTTATGCGTTTGCACGTCCACCTGGATTTCCATCCCAGGCAAGCCAACCTTTGTAAACGCCTCCGTTACATTTTGGGAGGCAACCGCCCCAGTTAAACTACCCATCAGACACTGTCTCGATCACCCGATTCCTGGCAATCGATTAGGTACACTACAGCACAAGGGTGGTATCTCACTGATGCCCGAAGGCTCCCACCTATGCTGAACATGTGAAGCAATATACCAATGTCAAACTGTAGTAAAGCTTCACGGGGTCTTTTCGTCTAGCTGCAGGTATGTCGCATCTTCACGACACTTGCATTTTCGCCGAGTACATAGTCAAGACAGTCTCCACACCGTTATGCCATTCGTGCGGGTCGGAACTCACCCGACAAGGAATTTCGCTACCTTAGGACGGTTATAGTTACCGCCGGCGTTCATCAGCGCTTCAGATCAGAGCTACGCTACCGAAGTAGATCACCCCTCCCCTTAACGTTCTGACACTGGCCAGGCATCGCCCCCTATACATCCTCTTACGAGTTAGCAGAGAGCTGTGTTTTTGGTAAACAGTCGCATGGAGTCTTTAGCTGCGGCCTCGGTTACCCGAGGCAGGCCTTATCCCGAAGTTACGGCCGCTGTTTTGCCGAGTTCCTGAACTATGTTTCTCTCGTGCGCCTTGGTCTTCTCGACCTACCCACCTGTGTCGGTTTGCGGTACGATTTGATAAAGCCTAACGCAATCCAGCTTTTCTAGGAACTTCTCCAGCCTATCTTGGTCTTGATCGAAATCTCAACCTCAGTCTTGCGACACGCCCATACCAATAGGACGCATAAACCTTTAAAATCCGCACTGAATTACAAACTTTACCAAGTGCAGGAATATTAACCTGCTCTTCCATCGGCTACGCCTTTCGGCCTCACCTTAGGATCGACTAACCCAGGGACGATTCTCGTTGCCCTGGAAACCTTGGGTTTTCGGCGTCCCGAATTCTCATCGGGATTTTTGCTACTTGTGCCTACATTCTCACTTCCCAACGCTCCACCGGCCCTCACGGGTCCGACTTCAACGCAGTTAGGAATGCTCCTCTACCATTCATTAATGATAAATCAAAAATAAATTCGCAACTTCGGTACACCACTTAGCCCCGGTACATTTTCGGCGCGAAGACTCTTGACCAGTGAGCTATTACGCTATCTTTAAAGGATGGCTGCTTCTAAGCCAACCTCCTGGTTGTAAAAGAATCTACACCACCTTTTACACTTAGCGGTGATTTAGGGACCTTAGTTTGCGATCTGGGCTGTTTCCCTTTTGACTACGAAGCTTAGCCCCCGCAGTCTAACTTGCATGCTATAAATCCACGGTATTCGGAGTTTGGTTAAAGAGGGTATCCCGAAGGACCCACTCCTCATCCAGTGCTCTACCCCCGTGGGGAACACATACAGCTAGCCCTAAAGCTATTTCGAGGAGAACCAGCTATTACCGAGTTCGATTGGAATTTCTCCGCTATCCACAACTCATCCCCGCGTGTTGCACGGCGCGTGGGTTCGGTCCTTCCCCTGTCTTGTCGACAGGGTTCAACCTGGTCATGGATTGCTCACCCGGTTTCGGGTCGTGTGCCAGCTACTTAATCGCCCTATTCAGACTCGGTTTCCCTATGCCTCCGGACCAAAAGTCCTTAAGCTTGCAACTGACAGCACACTCGTAGGCTCATTCTTCAATAGGAACGCTGTCATCCATCCGAAGACGGACTCCAACTCATTGTAAGCATATGGTTTCAGATACTATTTCATCGCCCTCTCCGGGCTGCTTTTCACCTTTCCCTCACGGTACTTGTTCACTATCGATCACTTTAGATATTTAGCCTTACCGCATAGTCGCGGCAGATTCTGACTGGGTTTCACGTGTCCAGCCATACTCAGGAATACACCTATAAAAATTGAAACGTATTTTGCATACGGGACTATCACCCTCTACGGTACTTCTTTCCAGAAGTCTTCTACTATACAAGAATCAATTTCTACCCAGTCTCACAGGTAACTGGAAGTGTATCCTACAACACCTATATCGCAACGGCCTGTCCTTTAACTGCCAAGTCAAAATAAGTCAAAAGACAAATTCATTCCTGACAGAACACGACATAGGTTTGGGCTCTTCCGCTTTCGTTCGCCACTACTGACGGAATCGAAACCTCAATTCTCAAACTGTTCACCCATTTGACGAAAAATCGTCCTATGAGCGAACATAAAGAAAAGAAGTTTTTTTGTTTCTTTCTGTTCCTCTGGCTACTGAGATGTTTCACTTCACCAGGTCTTCTCCCTATAGCTATGTATTTACTATAGAGTATCTCGACATTACTCGAGATGGGTTCCCCCATTCGGACATCCCCGGATCAAAGATTGCTTAGGATCTAACCGAGGCTTATCGCACCCTGCAACGTCCTTCATCGTTCTAAAGTGTCTAGGCATCCACCATACGCCCTTAAAATGCATACAATGAAAGCACTCAATTGTGCTTTCTAACATACCTATATAATACTTTTTTATTATACTGAACTTCTCAATTGTAAAGTACGATCGGATTCTTTTCTCAATGATCGGTTCGCGACTTTTGAAAAAACAATCCTGCATCTGAGATTTAAAAAAACCGCTTCCAAGCAGCGGCATTACAAGCAGCTTGGAAAATCTCTAGATGATTGTGTAACAAATTGTCATGTACAGATGTTACTCGAATCCAGAGGTCCAAGCAAAGCTTGTGGACATGGTTTTTAGCTTGTGAAAGCTAAACTTCAAATTTATAGACGTGGGGGTATTCTATACTATAGTTTATGCACTGTCAAGGAAGGTTTGTGGATAAATACAATAGATACCCACACCTCCCAAAAGACAGCTCAATACAGCCATTTTTTTATTGGTATTTAGCCCTTGTTATGGTACAATCCCTACATCTTAAACATACTTCTATGAAACTAAAAATTATTTGTCTTGGCAAACTGAAAGAAGGCTACTTTAGGGATGCCGAAAATGAGTATCTCAAACGACTTGGCCCCTTTGCCAAAATAGATATTGTAGAGCTTAAAGAAGAAAAATTTTCCTCGCCCAATGAAAAAGAAAAAATTACCAAAACAGAAACAGAAAAAGTTTTGAAACATCTTCCAGAGCAGGCCTTCGTTCTTGCTCTCCATGAATATGCTCCCCAAAAAACGTCAAAAGAATTTTCAGAATTTTTACAAAAAAAGACTTCTTCCGGACAAGAAGTTGTCTTTATCATTGGAGGTCCTCTTGGACTTCATGAAAGTCTACTCAAAAAAGCAAATCAACAAATTTCTTTTTCAAAGATGACCTTTCCCCATCAAATGATTCGCATCATTCTTTTGGAACAAATTTATAGGTCTATTACCATTGCAAAAAACAAACAGTACCACTACTAAACTGACTACAAAAATACAAGACAACTTCCACCAGACTCTTCTGTTTTAAACTCCACAACCATAGGATTCTTGCTCAAAGCTTCGGCTACTCCACTGGCAAGTCGCCCACTTCCAATCCCATGAATCACACGACAGTATCTCTGTTGTGATTTGCTGACATAAAAAAGCTCTTTTTCCAATACAAGAAGCGCTTCATGCAGATCTGCAATACCATGCAGATCAATTTCTATTATATTTTTATCCAAACTTGGTCCAAAAAAGTTATCCATCTAAACAGCGTTAATAAAGTTACTTTTCCTAATTATAAAAGATACGAAATAAATATACAATGAAACAAAAAAGATTTCGAAAACGAAATCTTTTTTCCTCCAGAATACTTCTGTGTGCCACGGGAGAGACTTGAACTCTCACACCTTTCGGTACTTGCTCCTAAGGCAAGCGTGTCTACCAATTCCACCACCGCGGCATAGTGTTTCCTATTCTAATAAAAAATAAGAAAAAAATCAAGTACACTATTCCACCGCCCTATGAATCCTTTCTATTGGGAACTCCATGTCTATATAGCTCTGAATCAAATTCGCTCTGTTTTGATCGATATTCCTTGACCATTCCTGTGGGTCTTCATCTTTTGAAATGACATCTTTTTGCTGTAAAAAAGTTATCAGATCATTTGTAAGATTGGCGGTAACACGCTTTTGTTCCGTAAAATCTTGAGGCATAAGACCGGATTTGAGTAGCATGAATTCTGCATATCCCCATATTCCATGTCGAAAAAGATGCATATCCAAATTTTCTCGTCCATTATCATTCTTTTCCACTTTAACTTCTATGTATTTAGGACCTACCTCTTGGTCAGAACGAGTAGCCTGCTCATACGCACGTCCTTGTGCATTACGTCTTTCTATAAGTTCTAAGAGTTCTTTCTTACCTCCATCACCAAGTTCTTTGGTCTCCTGTATAACACTCCCCGTTTGTGTTCTTTCAGAAGAGCCATAGCTCTTTCGAGCCATTTCTTTTTCCCCCTCTGGGGTTATGCGCCAAGGTGTGGCATTTAACTTTATAATGACTTGTTTACCCAATGCCTCTGAAAACACAACCGCACGGATCTGTCCATGAGCTTCTCTTCCCGGAACAGGATGTAGATCACCAACCAACATGGATGGTATTTTATTTTCCTGAAGAAGCGCCAGAAGTTCTAGATTTGAAACATCACAATCTCCAATGTGACGTTTGCGGGCTTCTTTATATGGAAGACGTTTCTCTTCCTGAGTTCTTGGATAAGAAAAGTGATCCCGTATGGTCCTTTCCAACTCCAATGCAAGAGAATAACTATCCCTATATTTTTTGGTATCAATATTCCACTGATTATTGAGATCACGCATTCCTTCATCTCTCACTTCAGGTACGTTAAGCTTCTTTCCCACATATGGTATTTTTTCTACCGGTTTTACCGCTAAAATATCATAGACTACCTTAAATGGCTCCTTCGGTGGATTCTTTAAAATTACACGGTATCTACCAAGCTCCCCCTTTTCAACCGTGTATTGATCTTGTGTATACCCATCCACAAAAAGAGAACCTGTGTCCACACGTCCTAACTCCGGAGGATATAAAATAACAGCTTGTGCATACACTCTTTGCGCTATAGTATATCGCTTTGAATTGCTATCATTTATATCATAATCCTCCGGCTGAAAAACAAACCCGCTTTCATGTGTAAGATTTCCTCCTTCTCCAATGTTTGTATAAGCATCTGTTGCAAGCATACCTTCAAACCGAGGTACCGAAACAAAATTTTCTTCTTCTTTTTCTCCTTTGTATTCAAAGTCTTCTGGTGAAAGATTATTTACACGAATACTTTTTTCCTGAACAAGTGATGGAATGCCCTGATATTCTTTCTCTTTTTTTGTATCATTTCCACTATCCAAAGTAGTAATGTGTCCCTTTGAATCTTCGCTTCCCCCAAACTTGGTTATTCCACCTAGTGCTCCCAGTGAAGCTACCAAAGCTAAGACAAGATACTTCTTTTGTCTACTCGAAAGTTTCCGTCTTGACTTATCCAAAACAGGTGCCTCTTCCCCAATTTTTGAATCATCTGGTATTGGTGCGGGGACTAATAAATCCTCTACTTCAGGCTCAAAGTGAGGAGTGTTCTCTTCTACTGATTGTGGAGGAATTTCCAGTTTATATCTTTCTTGGTATTTTTGGTAGTCCCATCTGGATGCTTCATACCACAAAGGAAAATGTTGTAGAAACTCTTCTTTTGTAATTTCACCAAATATCATCTCGTACAAACCGAGGATACGCAATCCTTCCCTTATCTTCATTTCAGAGAGTGCTTTTAAAAATGATCCTTTCTTTCCTTCAAATGTTTTTTCAATACTTCCACGACGGTATTCCCACAAAGGATCCGCCTTCTTTATTTCATATACGTTGTATATATCCAGTGATTCTATTAATAAAAAGAATCCTTTGGCATCCAGGTTTTTTCCCAATACGGGGAGTGCTCGTTCAAATGCAATATCGGTTACATCATTATAAAATTCCTCTTGGCGAAAAACGTTTTGTAAATGGTTGATGTCTACCTTCCTTTCACGCAGAAAGTCCCACATAGGGTCATCACTTTCATAATGCTCCAAAAGAGTTTGAATACTATGCTTTTCCGAAAGTAAAATAAAAAAAGATAAGGTTTGTACCGCTTCCTCTTTACTACATCCAAGAGCCTCAGCAAGTTTCTGAGTATCAAATCTTTCATCAGGCTTAGAAAAACCAAACGTATGTCTTTCCTCTTTCATTAAATTTTTTGGGCCCAAAAATCTCTCTAAACTAAAGAAGACAGTACTTGGGATGACTGCCCCCTCGAGCATTTGTTGAGCATTAGAAATAGCTGGTTTATATTCTTGAACTTTTCCGGCAAAAACATTTTCTTCTAAACGCTCCACCCATGCTAATCTATCTAACATCAATAATTTTGTAATACCTTCCAAATACTGACCTTCTGGATCTTGAGGGTCTTCTTCCTTTATCTTTTTACTCCTATGAGTACGTCCTCGAGTATTCTCGGGCGCATTCATTCTTAAATCTGCTTTATATTTTTTATATCCAGAAATATCCATAAAAATTATTTTCTTTCTTCCAAAACTCGCTCAACCGTATCTACAATTGCTCGAGTCATGACATCCACTTCTAAGTTTACCGAGTCTCCAATATTTTTAAAACCAAAAGTAGTTCTATCCAGTGTCTCGGGAATAAAAAATATTTTAAAGGTTCCATCTTCTGGATTGGGATCTACCAATGTAAGGCTTACTCCATCAAGTGCAATGTACCCCTTATGTAAAATATATTTCATAAAGGATTTTTCACACTCAAATGTGACAATCTTATTATTTTCAGGTTCTTCTACTCCTGATATTTTGCATACTCCAGTTACATGTCCAGATACATTATGCCCTCCTATCTCATCTCCAACCATAGCACTTCTTTCTACATTTACCATTCTTCCTTCTTCCAAATTTCCTAATGTCGTTTTATTGAGTGTCTCCATCATTACGTCAAAAAAAACATCATGTCCTTGGATTTTGGTTACTGTCAGACATACACCATCAATACTAATTGAACCACCGAACTTTAACCCCTGAAGCATTGGCCCTGCCAACTCAATGGAAAAACTGGTAAGTCCTGGTTTTTCTTGAACATTCCTGAGTGGTAAACATGCTTGTACAATTCCCGTAAACATATAATTTTAAGTCGCTTATGAATAAAGATTTCTTCCAAATTTTCTTTTTGCTACAATGATTAAATCATGGAATATAAAAAAAATCAAGCCATTTTATTTGGCTTGATTTTTCTTTATTATGGAAGATTTTCGTTATTTTTTTCCTCTGAAAAATTTATTTCTTGGAGCTCCCCCTTGTCCACGACTATTGTCGTGTGGACGTTCTTCGTGAAAATTTTCTGGTCGAGGAAGTAACGCCTTTATAGAAAGATTTACCCGTCCAAGATTATCAATTTCTTTTACCTTCACTTTTACCATGTCCCCAATCTTGAGAATATCACTTGGCTTGTTGGTTCTCTCCCAAGCGATTTCACTTACATGCACAAGACCATCTTTACCCGGTAGGATATTTACAAAAGCACCAAAATCTTCAAGACGAACCACTTTACCTTCATAAATTTCTCCTGCCTCAACTTCCTTCACAATATTTCCAATGATTTCCTTAGCCTTTTGCATGGCTTCTGCATCATTTGAAGTGATGAGAACACGACCATCTTGTTGAATATCAATATCAACACCAGTATCTTCAATAATTTTTTTGATAGTTTTTCCACCTGGTCCAATAATTTCTCCAATTTTTTCTGGGTCTACGGTAATAGTTTCAATTCTTGGAGCATACTCTGAAAGTTCAGCGCGAGGTTCTGGAATAACCGCCGTCATTTTTTCCAAAATTTGAACTCTGGCCTGGTATCCTTGTGTGAGGGTCTGTTTGATAATATCAAAATTCAATCCCATTGTTTTGGTATCCATCTGCACGGCCGTTATACCATCACGAGTTCCCGTAATTTTAAAATCCATTCCACCATTTCCGTCTTCAACATCCTGGAGGTCAGTCAGAACTTTCCACTTTCCACCCTGTTCTGATGCAAGACCCATGGCAATCCCCGCAACGGGTTTTGTAATAGGTACACCTGCTGCCATAAGAGAAAGTGTGGATCCACACGTAGATGCCATTGAACTAGAACCATTTGATCCCAAAACTTCAGAGACGACACGAATCGCATAAGGGAAAGCTTCTTCCTCAGGAAGAACTGGCAAAAGTGCCCGTTCTGCAAGTGCTCCGTGCCCAATAGCTCGGCGTCCGGGACCACGCATAAATCCGGCTTCTCCATAACTGTATGGGGCATCGTTATAGTGGTGCATGTATCTTTTTGTTCCTTCTTCTTCCATGGTATCGAGTGTCTGTACATCTCCTGGAGCCCCCAACGTTACTACAGACAGTACCTGTGTTTCTCCTCGCATGAACATACCACTTCCGTGTACTCGTGGAAGTAAGTCTGTTTCCATATTCAACTCTCGAACTTCATCCAGCTTTCTCCCATCTAAACGTTGATCTTTATTTAAGATACGTTCAGAAATTACCTTTCCTACATACTCTTTGGTATTTCCAACGACTCGTTTTACCATTGCCTCATCAATTCCTTTTTCCACCAAATCGTTTTCCAATGCCAATGCAACTTTCTTTACCATTCCCTTTCGTTCCTTGCGAGAAAACTTTTCGGTATCAAAAATGTAGGTATCAGCCTGTGCTGAAACAAAGTGCTCAGCCTGTTGTATCAATTCATTATAACTCTTTGTTTCTTCTGTAACTTCAGGATATTCTTTTTCCAAACCTACTTCAGACTGGATCTTTTGGATAAAAGATACCACTGGCGCCAGTTCCTTAAGACCCCAAGTAATTGCTTCATACATAGCATCTTCTGGTACTTCCTGCGCTCCCGCTTCTACCATGATAAGTGAGTCTGAAGTTCCCGCAACCACGAGATCCAAGTCTGAATCCTCTTTCATCTGTGGTTGAGTAACATTCAAAATAAGTTCTTTTGTTTCCTTACGTCTACCGATACGAGCACCAGCAATGGGCCCATGCCAAGGGATAGAAGAAATTGACAGAACCGTACTTGCGGCAATCAATCCAACAATGGCTGCATCATTTTCTTGATCTACACACAACGCGGTGAGGACCACTTGAATGTCATTACGAAGAGAACTATCAAACAATGGGCGGATACTTCTATCAATCACACGACCAGAAAGAATAGCTTCATCACTTGGACGTCCTTCTCGCTTTACAAACCGGCTTCCTTTTATTTTTCCGGCAGCATAAAACTTTTCTTCAAAATCCACCATAAGCGGAAAGTAATCAATTCCTTCTCGAATTGAATCACTTTTTACTACGGTTGCCATAATAACCGTATCACCGTATCTGACGGTACAAGATGCCGTTGTTTGAAGTGCAAGTTTTCCAACTTCAACACTGAGAGTGCGGCCACCCCACTCAATGCTCCATGATTTTACGTTCAACATAGAAAAAAATTATGGAGGTGCCCCTGATACGATAGATCTATAGTAGATCTAGATGTCTCAAGACCACCTTCCTAAATAAATTCTAAATTCCAAATACTTGGAATTTGAAAACTACCTAAGAAGCTATGCTCTCTTTTTCTTTTTTCGTTTTGGATCGGGAATGAGAAAGGTATCCAAATCTTGTGATAAATCAATAAAATCATCCGCTTCCTCCAAAAGTTTGCTTGAAGCCGTTTGCATAAAGGCTGCAATTTCTACCTGTTTTCCAGAACTCTTCTGCAAATATTCAACCAAAGGTAAATAATCTCCGTCGCCTGAAACAATGACCAAAGCGTCAAGACTCTGAGAAAGCCGAATGGCATCTACCGTTAAACCAACATCCCAATCTGCTTTTTTCACACCACTTCCATAAATTTGTAAATCTTTTTCTCTGGTTTCTATTCCCAAATTGTAAAGCGCTTCAAAAAATGGTTGTTCTTCCTGTGTTTCAGTACGGACCACATAGGCAATGGCACGAATAAGTTTTCTATCCCCTACGGCTTCACGTACAATGTTTCCAAAATTCACCTTCATGGAATAAAGGTTCTTGGCACTATAGTAGAGGTTCTGTACATCTATAAACACCCCGACGCGTTGATCGGGGTGTTTAAGAGGATTTTTATGCTGGTTGTTCATCTCCTTCTTCAGTATCTAAATCGAGGTCAACTTCGGTCTGACCTGGGACCATAAATTTCTTTGCTTGTTTGAGTTTGAGTTTCTTTACGAGTTCTTCGTAAGATTTTGGATTTTCTCTTTGCAAGTAACGAAGCAATCTGCGTCGTTCACCAATCTTTCGAAGAAGTCCTCTTCGTGAAGAGTGGTCCTTGTGGTGTAGTTTCAAATGTGATGCCAACTCGCGAATTTCTGCTGAGAGAATGGCAATCTGCACCTCTGAGGAACCGGTGTCCCCTTCATGTGTCTGGTATGTTTTAATGACTCTTTGCTTTCTTTGTTTTGTAAGCATACATGCATAATATTATCGGGCACAGGTTGGGCATGTCCAACAAGGTCCGGTCTGATTAATGTGAGGCCATTATAGCAATCATACAAAATTTGTCAATACAAGGTGTGCATTTTTTAGCTTATTTTAGCAAAAATTGTACACTTATCCCTGTGGGAATTTGAGTAAACCAATGGTAGCAATGGCAATGGCAAGTGCGTCTGCTGCATCATCCTGGAGATTTCCAGCTTCAAGCGAAAGAACCAACTGTACCATTTTCTGAACCTGTTTTTTTTCTGCCCGTCCATACCCTACCAAAGCCTGTTTTACCTGCAATGGAGTTAACTCAAAGAGTGGAAGGTTTGCCTTTTTCAACCCCAAAAGAATCACCCCCCTTGCCTGTCCTACGTCTATGGCCGTCTTTGCATTTTTATAAAAAAAGAGTTCTTCTACTCCTGCATGTGTGGGTTGATATTCCTTAAGGATTTTGTTGAGTTCTTGATCCAGAGTAAGTAGACGCTCTACAAAACTTGCTTTTGGACTGGTTTCTATACAACCATGAGCCACATGTTTAAAATTTCCAGAAACCTTTTCAATTACCCCAAACCCCATTCTCCCAAAACCTGGATCAATACCTAATATACGCACTTCGGTCTTCATAAAGATTCGTTCACCCTTTGAAGAACACCATCTACCCGAGCATACTTTCTTTTGCTATTTTTTTCTATTTTCTGTATGAGCTCTTCCTCCAAGTTTACTCCTAAAATTTCAGAAAGACCCAAAAGATAAATGAGTACGTCAGCAAGTTCTTCCCCAAGATCCGGAAGTTTTTTGTAATACGCCCGATATGCTTCTGAGAGTTCTTCATGTGTAAGACAAAACTCCATAGCAACATCGGTTACATTGAAGCCCTGCTTCACCTTATTTTCATAAACCTTTTTTTGAAGGTCCTCTAAATCAAGCATACTCTTATTTTAAATTGGTATATATTTCTTTTACATCCGCATTTTCTTCCAAAGCCTCATAAAAAGTTTCCACTTTTGTAGAAGTTTCTGCATCTACTTCCACCGGTTCTTTTGCAATCCATACCAGTGCTGAGTCTTCAGGCTCTATACCAAAACTTTGAACAACCTCTGAAACCTTTTGAAGTTTTTCTTTGGCACAACGAATTTCCACCCCCTCTTCATCTTCTAAAATGTCGTCTGCGCCAGCTTCAATACAAGCAAGTTCAAAATCTTCTTTTTTCTCGGCAATTTTTTTCGCCTGTTCCAAATCAAAATAAATTCTTCCTAAATGCTCAAACTGCCAACTTACCGAACCACTACTTCCAAAAGACCCACCATTTTTTGTAAAAGCATGTTTTACCTCTGATATGGTTCTGTTTGGGTTGTCAGTAAGTGTTTCTACCAATACTGCAACTCCGCCTGGCCCAAATCCTTCATACAATCCTTCTTGAAATACCACGCCATCGCCGGCCTCACCAGAACCACGTTTCACCGCTCTATCAATGTTGTCCTTTGGAACATTTTCCGTTTTAGCTTTTTGAATAGCAAGCCGCAAGACAAAGTTCATTTCTGGATCTCCCCCACCCTGTTGTGCGGCAATGGTAACTGCATTTAAAAGTTTGGTAAAGATAGCACTTCGTGCCTTATCATTTTTCCCCTTCTTATGCTGGATTTTACTCCATTTGCTATGTCCTGACATACAAATACATTAAATATAAATGGAAAGATTCATACCCACACACTACCAAAGGAACCAAAAAAAATCAATTCGAAAACCCACACTCATTCTTTTTTGTTGCCGACCATGGGGCTCCTATAGTATACTCTCATAAAATATAAAATGAGAAGAGTAGTCATAATAAATTCTACATATGAAAAAATGAATTGCACGAATATTCTTGAACATTGACGAAACAAAAAGACTATGATATTAACCCAAGAGTACCGGTAAAACAACCTCCACCCAATAGGAGAAAATATATTTTCTCCTATTGGGTGGAGATCGGGTATGTTCAACCGTGGAAAACGCGTAGAGAACTACGCTGAAAGAAGGGGAGCCTGTTGAACCTCGAACGTTTCATTGATGAACACATGGGGACCATCAACCACAACCTGCAACGTGCCATTGCAGCAGGGGAACCACAGAGGGATCTCGAGAAGCACTTCGGATTCCTCCGAGTCGGTCTCGAGCAGATGGCAGGTAATGAGGATGAAACACTCTTCCAGACCCTGATCACGGGATATCTCTCCGCATTCCGGGATACGGACACGGAGTGGGACTACCACTTGGAACGAGCCGCAAGCACGCTGGAGATGATCAGTTCCCGGGTGCCAGCGCTCACCGTACTGTTCAGGAAGGTTCTCGTATACTTCGTGGAACTCAAGGCTCGATGCATCCAGGCCGCCAGACACCTCGGTGCTGCCTTCTGCGAGATGCATCCCACGACCGCCTGGGTTGAACCGTAACCCCATCCTCCTCACACCAACCACCTACACGGCGTGGTTGTCCCCACCGCATAAACCACGCCTGAAAAACTCCTCTCCTTTTTGTGAAAGAAAAAGCGTGCTATACTACTCTTGTAATTCACATAACATATCTTTATGAAATATACACTTAAGATTTCTTCCCCGCCCATTCTAAAAAGGTTTGTACTTAGCCTTATAATTCTTTCTGTCTTCTTTATCTTTGGATCTACAGTTCGTGCTGCAGATTGTTCTATTTCACCCGGAAATTTAGTCAGTCCCAATAATGCTTCTGCTGTGTATGTGATGGGACCAGAAGGAAAACTCTATTCTTTCCCAAATGTAGACATCTACCAGAGTTGGTATGGAGATGACTTTAGTCATGTAGCAGAACTTGCTCCTTCATGCATTGCCCAAAAGCCTTACGGAGGACATGTTTCCTATAGACCAGGATCACGTCTCGTTTCCCGTCTCAGTTCACCCAAGGTGTATGCAGTTCTTCCAGGGGGAGATCTACGACTTATAGAAGATGAACAACAAGCCAAACGCTACTATGGAGAAAACTGGCCAAGTCTGGTACGAGATGTAAATGATGAAAGTTGGGTTTCTTATACACCCTCCTCTCTTAAACTGAATAACCTTCATAACGGGCAATTTGTAAAATTGGGTGAAGGAGTGTTTTATGAGTATGAAAATGGAGAATTTTTTTCACTGACAACATTCCCTCCACTCTTTATCCAAAAGATGGCTCTTTCTCTTAACAAAAGTATTACCGATCCAGTAAAAATTGCAGACCACGGAGTTGCTCTCACCGGACCATTTGGCCTTTCACTCCCCATTAGTGATATAAATGACCTGGTCTGTACGGACGAAGATGGTGATGGATTCAGTAAAGAAGGACAAGCCTGTGGTCCAGTTGATTGTAACGACTCTTACAATATGGCACATCCTGGTGGATTCGAAATTTGTGCAAATGGAATAGATGACAACTGTGATGGACAAGTAGACGAGAACATCTGTAAAAATAGAAGAATTTGTCTTGGAGAGGGTTGTCCATCAACCATTATCTACGAGTAAAGATTTTTCAAATAAAAAAAGATCCCGAGAATTGGGATCTTTTTTTATTTTTCGTACTGCTTATTCGTTGAAACCAGTTCCAACTGGAATAAGTCTTCCGATAATAACATTTTCTTTTAATCCATCTAGATAATCAACCTTACCAGTAATGGCAGCATTGATAAGTACCTTTGATGTCTCTTGGAAAGATGCAGCCGAGAGGAAGCTCTGGGTTGAAAGTGCAACTTTTGAAATTCCCAAAAAGAGTTCACGAGAGGTTGCTTCCTTTTTCTTTTCTCTTTTTGCCTCTTTATTGGCCAAAAGAAGTTGACTCTTTTCTACCACTTCCCCAGGTATAAGATCCGTTTCTCCGGCATCTTCTACATATACACGTGAGAACATTTGCTTGATGATAACCTCGATATGTTTATCATTGAGCTTCTGTCCTTGTGCGGCATAAATAGCCTGAATCTCATTGAGGATATAGGTCTGAACCGCAACCCTCCCTTTCAATTCATACAGTTCATGGAGATCTACACTTCCTTCGGTCATTTGGTCACCTTTTTCAATGCTATCACCATTCTTTACATACAGTTTATATCCAATTGGTACAATGTATTCCTTCGTTTTCTTTCCTTCATAAGAAAGGTAAAGTTTATTCTTTTCCTTTCTCAAAGTTCCAGAGTAACTTGCTTTTATTTGTTCTCCTGAACTTCCTCGAACTAAGATAACATCTCCCTTTTTCACTTTTCCACCATCTTCTACACGAATATCGTCGGCCCGATTTACTTTAATTTCAAGTTCATCCATTCCTTCAAAGTGAACTTTGATAATTTTCTGACCACGACGTCCTTCAAAGATCTTTCGTCCGGTAGGACTGGTGATTACTTTTCCATCTGCGTCTTCAATTTCTACAACACCATCAACCTCTGTAAGAAGTGCCTTGTGTTTTGGAGTACGTGCCTCAAAAAGTTCTTCTACACGAGGAAGACCCTGGGTAATATCCCCTCCGGCAACTCCTCCCAAGTGGAAGGTTCTCATAGTAAGCTGAGTACCCGGTTCTCCAATGGATTGTGCAGCGATAATTCCTGCAGCTACACCTTTTTCTGAAACTCTATTGTAACAGAGGTTGTATCCGTAACATTTTACACATACTCCCTTTGGTAAACGACAGGTGTACACACTCCTTACATGAATTTCTTCCAAATCTGCCTGTTCAATATGTCTTGCAACTTCTTCGGTGATAACTTCTCCAGATTTTATTATGGTTTTCTTTCCAAGAGTAATATCTGAGAGGACAAACCGTCCCATAACACGATCTGAAAGTTTTTGTCCCATGTGTGCGGATTGGGCTTTTGTAATCATTACTCCTTCTTCATCACAACAATCATCTTCTGTTACTACCACATCTTGTGCAACATCTACCAGACGACGTGTAAGATATCCTGCATTTGCTGTTCTCAAAGCGGTATCTGTCAAACCTTTACGTGTACCGTGTGAAGAAATAAAGAATTCCAACACAGAAAATCCTTCTTTAAAGTTTCCTTTTACTGGCAACTCAATAATATCTCCAGAAGGTGATGCTACAAGTCCTTTCATTGCAACGACTTGTCCCAACTGTCCAAGTGAACCACGAGCTCCAGAGTCAATCATGGCAAATACAGAATCATCTTTTCGAAGTGTTCCTTTTGTTTTTCCGTAAAGTTTTTCTTTTACTTCTGACCAAACCTCGAGTACTTTTGCATGTCGTTCTGACTCTGTTAACAAACCTTGGTTATATTGGTCTGCAACCATCTGAATTTGCTCGTCCGCTTGTGCCAAAAGTTCTGCCTTTTCTGGAATACTTGGAAAGTCACTGATAGAGATAGAATATCCAGACTTCGTAACATATTTAAATCCAAGATTTTTCATTCTATCTAAAACCTTTGCAGCTTCATCCATTCCATAGAGTTCCAAAACGAGGTCAATAATTTGTCCTAAAGTTTTCTTGGTAATTGCTTCATTGTAGTATGGCAATTTTTCAGGAACAATTTCGTTGAAGAAAATTCTTCCTATACTTGTCTCTACAATAGATGAAGCCCCTTCTTCAAACTTAGACATATCATCAAAGCGTACTTTGATGCGTTCCTTCAAACCAATCTTTCGAGTTTTGTAAGCAAATTTTGCCTCAATAATACTTGAAAATATTTTCTTTACCTCTTCGGTATCCGTCTCAGCATATTTACTAATATAGTAACAACCAAGAGTAATATCCTGTTGAGGAGTTTTGATAGAAGAACCTGTTGCAGGTTTCAAGATATTTTTTTCACATGCCATCAAGTTTTCTGCCTCCCACTTTGCTTCTTCCGTAAGTGGTACATGAACCGCCATCTGGTCTCCATCAAAGTCTGCATTAAATCCGGCACATGCAAGTGGATGCAACTGAATAGCTTTTCCTTCAATAAGCCTTGGTTTGAAAGCTTGAATACCCAAACGATGCAAAGTAGGTGCACGATTCAATAATACACGGGTATTTTGTGTTACATTTTCCAAAATATCCCATACTTCCGGTGCATTACTTTCAATGAATCGGGATGCACTTCGTACATTGTGTGCAAGTTCTTGCTTAATAATCTGAGACATGACAAACGGCTTGAAGAGTTCCAATGCCATCATCTTGGGAAGACCACACTCATCAATATTCAACTGAGGTCCTACCACAATTACCGAACGACCAGAATAATCTACACGCTTACCAAGAAGGTTTTGACGGAAACGTCCTTGTTTTCCTTTCAAGATATCTGCCAAAGATCGAAGTTGTCGTTTTTGTCCGGTAGATGCTGTTACTGTTTTTGATGCACGAGCAGAGTTGTCAATTAAAGCATCAACGGCCTCTTGCAACATGCGTCGTTCATTTCTACAGATAACTTCTGGAGCATTCAAATCAAGAAGTCTTCGCAAACGGTTGTTTCTGTTGATGACACGGCGGTAAAGATCATTCAAATCACTGGTCGCAAAACGTCCTCCGTCAAGTGCTACCATAGGTCGAAGATCTGGTGGAACCACAGGGATAACTGTCATGATCATCCATTCAGGACGAATATCATTCTTTACCAAACTCTTGAGAAGTTTCACGCGACGAATCATACGTTCACGTTTTGTTCCTTTTGTTTTCTCAATTTCAGCCTCAAGATTTTCTACTGTTTTTTCAAGATTCAATTTTTCCAATAAAAATCGGATGGCACGACCACCAATATCGGCATCAAACAAATGACCAAATCGTAACGCAAGTTCTTGGTAATCATTTTCTGAGATGATATTCATCATGGTAAGTTCTTTCAACTCAGATTCTACCCTCTTGAAATCTTCTTCCAAAACCGCTTGCTTACTTTCTCTTTCTTTATCAATAGCAGAAATTTCAGCTTTTTTAGCATTATTTTTTTCTGCGTTTGCTGTCTTTTGTTTGTATTCGTTATTAATTTGTTTCTGCTTTGATTTAAATTCCGCCTTCAACATTTCCAAAGTTTGTGCCTTTCCTTCTTCATCTACATGCGTAATGATAAATGAAGCAAAGTAAATAACTTTTTCCAATGCTTGCATGGAAAGATCCAATACCAAACCAATTTTCCCTGGAATAGACCGCAAAAACCAAATATGAGAAACTGGACTTGCAAGCTCAATGTGTCCCATACGCTCACGACGAACAAGCGAGTGTGTTACTTCTACGCCACATTTATCACAAACAATTCCTTTATAACGAATCTTTTTATACTTTCCACAATAACATTCCCAATCTTTTGAAGGTCCAAATATTTCTTCTGCAAAGAGACCACCCTTTTCTGCACGTTGTGTACGATAGTTGATGGTTTCTGGTTTGCTTACCTCACCGTAAGACCAATTCCGGATAACCTCCGGAGAAGCGACTCGCAATGACAAGGCATCGAAATCCATTGAATGAAGTGTATCTTTTGACATATGTAATTTTTTTATCGATTGAGTAATAAAACGTTAGATCTCCTCTTGCACTTCATCACGATCTCGTTTTTTTTGTGCACGAATTTCCTCAACCGGAAGATAGTTTCCATTGTCCGCACGACCAAGCAGAGCTACATCCAAACTTAAACCTTTGAGCTCACGGACAAGTACATTAAATGATTCTGGTAAGTTTACCCGAGTAATAGGTTCTCCCTTGATAATTGCTTCATATGCCTTTGATCTTCCCGGGACGTCATCAGATTTGATAGTTAATATTTCTTGCAATGTATGTGCAGCACCGTATGCTTCAAGGGCCCAAACTTCCATCTCTCCAAAACGCTGTCCACCAAACTGTGCTTTACCACCAAGTGGCTGTTGGGTAATAAGAGAGTATGAACCAATAGATCTCTGGTGAATTTTATCTTCCACCATATGGTTCAATTTCAACATGTATGCATATCCGACAGTGGTGCAGTGATCAAATGGTTCACCGGTTCGTCCATCAAAAAGTTGCAACATACCATTTCTTGGGAATCCTGCTTTTTCCAGCTGATCACCAATCTGATCAGGAGTAATTCCGTTAAATACCGGAGTTGCCGCTTTATATCCCAAAGCATTTGCTGCCAACCCAAGGTTGGTTTCCATAAGCTGTCCCAAGTTCATACGAGATATAACACCAACCGGGGTCAAGATGATATCAATAGAAGTTCCATCATCCAAAAATGGCATGTCTTCTACTGCGACGATACGAGAAACCACACCTTTGTTTCCATGACGACCTGCCATTTTATCTCCAACTTGGATTTTACGTAGGTCAGCAATAGTTACCTGTACTTGTTTAATAACTCCTGGCTGTAATCGATCTCCTTCTTCTGAAGAAAATACTTTTACATCAACCACTTTTCCATGTTCTCCATGTTCTAGATAAAGAGAAGAATCACGAACATCTCGTGCCTTTTCTCCAAAGATTGCTCTCAAAAGACGTTCTTCTGCTGAAAGTTCTGTTTCACCTTTTGGAGTAATTTTTCCAACCAAGATATCTCCAGAATGCACTTCCGCACCAATGCGAACAATTCCTTCAGAATCAAGATTCTTTAACTTTTCTTCAGAAACATTTGGAATATCACTCGTTACCACTTCTTCTCCCAATTTTGTTTCACGTACATCAATGAGATAATCTTCAATGTGAACAGAAGTATAGGTATCTTTTTGAACAAGACGTTCTGAAATAATAATAGCATCTTCGTAGTTGTAACCATCCCAAACCATGTATGCAACCAAAACATTTTTTCCAAGAGCCAATTCTCCATTTTCTGTAGAAGGTCCGTCTACAAGAACATCACCTTTCTTTACTTTATCACCGAGTGAAACCACTGGTCTTTGGTCAATACAACTGGAAGCATTGGAACGAACGTATTTATTCAATCTATAACTGTATACTTTTCCTTTCTTTCCTGTTACTTCTACTTTATCACCCTGAACAAGGGTAACCTCCCCATCTTCTGGTGCAAGGATTACATGTCCACTGTTTACTGCTGCCGCTTTTTCAACTCCTGTTCCAACAAGGGGAGCATCCGGAACCAAACAAGGTACCGCCTGTCTTTGCATGTTCGTTCCCATAAGAGCACGTGTAGCATCATCATGTTCCAAGAATGGAATCAAGCTCGTTGCAACAGATAAAATTTGGTTTGAAGCCACATCAATATAGTCAACCATATCAGACTCAATGGTCTCAGGCTTCCCATATACACGTGCAGGAATACGTTTTTCTACCAAGTAACCATCCGCTTCAACAGGTGTCGTTGCACTTGCAGTAATAGATTTTTCTTCTTGAAAAGAATTCAAATATACCAGCTCATTGGTCACTCTGGCTTTTACCTTTACTTCTTTGATATCTTTATTTGCTTCAAGTTTTTTTGCAATTGCATCAGTTATCTTTTCTCCTCCTTTTACAATACCCGCAATATCTTCTCGAGCAATTTCATCTTTCGTGAAGCGCGCTTCATTGGGAACAGTATGAATGACTCTTCTGTATGGAGTTTCAATAAATCCAAAAGGATTAATCTTTGCAAAGTTAGAAAGATGTCCTACAAGACCAATGTTTGGTCCTTCCGGAGTTGCAATAGGACAAATTCTTCCATAGTGAGTGGTATGAACATCACGAACTTCAAACCCTGCACGATCACGAGAAAGTCCTCCTGGACCAAGTGCAGAAATTCTACGCTTATGTTCAAGTTCAGAAAGAGGGTTAATCTGATCCATGAACTGTGAAAGCTGTGAACTCATAAAGAATTCACGAACCGCACCTATCACCGGACGAGCATTGATTAATTTGTTTGGTACCAATGTCTCAATATCATAGGTACTCATGCGGTCCTTGATGATACGTTCCATTCGTGCAAGTCCTACTCGAAATCTATTCTGTACCAATTCACCAACCGCACGAATTCTTCTATTTCCAAGGTGGTCAATATCATCTGGCAGATCCTGTGTTACACTCAATCGTACAATTTCTTTTATAACAAGAACCAACTTTTCTGGTGAAAGTACACGTTGTTCAATGCTATCGTAGCTATCTTGATCAATCTTTAAACCAAACTTTGTATCAAACTTATAAACACCCACGCGGCCAAAATCATATCGGTCAAAGTTGAAAAACATAGAATGGATTAAACTCTTTGCATTGTCCGCAGTTGCCAAATCCCCTGGTCGAATTCTTTTATATACTTCAATCAATCCCTCTTCTTCATTTGAAGAAATATCTTTTTTCAAAGTTTGTTCAATAAAGTCAATGTTTGAGTGCGTATTTACATCCTCAAACAACTTTCTGATGGTGTCGTCATCACTGTAACCAAAAGCTCGCAACAGCGCCGTTGCTGCGACTTTTCTCTTTCTGTCTATTTTTGCCCAAATCACATTGTTGGAGTCTGTTTCCAATTCTATCCATGCTCCTCGGTTTGGAATAATCTTTGCTCCATAGTAATTTCTTCCACGAAGATTTTGACTGGTAAAGAATGCTCCAGCAGATCGTATAAGCTGAGATACCACCACACGCTCAATTCCATTTACCACAAAAGTTCCTCTATCTGTCATGATAGGGATTTCTCCAAGGTAAATTTCTTGAACATTTTCTTCTTTTGTTCTTTTATTTACCAGTCGAGCATTTACACGTAGAGGAGCCTCATAGGTAACATTCTTTTCACGACAAGTTACCTCATCAAACTTTGGCTCATCTATGAAGTAATCTTCAAAAAAGAGTTCCAAATCTCTTCCGGTAAAATCTTTTACTGGAGAAATTTCTCGGAAGAGGTCTTTTACTCCATCTTCTAGAAACCATTTATAAGATGTCTTCTGCACCTCAATAAGATCTGGGGCAGGCATGGCATCACGAATGTCAGTAAAAAAGCTTCTATCTTGCCTTTTTTCTGACCATTGGCGCTTGTATATGGGCATATATACGTCAGTTAACGATTAAAAGTAAACTATCGATAATAGAGTCCTCTTTCTCTATTTCAATACCTTACTTCTCATCATTCATTTTTACGGCAACAAAAAAACACGGGCTCTAAAACCGGTGCTATCTTTTTATTGTGGCCTTATGTGTGAAATCATGACAGATGTCCCTTTGTTACAAGAGAGATTTTTGCGCCTAATCTAGAGGAATTTCAGACCTTTTGTCACACGGGCCGGCGTCTATTTATTGTTGTCGCTATTATAATGAATATACTATCCTTTGTCAAGCTCACATACGAATTACAAAATTTCCATTTTTTTGCTAATTTTAGATAATAAATTAAACTTATCCCTTTTTACACAACTTATCCACAGTTACACACTTGATTTAAATTCTGTTCTGTTCCCTAAATCCCTACTCTTCCATATATATAATGTATCATCTATTTTCATAAATGTGAATTCCTCTGAAAATCTTCTGTCTCTTTATGAGGTAGCAAAAATCAAAATCAATATTTTTTCTTCAAAAAAACAAAGAGGATCTTTTGAGGAGTTCTCTTTTGTGCTACAATATCTTCATCTATGGGCAGACGAAAAAAAGAAGAGCAACATGTGCTTGATGCAACACTTTCACAAGGGATTATTGCAATCCTTCTTGTTGTTTTTGCTTTTATTATTACTTTGTCATTTTTTGGCAAAGCTGGGGCAGTCGGCGAAATGCTGAGCAATTGGGTTCTCAGTTTTCTTTTTGGAAAAATTCGGTATGTTACTCCACTTATTGTTCTTCTCATAGCTTGGTTTTTTATAAAGGATAATGACTATGACTATAGACCAACGCATGGCCTGGGAGCAATCCTCTTCTTACTTGCGGCAGCCAGCCTTTTTCATATTTCTTTTACACCAGACGAAATGTGGCGACAGGCTTTGGAAGGAAATGGTGGTGGAGTCTTTGGTATGCTTTCTTGGCCTCTCAAAACATACTTGGGATTTGCGGCATCTCTTGCCGTACTGATTGGACTCGTATTGATCTCTCTTCTGCTTATGTTCAATACGCTCATCACACATTTTGTAATGCTCAATAGAAAGTTGTTCTATGGATTGGGTCTACTTGGGCAATCCATTTTTTTAGTCATCAGAAAATTGTTTGTAAAAAATGAAGATCTCCCTTTTGATCCAGAAGATACCGAAGACGATTTTGATGAAGATGAAGAAGAAGAGGAAGAAAGACAGTTTTCTCATAAAAGTCTTCACGAAGATGAAGAGGAAGATCTTGATATAGAAGATGACGAGTTAGAAGAAGAAGATGATGATGACGACGAGGAGGATGAAGATGACGAAGAACAAGCTCATCCAAATGTTCACAAAATTCCATTTACGCCTCAGGCTACCCCCACCACGGATGAGGGACCTTGGAGCCTTCCCGTTATTATTAAAAATCCTCCAGCACTTAGTCTTCTGAGCAATAAAAAAGGGAAACCAACTTCTGGAGATATCCAACGCAATCAAGAAGTTATTCAGGAAACACTTAAAGAATTTCGAATAAACGTCACCATGGGTGAAGCAAGAGTAGGTCCTACCGTGACTCAGTTTACTTGTAAGCCCGCAAAAGGTGTAAAGCTTACAAAGATTACTTCACTTGCAAATGACCTTGCGCTTGCGCTTGCAGCACATCCTATTCGTATTGAAGCGCCTATCCCAGGAAAGTCCCTCGTGGGAATTGAAATTCCAAATAGCAAAGCTGCATTAGTTGGTCTGCGTGAACTCTTAGAAAGTAAAACCTTCAAAAAAAGAGAACATAATCTCATGATGGCACTTGGTCGTGATGTTGCTGGAAAACCTTGGTTCGCAGACCTTCCAAAGATGCCCCATCTTTTAATTGCAGGAGCAACAGGTTCTGGAAAAACGGTCTGTATGAATACCATTATTCTGAGTCTTCTTTACCAGAATACCGCAGAGACCCTCCGTATGATTATGGTGGATCCAAAGCGTGTTGAGTTAACACCCTACAACGGTATCCCACATCTCTTAACCCCGGTAATTACCAATGCTACACAAACCGTCAACGCTCTTAAGTGGACCATCAACGAAATGGATAGACGGTTTGATTTACTTTCCAAAGCAGGTAACAGAAACATTGATACCTACAATGCAAATCATCCAGATAATAAACTTCCGTATCTTCTCTTTATCATAGATGAACTTGCGGATCTTATGGCTATGGCCGCAAATGAAGTAGAAGCCGGAATTATTCGCCTTGCCCAAATGGCTCGTGCCGTAGGAATCCATCTCATTGTAGCAACACAAAGACCAAGTGTAGATGTTATTACCGGACTTATGAAAGCAAACATTCCAGCAAGAATTGCTTTTTCCGTGGCATCTCTTACTGACTCACGAACAATTCTTGATTCAAGTGGTGCAGAAAAACTTCTTGGACGTGGTGACATGCTTTTTCAAACAGCAGACTTATCCAAACCAGTTCGCATTCAAGGTGCTTTCATTTCAGAACAAGAAATGAAGCGTATCATCAAATACCTCCGTGGAAACGAGAAACCCGAATATGATGAATCAATCATTTCAAAAGCAGGAAACAACTCCGGCGGAACCATGAGCATGTTTGGAGGACCCACAGATGAACGTGATTCACTCTTTAATGATTCAAAAATTGCTATTCTTGAAGCCGGAAAAGCAAGTGCTTCTTTTCTCCAGCGAAAACTTAAAGTTGGATATGCTCGAGCTGCACGTATACTAGACGAACTTGAAGAAGCGGGCATTATTGGACCTGCAGATGGTGCAAAACCTCGGGAAATTCTTGTGACGGAATATGAAGAGGTTCCACTCTCAGAATCAAGAGTAAATGTCTTTGACTCAACTTTTCCAAAAGACACAAATACAGAAGATGAAACTGCCGAAGAGGAGGAGGAAAATGATGAAATAGAAGAAGAGTTTGAAGATAACAATGACGACTCCGAGGAGGAAGATCATTATGAGTACGAAGAAGAAGAGGAGGAGGAAGAAGAAGAAGAAGAAGAGGAAGAAGAAGAAGAGGAAGAAGAAGAAGAGGAGGAAGAAGAAGAGGAAGAAGAAGAAGAGGAGGAAGAAGAAGAGGAAGAAGAAGAGGAAGAAGAAGAAGAGGAAGAAGAAGAGGAAGAAGAAGAGGAAGAAGCAAACCAACACAAAAAAGAAGATGACACCGACATGGATCTACGGTATAACTAATGAATTTAAAAAAAACTTTGTACTTTCTTTTGATGAATGTTATAGTTGGAGGGTGCTTTGAGCAACGTCTTTATGCAATTTGAAAAAAAAGAACTTCAAGAAACGAAGCGTATTTGTATGCGCCTCAAAGAAGCTCGTGAAAAAAGAAATAAGAGCCTGGATTTTGTTGCGAAAAAAATGAAAATAAGTAAAAAGTGGATACAAGCACTTGAGGAGTGTCGTTTTGACGATATTCCCTTTGCACCAATTTATAAAAAAAATCTTGTTCGTGGCTATGCAAAAGCACTCTCTATAAATCCTGAGCCTTATGTAAAACAATTTGAACACGAAGAAGAGCCCCTTCAAATAACATTGAGCACGCCCCCCATTAAAACCTCACGAAAAAATTGGAATAGTAATACACCCGCACTCCTGCGTAGTCTCTCTATTATAGTTATTATCTTGGCCATTGCGGGGTACCTGGGCTACGAAATTCAAAATATTCTTCGTCCACCAACACTCACTATTTTCACCCCTCAAGAAGGACACATTGCCTATGAGTCTCCCATCCATTTAAAAGGCCAAACCGAAAAAGAAGTTCAAATTTCTATTAATGGAAAAGAAACAAAAACAAGTGCGGAAGGTATTTTTGAAGAAGAAATTGATTTGCGAATGGGGATCAATACCATTATCATATCCGCAGAAAAAAAACATGGAAAAATAACAACAGAAACTCGACACGTAACCCTACGCACAGCACCACAAGATGACGCAAATATAGGAATTCAGCCAAGTACCAGCACCCCCAAACAATAGAGAACAAATGTTCTACTTTATCCACAGTAATGCTATTTGACACTAAAGATAAAAACTCGTACCATACTAAAAAGAGTTCATACTCTTTTTTTATAACTTAAAAAAATACGTCAGTGAAAAATTCGTATTCTCTAAATGAATGTGTACTATGGCAAAAGCAACAAAAGCAGAAACAGCAGGAAGACTCCAGGCAGCACAAACGGCAATTGATCAAATAAAACAACGTTTTGGTGATGGAGCCATTATGAAGTTTGGTGAGGCAAAAGCTATGCAGGTAGACGCGGTACCTACCGGATCTATATCACTGGATATTGCCCTTGGAGTAAAGGGTGTTCCACGCGGAAGAATTATTGAAGTCTTTGGTCCAGAAGCAAGTGGAAAAACAACACTCGCACAACATATTGTGGCAGAAGTACAAAAACAGGGCGGCATAGCTGCATTTGTAGATGCAGAACATGCGCTTGATCCAGATTATGCGAGTAAAATTGGTGTTGACGTAGACAATCTCCTGATTTCACAACCGGACACGGGCGAACAGGCTCTGGAAATAGTAGAAACATTGGTACGATCCAATGCCGTGGATGTGGTCGTTGTTGACTCAGTAGCAGCACTCGTTCCAAAAGCAGAAATAGAAGGAAGTATGGGAGACTCTCATATGGGACTCCAAGCAAGGCTCATGAGCCAGGCACTGCGAAAACTCACCGGAATTATTAGTAAAACAAAAACCGTCGTCATTTTTATCAATCAAACGCGAATGAAAATTGGCGTCTTTTTTGGAAACCCCGAAACCACTACCGGTGGAAATGCACTTAAATTTTATTCTTCTGTTCGTATAGAAGTAAGACGATCTGCACAAATAAAACAAGCAGAAAAAGTTATTGGAAACAGAGTAAAAGTAAAAATTGTAAAAAATAAAGTTGCAGCACCATTTCGTACTACAGAATTTGATATCATGTATAACGAAGGTATCTCGGTAAGCGGTGATATGCTTGACACCGGGGTGGCACATAAAGTAATTGCAAAATCGGGTAATTCTTACTCTTTTGGAGAAGAAAAACTTGGTGTCGGAAGAGAAAAAGTAAAAGAATATCTTCGTGCAAATCCACAACTCATACAACAAATCCGTGAAAAAATTTGGGAAGTCGTACAGTGTGGTGAAGCACCAGATCAAGAACAAGGAAAACCAGGAACTATTGAACACGTGGAAGAATAAAAGTAGAAAGATAAAAATAAAAATGGTATACTATGTATGCCATTTTTATTTTAAACAACCCACATGAAAACAAAAGAGAGACAAGATTCCCACCCCATAATTTTACACAAAAAAAATCTCACACTCTCAGAACGCATGGCAGATAAACTTACAGAGTTTATGGGGAGTTGGTTTTTTATAGGATTCTTTCTTTTTGTCCTTCTTTCCTGGATGTTTCTTAATGCCATGATCTATATCAATCACTGGGATCCATATCCATTTATTCTTCTTAACCTGGTCCTTTCCTGTCTTGCCGCCATTCAGGCTCCTATTATTCTTATGAGCCAAAATAGACAAGCGCAAAGAGATAGACTCACGGCCAATTATGATTACGCCGTCAATAGAAAGGCAGAACGAGAAATTCAAAATATTCAAAAGGATTTGGAAGAGATTAAAACAATGATTTCAAAAGTTTGTAAAAAATCACAAAAGACACGCCCCACAAAAAAATCCTAAATAGCAATCTTCTTGTGAAAAAGGGAATCCTCCATAGGATTTCTTTTTTTCTTTACAAAAAATTCTATATGTGATAGATTTTCTTCAATTTGGGCTGTCGAGGGGGGGCTTCCGATGCTCGAGAAGAAAATTGGTGACCTCTGCGTTGGAGATGTGATCATTTGGGATGGTACCAAGCGCGTCTTGGTCCATGTAGACCGTTCAAACGGCCACCCCATTCACTTCTTCCAAATGCTGGATCCTACGAACCCGGAGCGGGTTCTACCCGGCTTTCGCACAGATCTGGGAGCCTACCTCAATTTGAGGGTTGAGCTCTATGGTCGATGTATCGTATGCTCGACAGTACGGTTCGTCAACAGAACTCCCTAAACCACCACAGCCCAATCGCAAAAAAACTAAAAACAAGGCATCTCTGCCTTGTTTTTTTGATTAGGAAAAAACTTTTCTTTATTCCAAATTTAAAACTTTTCCATTTTGAACTCTTTTTAAGACATAGTTCCTTACTCCATCCCCCTTTTCATTTATCGAGAACTTTCCCGAAGCACCATAGTAATCTTGAACTTTGTACAGTGCATCTTTTACTTTATCAACATTATCCCCATATTTTGAAATAGCTTGTGCAAGAATATTAGTAGCGTCGTACACTTCTGCAGTATAGAGTCCAAAAGGTAATCCTTCTACATTATATTTCTGTTTGTACTTTTCAATAAATGTTTTTTCTTTTTCACCCAGTGGATTATAGTCTGGTGTGGAATAAATAATACCATCCATATACACTCCCATATTTTTTACAAGATCTTCACTTCCAAATATCTCATTCCCAAATATATGTTCTTTTCCACCAAGCTCATGTATTTGTTGAAGCAACAAACCAGCATTTTCATTATCCTGTGGGGAGAAAAAAAGAGCATCGGGTTTTTTTGCAAGAACCTTTGTCAGTGACGAACGAAAATCCTTTTCTCCTTGAGAATATCCTTCGTAGAGGAGAACACTCCCTCCATTTTGCTCAAATTGTTCTTTTAATACACGGGCAATGGGTTCTGCATATCCTGTTTCTTCGTATATTATTCCTAAACTTTTTATACCAAGCTTCTGCAACATGAGATCCGCTATCAACTTTGACTGCTCTGTATTGACCTGAGAAGTTCGAAATACGTAGTCTCCAGCATCTGAAAGATCCGGACTCGTTGTCATTTGAGCGAACATCAATACTTTATTTTCCTGTGCGATGGGAGCAATCGCCAATGACTCAGGACTACAATGTCCACCCAAAACAAAATGAACACCATCTACATGTATTAACTTATTCATTGCATTTACTGCGTCTTTAGAACGACATTTTCCATCTTCCATGATAAGCTCAAATTTTCTTCCATTTATACCTCCGGCTTCATTTATTTCATCTACTGCAATCTGTACGGCTTTATCTGCTCCCCACTTAGATACTGAACCTGAAAGATCAGAAATCCAACCTACACGCATAGGTTCCTTTTCTTTTGCTAACTCATTTTTTCCATTTTGGGAACAGCCCGTTATCAAAAAAAGAAATAAGAAAAAAATTATACTCGTTTTTTGCATAAAATTTTTTTAAAAATAAACAGAGCCCGAGAAGGGCTCCGTGCAAGTCACTATCTAAGAGTTCCAAGGTAGTAGATCTCTTAGAAGTGTCTTGCAAGCAACACTCCTCTTTTCTACCTTGTAACTTCTTTTAGATTAACACAAAATTATAAAAGAAAAAAGTCTATTTGTCAATATAATTTAGCTAAATTTAGATATATTTTTGTTTTATATTAGTTATTGTCATCAAATATTGACAACATAAATTATATTTTGTATTCTAGATTTAGCAATCTTTAATTTTTTTGTCATGAAGGTTTGTACAAAAATATTTATCCACATATGAATATACTCAGCGCTCTTAAAAGCTTCGATCTTTCTGAAAATGAAGCCAAAGTATATACAACAGTACTCTCTCTTGGCCTTACTAACGTTGGACCTATTGTAGAAAAAAGTAAACTCCATAGACAAAGCGTTTATGTTGCTCTTGAAAAACTCAAAGATATTGGTCTTATGAGTGAAGTTACCAAAAATAATAGAAAACACTTTGAAGCATCTTCCCCACAAAAAATTGTTCGACAAATGGAAGAAAAATGCAGAAAAGCAAAAGAAATTCTTCCCACCTTGCTAAAATTAGAAGCAGAAGCAAAAGAAAAATTTGAGACACGAGTACTTTATGGAAAAAATGAATTTTTTGAAAACTTAAAAGAAATCTCAGAGTCTGCTGCACGAACGGATAAAGTAATGCGTATTCTAGGTGGAGCCAGGGATACCGATTTTTATAAATTTTTAGGAAAGAATTATAAAAGCTACATAGCTCTTCTAAAAAAATTAGGTGTTGTGAAATATGCTATTGGTCCCTCTGACTATACGGATGAATTTAAGATTAAATTTATACACGAAGAAGGAAACAAACTTAAAACCATGGATGTTGGTCTGACAACACCTACCTATACGAGAATTACCCCTGAGATGGTAAGTGTCGAAATTTATGGACCGGATGTCACAATAATACAAATGAAAAATAAGGTTATTGCAAAAAGTTACTGTGAGCATTTTAACCTTTTATGGGAGCAGGCTGTTCCTTTTTCCTGCACATAAAATTTAAAAAAGGCTTCTTATAAGAAGCCTTTTTTCTAGGAGTTTAAAAAATTATTTATAAATTTTTTCCACATCAGTACCAGTATAATAATACTTCAGAAGGGTTATCCAATCCTCATGTTTTTCCTCTGCTCGGTATGCGGCATCTCTTTGGCTCATACCAACCCCATGACCAAACATCCCTTTTCTATCTCTTTTATCATACACAGCAGGGACTGAAACCAACCAAGGTTTTTCCATCCCCCCCCACACCTCACGCCAGCTTCTGGTTCTTCCATCACTATTTCCATAATATGGTGTAATCACGACATTGCCTTCATAGGTTACCAATTGTCCTCTCGTTTCTCGAGCGGCTAAGACATTATTGTTAGCCAGTAACTCACTGTTGTAGCCCAAATACAACTGATCTCCTGTGTGTGCTACGACATCAAAGTTTCTTCCACTATGTTTGTCTGTACTACTCATTGTATAGTATGCATAGGTTCTCGCTGCCGTAAGTAGTGCCTTTTGATATTCTATTGGTGAGTCATTTGATGCCTCAGCGATACCAGCGACATAATCCTCAAAAAGAAGTTCATTTATTACATAAAGTCCAGAGCGATCTTCTGTGTAACGATATTCTATGGACCCTCTATACTTGTTAAAATTCAATGCACCTCTCCATGCTACGGTACGCTCCCAATTTAATACTTCAAATACTGCATGTGGTTTAGTAAGTGGTTCCAGCTTTACATATTTAAGCGTCATGAACTGGAGATTGCCATCATTGTATTGAATAATGCCATTGTCTGCTTTCATCAATGCCAACTTCTCTCGTGGAAGTATTCCAACCAAAGTATCCCCATTATATACTTTGTAGTCATCCTCTTGACTGCGCACCTTTACCTCGCGAGTTTCTTCATCCTGTTTCCAAAGCCCAACACGAATATTGGGTTCTTCAAGAAGGACTCTTTGAGGAGCCTGTTCTTCCACTTTTTCGTATGGCTCATGATAGGTTGAAGGAGCATCCTCAGTAACATGAATGTTTACAAAAATATCTGGAGCGACAATCTGTTTTTCTCCTTCAAAAAGTTGCACCCTCATCTGATAGTCTCCCATCTTTTTGGGGGCACGAAAATAAATAGTTTTGTTTTGCACTACCCCCACCTTAACTGGATCTTTTGCTTTCTCAACAGTATTTCTATCTTCCCAAGAAAAATCAGCAAAAGTAAGTTCATCACTCAAACCAAGCGGTGGTTTTGGTGTAGATGCCTTGAGCAAAAAGTTTTTCCATGATTCCTTTCCTTCATTCCTCAACAAGAGAACAACGCTCATTTGCTGCCCACCCTTTGCAGTATAATTTTTATAACTTTGAAAAAGTAATCCAGCAGAAGCCCCTTCAAGTTTTGTGGTACTCTCCGTTGATTTGGATGGAGCAGTTGAATTTTGAGGTGTACTTTCTACCTGAGATTTCTTCTCTACTACTTGAATTTTCAAAAAAAAGTAGCCTTTCCGTACCCAACTGTGTTCTTCACTTGCCAGATAAAAGTGTTCTACATAATCACCTGCGGTCTGGGGAGCCTGAAGTTGAATTTCCAATGTCCCTACTTTTCCGGGTGCAATGGTCCCCGGTATTTTGGCAGTTTGATTTTTACTTCTCCACTGTGATGACGCAAAAATAGAATCTCTATATTTTTCTTCTACCGTGTATGCCGAGATGTATTGAGTACTGTCTGAACGCCAAATAGCATTCCCTACATTTTTGAAATGAATAGTTATTGTTTTTTGACTTCCCGCCTCCATGATTATTGGATCTTCCTCGGATTGATCAATAAATTGTGCCGCATATGCGGGATCATTAATTGGAAGATCGGGTTCTTTTGCAAAAAGAATTTTTGGAAATAGCAAAATACCACTTATGAAAAAAGTATAAACAACAAGCTTAGAGAAAAAACGCATAGATACAATTTCATTAAAAACAGTACCTCTATTATATACAAAAATGACTGATTAAACAATCACCAAACATAAGAATGGAAGAATCAATTTTTCTATGATATGCTATGGTTACATTTGTATTTTTGTATATAGATCCCTCTCTTATGTCCACTACACGAAAAATTGCCCACAATACTCTTATACAAATTATTGGTAAGGCTATTTCAACGGTTTTGGGACTTATTGTCCTTGCCATGATGACACGCTACCTTGGTCAGGAAAAGTTTGGTTGGTACATCACCACCATTGCGTTTCTTCAATTTGTAGCCATTCTTATTGACTTTGGATTAGTTCCGGTTACCGCTCAAATGATGAGCTCAACTGTGTTTGAAAAAAAGAAACTCTTTCAAAATCTTCTTGCTTATCGTTTTTTTTCCGCTCTTTTATTTTTAGGCGTTGCACCACTTGTAGCGCTTTTCTTTCCATATCCAACTGAGGTAAAAATTGCAATTGCTTTTTCTACCATTTCTTTTCTTTCTGTGGCACTCAATCAGGTTCTTATTGGTTTTTACCAAACTCAGTTAAAAATGTATATACCAACCGTAGGAGAACTCCTCGGGCGAATATTCCTCCTCATTGGGGTATATTTCTTTATCCAAACAGAGGGTGGATTTTTACCTATCATGGGTGTAGTAGCTGCCTCAAGTGTTGTCTATACCCTTTTTATTTGGGTCAAAGCACGCACAATGACTTCTGTCGGGTTCTCTTTTGACCTCCAAATTTGGAAAGCTATCACAGCAAAAATGTGGCCGATTGCTATTTCTATTATTTTTAATGTTGTTTACCTCAAGGGAGACGTACTCATTCTTGCACAGTTCAGAGAACAAACAGAAGTTGGTCTCTATGGTGCCGCATACCGAGTTCTTGATGTGGTCACCCAAACCGCTATGATGCTTATGGGAGTCATGCTCCCATTGTTGGCTTATGCATACTCCCAAGATAATCGAGAAAATTTTAAAAAACATTTTCAAATGGCATTTGACTCCATGATGCTTTTAGCATTTCCCATGATGATCGGAATAATGGTTCTTGCAGATAAAATAATGCTTCTGGTGGCCGGAGAGGCGTTTCTTCAATCTGGAATTATTTTGCGTATTTTGTCGATTGCCGTTTTTGGTGTCTATCTTGGTGCTGTCTTTGGACATACTGCCGTTTCCATAGAAAAACAAAAACAGACCATTTGGGTCTATATATCAAGTGCTCTTATTACCCTTTTGGGATACCTGTTCCTTATCCCCCCCTTTGGGATGTATGCAGCGGCATGGATGACGGTCTTTTCTGAAATATATGTTGGTTTTTTTCTATATCTTACCGTAAGACATTATTCCAAAGTACACCTAGAAGGAATTACCTTTGCCAAAATTGTTTTCTCCTCTCTTGTCATGGGCGCAACACTCTTTCTTTTCCAACACCTCAACATTTTTTTTCTCATTCCTCTTGGAGTTATAATATACGGTTTTTTTGCCCTGAGTCTTGGTGTCGTCTCAAAGGATACCCTCAAAGAGGTATTTAGGATCAATGTTCTTTAGTCATTCCATTTCCACACGAAGAATTGTGGGGCGCTGATGAAGCGTACGGCAAGCAAGAAGACGAGAATTCCCTGCAATAAGGTAAGGTGGCATTCCTTTCCGAAATAAGACCATTGGAGCGGGGATGTCGTGTCCTTCGGCAAAGCCCCTTTCTATTCTTGAAAAATCACGAGTTCCTGCAAGATGTTCGCGTGCTTCCTCTAACTTCCAACTTGTGTCCCGAGAACAACAGTTATCCATGTTCTCCCAATCAGCGTCAGAAAGTAGTTCCAATCTTCCATTTTTACAGGCCAAGAACAGAGCTTCTTCCTCTATTCCTAACTCTTCCGAGGTTCTGATGATTTCTCCTTTCTCCGCCTCTATCCGAGGTACTATCCAACGCACTTCCCCCTTTGGGGCAATGTCTTTTGATTTGCGAGTTTCCATAAAAAAATTTAATTTCATATTCTTCTATTATAAGGAAATCAAAAAACTTTGCAAAGAAAAAGCAAATAGTATAGGATAATGAGAGAATCCTCAACTACGCTATGGAAATACTTCTTATTACCTATGTCACTCTTTTTGCTTTGATTTGCTGGTATCGTCTAGAATACGGATTTTTTTTGTTTTTTCTTCTTCTCCCTACCTACCTTATTCGATTCCATTTGGGATTTCTTCCCATGACCCTCCTTGAGACAAAACTCTTCGTTCTCTCCCTCTTTGTTCTGCTCCAATGGAAAAAAATACATCCACAAAAAACCATAGTAATTCTTTGGAAAAGTCATAAAAATTTTGTAATTGCTACCGCTCTTTTTATCCTCTCTGCATCTCTTTCTCTTTTTCACAATGAACATCTCCGTTCTGCTGCAGGAGAATGGAAGGCATTTTACCTTGAGCCTATACTGTTTTCCTTCATATTCATATCCTATTTTTTCTCTTTAGAAAATAAAAAGTTACGTCTCATACAAAATGTTCTTATCCCCCTTATTCTTTCTGGTTTCGTCACCACCCTACTTTGCATATATCAACATTTTACTGGTTGGATGGTTCCCTGGGACTTCTGGGAAAACCGAGCCACTTTTCGTGTTACGGGATGGTATGGCTTCCCAAATGCGGTTGGTCTCTATCTAGCCCCTCTCTATCCTCTTGGAATCTATATTTTTTATGAAGCATTCCAAATGTGGAAAAAACAAAATAAAATTTCCTTTACGTTCATTCTTTCTTTTCTTTTTTTACTCCTTTCTCCATTTGCGCTTTTTTTTGCAAAGGGTTCTGGACCCATTATTGGTGTACTTGCGGGTATTGTTTTTCTCCTCCTCAGTTTTCAACGGACTCGTATATACACCGTCTTGTTGGGGGGACTTTGCATTCTAGGATTTATTATCCTTCCGTCTACCAATGTCCTAAAACAAGAGATCCTTATGCAAAACAGATCCGGACAGATTCGCTTTCAGATGTGGGGAGAAACCATAGAATATCTCCTGCATCATCCCATTGCCGGTACAGGGCTTGCTTCTTATCAAACAAAACTCTGGCCCTACCGTTATGACAAATGGATAGAAATTTTTCACCACCCCCATAATATATTTTTAACCATGTGGGTAAATTTAGGATTTTTGGGACTATTTACTTTTTTATGGATTCTGGTAGACTTTTTCTTCAGGGGAATATGTATGCTAAAAAACAGAAATACTTCTCAAGTATTTCTTCTCTCTATTTTTTCTACCTTAATAGTATTTCTTGTGTGCGGACTAGTAGACTCCCCTTATATAAAAAATGATTTATCGATACTTTTTTGGACCCTCCTTGCACTTCCTATTATCCTGACTCAGGATTCTCTCTATGCAAAAAAATGTTCTCCTCGTGGGTTGGAAGATAAAAAATCCAATCACACCAAGCGGGACGCCAAAAACACATCTCAAACAATATAAAAATGGAATTACTCTCCATAAATTAGCTTTTCCTCATAATACTCGGACCAATACCTTTTCTTTTAATATCCTTGAATACGTTGACTTTGCAAGTACTTACATAGAAAAAAATTCTATTGATGGTATTATCTTCACCAGTGATTTGGGTTCTCTTATTGGGGCTATTTTATGTGAAAAATATAATTTTGTTGGGCCAAGTATTTTATCTGTTTTTTATGCCTACCATAAATACTTTACTCGTGTTCAAACTCATTCTACCATCCCCTACCAACTTTTTGATATTACCAAGAGTATCCCAGACAATTTAACCTTCCCCTGTTATATCAAAGCCCCCTGTTCTGCATTTGGTGTCCTTGGCTTTACGCTTAAAAACAGAAAGTCATTGGAGTGCATTCTTCCATTAGTCAAAAAAGAACTTCCCAAAATGAATGCCCCTCTTAAACAACTGTCACAAAAATATTTTCCCAAATCCATCATAAATTTCCTGAAAAAAGACACCATGCTCATTGAAGGGTACCGGAATTCAAAACAAATCACCATCGAAGGTTTTGTGCATAATGGAAATATATATCCACTATTTATTACTGATACAAATTTTTTGGGAAATACTCGCTGTATTGATAATTTTTCTTTGCCCAGTTCTGTCACCCCCAAACAAGAACACCTTATAAAAGAACAAACTCAAAAGGATATATCTGCAATTGGACTCAATAATACCTTCTTCAATGTAGAATACTGGATCACAGATACAGACTGTGAACTTATAGAAATAAATGCACGTACGGCTCACTGTTTTAAACGCCTTTACAAAAAAGTACATAACTTTGATGTAATGGATGAACTCATACACCTCAGTCTTGGTATAAAACCGAATATTCCAAATATGAAACCAACGTGCCACGCCCTTCAAGGAAATATTATTATACAAAAAAATGGAAATTCCTCAGACCTTTTTGATTACACACAAAAATCACCAAGCAATGTACGTTTTTTTATATTACCAGATTCCCCCATTCGCTCTCTGAGTGAATTCAAAAGTATTCTTGGACAGTTTGAATTATTTGGAAAGGATTATGAGAGCATTAAAAAAATTGCAGATGAATACCGAAACCGCTCCATAAAAAAAGAAACCCGTTAAGGGTTTTTTGAGGCAGTGATGGGAAAACCGCCTCGCGACTAGAGGAGAGCAAGCTGCACAAGCCTGTCATAGAGGGTCGAAAGCGATTCCGTAACCCAGATTCGCTGTTCAAAATCGTACCAGGAGTAGTCCGGAAGACTCAGCAAGTCTGCCCGTTCTCCCAGACCTCGTAAATTCTCACGAAGTTCGGGAAGGACAACAATGCCTATCCTTCCAAGATACTCTATGGTTTTGAGCAGGTTGAAAAATCCAATCCCAGTTTGGTCGTTCCTGTCTGCAAGGTAGCAGATACCTAGACAGGCACCCAACCAGTCGGTCAATCGACCGACATACTCGAGCCCTTTTTTAGGCTCAGAGTCTTCAGGGAGGGTATCGAGAACCGCTTCCAAGAAGTACTGGAATGGTTCACGAGAAGGAAGTACTTGATCAACCAGTTCGGGATCCGGGAAGAGGATTCCTTCCGGATGAAACCAAGAGAGAACGAGGAGAAGATCATTCATGGTTGGTTGCTCTATGTACAACCAAGTACGAAGCGTGTCCGCACGAAGCTGCCGAAGAGCTCGAACCGACCTTTCCCAGGCCTCAGGGTTTCGTAGAACTGCGGCTAAAGAGCCGGTGCGCTGAGTCATAGCGGCCCCCAATCGAAGTTTTTCCCTTCTTCATTTATATCATCCAAAGAAAGAAACGTCAAAATTTGAAAAAATAAAAAGATTCACTTTCGTGAATCTTTTTTAATTATTTTTTTTGTAAAATGGCTATCGCCTCCACATGAGGAGTACGTGGGAAAAAGTTATATAGTTTTAATGACGTTACACTATATATTGACTGCAAAAGCGCAATATCACGTGCGTGCGTGGATAAATTACACGACATATAGATAATCGTTTCCGGTTGTTCCTCCAAAAGTTTTGCAATCACATCGACATGAAGACCCGCACGAGGTGGGTCAAAAATAATTTGTTTTCTTTTCTCTATCAGTTCTGTTATTTTTTCTGCTGGAATACATTCCGCCTCAATATTTTGAAGTTTATTTGAAAGAATATTCTCTTGTGCATATTCAATTGCTTCTGTATTGTTATCCACCAGATATGCGCTTGTATAGTGCCCCGACAAAGCAAGTCCAATGGCACCAACACCACTATAAAAATCTATAAGTGGTTTTGTCTCATCCAAATACGTTTCCATCTCAGAAAGAGCAAGAGAAAAAATAGGAATATTTACCTGAAAAAAGCTGAGTAACCCAAATTTCAACCCAACCCCATTGAGTGTAGTTACCAAATAGTCCTGCCCCGAGGTATAAAGAAGTTTTGTGGGAACAGATGCCGGACTTTTATGAGTTGAATAATACAGTTGAAAGCCTAAGAAATTTTTATCGAGTTCAGGATAGTCCTCAAAAGACAGGATATCCTTTATAAAAAGTGCTGCAATGGCATGACCTTCTCCATCAGAACGTATTATGAGACTCTTCAAATTGTACGTGGTCATTCCCGTTGTATGCACCCACTGTAAAATATTTTGTGCTATGGTATTTATTATAGGTTCTGCCAAAAGCGATCCTTCCACGGCTATCTTTTTATTTCTTCCTCTTTCAAAAAAAGCTAATTGAATCTTTCCTTCTTCATCTTCTACAAAACTAAATTCCATTTTATTGCGATACCCAAATTCTTCTTCATTATAAATAATAGGAAGTGGTGATTCAAAATGAAGTCCACCGGTTCTTTCATATATTTCTTGTGCCAACTGTTGTTTGTACGCATTTTCAGACTCAAATGTACAAATTTGCCAGGGACTGGTAGAGAGAAATACTGATTCCTTCTCTTTTATTCTGTCGGGAGATGCTTCCAAAATATGTATTGCCACTCCTTCCCAATAATCCTTTTTCTTTTTTAAAATTTCCACCTCAACGCGTTCTCCAGGAAGCGCATTCCACACAAAAAGTACCGGCCCGTTTTCTATACGAGCCAACCCCTGTCCTCCAAAAACAAATTTTTCAATGGTAACCGTTACTTTTCCTTGCATATACGCACATACTAACATAAAAATTCAACTCACCAAAGGGATTTTTTTGTAGCGCCGGTGGGAGAGCGCTACGGGATGGGGTTGGGGAGGGTGATGCCGAGCTGCCGAAGCAGATCTTCGAGGAGGTTCATGATGCCGCGGCCGTAACCGCGCCATCCGGAGAGCAGATCCAGGACCGCCCGGATCTGCTCCCCCCGCTCAGGGAAGAGCTGGAGTGTCTGCTGGTCCAGCTCCTTCCCATCGCGCGAGAGATCCACGAACACGAAGTCTCCTGGGTTCCCCCGGGAGACATTCACAAAAAAGGCCATGCTGCCACCCCCGTCTGGTTGGTGATTGTAACCTAAGCTATATTTTACCTTTTGTCAAGGAGAAAAACAAAAAAACACCGTCCAAACAGTGTTTTTTTGAAAAAAGTTATTTTGTAAAATTTTTCTGAAGCAGGGCCTGTGAAATTGGATCCTCAAGGCTCTTTTTTTTGTGGGCCGGACTATATTCACGGCCATAGGCAATCATCCGGTTGGTAAAAAGAAACCATTCTTTTTTGGGAAGAATGTGCATTAAATCTTTTTCAATTTTTTCTCTATCTTTGTGATCGCTTAAAGAAAATTTTTCACTCAACCGCGCAACATGCGTATCCACGGCAATCCCCTCCACCACGCCATAGATGTTACCAAGTACAACATTGGCAGTCTTTCTCCCCACCCCCGGTAAAAGAATCATCTTTTCCATGGTATTTGGTATTTTTCCGTGAAACTGTTCTTGTATCATTTTTGCACATGCAAGAATATTTTTTGCTTTGCTTTTATACAGACCAATTTGGTTTATATCTTTCTCAAAGTTTTCTAACTTTGCATTCACATAGTCTTCTCTTTTTTTGTATTTTTGAAAAAGCTTCTCTGTTACCTCGTTTACCTTTTTATCAGTACACTGAGCAGAAAGAATAACAGCCACAAGAAATTCAAAATCATTGTTTGAATGTAAAAAAGGTTGTAGTGTTGGATACAACCTTTTTAATTCTTTCAAAACCACTCGCGCACGTTTCTTTCTTAATTCCAAATTCATTTTATTTTTTTGAAAAGTAAAGATCAAAACCAACATTGGTAATAGGTCCTCGCTGTTTTTCTGAGCTCCAGTCTATGTAGTTAAACTGTGCTCCAACTTTTACACTCTCATTTTCTGCCTCCAAATACATCTTTTCCTGTGGGATCTCTGGTTGATACTGGTTGAAACTACGACTCAATGAATCAATGAGATCGCCAACCAACAACTCAACCGCTTGTTCTCCTTCAAAATTTACCATTATTCTACCTGCCACCAACTGAATATCAATCTCCTTTTCTTCAAAGGAGAATGTTTGTTTGTTTAAATTTCTCATATCTGAATTGAGACCAATATTTTTTATCACGTATTCAAATGGATGATTTTTTGTAACCTCAGAATTCTTTGCCTGAAAAAATCTTTGAGAACTCCCCTCTGCCATACGTGGATAAACCTCCTGAATATTTAAAATTTTTAAGACGTGGTTGTATATATCATAACGATGCATACCGCCTTCTGAGGTCTTATAAATATCTTCTGTAAACCAACCATCAATCTTATTTGAACCATCATGATCTATGATATATCGAAATTTAGACTGAACACTTTGTACATATTCATAGTCATAAGTATGATCTTTAGGAAAAGAAATGACCTTTCCCCCCACAAAAAGATTTTCTTGCTCCAAAAGATGCTCCAGCCTTCCTATCTGTGACTGCATGGATACAGAAAACATGCCCCAAGGACCCCACATGGTAAAGAAAAGAAAAAGTGCCAGGCTCATAGGAACCATTTTCAACTCTTTTCCCTTAGAAAAAAGGTAGTAAAAAGATACAAACAATAACCAAACACCTAGTTCTACTACCAAATAGCGTTGTTCGGTCCAACCATAATAATAAATACGTATGCCAATAGCCATGAACAAAACAATAGCCAAAGGTATCGTGAGGATAAATAAAGCCCGAAAGAATTTTTTAAGCCACTGAAATTTTTCTTGAAGCTGAAGCGGATACCCCAGAACAAAAGTAAGTATGGCGGCTCCACAATATCCAATTACCCAATAACCCGTTCCACCAAGCGGCCAATTCCAAGTAAATACAATCTTTCCCAGATAAATATAGAGGATAATAAAGAAAAAAGTTAATAGTGGAACTAAAATAAATTGCGTAAGAACACGAAAAAGTGCTGGATAATCTTGTTCTCTTTCAAAAACTTTTACATCTTTGGGGAACCCTGAAAGAAAATACCAGGTTGCAAAGATGCCGGCAATAAGAACAAATACACGCCCATAGCTTTCTCCTTGTATATCTATCCCAAATAAATAATCAATAGACCACAATGCGGCAAATACTCCCAACAAAAGGATAAGAGAAAACAATACGGTTACACAGATACGCAAAAAAAGATGGTACACATAGTGCCAGTGAGCACTACCATTTTTTTGATCCCAAAATGGAGCTATGAAAATAAAAAGATAGGTAATAATATTAAAAAAGAAAAAACGTTTTACATGAATTTCGGAAAAATCATTTGGATTCCCTGGAAGCAAAAAATAATACAATACAATAAGCAAGATAGATATTCCATGCAAAAGCCCCCATAAATATTTTTGCTTTTGATATTTCTCTGCAATCAATGTAGCAAGCAAAAAAAGTGGCACCGCCAAGGCACACATCATAAGTGTCTTCTCTTGCACCGCAAGGTCAAGTCCGGAAACACGGTCCACGCTTACCAAATAAAGACCTAAAGCCGTTCCCAAAAGAGTCGTAACTACCACTACGGGAAACCGTCGCATCATTATAGAAACGGAATCAATCACCTGCTGAATTGAAAATTTTTGCATTTTTTGAAGGAAGGACATAAGACAAAAAATTAAAGGGATTCTAAACGAATACTCTTTATTTAGTATAGCACCAAACCAAATATGTGCAACAGCAAATCTACTTGCTTTTTTTTGGAATCACCATTACTATATTTGCATCTATGGGAAAAAAACGTGATAAAACTTCTCGATATTCAGCCCTCCACCACATGGAGAATGTTTTTGACTATAAATACAGTGCATCTCTCCCTCAAAAAGGAAACTGGTTCTCTTTATTTGGAAATAATAACCCAATTGTGTTAGAACTTGCATGCGGAAAAGGAGATTATACCCTAAAGTTAGCAAAAAAATATCCAGAAAAAAACTTTATCGCTATGGATATTAAAGGGGCACGGATATACATTGGGGCAAAAGAAGCACAGCAAAGGGGTCTAAAAAATGTCTTTTTTCTGCGTGCATATATAGACCACCTCGAGGAATATTTTCACCATGGAGAAATTCATGAAATTTGGATCCCCTTCCCCGATCCTCATCCTACAGAAAAAGGACAAAAAAAACGACTGACCAGTCTTAAATTTTTAAATCAATACAAACGGGTCTTGAGACCAAAAGGAATAGTCAATCTCAAAACGGATTCAGAACTTCTTTTTGACTATACGCTTGAAATGCTTGATCAAGAACATATCACCCCAAAACAGATTTTGTTTAATATGGATCTCAATAGTGCTCTTGATTCCGAACAAGAAGAACTTCTTGCCATACAAACGTATTACGAAAAACAACATAGACTTCAAAAGAAAAAAATTCATTTTCTTTCTTTCTCTTTCTGATTCATTTTTTATGTACGAAATAGAAACAAAATTTGCTTATACTTTAGAAACAAAAAATAATCTTACTAAAAATGCAAGCTTTGTAAAAAAAGAATCTTTTACTGATACGTACTTTGACACAAAAGATTGGAATCTCATATCAACAGATATATGGTTGAGAAAACGTGACCATGTTTGGGAAATAAAAATTCCTCAGCATGATCACTCCAACATTAATGCACGAATTTCTGACAACTACAAAGAAGTTGTGGGCGAAGAAAATATTCTTCAAGAACTTAAGCTTTCTAAAAAACTTGAAACTCAGTTTGAACCCAAAATAATGTTTACCACGACAAGAGAAACCTACTCTCTACCACCTTTCACATTAGTTTTTGATGAAACGGACTTTGGGCATCAGATTGGTGAGGTAGAGATTCTTGTGAAAGATATCTCTCTAACCAAGCAAGCGGAGGAACAAATTGAAGCATTTTGTAAAACACATGGTCTTGTTCCACATTCTGCCATGGGGAAATGTGTCGTCTATATGAAAACACATTATCCAAAAGAACTCAGCAAATTTATAAAAATGGGAATTATTCGCTCATACAACATATAAAAAACAGGTCAATGGACCTGTTTTTTATTATGTTTTATCACCACTCCACAAAAGAAAAATCTTCTTTTTAAATCCCCCCTTTTTTTCAAACCGGACTTTTCTTCTCTGTTCAAGAGCGGTGTCTTCTATATCAAATTCCTCTTGTATAGCTCGTAAAACCTCCACAACATCTGCAAGCTCATTGAGAATATCTTCTGATTCAGACGCTTGTAAAAACTCCTCTGCTTCTTCTACAAGCTTTCGCTTGAGCTCTAACCTATAGTCATCTTTTTGCAAAGTTTCTATTTCATATGCAACCTGTTTTTCATTCATATTCTCTGGGACACGATCCCTTATAAGTTTTCGGTAATATTTTTTCATACTTTCAAGTAGTAAATCGGAAGCCAAAAAGAATTAACTATCAAACGATATCAATGCCATCATATCATGTACTCTTTGTCTGTCAAACACAGAAAATACTGGTACCCCAAGTAATATTTGTGCATTTACAAAAATTATCGGGCGGCCTACTATATATCCCCTTTTATGGGGTGGCCGTACTGAAAGAGTAAGCCCATATTTGTTTAAAAAATATTCTTTTATGTGTTCGCGGCGTACCTTTCCAATGGGCAAAATAAATGGTTTATATTTTTTTGTGTTACTCGAGTAATACATTTTGTGCTCCGCATGCAAAAAAACATATGCCCGTGCCGTCTCTATTCGAAAGGAATTTTTTAACTCTTTTTTTTGTTTCAGTTCCAATTTTCCATTACTTATAAAAAATTTACATTGCTTTTTTAACGGGCAAGAATCACAAAGTGGTTCTTTTTTACAAACCAAATTTGCAAAATCCATAACCGCTCCATTGAAAATTTTTTTTTCGGCTTTTATTTTTTCATCAAAATTTTTTTCATCAAATTTTTCAGATTTATTCCCGAAAAAAAATCTCCCAAACACCTTTTGGAGGTTGGTGTCCCACGCTAAGGAGTCTTTTGAATATCCAAAACTGAGGATCGCATTTGCAGTATAGGCCCCAACACCCTGTAACGTCATGAGTTCTTTTTTTGTTTTGGGAAATTGTCCGCCGTACTCTCTCACAATTTTTTTTGCAGTTTCGAGCATGTTCTTCCCCCGACGATAATATCCAAGCCCTTGGTAAAAGGGAAGAAATTCCTCCCATGAGGCCTTCGCAAGCTCTTCTACAGAAGGAAACCTCTTTAAAAAATTTTCATAATAGATCACCACCCGAGAAACCTGCGTTTGTTGGAGCATCACTTCTGAAACCCAAACTTCATAGGCAGAAATGCGTTTTCTTCTCCATGGAAGCCCCTTCCTCTCATTCTTTTTGAACCACTCAAGAAGTCCTTTTTCAAAGGAATAAATTTTCATACATCATCAATACATTATTTTTGGAGCCACAGCTCCATGAGTTTATTTTTTTCTATTTGGGAAAGAGAAAAATCTTTTCCACTTTGCATACGCTGCCGTGTTATCTCCGACAAAAAAAGTGCTGCCGCAACGGAAACATTAAAGCTTTCCACAAAGCCTCTCATAGGAAAATATATCTTTCTATCACAAAATTTTTGAGCCTCCTTTGAAATTCCTCGATGTTCATTTCCAATGATGAGTGCAATTTTTTCGCATGTAAAATCTTCCTGATAAAAGTTTGTTGCTTGTGCATCCAAAATGGTACCTACCAAAGTATACCCCTCAGAATGAAGCTCAGAAAGGCAATCCTTGGTAGAAGAAAATGTTTTATAGGTTAACCACTTATTTGCAGAAGATGAGGATGCTTTTCCTACACGCCTTGGATTATATTGGGGTTCTTCCTCAAAGATAAAATGTACCTCTTGTACACCAAAAGCATCGCAGCTGCGAAGAATCGCAGCTGCATTATGAGGATCGGAAATGTTTTCAATCACGACTACAAAGTCCCTCTGTCTTTGTGCTATCACTGAATCAATTTTCTGTTGTCTTTGTTCCGTTTTCATGTTTATACTTTTTTTATTTACCAGAGGTGCGCTCCAAGGTAGATAATAAGAGCAAGCACACAAATAAAGATGATATTCCTAAAAAATTTTTCTCCACCTCGCACATGATACATATTATGAATGTTACTTTTCAGTACAAAGTTGTCATCCACTCCACCACTATGGTAGTTTAATTTTTCTTGAATAATCTCTAAGGCATCATCTATTTCTTTTTCATCCAAAAACCCTCTTTCAAGAAGTTCTTCTTTTATTTTGTCTTTTTTTACACCTTTTGCGAGCTGCTGTTCAATGAAAAGTGTCTCATATCGGGGCATACTTGAACATTAGTATTTATATCCCCCCTTTTCTGCTGGTATTATAACAAAAGGCCTTCCCGTGAGCAAGAAAAAGTACACCCAGAAAGGTGTACTTTTTCTATTTGTTCTTTTTTTGCTAAAGAAGGATACTTTCTGGAATTTCAGCGGATTCCTGAACCATATAGATATCCTCACCATATTCACCACGTCCTACAAACTCTGCCCCGCCTTCCAAAACTCTTTCATAGGGTGTGCATGCATGACATCCATTGCCCTGAGAACACTTAAAGGCCTCAAGCTGACGAGCAAGTTTAATCTTTTTAGCAATTTCCATTACTTTCTGTTCAGATTCTTCCAGTCCCGGCAACTCTCTTTGCGTCAAAGCTGGCCCTTCTTCCAAATACCAGTAGCTTACTCTATCTACTTTTCTATGTTGGCAGTTGTGAACCAAGAGATGGTAGATAGGCAGCTGAAGTGAATCATCTTCTTCACGAGAACGCCCTGTTTTGAAGTCAATAATATGGACACTGTCGGTGTCTTTGAGATATTCTAACCAATCTATTTTTCCACACAGAATAATATTTTCTTCCTCACTCAACCAATAATACGGAAGATCCTGTTGTATTTTTACTGCTAAATTTTGCAGAGGCCCGGGGTGACTCATAACCGTTCTGAGCATTTCTTGACCGCGCATCTTATATTTTCTTTCCTGTTCTTGGCTCACAAACCCTCCTTTTTTCCCTGAAACTTTTTCCCAAACCACATCAAACTTTTGTATGAGCGACTCACGAAAACGTTTATCTACAGAAAGTGAGGAGAGTTGCTCTAACACCTCATGTACTGCCTGTCCCAAAGCCAGTGCTGGCCCAACCACCTTAATTTTATTTCCACTTTTTGGGTGACGAAAAATATGCTGGAGATAGTACGCCCGAGGACACTTTTTAAAGTTGGAAATGGAGCTGTGGGAAACCCACAAAGCCGTATATTTATCTTTCATAGTCACTCTAGTATAGCAAATGGGGCTGTGAGTACCAAATACTTGACTTTTTCATGGCTCCAATGTATTATATCGGTACGTTTTTCTAAACACCCAGAGAGTCAATGGGCCCGTAGCTTAGTTGGTAGAGCGCCGCATTTGCACTGCGGAGGTCAGGAGTTCGAATCTCCTCGGGTCCACAAAACGTGCAAACAGTACAAGAGAACAGTTGGTCCATCAATGAAGCGAAAAAGATTGAGTGCCAACTGTTTTTTACTATTTTATGCCGAGGTAGCTCAGTGGTAGAGCAGAGGACTGAAAATCCTCGTGTCGTGAGTTCAATTCTCACCCTCGGCACACATAACGGAGTGTAGCTCAGTTGGCTAGAGCGCCTGGTTTGGGACCAGGAGGTCGTAGGTTCGAGTCCTATCACTCCGACCAAAAAACACCGTGTTAAACACGGTGTTTTTTTATACAGATAGATTCATCATTCCATCCTCCGATAAGATTTTAAAATAACACAGCTCACAAAGAAATCGTTTTCCCTCCTCTTCCAAAGACGGTACAAAAATATTTTTCTTGCAGTCGCTACATGTTTGCAAAAAAAGTTGTAAATGCAAAAGATCCTTGTATCGTTGCTTTCTTCGTACCGTGGGATGCTTTCTTGGAAGTGCCAGCTGAAATTTTTTATGAAATTCCAACTCTGGCTCCACAATTCTAAATGGTCTTCCAGAAACAGGACAAACAAAGGTTTCTTCCAAAAGTTCTTCATGAAAATCTGCAAGTTTTACTGGCAACTGTTCAATGGGCAATGCGTCTGAAGTATCTGCTTGCGGGAACTGAAAAAATCGTGCTCCAATTGCTTCAATTTTTTCTTGTGTGAGTGGAAAAAATACATCCGCATGAGAGGTGTTGTATGCCAAGAGAGAGACCCAGTACGGAAAAAAGTTCCCATACTCTCCTGCCTGAAACATCTGCAGCTTTATTTGATCAATGAGTTTCCAATACTCTTCTTCAGAATACTGTACATTAAAGATGCAAAATTTTTTTCTTCGTAATCCGATACACCCAAAGCAATGCTCGCATGAAAAACAAAGCTCACTGTACTCTACGTCAACGCAATCATGACACCCAATACACATTTTATTTTCATACCCTCCTGTTACGGAAATAGTGTTCACACAAAGTTCCAACTGGGTGCAAGTGGTTATATCACAGGCGTCATTTATAAACGACGCATCATACACATTGTATACGCGTTCCATCTTCAATGCCTCGAGCCCCATGGCATCTCTACTATCAATAAGATTTGAACCACGAACATTTTCTGACTGGTAATTACTTTCTGCAATGTAGTAACCCTTAGTCCAATAATCTTTTACCTTTCTCCCCCACTCTTCAACCACTTCTGCATTACCAAGATCTATATTAGAAACTATAGCCTTATACTCTTCCTCTGTAAGTTGCTCATTAAAAAAACAAAATTTTTTATTTTCAAGATTTACACAACCAAAACAGTCGCTGCAATTTTTGCACCCAAAGCTGAAGTGAGTATGTATACAACCCAGACTATAGTGTGTAAAAAAACAATTTGAACATTCAAAAAGTTGAACTCCTTCATAGATCCACTCCGACTGAACAATGTTTGCAACATCAGCACTATTGGAAGCGTTTATACACATATCTGCGTACATCACATTCTCGCATTCCATACCGCCGTAGGTTGCATAAGAATTTTTAAATGATATTTCATTAAGAGACCAGCTACAATTTTCACTCCCGGGATCATTATAGATAGCCGGGCGTGGAACCCGCTTTGAAAGCGTAATCCACTGATCAAAAAAAGATTTATCCTGATCAAATTTCTGGCCGTATTGCGTTGCATCAAAGGCATCTGCATGCCACTCTTCAGGAGAAAGAATCGGTGCTTCACTCTCTGGATCATACATAGAAACAATGGGTTTCCCAGATAATGTTTTGCGCAAAAAAAGATCCACCCCGCCAATGTGAGCCCTCAATCTTTGCAATCGTATATGTGGGGCAACGTCCGGAAGTGGAACACCAAGTTTTTTGTAAAGATCAAACTCTTCTTTTGAGATTTCAAAGTCTATGCCAGATTCAGAACAGGTCCGCCGACCTGCCGTTTGTTTTTGATAGTATTGATCCAAAGCACTCTGAAATTGTGGAGTTTTTTCATTCATATTTTTTATAGTGGTGGCGGAAGTTTCTTTTTCTTTTTATCTTCAGAACTCTTTTTATGCAATTCTTCCACTTTTTCGTTTTTCAGTGTTTGGTGATACATTTTTTTGTTATTTTCAAGAATTTTTTCCACGTTCTGTGAATATGGTGGCGGTGTGATACGTAAGGACCGGGCAGAAAAAGGCCGCAACGTTTTTCCATTAAAAGACATCTTTATATAAAATTCCCCTAATCCTAAGTTTAAGAAATCATAGGCATGAAGCTCAGGTTGAAATTCCATAGCAATTCTCTTGGCATCCATTCCACCAAGACGAAACATAATCATTATGCCAGTATTTCCCAATACTGCGTCAATAAGGTTTTCTGGTATCTGGCTTAAATACTGATTTGCAATGGTAATATTGATGGCATATTTTCTTGATTCCGAAAATAGCGATATAAATGACTCCGTAGCCACATTTTGAAACTCATCGACATAAAGATAAAATGGCATTCGTTTTTCTTTTTCTTTTTTTGAACGCGCCATGGCCACCTGTTCAATTTTGGTAAGAAAAAATGATCCCAAAAGTGCGCTATTTTTTTCTCCCAGAAGCCCCTTTGATGTGTTAAGGAGAAATATTTTTTCATCTTCAAGGATACTTTCAACATCTATTTTATTCTCCGGATTGGTAAATATTTTGCGAAGAAGCGGGTCAGCAAAAAATTCTCCTAACCTGTTGACCAAGGGGGTTATTGCCTCTTGATCATATTTTTGACTAAAACCTGCAAATTCCACGGAGAAAAACCTCCTGGTCATTTCATCTTGCAAGGAAGACACCACCTTCTGGCGAAACTTTGCGTCGGTAATAAGTTGTAAAAGTCCATAGAGTGTTCCCTCTTCATATTCCAACATGGCAAGCGCCGCAAATCGAAAAAGATGCTCGATGCGGGGTGTCCAGGTACTCATGAACTGCTTTTTAAAAATTTCTACCAAACTCTGTGCCACATGTTGACGCATGTCCATCGGGACACTGGCAAATGGGTTAAAGGCAAGAGAATACTCGGTATTGGCAGGATCTATATATACGGTATCTAATATTCGTTCCTCCGGGATGCAGGCAAGTAAATTTTTAACCAAATCTCCATGCGGATCAATCACAGCTACCCCATAATCACTCTCTATATCGCTTCTAATGAGGTTTTCCAGCAAATAAGACTTCCCCATTCCACTTTTTCCTAAAATGTACGTATGGCGGTTTCTATCCACTCTACTTATACCAAACTTTTCTGCAGTTTGATACATTCCACTTATATAGAGCGTTTTTCCAATAAACGAAATTTCATCCTCAAGATCTGGATGATATTCGGGTAAGTCATTAGGAGACGCCAGAAGAGTAAAGGGGTATTTATCAGATGACATATATATTTTCAATATAAAAGAATTCTCAAAAACTATACCAGAAAGCTTTCACCACGGCAAACAAAATTAGTCAATTGCGCCAGAGGAAAAACGAAGTTTCATTTCTTTTTTCTGTTCTTTTTTCAAAACACGAAAGGTGTGCTTGGTCCACGGCTTTTCCCGCAATAAACTGGCCACCCAGTCTCCACCCAAAAGATGGGGCATCATAACATAATCTGCTCCAGCACCATACAAATCATCCATGTGTTCGGAGTGATACAGGTTTGCAATAATCCGTGATTTTCCGCCCAAAGAACGCACATGCTCAATCAAGGTAATCTGGTCATCTACCTCCGGAAGGGTAGAAAGAATAAGTCGTGACTTTTCCAAGGGTAGTGTGTACAAAAATTCTACATCGGCAGCATCGCCAAAATAGGCTGGAATGCCCCTGTGTTTGAGACGTGATAGTGCCGTGGGATCAAAGTCTACTACAGCAAACCGAACATTTTTTTCTGCCAAGGCCTCACAAACCTTCCACCCAATTCTATGGTATCCAAAAACCCAAACATCATACTTTTCCTCTTTGTCCTCTCGTTGTCGCTGTCCATCTTTCCCAAAAATTTGGAAAATGGGCAATAGGAATCTATAAAATTGTTCATTGTAGGTTATGGCATAAGAGGAAATGAATATCGTGATAAGAGCCATAAACGTATAAATCTGAAGCTCATACTCCCCCACGAAACCCAGGTGCTGTCCCAAAAAAAGAAGAATGAAACCAAATTCGCTCACCTGTGCCGCGGTCACTCCTGCCAGAAAGCTATTTCTTCTCGTAAACTTCAACATGCGAAAAGAATGATACAGGATAAATGGTTGACCAAGAAGAATAAACGCAGACAGAATGGTTGCAGGAAGCACAACTGCACCAATATTGGAAAGGCTCATCTCAGAACCCAAAATAATAAAAAAGATTACAATAAAAAAATCTCTCAGTGGTTTGATTCTACTACTTATTTCACTCTGGTAGGACGAAGACCCCAAGGTTATTCCCGCAACAATGGCACCAATTTCTACCGGGAACCCAATCCAGTAAAGCAAACTGGCAATACCAAAACACCAAGCAATCGTAAAAATAAATAAAAACTCACGGGATTCAGCAACGTGATCCAAGATTACGGGAAGAAGGAACTTTGTTAAAAAATATATGAGTGCAATAAGCAAAATCAGCTTAATCACAAACTGATTAGTAATAGTCAACCAACTTCCACCACTAGAAAGTTGCACAAAAATCATCATAATGGATACGGCCAGAATATCTTGCACCACCATAAGACCCAAAACATGTCGTCCATAAACAGTTTGAGAATCCTTCTTATCATTAAGAAGTTTTACAATAATAATGGTAGAAGAAAACGTGATTCCAATGGCAATATACAGGGAAGGATAAAAATCAAAATTAAGGAGTCTTAATATAAAAAACCCAATAAGGGCAGTAAAACTCACCTGAATGAGTCCTACCAAAACAGAAACCTTTCCAATTTTTTTTACATGTGCAACGTTTAAACTTAGCCCCACCACGAAAAGAAGAAGAACAACCCCAAATTCCGAAAATGCATCAAAGAGGTGTTCGTCTCCCTGTAACAAACCCAAAAAAAGTGGACCCGCAATAATTCCCGCAACTATGTAGGCTACCATGAGTGGCTGTCGCAATATGCGCATTACAAAAGCAATAGAAACGGTAATTCCCAAAAGAATGCTTACCTGCAAAAAAATATTATCCATTTTTTTTTACAAAAATTATTTTACTTACACATTGTATCAAATTTTTTCTTTTTTGTCTTTTATTTTATACAAAAAAATCACCACGTGTGTGGTGATTTTTTTCAAAAAGTTTTTTTACATCATGAACCCAAAGTACACCAATACAATTCCCAAAATAATTGAAAAAGAAAATTCAAGCAAAAACATGCTTTCTTTGTGTGCTTTTTTTATTGCCTCATATACCAACCCCGGGAACAAAAGAAGTAAAACTCCTTTCAGAAAAGCCGCCCACCCCAAGAGGGTAATGAGATCTTCCCAGCCACCGGTCCACTGGCTATGCGAAAGTACCAAAAGAGATCCCAGAGCAAAAACCGGAATTCCCCATAAAAACACATGTGATGGGTCACTTACGACCGAACCTACAATTGTCTTGTATTCATTCTTATTAATAAGAAGTGCAAGACCAATTACAAGAAAAAAAAGTCCAAAAAGTTGGGCTAAAAAAATGGAATTCGTCATAGTATGTTTTATTAAAAATAAAGAGATTTTATATTCTTTAAAAAAAGTATACCATATTCAAACGTTCTTTCCTACTCCGTATTGAACATACCCACATATCCACATTTTTGTGCACAGGAGTGCATTCCATCTTCCCAAATGAAAACGATTGCCAAGACTGAGTTGGAGTGTTACTATACCCACAAAATGGATATTATGATTATATTTCTCTATGGTCAAGATACCCTCCGATCTAAAAGACGTCTGGGGGAGATGACCGAAAAATTTAAGCAAGATCGTGATCCTTCTGGCATAAATATTGTTTCACTGGATTGCCAAAAAGAAAAAAATTTCTCCAATGTTTTAGAGCAAATTTTTGCTTCACCCTTTTTAGCAGAGAAACGACTTATCATTATTGAAAATCTTCTTGCCTCACCGCACACAGAACTTCAAAAGAAGATCCTCTCTCACATTGAGTCACAGGAAATACCAGACTCAAACATTCTTCTTTTTTGTGAAGAGTCCGATACCTTTAAGGGTAAGGAGGCAAAAAAGCTCTTCTTACGTCTTACTGAAGAAAAGTTTTCACAAAAATTTGATGCCCTCAAAGGTGCACAACTTTTGGGTTGGGTAGATTTAGAAATAAAAGAACGTGGTGGACAAATAGAAAAACCAGCTCTATTATATTTGGTAGAAAATACCCAAAATGATACTTGGAAAATTTCTCATCTCATTGACCAACTTATTGCCTTTACCGCAGGGAAGACTATCAAAAAAGAAGATGTTAAAAAATTTGTTACTGAAAATTTTGATGACAACATCTTTAACCTTATTGATGCAATTGTAAAAAAACAACTTTCCACTGTCTTTCAGATGATTGAACAACAGTACAAAATTTCAAAAGATGCTTCCTATATTTTTTCCATGCTTTTGAGACAATATAAGATTCTCCTACAACTCAAAGACCTCGAAAACCGTGGAGAAAATTTAAAAAATCCTCTTATAGCCCAAAAGCTTTCTTTACATCCCTTTGTGGTAAAGAAAACGCTTCCCATGCTCAGTCACTATACTTTTAAAGAACTCTCTACTATTCATAAAAATCTTCTTGATTTGGATATAAAAATAAAAACGGGCCAAGCAGACCCGAAAATATTATTGGATGTTTTTATTGGAAGTATTACCCTTTCTGAGAATCTCCATAACACTCCTCAAAAATAAGATCCCCCAAATCGTTCATAACTTCTTCTAGGTGTCTTGGGGTATTTCCTCCATTTTTTTTCTGTGCACAAATAACCACACGAGCCAAATTTTCTTTTACATCATTTTGTAAACCTTCGCGGGTGTGCTCTTGTTCTGTATCGAGTACCCCTGTACCTTCCACTTTCAAAAATTCATGAACTCCGCCTGGATTGAGATTTTTTTCAGCAATCACGGTATGCCCAAGGAGCTTTCCTTGTTGATTTTCCCCATCTATGTACGTAATCCCCCCTCTACCTGATTTTTTGGTTGCATAGGCTCCCCCATCTGCCTGTTCTCGTATTCTTCCCTCTGGCCCTTCTGAAGAAAGAATGTCATCACCTTCTTTGAGTTTTCGTACTCCCAAACTAAAGGAAGCTCGCGCTGCAATGTTCCACTCAGAATATTCTGCAGGAACATCTCCCTCCCAAGATGCGGTATCCAAAACAACATACTTTTGCCTTGCTTCTCTATCTGGATTTTCTGCAATCACAATGGAAGAAAGACTTTTGTAGATTCTCTCCATAACCCGCTCAACAGAATCTTTTTTCATGTGGGTAAGCAGAAGAGTAAATTCGTCTCCACCATGCCTGCATGCCGCATCCCCTAAACGAACTTGGCTTTCAAGTTTTTTTCCTACCAATTCCAACATTCTATCCACCACTTCATGACCATAGGTATCGTTAAACTTTTTCATGAAGTCCATATCAATAAAACAATACACCGCCTCTTCTTCGGTTTTTCCCTCTACCCGAGGCCCCATCATATTTTCTTTCATAGCATTAAACCGTTCACTAAAACGCCCTCTTCGGAGTAAGCCCGTGAGTTCATCCCTTTCTCCTCGTCGCTTCACGAGAAAATGTACCTGTGTTATTTCTTGTATTTCTTTTCTACGAATTTCTACTAATTTTTTATGTAGTTGTGGTTCTATACTATTTTCACTACAAAAAATATCCAGTCGTTTCATGGTCTCTCTCATCAATTCATTATAAATAGAGAGTACTTCTTCTCTGTCTGCTTCACGAAAGTGTTCTAAAAAAAGATCTTCTGGAGGTAAAACGGGAGACATTTCACGTTCATCTCTTCCTTGTTCTGGTACTTTTCTAATTTCTGGCATACAATCCTAAAATTTATTGAAACAAAAACCTCGATAAAGGTTCATCGAGGTTTAGTATATCTTATTTTTTTACTTTTTTGCAACTTTATTTGCTTTTTTGGCCAACCGTGAAAGCTTTCTTGCTGCGGTGTTTTTTGTCAAAACTCCCTTTTTTGCAGCTTTTCCAAGCTTCTTTTGTACCATTTGAAGGGTCTTTTGGATATCCTTCTCTCCAGCATCCAGAGCTTTTGTCATTTGTTTTACTGCTCCTTTATAGGCTTTCTTTACAACAAGATTTTGCTTTGTTCTTTTTTCTGCCTGGCGGAGAGCCTTTTTGGCATTTCTTAAATTTGGCATATTTGGTTATGTTTTGTTTATAATTCCGACGTGAGAGTAGCCTGAGTATAGCGAAAATAGTTCATAATGTCAAGTACTTCTTAATTCTCTGGCTATTGGCGTATAGGCATTATCAAATAGAGATAGTCATCTCTACCCTTTTGTTGCAACATGCATGCAGCGTCTAAACTATTCATAAGAAACTCTACTTCATCCCCATCAAACTGGGATAGGCCATCCAATACATACCGAAAGTTAAGAAGAATAACATTTTCTTCCCCCTCCACCAAAGCATCTACCTTGGATGAATGCTCTCCCGTTTGGCTGCTCATTGAAGCTACCAAAATTCCCCCCTCCGAAGGACTCAAAGTAAAGTTCACTCCATTGATTCCCGTAGAAGAAAAAAGACTCGCTGCTTTAATTTTTTTACTGAACACATCCTTTGATACGGTTGCCTTGGTCTTAAATTCCGTTGGTATAATCTGACCATAGTCTGGATATTTCCCCGCCACCAATCGTGTAGTAAATTCAAATGTATCATACCGAAGACCAAACTGGTTATCACTCACCCACAAACGAACTTGTGTTTCTTTTTCACTTACTCGGTTGGAGAGCAGTCGTACCAGCTCAAGTATGGCACGAGAAGGAACAATACATTCCACACGATCACTTCCTTGTGCAACAGAAACTTTTTTTTCTGCCAGTCTATAAGAATCGGTTGCTGCCAAAACCAAACCGGAAAACCGTTCTGTAAAAAACCCACAGTAAACTCCTGAAAGTTCTGGGCGGATATCATTTCTTGCAGAAGCCACAACGGTTTTGGAAAGTGCTTCACGAAATGGGTCAACCAGAAGAGTATACACCGCTCCTTCTTCTGCTTCTGGGATGATAGGAAATTCATCGGCTGGTGTCCCTTTTATTTTTGTTTGTGAACCAACACAAGAAAGGGAAAGTTCATTATCTTGAAGTTCAATTTCAATTTGTTGATCCGAAATAAGTGAAACAAAATCAGTAAGTGTCTTTGCCGGTATAGTAAACCTTCCCGGTTTTTCTACCTTTGCACGAAGAGTGGAGCGAATAGCAATTTCCAGGTTGGTACTAATAAGTTCTACTTTTGATTCGGTTGCATCTATAAGAATATGAGAAAGTATCGGAAGGTTATTTTGTTTTCCTGCCAATGGTGTTGTTTGTGCGAGTGCGTGGGCCATGTTGTCTTTGGTGCAAACAAATTTCATATGTGTATTATTCCGTTACTCTTTTCTTATTTTTCTTAATTATTAAATAGTATTAGTAATAGGTCTTGTGGATAGTGTGTATAACTTGAGAAATTTAACTTTGTTGAGATGTTTTTTTACTTTTTTCATTCTGGACAAAACTTTCGTAACTTTTTCATTTTTGGGGACAGTTTTCCACAACTTTTTTTTCGTGGGGATAACTTACTGTTTGTTCACAGGCTATTTCGCAGAAGCTCAACATACTTGTAAACAGGGTTTTCCACAAAACGTGGATAAACTATGCGTTATAAAAACGCTGCTTTATAAGATCCACTTCTTGTTTCAGTTGGTGATTATCTTTAAGCTGTTCTTGGATTTTTGTATGTGCATGCATTGCGGTTGTATGGTCACGCCCCCCAAGCTCTTGTCCAATCGCGGGGTAGGACATCTTGAGTTCTTCTCGCAAAAGAAACATAGTGATTTGTCTGGGGTGTGCCAATCTTTTCTCTCGGCTTTTTCCAAGAATATCTTCGAGTGATACATCGTAGAATGTGGTAACACGCTCTATCAGTTCTTTTGGTGTTATAGATCGAGAAACACGCTGTGATTCAAAGCTGTCCAAAATAGATTTAACCGATTCTTTTGTTGGTGCAATATTTTTAAGTTGGTGATATGCAATCACTTTGTTGAGTGCGCCTTCAAGTTCTCGGATATTGCTATCAATAGTGGACGCAATGGTTTGAAGATATTCTTGTGAAATTGGAAAATTCTTTTCTTGTGCTTTTGATTGCAAAATAGCGACACGCGTCTCAAGGTCCGGTGCTGTAACGTCGGCAATCATTCCCCACTCAAAGCGGCTTCGGAGCCTATCTTCCAGAGATGGAATGGCCTTTGGAGGACGGTCACTTGTCATGACTACCTGGCGGCCCTGCTGGTGGAGCTCATTGAAGGTATGAAAAAATTCTTCTTGGGTTTGTTCCTTCCCTCCAATGAATTGGATGTCATCAATAAGAAGAAGATCAGCAGTGCGGTAACGGTCTTTAAAATCTTTGAGTCCGCCTTCTTTTACGGCAGATACAAATTCATTGGTAAACTTTTCACTACTTACATAAAGAATTTTTGCCTGCGAGTTATTGAGAAGAATATTGTGAGCAATAGCCTGGATAAGGTGCGTTTTTCCGAGTCCAACATCTCCATAGATAAAGAGGGGGTTATAGGCTTCACCGGGGCGATTGGCAACCGCTTGTGCTGCGGCGTGTGCAAGTTCATTTCCCTTTCCCACAATAAAGGTATCAAAGGTATATTTTGGGTTAAGCCCAAACTGAGAGAGGAGTGTTTTTACCGGTTTGGAGTAAATAGGGCTTTCTTGTGTGGATACGGTTTGCTGTGATTGGAGTTGGCACTCCATTTCCTCTATGTGCTTCATGTTTTCCACCTTGTATTCCACTCGCTTGATAGGTTTTTGTGTTACGCGCTCCAGGGTTTTTATGATATCGGAGTGATATTTTTTTTCCAACCAACTCTTTGTAAAGGCATTTGGCACACAAATAATAACTTGCCCGTCCTGAAAATGACCAACTCCGGTATTGCGAAACCAGGTGGTGAAGTTTGCCTTGGATAATTTAAGCTCAAATTCGGCGAGAACGGCCTGCCAGACCTCATAATTTGTCATAGGAAGGAATATTTTATGGGGAAAAAAGATGGTTTCCTCTTTACTTTTGCTATTGTAGCACAATTATACACAGTAAAAAATCGCTAAAAATAGCGAAAAGATAGTAATATGTGGATAAACTGTGTATATTGTGGATAAATTAGAGAAAAAATAAACTTTTTGGTGTGGGTAATCCTGTGGATAATGTGAAAAACCATGGAAAAGAAATATATTTTTCTGGACAAAGAAGGATTTTTTTGATTGAATGACTCCTGCCTGCAAGAAATTCTTCAACGGAGGCAGGCAAGGAGGCCAGATTGGGAAACATGAAGAAGGTTCGTGCGAAGCGTCGCAGGGGGCTGGAGCGTTCCAAGAAGCGCCGGCCCTCCCACCTTTCGAAGGGGAGGTGGAAGTGCGGCGGCTGTCGTAGACGAGCCAATCGTCAGACCCGCAAGGGAAAGGGAAAGGGCGGGAGCACAAATTCTGCTCCAAAAGTTCCTACCTTTCCAGGAGTCTGGTACAATGCCGACCTCTGGGACTGTAGTGTCCTTGGTTGTGGTAAGTTGGACATCAGTTCCAGTAGTGAGAGATGTCCTCGGTTGAATTGCCCGGGAGTCCGTCCCTCTCGCTAGACGCGCCCACCACACCACCCCACTCGCAAAAAAAAATTTTTCATAGAAATGTCTTTGTATGAAAAATTTTGCGAGTGGAAAAAAGCACCAAAATTTCTTTGGTGCTTTTTTCTTTTTTCCCTATTCCCAACCGGAAAGTTTTTGTGCGAAATGAAAGAGCGCATCAAAGGTGGCGGTCATAAACTGTACAATCCCCTTGTGGCGAAGCGTGATTACCATGGACGTCTCCGGCAGTAAAAAAGAAACCCTATCACCATAAATAAGAGCAAGTTCTTGTATAGGAATTATAGACTCGGGAAGAGTGCGCAGATCCCAGATGCGTTTTTTGAAGGTTTCATGCACAAGCGAAGAGTTTAAAAACTTTTTTTGCGGGACGTGGAGAGATTCTTTGGTAAATATTCCATGAGTAATTATATTTTTTTGCACCACACGAGAGAAAAAAACATTCCACTGTTCCGGGGTAAGGAGCTCAAGTTCATCGATAAGTCCCTTTTTCCCCTCGAGCACACGAAAAGTGGATCCCGCAGGTAAAAGGGTGATCTGTTCATATACGGAAAAATATCCTTTTTTAGAATCAATGACTTCAAAAGTGGGTTGTTCCTCATGAATTTTTTGGAGAGACTCCAACTCGGGTACAAAGGATTTAAAGTCAAAGGTGAGTTTCGAAAAATAGGTGGCAAGTTCTGCCGGAGGTTTTGCAAAAAAATGCTGCACCTTTCCCTTTCGGGATTGAAAAAGGAGCTGTCTTTGCAAAAGATTTTTTATGTGGAAGTAGGTTGCTGTTCTTTGCATGCCAGACTCTTTTGCTATGTCTGTCGTCGTCGCATTCCCCAGCTTCAAAGTAGCAAGGTAGACGTCAATCTCTGGCTTGGAAAGAGAAAATTGTTCCAAAATAGTATATATATTTGTAATTTCCATAGAGTATTTTTCTGTAGTATAACATATATTTTATATTTGTAAAAAAAATTTTTCTACAAATAGTATTGAAATAAAGCTAAAAACATGATATTTTTCATAAAATGTTAACTATAATTTACAAAAATATGAAAAAATTTTTACTTTTTCTTCCACTGATATTCACTCTCTATGGGTGTGGTCCTGCAATACAGAAAAATGTCTCTTCTCCCATACGTATTGGGTTTATTGCTCCTATCACCGGGGACCTCGCAGACCTTGGAAATGATACGTTGGCTTCTGCACAAATTGCTATTGATGAAGTAAATGAAAATGGTGGAGTAAATGGACAGAAACTGGAATTAGTGGTGGAAGACGGAAGATGTAGTGCGAAAGATGCTCCACAGGCGGCAAGCAAACTTATCAATGTAGACGATGTTCAGGTGATTATGGCCATGTGTTCACCAGAAGTATTGGCAACCGCGGGAATGGCAAATAACCAAAAACGAGTATTGATTTCTTCTTGTGCCTCAGCCCCAACAGTTACCGATGCAGGAGACTATGTATTTCGTACCTACCCGTCAGACAGCTTCCAGGGTAGGTTTGCTGCAGAGTATGCATACAATACGCTCGGAAAAAGAAAGGCTGCCATCTTGGCTATGCAAAATGACTGGGGAAAAGGATTAGAAAATGTTTTTGCGAAAAGGTTTCAAGAACTTGGTGGTGAAGTTGTTCTTATACAGGAACACACACAGGATTCTCGTGATATGCGTTCACAAATCACAAAAATCAAAGAACTCAATCCAGATATCCTTTATTTTCCTTCCTTTACGGAACCAAGCATTGCGGGACTCAAGCAGATACATGATCTTGACTTGCATACGACCATACTTGGTGGAGACGCTTGGAATGATCCTAAACTTCAGAAAAGTGATTATGCAAAGGGAGTACAGTTTGTTATTCCCAAACCAAACTATAATAAAGATTGGATACAAAAAATGGAAATGCGACATGCTGGACAAACAGTTTGTGCGCCCTCTGCATATGACAATGTAAAAATTCTTGCAGACATCATAAAACAAGTTGGAAATGATGGGGAAAAAATAAAAGACCAGCTCTACCGGGTAGAGGGGTATGAAGGAGTAAACGGAGATATTACATTTGATCAAAATGGAGATATCACGGATGCGCAGTATGAAGTAGTCAAATTATAACCGGCGTAAAAAAACAAAAAAGACCTTGGCAGATGCCGAGGTCTTTTTTAAATTTGTTATTTGTGTTCGTCATCTGGTTCCGGAAGAAGATCCCAAAGCATTTCAAAGGTAGCACGAAAGACATCCACCATGGCTGGGATCTGAATGACTACGGCAAGTGCAGAAAGTTTTGGACTCACTACGATAATTTTATCGGAGAACACATTCATGGTAGAACGAAAAGAATATTGTGTTGGCATATACTTCCATTCACGAAGGAGCTCCTTTTCTTTTGGATTGGTTTCACGGGATTCATCACTTAAAATAATTCTTGAGCGTACCCCACTTTGTGCACGGCGCTTTCGGTATTCAATAAACCACTCGGTGTCCAACTGTTCCCAATATACTGCACTTCCAATAACGAGTTGGGTTTTATTATAAGACTCTTCAAGAACTTGATCATAAAAAACTTTCAACTCGGAAAGGGTTTCAATATAGCGTAAACCCTGTGGAGCTTCGCTATTGCCTTGAAGGGTCTGGAGCATGGGAATAATATTTTCAAAGGCTTCTAATTTTTTTTCTTGTTGCTGAATAACTTGCGTTGGCTTTTGCGCATAGTAGAGACGAGTATTATCTTTGAAATAGGTTTGTGCGAATCCTTTTTTTGAAAGAGATTTTAAAATGGCATACACGGTAGTACGCTTAATTCCCATAGTACTTGCCACCTTACTAGCAGCGGCTCCACCAAGTGAGAGCAGAGTAATATAGGCATCCACTTCTTGATCGGTGAGGCCAAGTCTCTTTATAATAGTTCTATTTTGCATATATCCACAATAATGTGTCAAAAAAAAACAACATCACAATATTTATACATATAATATAGCTTATTTTAAATAAAAGTCAATGTATTTTAGTTGAAAAACCTAGACACAAAAGAGAAGGGTGCTATGATGAGGGGTAATTCTTAAGTGATATTTATGATAAAAAGATACCTTTTTGTACTCAGCGTAGGAGGAATAATTTTTTTCTCGGGGTGTGGCGCTACTCCTGCAAAAGAAGCAGCAACCATAAAAATTGGGTTTATAGGACCTATAACGGGTCCGGCTGCAAAATATGGTGCCGATAATGCAGCACTTCTGGCTGTTCAAGAAATAAATGGCACTGGTGGAATAAATGGAAAAAAACTTGAAATTATTATGGAAGATGGGAGATGCGAACCAAAGACGGCACTGAGTGCCATAAACAAACTTATTTATGCAGACCAAGTAAAAATAATCTTGGGGGGACACTGTAGTCCTGAAACCGTGACGATTGCCCCAATTGCCGAGCAAAATAAAGTATTGCTATTGGCTTCCCTTTCTTCAAACCCAGAAATAACGCATATGGGAGATTACATTTTTAGAACTACTGCCGCAAGTACAGCACGAGTTCCACAAACTACCAATGCATTAAAAGAAAAATTTGGTATAAAAAAGCTTGCGCTTGTTGTAGAAGAAACCAGTTTTGCAAAACCCATCGGGGATATTATCCAAAAGGGTTTTGAAGAAGCAGGTGGCGCTGTTGTAGCCTATGAAACAATTCTTCCCGACGAGAAAGATTTTAGATCCATACTGAGTAAAGTAAAGGAAAGTAACGCAGACGCTCTCTACATTGCAACGCAGGCACCAGATAAGGCTATTGAGATTATCTCCGAAATGCGAGAACTTGGTATGCCGCAAAAGATTTTTGGAAATGAAAGTGTGGGGAGCGTTTCTTTGATTGAAGCATTAAAAGAGGGCGCAAACGGGATTGTTTTTGATGCACCCTTTTATGATAAGTCACAAATAAATGTACAAGAATTTATAAAAAAATATAAAGAGCATTTTGGGTCTGAGCCACCATATGGATCACTTACTGCGGAATCCTATGATGCGGTGTATTTGGTTGCAGAAGCACTCAAGAGTGTTGGGGAAGATCCAGAAAGGGTGCGCGACTATTTATATGGTGTATCAGAATACAAGGGTGCCTCTGGTACATTTGGTTTTGACAAAAGTGGAGATGTGACAAGAAAGTATGGTCTCTATACTATTCAAGATGGACGTATTGAAGCATATTAAAAAAACATCCCTCATTGGGGATGTTTTTTCTTCTCAAAAGACATACTATCTTCTCAGAGGGATGAAGAAGGTGGGGTTAGAACTGGACGCACTCGCACCAGTAGCACATATGGTTTGTGGGTGCATTTCTGCGCTTGCATTGTGTACATTCCCATTCATGCTTGGGTAAGCGTCTGCTTGGGTGGTGCAGTCGGCAGCGTGTGCAGTAGAATTCCCGGATGGGATTGACGAGGGAGCAGGATGGGCAGCGCCACTTTTTTTCTTCCAGTGAAACTGCTGTTGAAGCCGTTTGTTGTGGCTTCTGTTCTGGTCGTGCTGTGTTGCATCCCGAGAACTCGCAGAGTACACTGTCTGCCCTATTCCACCATGGTTTGTGTGGGTGATGGGTTGGGCATCGGCAGACCCACCAGTTCGTGTCCGCCCAGGTTCCAGTCGGGGAACAATCCTCTCCGTGTGTACGCATGAGTCACTCCCTTTATCCGTTCATTTCCTATTCTTATGAAAAATCGTCCTTTTGTCAATGGCGTGAAGGAAGAGAAAAAAAAGAGCCAATTAACTGATTGGCTCTCTTTTGCTTTTAAAAAAGTTAAAACTTTATTTCCTCTGCAATTCCATTTTTTACTGTATAGAGTTTTTGTATTCTGTCTGCACGTTTTTTTTCTCCGAAAAGAATATTCAGTCCCTCAATTATATTCCCATTTTTTGGGTTGGCTGCCTCTATTACTTTCTGTAGACCATCATATCCAAAAGATACGAGGATAGCATCATTGATTTTTTCTCCATATGTTTGTTGATATAGTTCGGTCAGTTCGGGTATCTCATCTGTCCAGTTATTTGTATATATAACACCCTCCACATTTTTTCCAGACTCTGAAATGACTGTAGGGAGGAGCGTATCACCAGTCATAAGCGGAAGGTTTAAGTTAAATTCATGAACCTGTTTAAGGAAGTCAATATTCCCGGGTGGAATGAGAGGAAAGTAAATACCATCGCTGTTGTTTTGTTTTACTTTTGTAAGAGTTGTACGAAAGTCGTTTTCGGAAATGGGGATATTTTCTTGTAAGGAAAGAGTTCCACCCAAGTCAACAAACTTTTCAGAAAAACTTTTGTTAATTAAATTTGCCCAAGGGTCTTGGTGAGATACAAGAGCAATATTTTTTAGTCCTAAAACATAGTGTGCATATTCTGCCATTATTTCTCCCGAGCGTTCGGTGGAAAAACCGTTGCTGTATACAAGCGGTCCACTTTCTGAAAGGTATTGATTGCTATCCCAGAGAACTAAAAGTGGTATCCCATTGTCACTTAAGATGGGGGCTATGGGGCGCGCCTCTTCAATGATGAGGGTCAACACAATAGATACGTGATCTATATTGGTGAGTTTGTTGGCAGCTTCGGTTGCACTTACTGGATTTAAACTTTTGTCGTCTTCCACAATGAGTTCAATAGATGCTTTACCACTTTGTTGTAACTTTTGTTGTGCAAGCTGTATTCCTTTGAGTGTTTCCTGCCCCAGTTGTGAAAAATCTCCGGTAAGAGGGAGGACTACCCCAACTTTTAGGGTGGGGGGTGTTTCTTTTTTCCCTTCACTGAGTGAACACCCCGTTAAAAAGAGAAGTAAGACAGTAATAATAGGGATAAATTTTTTCATAATTAACATTTGACAATTTATATATACAAAAATTTACCTATTTACAAATAAAAAATCAATATATATACTTGTATTGACGAAAATAATTTACAACATAGAAGCATATATGAAACAGCTTTTTAGTCTTCTCGCTCGCCTGGGACTCGAGGAAAAAGAAATAAAGGTATTTCTTTCTTTGATAAAACTTGGCGCAGCTACCGCGACGCAGGTTTCAAGAGATACCTCAATAACTCGAACTCTCATCTATGATATTATGGAAAGATTGAAGTCTCGGGGTATTGTGAGTGAAAGCGTTCGACATGGTGTAAAAATGTTCGTTCCTCTTGATCATGCGGGGCTTATTGCATACATATCCAAGAAACGGGATGATCTTCTCGATCTCCAGCAAAATTTTACCCATGCAGCAAATGAATTTCACGCACTACAGAAAGAAAGACAACAAAAAACGGATGTTCGTTTTTTTAGTGGTCCAGAAGGAGTGAGAAGCGTATATGAAGAAATAATGGGAGACTTCAAAAAAACAGGGAAGGCAGGAGATGAAGTTTTCACTGTTTTTTCACCTACAAAACTTGAAACATCTATTCCTGGGTGGTCGAACAATACAGAGTACTTCAGCACAAATAGGAATATAAAAAATTATCACATCATGTGTGAATCAGAGCATACGCAAATATATCTTGATAAAATACGATTGGGATCTGATTATCACGAATGGCGTTTTTGGAAAAATGAGTTGGGACAATTTCCAACAGATACACTCTGTTGGAAAAACAAGATAGTGTATGTAGACTTGGAGGGATACCCTTCGGGTATTATTATAGAAAATGAATCGATAACAACAAGTTTCAAGATGTGGTTTTGGCAAATATGGAAAAGCCTAGAACCTGGCGGAAAAAATAAAAGAGAGCCAATCAACTGATTGGCTCTCTTTTTTGTTTAAAGTTCTCCTCTTACTTGAATTTCAAATTTTTCATTATCATTTTTTTCTTTCACACGAATTTTTAACCTTCCACCTTCGTTATCATCATCATTTCTTCTTTCATCACTTTTTTCTTGTACACGTATCCTCAATTGAGTTGTTGTACTCACTTCATGATCGTCATCTTCGTCTTCGTCTTCATCGTGTTCACGTGTTGTGTGGAGAGTCGATGTTGTTGACGTTGAAGTATTGTCATCGTCATCTCCTCGGTCCGGGCGCAATTTAAATGGAAGATCTGGAATGTGTATACCAAGGTGACTACGGAGGTGGATCTTCACATATGCTTGGAGTCGTTCAAGCATATTGTTTACTGATCCATAGAGAGAGAATGCTTCGCGGTATTGTTGTGCTTCCAACTTTATATTGGCATTGGTGAGTGTTTCTTGGATATTACTGAGTTGAGTTTCGGCCTTGAGGTAAACATCGGCATCCATATCTTCTTTATTTTCTTCTAAAAGTTTCAGAACTTTTTCAAACTTTCTTTCTGCAAGATCTTTTCTATTTCGTACGGATACCTCGGGTTTTGTATTTGCTTCAACGACTGCTTCAGACTCAGCATTTTCTGAAACTTCGGTAGCCTGGTCGGTAAGATTTCGAACGTGGGCAAGGAGATCAAGCGCTTCGCGAGTGGAAGTGGCGGCATCATCTTGTGAAAGCCCAAGATTAATGAGCAGCGCAGCTCCAGCTTGGAGTTTTGCTTGGAGTGTATTGGAGATGGCAACGGCAGCCTGAGGGTTTCCTTTTTCTTGGAGACGAGCGATACTTTTCTCTGCTTTATCTAACCCCTTTTCAACCTGCTCGGAAAGTTGAGATTTTACTTTATCGGAGAGTTCCCCACGTTTTGCAAGTTGTGCCGCTTCTTCCAGTCGTCTTTCGCCACGTTCAATATCCCACTCTGTTTGGTTTTCCAAACCAACCGCTGCAAGAGAACGAACATTTTCGTTGACGTGAACTTTTACCGGGTAGAGAGCATCCCCAGGAAGAGAATTTTCTGCAGCAAAGGCAGTTCCACCACCAAGTACAACAATTAATGCGAGAAAAAGATTTACAAACATATATTTCTTAAGATTAAAAGTTATATTAAAGAGATCTGCACCCCTATGCAATGTTTGACGGAAAGAAAATGTTTTTCTTACAGATACACTACGATTTTCAGCTATCTGGTTTTCCAACACCAAACGAAAATTTTGTTTATCTTTGGGAGATAAACGTATCTTTTTTGCATTTTGAATAAATTTTTTCATACAAGTATCAATAAAATGCAGATCATCGCAACAAGTTTTTTGAGGGCACTTTTTCCTCTATGAATTCGTACCGAAATAAGATTGGTATCTTCACCTAAAATTTCGGCAATTTCTTTAGGTTTGAGTCCATCTACATATCGCATAAGCAATACACTACGAAACTCTTCAGGGATTTGTTTGGATATTTCCAAGAGATATTGTGCATCTACAGAATTTTCCATCTCTTTTTTACCAAATTCACTTGGCTCCCATCCCGACTCCATGCGTTTTTCCAGAGACTCTTCTTTTTGTTTTCTTGAGTAATCAATAATGAGGTTGTTGGCAATTTTGTAAACAAGAGCGCGAATATTTTTCACTTCTTTTTCAGAGATGACCTGCCAACATCGTAGGAAGGCCTCTTGCATATATTCTTTTGCCAATTCCTCGTGAAAGAGTCGAAAAAAACAATGGCGATAGATGTCATCCGCATGCTTATCATACACTTTTAAGAATGCATTTTCTTGCTGCTTATTCGACTTCATACATCTGCCTACTATGACGAAAAGAAAGGGATTTTCTTACAATTAAGAGCCGTTTACGGAGATAGTGATCGAGTCCCCATCAAGACGGGATCCATCTTTGATGGTCACAATGGTAGAAATTTTATATCTTCCGGGTTCTGGAATTTCGTCCCATTTAAATTCAATGCGGTTATTGAAAAGTTGACTAAAATCATCTAATTTCTTGAGAAGTGTGGTATCGGTTCCTCCCAAATTTTGTTTGTAAAATTCAACACTCTTTATGTCTTCCAGCTTATTATGTGTGAGATAGAAAACACGTGGAAAAGAAGCCTGTGAGAGTTCAATAGTTTTTTCTTCAAAGAAGAGCGTTGGGGGCTCTGCGGGAACATCCAAAATAAATGGAACTTTTTGTTCAAGTCGGTTCCCAATATCATCTTCTACAATTATAGTAAGAACATGGTTTCCAGGTTCAACTCCGTGAAGTACCGTATTGAGGTTAAAAGGGTGAGAAGGAATATATCCTAAAAACTGGTCATCCAGTTGGTATCCAACATGCTTGACACCTCGTGGAGCAGAAACACGAATATCTGTATCCAATATTCTGCTGTGGAGTGTGGAAGAGACTGCTGGATGAATAATTTGAAGAGATGGAATAAGTTCAAGAGAATATTCATCATCAAAACCTGCAGGAGGTTCTTCAAACCGTATTTCCCAGGTTGGATCTTCTTCTTGTTTTCGTTTTACCCAGTCTGCAATAGCTGCCTCCCAGATATCATACTGTGGGTCAAGATTCGGGTTTTCTGGTGGTGGACCCAGTGGATCTGCACGGTCAACATACTGCAAGATGGAGTGACCTTGTACATAGGTTCTCTCTACGACGAGATGCTCTGGTGTGGAGCTGGTCGCACGATTTCCCGTGACTTTATTTACTTTGAGAGTAACTCCTCCATTTTCAGATCCACGGAGTGCTGGTTTATCTGTTTTGAATTCTGGCATGGGGGGGAAATTCTCGGTTGGTAATTCTTTGAGTGCCTCACGCATAAAGTGATTCCATATTGGAGCGGCAACTTTTGATCCCCCATAACCACGTTTCATGGGAGTATTGTCGGTGTTTCCAACCCAGACGCCAGAGACAAGATTTGGTGTGTAGCCAATGGTCCATGCATCAATATAGTTATTGGTAGTTCCAGTTTTTGCAGCCACTTGAACATCGGGAATGGTCAAGACTCCACCGGCTCCAAATGCGTAGGCACGCGCCCCATCATTGGAAAGAACATTTGATATGGTTGCTGCGGTTTCTTTTTCAATAATGCGTTCCATTTTTTTGGGTTTCCACTCAGTGAGGACCTTTCCATCTTTATCTTCTACTCGGAGTATAGAAACAGGATTTGTTCTTAAACCACCATTGGCAAAAGAAGAGTAGGCAGCAACATGGTCCACAAGTTTTACTTCTCCACCTCCTAAAACAAGTGAAAGACCATAGTCTCCATTTTCAAAAGTGGAGTATCCTAATTTTTTTGCGAAATCAATACTTTCTTTGGGACCCACCAGATACATTGTTTTTACAGCAGGAATGTTGAGTGACCCTTGTAGAGCTTTTTGCAGAGTAACTTGGCCATGTTCCTTGAGGTCATAGTTGAGTGGCATGTAAGGCTTTCCACTTACGGCAAAGTTTGTTTGTACATCCCAGAGATTAGTTTGTGGGGTATACCCTTTTTCAAATGCAGCGGTGTAGATAATAGGCTTGAAAGAGGATCCTGGTTGACGTTTTCCTTGCGTTGCAACATTAAACTGCCCATTAATTTCTGGGGACCAAAAGTCTCTTGAACCCACCAGCGCCATGACCTGCCCATTTTTTGGGTCCATGGCTAAAAGTGAAGCATTATTTGCGTTGGCGTCTTCAAAGAGTTTATCGCTTTCTTCTTGTACCGCCTGTTCAGCAATTTTTTGCATTTTGTAATCAAGCGTAGTAAGAACATGAAGACCCCCGGTATCTACCATCTGTTCACCAAATTCTTGCACAAGCTGTTCTTTTACATAGAGCACAAAGTGTGGTGCAGTAATATTATCAATTCTTTGTTTTAAATGGAGCTCTTGTTTTTGCGCAGTATCTTTTTGTTCTACTGTAATAAATCCTTCTTCAAACATACGTAAGAGCACAAAATCTCTTCGTTGTCGGAGAAGGTCAAGGTCATTGAGGTAACGCGTTGGTTGTTTAGGTATACCAGCTAGGGTAGCACATTCATCCAAGGTAAGATCAGAAACATGTTTTCCAAAGTAACTTTGTGCAGCAGCTTCTATTCCATAGTTTGTAGATCCATAGGGGATTTCATTGAAGTATATTTTCAATATCTGGTCTTTTGTATACTTTTGCTCAAGACGAAGTGAGAGGATGATTTCTTTTAATTTTCTGGTAAGAGTTTGTTCTGGAGTAAGGATGGCATTTTTTACGAGTTGTTGAGTAATCGTGGACGCTCCTCCACCAACTTTTCCCTTCCCAAGAACACCATATACCATAGAACGCAAAATACTCAGTGGACGAACTCCCCTGTGTTCATAAAAAGTGGTATCTTCTGTTGCTATGAGTCCCTGTACTAATTCTTGTGGAATGTCTTCAAGGTCTACTAATGTTCGTTTTTGATCTGAAAAAATTTCATAAAGGAGATGTTCTCCAGTTCTGTCATAGATTTTTGTACTCTCCGCAACTTTCCTCTGTGTAAGCTTATCCGGATCGGGAAGATCTCGACTCACCCAAAAAGTAAAACCTACCAAAAAGATAAACCCAAAAACACATCCATACAAACAGGTCCAGAAGATAAAGTGTCTTAATCGCTTTTTTTTGTCCTTATTCATGTGAGGACGCCTTTTCCAGAAGAAAAAGATCTGTTTGAATATCCAAAAAAGTACCTTGAATGGAAAAGCAAGGGCGGAAAGGAAAAATTGTTTCCATCGAGAGTCTTCCGGTTGATGAGAAAGAGGGTGGACGGAGAAATCTGGTGGAGTCCGTTTCGCTTTTGCACCGGTTGTTGTTTTTTTCGTTTCTCGCGGCGGTTTATTTTTTGGCTCCTGTGCGATGTATCCGTAGCTTCGGCGCTTTTCTGGCATATTTATCTAAAATTAGGTAAATTTTGAGATTATTTTGTCCCCTTTTTTCTTTATTGTAGCACAAAGAGGGGGCTAGGAAAAGGAAAAACAAAAAAGGTCAAAAAAAGGAGATTCTGTTTTTTTGCTAATTTTAGCAAAAAAACACCAAAAAGGTATTGACAAAGAGGGCAAAATATGATACAATTGCGGGTCTCAAACAATCAAGGGGATTACCCAAGAAGGTTTGATTTAAAAAGGAGTGTATGCTATACTTTTGCTCACTTCCTTTTGGAACCGGTTTCTCTGGTTCATAACCTCGCATATTATATGACGAAGTTTATACAGAAAAACTTACAAAATGTATATAAACAAATTGCCTCTCTTTTGATGGGTGCCGTAGTTTTAACATCGGTTTCCGTGCCAGGACTTGTTGCTACAGAGGTGGTAAAAAATATTGATGAAAACGGAGGTATCCTTTTTGAGGCAGAGCCTCCGGATAGCTTCCCGGTTGCACAAAACCGGGAACCAAGAAGAGTTATGTGGGTGGTTGTAACGGCCTATTCACTAGAAGCTGCTCAAACAGATAGTACACCATGTATTCCTGCAAACGGAGAAGACCTTTGTGCCCTTCGTGAGTTACAGGGAGCACATAATACCGTTGCAGCAAACTTCCTACGTTTTGGAACACAAGTCAAACTCCCAGAACTTTTTGGGAATAAGACATTGGTGGTCCGTGATCGGATGAATGCAAGATACAATGGAACCAACAGGATTGATGTGGTTATGGATACCAGAGCAGAAGCAATCAAGTTTGGTGTAAAATATGTAAAGATGGAAATCTACTAAAGAAAAGACAAAGAAAAAAATCCCGTGAAAGCGGGATTTTTTGTTTTGTGGAGGTACCGGCGGGAATCGAACCCACGATAGAGGTTTTGCAGACCCCTGCCTTACCACTTGGCTACGGTACCATAGGCAAAGTATGAGAATCATATCATAAGAAGGCTTTTTTTTCAAGGGGGCAAAAGGGAGCTTGAGAAAAGAAAACAGTCCTTTTTTTGCTTGTTTTTATGTGATATGATAGTGGAACGGAAACTAAAGAAACTTATGAAAAATGAACGTTTTGTCATTGTAGACGGAAATGCCTTGGTGCATCGCGCCTATCATGCCATTCCCCCTTTGAGTACCAAGGAAGGGCTTAGTGTGAATGCCGTGTACGGATTTACTTCTATACTTTTAAAAATTTTACAGGATTTAAATCCCAGTCATATTGCGGTAAGTTTTGATGTGGCCGGTGGAACCTTTCGGGACGACATTTATGAAGATTATAAAGCTACTCGTGTAAAGGCAGATGATGATCTGTATAATCAGATTCCGTATTGCTATGAGGTGGTAGAAGCGCTTGATATCCCTATCTTTACCAAGGAAGGCTATGAAGCAGATGATGTGATAGGAACACTGGTAACAGAATTTGAAACCCGCAATGCAAAACTGGAAAGTGTAATTGTCACGGGTGATAAAGATCTTTTGCAGTTGGTAGATGACCAAACAAAAGTATATCTTCTCAAAAAAGGGATGAGTGATTTTCAGCTCTATGATGAAAAAGCTGTACAAGAAAAATTTGGATTCCTTCCCAAGATGATGATTGATTATAAGGCGCTCATGGGAGACAGTAGTGATAATATTCCGGGTGTGAAAGGAGTTGGACAAAAAACAGCTATGGAACTTTTGGAAAAAATTGGTTCTGTGGAGGAAATTTACCAACAGCTGAAAGATCCAAAATCAAAAATAAAAAATGCTTTTAAACCTGCAGTTCTTACAAAACTCGAGAATGGTGAGGGTGATGCACGAATGAGTTATACGTTGGCAACTATAATAACGGACGTACCGGGTCTTAAATTCAAGCTTGAAGATGCAAAAATTCGTGAGTTAGATAAGGACAAGATTCTCACGCTATTCCAGCGGTTCGAATTTGTTTCTCTTATGAAAAGACTTCCCGGTGAAGTTGGAGAAACAGTAAAGAAAGAAAAAAAGAAACATACGTTTGTAACGGTAGATGAGAAGAATTTTGATTCAGTATGGAAAAAAATTCTTGCAAAAAAATATATTTGCGTAAAAGAAATTCTTACTTCAGAAAATGTCATGAACGCGGAACTTTCTGGTTTGGTTTTTTGTGTTGCAGAAGAAATTTTTTATATAGAACTCAAACATATAAATGAAACTCAACAAAAGAAACTTTTCGATGTTTTTGCTGGTGATACCTTGATTATTGGTCATGATCTGAAACAACTTTTGAAAGCCTTTTTTCTCAAAGGAATTTCTGTTTCTGTGCCATTATTTGATGTGATGATTGCCAGTTATCTTATCAACTCTTCTGTACGTGCCCACGACATGAAATCAATTGTGCTTAAAACTTTTGGAAAAGAACTGAAAGATCCTTCTTTGCAAAAAAGTCTTTTTGGTACGGACCCAAAGGCTATGGGAGAGGAAGTAGGATATTATGAGGATCTTTATCATGAATATGAAAAAAAATTGGAGCAGGATAGTAACCTCGGGCTTTTTAATAGTGTAGAGATGGCGCTTATTCCTGTATTGGCGCGCATGGAGATATCCGGAATATGTGTAGACAAAAAAAGATTGGAGCAATTGTCAAAGGAATCAAAGAAATCATTGGAAAAGTTAACAAAAAAAATTCACGAACTGGCGGATGAAGAATTTAACATTGCTTCTTCTATGCAGTTAAGAGATATTCTCTATGAGAAGTTGGGACTGCCTACGGAAGGTGTAAAAAAAGGAAAGACGGGATATTCAACGGCCGCCGCAGAGCTAGAAAAACTTCGGGATGCACATCCTATTATTCCACTCATTGAAGAATTTCGTGAACTGGAAAAGTTACGCAATACTTATATAGATGTTCTTCCCACACTTATCAATACAAAGACTGGGCGGATCCATACCAGTTTTAACCAAGCGGTTGCAACCACGGGAAGGCTTTCTGGATCAGATCCAAATTTGCAAAATATCCCAATCCGTACTCAAGCAGGAAGAGAAATTCGTAAATGTTTTATTTCAGAAAAAGGAAAAGTATTAGTTGCCGCAGACTACTCTCAAATTGAGTTGCGGGTGGTGGCATCTTTGGCAAAAGATGAAAAAATGATTGAAATTTTTAAAAAAGGTGAAGATATTCATAGTGCAACAGCTGCGGCAATCAATGGAGTTTCATTGGATGAAGTGACCAAAGACATGCGTCGGGCGGCAAAGGAAGTAAACTTTGGTGTGCTCTATGGAATGGGCGCGCATGGGCTTTCATGGCGTGCGGGCATTCCACATTGGCAGGCGCAAGAATTTATTGAAGGGTACTTCAAAACATTTTCTGGGGTAAAAAAATATATGGATGCTACCCTAGCGCTCGCAAAAAAAGATGGATACGTAGAAACACTTTTTGGCAGAAGAAGATATATCCCAGAACTGCATTCCTCGAATTTTCAGATAAGAAATTCTGGTGAGCGTATGGCTATTAATATGCCGGTGCAAGGAACGGCGGCGGATATAATGAAAATGGCCATGATAGAGCTTCACAAAAAATTAGAAAGCAGAAAATCAAAAGATAAAAATGAAACAAACATTCTTCTTCAGGTACATGATGAACTTGTTTTGGAAACCCCGGTGGGAGAAGGAAAAGAAATAGCAAAACTTGTACAAAAGACTATGGAAGAGGTTGTGAAATTGGAAGTACCCGTAGAGGTACACGTGGAGACAGGAACCAGCTGGGGAGAAATGAAATAACATTTATTTATCCGCGCCATCTTTTCACAAAGGAAAGGGAGGAAGAAGAAATTTTCTTCAAAAAATTGAGTGCCATGGTACCACGTGCACGTGCCAGAAGCCCAATAAGAATGGAAGTAAGTCCGCCGGCTGTTGCGGTGAGGTACTTTTCGGTAATTGCTTCGGGAGGCTCTGTTATCGTTTCCGAAGACGAATCACGTATTGTCTTTTCAATGGGGTCAAGAATTAAAATATCTTCTGTACTTCGTGGTAAGAGCTGAAATTCATTTGATCTCTTACTGACTATACCGGTAACTGAAACCCTATTACCAAGGTGATAGAAAGATTTCGTAATACCGGTATTTTTTTTGAAATAAATTTTCATCTCGGAAGTTCCATCATCAAGATACATCTGTGATCCTTTAAGCTCTGTAATTTCACCAGAAAGTTTAACCAGTTTTCCTACCATGGTATCTACAATATTTCCAATTTCAATTTGTAAAGGAAAAAGATCTGTATGACCAGAAGAAATTACTTTTATATCTTTTTTATCTGATATTTTTACTCGGGTTTCTCCAGATACTACAGAAATTTCTCCGGATACCTCAACCATATCTCCAATATGAATATTGGGAAAATCTTTTTTGTACATGTATACTTGTACTCCAGAACTTTCATTTTGTATATAAAAAATTTGTGATCCCAAAGTTCCGGGAAGGGCTGCGACACGCCCTTCTACGATAACCTTATCTCCAATATCTGCATTATGGAGATTTTCAAGAGTCGCTTTAATGAAAAAGTTTTGTTGTGTTTTTTTTGTTGAAGAAGGTGGAACACTGAAGGTAAAAACATTTTGTTTTCCTGGTGTTGGTGAGTTGGTCCAAACGTACTGGTTATAACTTTTATATACAAAGGCATATCCTTCTTTGGCCATATTATAGGAAGTGCTTTGTATGACCATATTTTTTTGATCAAGGATACGCACGGTGTCGGAATCATTATTGAGAACAAGACCGGTTTTTCCCCTTCCAAATACTTTGTAATCATTTCCTTTGAGAATGGTTCCGGTTGGAAAGGGAAAGGGTTTCGAACCACCATCTACGTCATCCAGCTGAAGTCCTGAGAGATCCATATCATCTTCATTTGGATTGAAAAGCTCTATAAATTCTGCTTCATCATCACCATATGGATTGGGCATGATTTCTGAAATAATAAGAGTGGCTGGATCTGCCCAATTGTATCCTCCCGTACCAAAATTTTCTCCAAGAGAAAGTAAGAATGCTTCTGAGGAAGTATTGAATCCGTCATGCACAAGAAGAGTTCCAGAAAAAAGACCCTCATGATCAAACATAAATTCAACCAATTCCCCTTCTTTTGTTTGAGAATCAATGTGCCATTCAAACTCAAGAGGATCATTTTCCGGATCAGTCGTATCTGACGCATCTAAAAGTATGTGAGTATTCTTTTGGAGGTTTTTTGGGATGGAAATGACAATGTTTGGTGCTAAATTTTCAGGGGTTGTGGTACTGTGGGGGTCGAAGTTTTTCACCCAACCACCCAAGCCATTGTGAAATATATACACTTCCCCTTCTTGAATAGTTTTGTTGTAATTTATTTGATGAATGATATTTCCAGAAGGTGACAAAATTTTTACTTCTTCTTCACCGGAGTTATTGAGGGCTATTCCTGTTTCAGATCGCCAAAATACATGGCTTTCCTGTGGTAAAAGGATTAAATCATGTATGGTATATTGCTTTGCTGATGCATCGGCAAGTTTAAATCCAGTAACATCAAAAGAAAGCTCGCCGGTATTTTGAATTTCAATAAATTCATTTTCGCTATCCTGTCCAACAGGGTTTGGAGAAAAACGAATAATTTTTAAAGGAGCATGGATAACACCATTCTCCTGAATTGGCAGAGAAGTTTTTTCTGACATATTTTCTTTCTCCTCTTGTATACTATTTGCTTTGCCTTTGGTAATTATTTTAGTCACCACAAAATCAGCTTCATCGTAGTTGGTGTCTATTCCATCCTTCTTTCTCGCAAGACTACTGGGATCGTGGGCTATGGGGGCAGCACCGAGTTCTCCGTATCCAAGGCTATCAATGAGTTGGCCATCTTTGTCATACAATTTTATTAAGTCACCCTCATTGTTTAACCGACCACGGGGATTTTCCAAAACATAAAAGTCGTGAGGAAGAATGATTCTATCTTCCAAAAGCGTACGCGTTGCGCCACCGTCTTCAATCCACCATCCCCCAAGGTATATATTGTTTTTTTGTGTATTATAAAATTCAATAAATTCTACCTGACCATCCGTTGGGTCACTTACAATTTCGTTTATAACCACATCTGACTCATGGAAAGTATTTTTTTGTTCTTGGTATGAACCGCTTGCCGGCGGAGTGGCGGGAGTCTTCGTATTGGTTTGTTTCTTTTGTATTGGAACAAAAACATTTGGGCTTCCTGGTGTTGGTTGTGTGGTTATAGAAAAGTCAGTGCTGTCTCGATCCGTATCAAAACCATCAGGGAGTCGTATTCCGCTTTGGGCTGTTTCCGGTGCTGGTGCATTGGTCGTATTATCGGTATGTTCTGCGTCAGTATAAGAACCATAGTATAATCTATCAATAATTTTTTCATTTCTATCTTTCAACTCAATAATATCACCCGAATTATTAAATCTATTACTGCTTGTCACAATGAGAAAAGATTCTTCTTGAAGTACACCATCCAAATAGGTGGTGCGTACATTATCTTTCAGAGAAAAACCAGTTATATCTATGGGGGTAAGTCCTGCATTGTATATTTCCACCCACTCGTATTCACTGGGTGTTGGATTACTCAAAAATTCATTTATTTTGAGAGGCGTGCCTACAGGTTGCGGTACTCCATTTCTCCCTTCCACGGATATGAGGAGACTTTTTGTGTCCGTTTGTCCTTTTGTGTCTGAGACCGTAACGGACACAAGATAGTCTCCTGGGGTAGAAAACACATGTTGTATAGTTGCTTGCTCTGTGGTTGTTGTGTGGGAGTCGTTGAAATCCCAAAAAAACGTAAGAGTGTCACCGTCTGGATCTGATGAGAGACTGGCATCAAAGGAAACACTTTCTCCTGCGTATATATTTGAAAGATTGCTGGTAACATACACTTGTGGTGGGTGATTTTCGTATGGAAGGGGTGCACTTTGTGAATTCTGTGGTGAACGGTCATTCCTTAAAAAATCATTTGCATTGTTGTTCGTATCTTGTCCATTTCCCAGAGATCCTGTAGGAAATCGCTCAATACTTTTTCCTGTTGTGGGGTTTTGTGCTGCAGCTTCCTCGTAGGAAAGGATATTTCCAAATCCTACAAGATCAATAACTTCAGAACTATCCTCTAAAAAGAGGGTATTATGATCTGCTATGGATACGGTACTTGATGAGTCCCCATAGACAAAGTCTGGTGCCACATAATTATCTTGTGTAGAGTTTGCTATTACATAGTCTTGATGGGCAACGAGAAAAAAACCATGTGATGGTATACTTTGGTTATCAAGATTAGCAATAAGTATCTTATCTTCAGACTGAATTTTTGTAGCCGTAAACTTATAAAGAGATATTCCTGAAAGATTGATGAGTTCATTGGTTGGGTTGTATAACTCAACATATTCATCTTTTGAAGATGTATCTCCTTTTGTGCTTACTTCACTTATGACAATATGATTAGAAAAATTTGGACCATCTGCGGTTACAAAGATTTTTTGAAAAGAAAAAAGTGTAAACAAAAAAATTGCTCCCAGGGGAAGCAAAAAAGCAAAAAAAAGTCCCCTCCTATAAATTTTCATACCTCCTTCGTTAAAAATTTGAATCGAAAATAATTATAACAAGTCATTTTTTCTTGTCAAGAACTCAAACAAAAATTTTTTATACCCATATTGCAGTTTATAAAGGAATACACTATACTTGTCCTTGGGTGCTTTCATTCACCTCTATACTTTTTTATTCTTAATCCTTCTTTATGAAAGGAAAATGTTCTTCTTTTGCAGGTAAGGGACTCTTTCTCTTACGTTTGTTTGTTGGTATCATCTTTGTATCTCATGGTTGGGATAAACTTCATGACCTTGATATGACCAGCCAAGCATTTACGGCAATGGGTATTTTTGCACCTGGAGCTATGGGTGTTCTCACGGGTATTATTGAACTCCTGGGTGGTCTTGCCCTTATCTTAGGAGTTTTTACCTGTGCTGCCTCTACCCTATTGGCTTTGGTAATGCTTGGAGCGATCCTCATGGTTCACCTGAAGAATGGACTTTCTATGATGAATGGTGGATTTGAATATCCACTGGCTCTTCTTGGTGCTTGTCTTGCTATTCTTGATGCCGGTCCTGGAAAGTGGGCTCTTTGTCCAGATAAATGTGGATCTTGGTCTAAGAAAAAAGGTGGATGTTGTGATGAAAAAAAGGAAAAGAAAGGCTGCTGTGGTGGAGGAAGCTGTGGCTCAGGAGAAAAAATGTAATATACAAATTAAATAAAAAACTCCGGAACTCCGGAGTTTTTTATTTATGGTTTTTCTATATCGAGAGAAAGGATTTTATTTTTTGAACCTTCTCCCTTCAGAATCTGTATTTTAGACTTTGGAATTTTTAATTCTTTGCTTAAAAAAACAATGAGCGCCTTATTTGCAGCACCATCAACTGGTGGGGCGGTAAGTTTCACTTTGATGGAACCATCTTTTATATTCCCAATGATTTTATTTTGTGAAGATTTTGGAATAACTTTTACAGAAATTTTCATATAAAGGTGAAAAAATGAAAGAACTTAGACTTTGTAAGTATAACATAAAAGGCCCCATTTTGTGGTGGCCTTTTAGAGTATAAAAAAGTGAAAGGATTACACTTTTTGGACATTCTCCTTGAGGAAATCCATGACCTTTCTATTTTGGATAGTGGTTGCAATGGTTTCTTTTACTTCTGGACGGTCAAAATGTTCCTTATACTGTGCATAATCTGGATGATCTTTATACATTTCTTTCACTTTGGAGAGTTCTTCTTCAAGCTCTTTTTCTTCAACTTGGATATTGTTGTTTTTTGCAACTTGTCTTGAAATGAGTGCAGCTTTTGCACGTTTTACGGCTTGTATCTCAAAATCTGCAAAGAGTTCTTCTTCTTTTTTCTTTATATCGGAGAGGTATTGTTCAAGAGTGACGCCATTTTTTTCTAAATCACGTTTCAGTTCTTGGAACATTTTTTGTTTTTCATGAGTCACCAGAATGTTTGGTATATCTTCAAACTTTGATTTTTCTATGAGTTGGTCTAAGAGTTCAATTTCAAAACGTTGGTCTGCCTTTTGGTCTTCTTCTGCTTGTTTATTTTGTTTGAGAAGATCTTTGAGTTCTGCAACATTTTTTTGACCAAGTTTTTGTGCAAATTCATCATTAAGTTCAGGAAGTGTTCGTGTAAATACATCTTTTACCTTTACTTCAAATTCTGCTTTTTTCCCTGCGAGATGTTTTTGGTAGTGATCTTTTGGAAACTCCAGAGTAAAAGATTTTTCTTCTCCTGGTTTTAATCCAATAAGTTGTTCATTGAATCCTGGAATGTAGTGTTTTTCTGATAGATATACTTGGTAGCCCTTGGACTGTCCCCCCTCTACTGGAACCTTATCATGCTTGATATCCATATCAATCACCATCTTGTCAGTTTCCCCTGCTGCCCCATCTTTTTTTACTTCTTGTGCCTGCATCCCACGGAGCGCATCTATGGTTTCGCTAACCTGTTTGTCTTCAACTTTTTTAATCTTTTTTTCTACTTTTATTTTGGAAATATCTGCCAGGGTAACTTGTGGAAGAAGAGCAACGGTTGCAGTATAAACAAGATCATTTCCAGGTGCCATTTTTTCCATATTAATTTCAGGAGTTCCTATGATATCCAAATTTTCTGCAACAACCGCAGTGTGGTAGCTATGGCGAAGAATAGTCTCCAATGCTTCCTGAAGAATACCCATCTCACCCACCTGTTGTTTTACCTTTTCATAGGGGGCCTTCCCTTTTCGGAATCCCTTGATGTTTACTCGTTCAGAAATACGATTGGCTGCTGCCTGGAGATCCTTCTCATATTCCTCAGGTGAAACGGTAATGGTAAGTTGTACCTGTGATTGTGGAAGTTTTTTTACAGTATATGGCATATATTTAGATTAGTATCTCAAATGTAGGGCAAGTTTAGCGTATTTTAAAGAAAAAGTCAAAGATGGGACAGAAATTGGAATTTTTTGTCAATCAATGATAATTGACTATCGAGCAAAGGAAAAGACAAAGTATTTTATTTACCTAATTTTAGCTAAAAAGCATATATATTTCCTTGTTTTTTTTACTTTTTTGCGGTATAGTAGGATCACTTTTTGCCAATTGGGGAGAAGGAATAGTTATGAAAAAATATCTTTACAAGGGTCTTCTCTTTTTTTTAAGAGGCCTCGTATACGTCAAACGAGCGATAGTTTCCTTCTTTTTTGCATTGGTTCATTTTTTTGGTTTTCTTGCAAGGGGGTATCGAAATAGTATTGGTTTCCGAATTTATAAGGTATATTTGCGTCTAAAGCGATACTACAATCGAACCAGTATCACAGAAAATCGTTTCGTTGATTTTTTTGGACGCAGAGGAGTTTTGCAGGCCTTTTTTTTCTTGTTGGTTGTGGGATTAATGTTCCCACACAGTAAACTCTATTCTCGAGAAAATATAGAAATAGTTGGAAGGGAAACCCTTCTGTACAAAATGACAGGACCGGGAGAGCAAGATTTTTCTTCTGAAGAAACATTAGGGGATATAGCCTATTCTGATAGTTCTCAATTTGGTGCATGGAAAGAAGGTGGAATTGCAACAGAAGATTTAGGAAGTGATATCTTGGGACAAATTTCGGAACAGGAGCTCTATGGAACCAGTGAACAGGGATCTGCGATAACAAAACCAATCATTATGCCAGGAGCATCCCTTCCAGAGACTCCTGAGCCAGAAGTTCAGCCAGGTGCTCCAAGAAAGGAATCCGTGAAATATATTGTTCAACCAGGAGATGTGATTGGAAAAATCGCGGAAAAGTATGATATTCATGTGAATACTATTTTGTGGGCAAATAACCTTTCCGTGAGATCATACATTCGTCCGGGAGATGAATTGATTATTCCTCCCGTAGACGGGGTAAGCCATAAAGTAAAATCCGGAGACACGCTAAACAAAATTGCGAATCTTTATGATGCTGAGGTAGATGAAATTATTGCCTTTAATAATTTACAGGATTTAGAACGTGCATTGCAGATTGGTGATGAGCTTGTCATTCCAGGAGGAACACCAATTGCAAAGGCTGCCGTGGTAGTACCAAGAACACCGGTGCGAAGTTCTCCAGTGACTCAGATAGTTGCACCACGTCCTTCTGTTACGGCTCCGGCTGGCTCTGGTTATATTTGGCCAACAGATGCAAAAATTATTACTCAATACTTTGGTTTACAGCATACAGGTGTAGATATTGCTGGTCCTACCGGACTTAGCAACTATGCAGCAAGATCTGGAACCGTCATAAAGTCCCAGTGTGGTTGGAATGGTGGATATGGTTGTTATGTTATTTTGGACCATGGCGGTGGAGTTCAGACGTTATACGGACATAACTCAAAACTTTTGGTAAGTGTAGGACAAACCGTAAATCAAGGAGACCCTGTGGGAATACTTGGTTCAACAGGGCGTTCGACTGGGCCCCACCTCCACTTTGAGGTACGGGTAAATGGTAAACGAGTAAATCCACTTAAATATATTCGTCAATAAAAAATCTTTTCAAATACAATACAGCTCATATGAGCTGTATTGTATTTGAAAAAATAACAAAAAAAATTTATACTGAAGGAAGTCTTCGGGGAACTCTCAACCAACGCGGCAACCCAGGGGAGAGGTTGTCTGCATAACCTCAAGAGAGGTATTGCGTGGATGTATTCCAATTGGCGGGGTCACTGCTGGCAGTCATCACCTACATTGCGTTTGTTGGTGCTTTCTACTACTTCGATAGATCTCGGTACGTGATGACTGGGGTGTATCTGCTCATCATGTTTGGATCTGTCGAGGAGTGTGCGTATGCCAATGAACGCTATCCGTCTGCAGAGATTCTCCTGTCCTACAGCTGCACTTTGCTGGGACTCATGACACTTCCGTTCGTCATTGATTTTTCCCCCAGGCGATTTTTTCAGTGGATGGCAAACCGGCCGGCCATCCTGGGTACGCGATCGCGTACGTCCACCTCAGTGTCCGCGCGTTCCTAAAAATCGCGCGGACAAAAAAAACCTAAAAAATTTGGATAAAAAAAAGCACCTTTTCGGTGTATTTTTGTTTGGGATTGTTGCTGCCACCGCTAAGGAGGGATTTTATTGCGGTGGCAGCGTGGATTCGGGGCTCATGCCCGCGTCGAGGCGCAAGTAGGCCTCAGACACGGCGATCATGGTCGCCCGGTCCACTGGTGAGAAGGTTTTTTCCTGGGGGTCATACCGCTTGACGGTGAGTCCCCCGGGGTTCATCTTGCGGAACAGGATGAAGAACTTCCCCTTGTGGTAGGGATCCTCGCCTTCGGCGTAGATCCACCCCCACTCGGGGTTCGTCTCGATCTCCGTCCCGTCTTCGGAGAAGACGGGCGTTGGGGCCCGGGTATAGCATCCCTGTTGGCAGGTGGTGCCCCGCAGGCCGCTCAAAGGGAGGGTGATGGAGGCGTACACCTCCGGCAAGGAGTCCTCGGCCAGGGCGGCCGAGGGCAGGGTCATGGCGGCGGCGAGGATCAGGGCGGCGATGCGGGTCATGACGAATCTCCTGGCACCATTTCAATTATGAGGCTGGTCCAAGGCCTGTGCAGCTCAGAGGGATAGAGTACACCCAAAGAGTTGAACTGCATAATATAGCACATTTTTTAAAAAAAAGCAAGGGGGAATAGGGTACAAGTTTCGATTTTTTTCTAAAATAAAACAAAAAACGCCAATTATGGCGTTTCAATAAAACAAAAAAAAGGCGCATTTATGGCAGATCTACGCCCCCTTTGCTCCATGGATTACAGCGGAGTATCCGCCAGAGAGTTTTTATGGTTCCTATGATAAATCCGTTCTTTTGGAGTGCTTTCCGTGCGTACTCGCTGCATGTTGGGTAAAATCGGCAGTATCCATGAGGAAAAAAAGCTTTCAATGGTCCATGATCTGGAGAAAGTGTCTTTTGGTATAAAAAAATACCCAAAGAGAGTACTCTTCTTGGAATATACCAAATCTCCTTGAGTATTTTTTTATACATAGTTAAATGAGGAAGAAAAAAGGAAGGTTTACTTGAGTACCCGTCCTCGTTTCAGTATATCGAGGATACTCTTTTCTATTTCGGCGTACTCTGAGTGAAGAATTTCATTTTTTGCCATCAGTGTTATGATAAACCCCTTCTTGAGTTTGTGGTCTTTGAGAAGAAGGCGTACCACTTCTCGCATCTGTCTTTTCCCACGATTTCGTTTGACCGCACTTTTACTTACTTTGGTACTTACCACAAATCCTATGAGAAGGGTGTCTTTGGTATAGTTACGGCGAGGATACTTTTCTGGTTGAATAGGCCAAATTTTCATATTTACCACTTTCCCACCTACAAAATGCCCTTCATCAAAAAGGATTTTAAAATCTTTCATGTGTTTGAGCCGAAACTCTTTTGGAAGCATAAGTTCCTGGATAAGGATATTTCCATCTCTCTTATTATATCAAAAGAGCCTCGTAGAATCGAGGCCCTTGTTTGGAGTACCAATAAGAAAGAATTGGAGTTTAACGAGTTTTTCGTGTTCGTTTTCCCTTCTTTTCATCTGAAACAGTGAGCTGCTTTCTTGCTTTTTCTCTTCTTCTTTTGAGAACAGCCTGTCCATCTTTGGTCTTCATACGAGCACGAAAACCATGGGTTTTTGCCCTCTTACGCTTTTTTGGTTGGTATGTACGTTTTGGCATATCTATACAGTTCGGGCAGGGCCCTGATTAACAGTGAACCAATAATACAAAAAAAAGAGAGGTTTGTCAAGTGGCCTTTTCCACTTTTTTATTTTCACTCCTATGTTCGAGGATAAGAAGGAGAGCCCCAAGACTAATCATTATATCTGCTACATTGATAACGGCGGTAAAAAATAGAAAATAATCTGTGGTAAAGGAGAAAAGGACCCTATCAATATAGTTAGAAAGTGCCCCAAAAATGATGAAACCAAGCGCGAGAGAAAAAAGAAGGCCCTGTTTTTTTGCATGTTTATTCCAGTATACAAACAGGAGCAGAAGGAGAATAGGAGTTCCAATGAGCAGTATTCCTTGGGGGAATGGAAGGCTGAAGGCGATACCCGGATTTTCAAAGTACTGCCAGCCAAGATATCCATGAAGGAAGGAAAAATGCTTCGCCGGTTGTGTGCGAGCATACCACTTTAAAAATTGATCACAAAACAAAAACAAACCGGACAGTGCAACTATTGCAAGAAAACGGTTTGTTTTTTTCATATCTATTTTGAGGTTTCCTACAAATTAGGATTCGTCAGTGAGAACTTTTTTGGCCTCTACAGAAGAACTAGAGGTTGGTCTTGCACGAAGACGTTCTTTGGAGATAGGCTCCCCGGTATATTTACATATACCGTAGGTACCATTGTGGATTCTTTGTAGTGCAGATTTTACATCACGAAGTGTTTTTTCGAGTCTATCAATGAGCTGTCTGTTTACTTCATCCTCTATTACCTCGTGTGCATTGTCTTCTTCGGTATCACCATACTCAACATGACCCTGCATGTTTTCAAGTTCTTTTTCGAGTCGTTGTTCTTCGTCTTCAAGCATTTTTTGAATTTCGTCTATGAATGCTTGATCAAAAAAATCAAGAGTTTTTGCCATATGAAATATTATCTTTAGTAACGCAGAGTATATCACAGATATTGCAAAAAGGCAATAACTCCTCTACCTTCTGTAAACACGTATCAGTATATAATGAAGTTTTTAAAAAATCAAGAAATAAAAAAACGGCCCGTCCCCTAAGGCTTGATAGTATATGGGAGGGCCGAAGATGATTCCAAAGGTGCCGCATCCCATCTGGTTACCTTCAAGTATTTGAAGACATTCAGATAGGAGACAACAATCCTTTTGGATCAGGGATTAACATCTTTGCCACTTTGGTGGTAGTATTCTCGGTGCGTCATATAAATATGGCGCTAAATGGGTGAGAACTACCAAACTCGGACTCTTGTTTCGCTCTATGAGCGTATTTTTTTTGCTTTTATTTTTGTTTTCCGCTTCTGTGAGCTATTTGGGGCTCAGCAGCTTACGCCGCACAGAAGCAAAAGGAGAGTCCGATAAAGAAAGCAGTCAAAGATGTAAGTCTCTACAACCGGGGATATTTCCCCAGGAAAGACAGTGTTGTAAAGATCTCTTCTTACTTGATCTTACCTTTATATAATAGCACAATTTACCGTTTTTGTCAATATCTCTTATTTTTATCTTAAATTAGATAAAAAATATAAAATTTGCTCTAAAAAAAGTATAGATTAGTGTATACTTTTATTTTTTTTATTCCATACTTTTTAATATTTATCCACAGTTAGTGGATATTATCCACAGGTTTATCCACATTGTATAGACTAGTCTATACAAAATTGGTTCTTTTATAGCATCCGCTTGTGTGATACTCTGTAGATAACTGACGGGGCGTGGACATGGACTGTTACAGGACAGAGATTGGAATATTCTACTACTGCCTCATTCCAGGGCACGACGGCGGTCATCGGGTGCTCGTCTGTGCCAGTCGAGAAGACATCTACAATGATGACTGGGTAGACTCCTTTCTGGCTTCTACACGCAGTGAAGTCATCGAACAGTTGGCATGGCTTCTTACGGATGACGCTTTTCAAACCGAATCGGATGATCTGGGGGAGGTCGCCGATTGGTGGCAAGAGTGCATTCTTGACTTCTGGTCCAGACATGCCGCGAAGAGCCATTCGCACCCATACCACTTTGTTCCCGGAAGCATCCGACCCCACCCCAAACCAAATCAGTAGGAGGGCCCACCAACCCAATTCCTTTTTTTGAAATAAATCCCCGAGATGGGGAATTTTTTATTCTTTACTTCTATATTGAAGGGCTTCTGCAATGTGCTGTATTTCTATAGAGTCATGTGCATCGAGGTCTGCAATGGTACGAGAGAGTTTCAGAATGCGGTGAAAACTTCTCGCAGAGAGGTGCATTTGTTGTACGGCATTTTTGAGGAGGTTCATCCCCTCTTCCGTGAGACGACAATATTCCTTTATTTCTTTATTTTTCATTTCACTATTGGTGGCAATACTACTATTTTTAAATCGAACATTTTGTCTTTCTCGTGCCTGTTCTACCCGTTTTTGTATTTCTTCTGAGGATTCGGCAAGTTCATCTTTTGACAGTTTTTCTAACTCTACACGTGGAACTTCAATATGCAGATCTATTCTATCAAGAAGTGGACCACTGATCTTCTTTTTGTATCTGGATATTTGTATTGGGGTACACAGGCACGGTTTATTTGGGTCAGTTGCAAATCCACAAGGGCAGGGATTTTGACTGGCAACAAGCGTAAAGCTTGCAGGGAAAGTTAAGGTTCCTTGGGCTCGAGATATGGTAACCAATCCATCTTCAAGAGGTTGGCGCAAATTTTCCAAAACCTGCCGAGGAAACTCTGGAAATTCATCCAAGAAAAGTACACCACGATGTGCAAGTGATATTTCTCCAGGTTTGGGGAATTTTCCTCCTCCTACGAGTGCGACATGACTGGCGCTGTGATGTGGTGAACGGAACGGGCGTGTAGTAATAAGAGGAGTATCTTGTGGAAGGATACCGGCAACAGAATAAATTTTTGTAACTTCTATAGCTTCATCTATCGTCATTTTTGGAAGAATGCTTGGGAAGGACCTGGCCAGCAACGTTTTTCCGGATCCCGGAGGACCAGAAAGAAGAATGTTATGTGCACCACTGGCAGCAATTTCGAGGGCTCGTTTTGCAAACTCTTGCCCTTTTACATAGGCCATATTCATTTCATATGTATCTGTATCAAAAAGTTCTTCTTTATTGGTGGGCGTTATGCACGACATTTTTTGAATACCGGTTAGGTGTTTGAGAATTTGATCCAGTGTTTTTACCGGGTATATCTCTATTCCTTCTATGATAGATGCTTCCGGTGCATTTATTTCTGGGACAAAAAATTTTTTAAACCCTTTTTTTTGCGCATAGATGGCAAGGGGAAGAATCCCGTTGGTATGACGTAGTGACCCATTGAGTGCCAATTCACCAACAAAAAGAGCATCGTCAAGATGCAAGTGGGTAAGATTTTCATTGGTAACATACATTCCAATGGCAATGGGAAGATCAAAAGCCGTTCCTTCTTTTCTGACATCTGCTGGTGCAAGATTTATGACCACTCCTCTATTATGAGGATAGGTAAGTCCGGTATTTTTCCATGCGGTTCGTATTCTATCTTTTGCTTCTTGAACGGCTGCATCGCCAAGACCAACAAGTGTAAATCCAGGCCAACTGCTTGAAATATCTACTTCTATTTCTATGGGTTCACAAGTAAGCCCCACAACGGAAGCTGAGTGTATTTTATAAAACATATTCCCTCCTTCATTTGAATAAAAAAAAAATTTTTGAATAATAAAAGCTTACCGCAATTTAAAATATTACGCAATACAGATTGACAAAATGAAAAAAATAAGCTATAAGTTGCTTAGACTTTTGCGCCCAACGGAATTGGGCAGGAGGAAAGCGATGTTCGGTTCGGAAGATCTGACGCTGTTGGCGCAGCTGTCCGCTAAGGGGATGGATCGCTTTGTCTATCTCTCGGGGGAGCTCTCGGAGAATCCCGAGGCGGTGATGCACATTCTGAACCTGGCGAGCGCCTCACGCGCGCCCGTCTTCATCCTGTGGTCGACTGAGGGGGAAACAGTCGAGACTGCAATGGAAGCCTGGGTGGATGTGCTTCGTCTTCCGTGGGGAGACAAGAGCAGGGTGGCCGTCAATCGGGTGACCATGCTCTCCGAAGAACACCCACTCTACGTGAAGGGACGGGCAACCTGTATGGTTCGTTTGGAAGCCGACTTTGACTGAACACCCCACCCAACAACCACGCCGGAACAATCACACAATGTATTGTGTGTACAATTCTGGCGTGGTTTTTTTGTTTTTAAAAAGTACAAAGCGAAAACTTTAGGTGGCGAAAGATTGGTAAAACTTTTATGGAGATGATTTCAGTTCCAAACTCCGTGTAAAGTTTTTGTGTAATAAGAGTCACGTCTTCACTCTTTTCTAGATCAATCCCAATTTCAAAATCCCATTCTCCAACTCCTTGGAGAAAGTGAATTATATTTGGTTCTTCTTCTGAAAATTTTTTCATTTTATCTACAAACTTTTTGTCAAAGGTATTTGTAAAGATAAGAAGGTCATAGAGATGTGTTCCAGCTTTTAGGTGATTAAATGCATAGGTGTGCCCCACAATTACAGAATGTTCCTCCAATTTTTTTAATCTACTTTTTATGGTAGATGCAGAAACGGAAAGTTTTTTTTCCAAATCATAGGAAGAAAGAGATCCATCCATCTCAACAAGACGAAGTATTTTTATATCCAGATTATCATAGTGGACAGTATTTTTTGTTTGATGAATCGTAAGTGCTTTACTCTTTGCTTTGGTATTAAAATATTTTCTCGAGTAAAGGGTAACAAAAATTCGTATATGAATACTTTTGTTAAAAAAAACATTTCCAAATTGTTCTGTGATGCTATCAAACATATCAATAACATCTAAAATATTTGTGGCTCGGTAGGCAAGTGCATACTGATATTCTCCACCCAGTTCTATAGCCCACGGAACGTTTTCCGAATCCAGAAAGGTGTTGAGCACTTGCGTGCGTATATGGGTGTTCTCCGTTTTGAGAGAAAAGTACACAGCATATTCTGTGTATCCAAATGGGGAGAGATTAATAAGTGACACAGGGTGGATAATCCCCTGTTCTTTGAGCTTATGGAGGCTGTAGTGAACGGTATGAGATTTATATCCGGTAAGTGTTGCAAGTTCATCATTGGTTTTTTTGGCGTCAGTGAGGCAGTGGGAAAGTATGGATTTTTCTTTTTCACTTAATTTCATATTTTAGATATTTTTTTACATATATTTTAGCTAAAATAATAAAGATTTGCAACTAAATACAGATTTAGATTAAATATGCTCGTTATATAAAGAAAATCCATAGAGGTGATTTTCATAAACAAAACATATGAAAAAAGTTCTTTTTTTATTGATGAGTATTTTTATTTTAAGTGGTTGCTCACAGAGCACATCTCTTTCAGAGCAAAAAGATCCCATAGTGGTGGGTGGTGTCTTTGCACTCACGGGTGTTGGGGCTGCAATAGGAGAACAAGAATACAAGGGAGCACAACTGGCAGTAGATGAAGTGAATGCAGCAGGCGGAATTGATGGGCGCAGAGTTACGTTTATGGTAGAAGACGTTTCTATAGATAAGATGAGTATGGGAACACAGGCGATACAAAAGTTATTGCAGGTGGATAAAGTTGTAGGAATAGTAGGGCCTACGTGGGATGAGCCTGCGCAGCAGATGCTTCCTATTATTGAAAATGCACAAGTTCCCATCTTGATGCCGGACCAAACCAATGATTTGGAACGTGAGCAAAATTTTTCGTTTGCTTTTTCTACTTGGTATGACAATCGTGTAGGTATTCGTGAACTGTTGAGGTATGCACAAAAAGAAAATATTAAAAGAGTTGCTATCATTCGTCCGGTTGGTGGTGGGTTTTGGGAATTTACGCGCAATGTTTTTTTGCAATATGCTCCCGAGTTTGGAGTTGAGGTCATAGAAGATATAGATCTCGGGAATCCTTTGGAAACAGATTTTCGTACACCACTTACCAAAATAAAAGCAAAACAACCAGATGCCATTTTTATTGTAGTTTCTGACTACAACGAATGTACTTTCATGAAACAAGCAAAAGAGTTGGGTATAAACATCCCTATTTTATCTACGGAGTCTGCAGGAAATGAAATATCAAGACAGGGTTGTGCTAATATATTAGAAAATATGTATTTCAGCACACCAAAACATACCAGCAGATACCAAGAGTTTGAAAAACGTTTTCAAGAACATTTTCATGCATCACCGCTTTTTCCGTCCGTTACTACATCATATGATGCAATGAAAATTCTTCTTGATGGAATTCATGAAACTGGTTCTACGGACGGAAATGTTTTGCGTATTTGGTTGGAAAATGTAAAAGATTACAAAGGCGTTTCTTTTGAGAATATTCAATTTGATAAGCAGGGATTTGTATCTACTGATGAGGATGTTTTTGAAATGAAAACATTACGAAATGGTATCTTTGTGTCCCCTTTTGATTTCAAATAAAAAAACGCAAATGCGTTTGGGAATTGTGCGTGCGGGTGGGTTAGAGCGCACGCTTGGATTTTCGGTGTGGGCGATTATAGAGCCAGAGTGAGATGTTTGTCACAAGTAGGGCTGTGTAGGCGGGGTTGAGCCATTGGAGTACGGGATCTTCTCGACGGATGGCGTAGAAACACCACAACAGAGCGCTGATCAGGTAGATGATGAGAAGCTGAAGATCTACCCGGCCGCGTCCTGTTTTCCAGAGCTCAATGGATTGCATGATTGCGGAGAGGAGGATGGTAGCGCCAAAGGCCGTGAAGCATGCTTGCTTGTGTGGACTGAGGAACGTGATCACAATCCCCAGGAGAGATATAACAATCACGATCCAGTCTCGGCGGAACCATTCCTTGTACAGCCAGAGTCCTCTCAAAAGTGGAAGTTGACTGATTGCGAGGACGTAGGCATTGTAGAGGATGATCTCGTCGTTGTCACGCCAGTAGCCGTAGTTAATCTGCGCGATGCAGATGCCAATGTAGTTGGCAAACCACGACACTGAAACGGATGTTGCGTCATGGCTTTTCAGAATGTGGTAGCTCTGAAGTGCTGTGCCGGCTGCCTGTGCGATGGTGAAAGCAAGGATACCCAGAACCGCAAACGTTTCAAACGTACTCATCGGTGTTCTCCACACCATGTTGAAGCGAAGATATCATGTGAAGAAAAAGTTGTAAAGTAGGTAAAAAGTATATATCAAAAAACTGCGATACACGCAGTTTTTTTATATATACTTTTTTATTTTTCTACTTCCACGGGTTTTCCATTTTGGACTTTGTCTATTTTATAATTTTTTGTGAAAGCTCCCTTTTTATCGGACATAAGTTTTCCAGATGCTCCGTCCCAAGTATCTATTGTATTGAGATATTCTGCTATGGTATTTGTGTCTTGTGATCCTGTTTTTTTCATCGCTTCAGAGAGCATCATGACAGCATCATATGCAGAGTCTGCACCAATTTCTACTTCCATACCATATTTTTTTTCATACTTTTCTTGGAAAGATTGAGTAGGTGTCAAAAAAGTGAGAAAAATCATTCCATTATAGGCGCCTTCAGCGGTTGATATGATATTTTTATCAAGAGTCATAGAATAAAGAGGAATCTCTACACCTATTTCTTTGAGTTTCTTTGCAAATATATTTCCTATATTCCAAACACCAGCGGTCAAAACAATTCCATCTATATTTTCTGAAAGTGATTTTACTTTCAGTGCTTCGGTGGTTAGGTTTTTTGCTTGCGTATCGGGCTCAATAACCAGTTGTACTGTCCCACCGAGTTCTTCAAATCTTTGTTTTACAGTATTGGTTTGGTCTTTGGTCCATACATCTTCTGCTCCAAAGATAACAATATTTCTTTTCCCAGATTCGTAGAGGTATTCTGCGAGTTTTTGCGAAATAATAAAATCATGTGGCCAGGTATTGAAAATGAGATTACTAGACTCATTAAATTCTGCAACTCCAAGAGAAGGAGAAATCAAAAGTGTTTGATCTGAAATAGCGGAATCTTTTATTGCAACTCCTGAATTTGACCAACTGGTTCCAATGATAAAATTGGTATGATTTTCATCATGTAATTTTTTGTATGCAGAAAGTGCGGTTTGTGGACTTGCCTTACTATCTTCGTGAAAGAATTGAAGTTTTTTTCCTTCTATTCCTCCGGAAGAATTTATTTCTTCTACGGCAAGATCAATTCCATTTCTTGCCGCATTCCCCCAAGATGCACCTTCACCAGAAAGAATAAGAATGCTCCCCATTGAAATGTTTTGGGATTCATTGGAAGAAGGATTGTGTACCCCTGTACTACATCCACTGAAGATGAGCACAGCAGAACAAAGTGTTAAGATGACTTTTTTCATAGTGACTATTGCTATGATGATTTAAAGGAGTTCGAGAAGAGCTCCTTGCAAGCCACTCTAAGTAACAAAAGGCGAATAAAGCTACTTAGAAGTGCCTTGCAAGTAACACTCCTCTTTTCGCCTTTTGTTGTAGAATTTTTCTCTATGTATGACCCTGAAGAATAACAAGAAAAAGAAAAAATGTCAAAGGTAATAAGACATTATATATAAAAACTAATCTAAAATTAGTTTAAAAATATGTGTTGACAATATATCAACAACATGGTATCATTTTGGTATGATACAAGAAACCCTCAAACATCTTGGGCTGTCAGAAAAAGAAATACAGATCTATCTTGTGGTTTTGCAGTATGGCAGTATTGGAGCTACAAAAATTTCAAAAAATACGCAGATAAATCGTACAACGGTATACAGTGTTCTCAAAGAACTGGTTGCAAAAAAACTCATTACGGAAGACCTTGCCTCCCCTATTGCAAAGTTTGTAGCAAGACCACCCGAGTCAATTGAAATCCAAATAAAAAGAGAGGAAGAAAAATTGAAAACCAAAAAACAATGGGCTATGCGTGCTGTACGTGAGCTAACCACCCTGACGCAGAGTACGAAATATTCTGTTCCTAAAATTGTATTTGTAGAAGATGAAGATGTAGAAGATCACCTCTATAAACAAACGCCATACTGGAATGCAAGTATAAAAGAAAGAAATACACTTTGGTGGGGGTTTCAAGATAGTCACTTTGTAAAGCATTATGAGTCATGGATAGATAACTATTGGGTGCATGAGCCAACAGCAAAAGGAATAGAATTGCGACTGATAAGTGATGAAGTTGCAGAAAATATAAAAGGGAAAAAATATTCCAATAGAAAAATAAAATTTTGGGACAAAGCAAAAAATTTTACAGCCACTACTTGGGTAATGGGAGATTATGTTACGATGATTTTTACCAACAGTAGACCACACTATTTGGTAGAAATATGTGATGCAACTTTGGGGCATAATATGCGTGAGATTTTTAAAGGTTTGTGGGAGGAAATTTCAGAGTAAAATTATGAGTGAAGAAATGAAGTGTTTTATTGACACTTCTTTTTTTCATTGATAATGTAAAAATACACGGGCAAGGGGCACAACCATGATCGTTCTCGAGGCGGTTTTACTCCCGCATGGGATTCACTTTGTATTGTGGAAAGACGGATATTCCGTCAATTCACAGGTTTTCCATCTTGGAGATCCGACCATTGAATCGATGGTACTTTCGTGGCTCGGGGACTTGGGCATCCCTCTCGAGCGACGAGGTTCTCTTTTCGATACGGCCGTGATCGGGGCGCTCTTCAAGTCTTTGCGTACACGCAATAGTCAACTCCGTGACTTTTAATCCCACCCTCCATTTCTATACGCCATGCGTTCCTTACCTCACCGGAGCGCATACATAAAATAAAAAAACAGGGAGAGAATCCCTGGTTTTTATTTTTGTGTGGTCCGTGAGGTGGTACCATACCTAGGAGGTGTCGGTGGGGTCGTCATTTTGGTGTGTATGGGCAATTCTTGCCGCAAAATCTTGCGCTGCCTGCTGGCAGACTGGGTCTCTACAGCAGGGAATGCGTGTTTCTCCAAGGACCACCATGTAAGTGGCAGTACTGTTGCACGACAGTGCGCCAAGACACCGCTGCTCTCCGGTGTCATTAAACCGGATTTCCACTTTCATAGAGATTTCCTTTCACCATCACGACAGACTACCTTGCCATTTTTTTTCCTCTTTGTCAAAATTTTTTTGCATTCAATAAAAAAACACGATCTAATCGTGTTTTTTAATAAAAAGGATTGGGAAGGTGGGGGGCTTATTTGGTGATGAGCGTGCGTGGGCAGCGATGCGTTATTTGCATCCGGGGCAGCCCTCACGCATATACCCCGGATTCTTCCGAAAGATCATTCTGACCATCACAAAAACCTCTAGACGTTGATAGAGGTAATGTACTGAAAACAACAATTTTATCAATGAAAAAAGAATTCGACGAGAATTCTTTTTTAAAGATTTTTTTAAGAAAAAAGTTTTTTAAAATTTTCAAAAGTTGTGTAGACGTGTCCTTGGAAACCATGCTGCTCTGCACTCTCTACACGATCTTGTTCATTATCACAAAAGAGTATTTCTTCTGGTAAAAGAGATGTTCGTTCTATGATATATTCGTATATTTTGGGATTCGGTTTCCGTACTCCAACTTCGAATGAACAAACCAAAAGATCAAAAACCGTATCAAGATTAAAATTCTTTTCCATATATTCAAAACGGTACTTTTCAGTATTGGTACATAAAATACAAATAATTCCACGTGCTTTGAATTCTTCTATCAAATTAAGAATTTTTTTATCAATTGCTCCATTGGAAAACCAATATTCCATAAGTTCCTCCACAGAACCTGGGTAATTCCACTCTGCGAGTCGGTCCTGGAGGATTTTTTTCATGTCTTTTTCTCCATTTTGGCAGTGTACAAATTCATTGGAAAAAAATTCCTGGACTTTGTTTTTATTTACTTGAGGATATTCCAAAAAAAGTCTGTCGGTAAATTTGTGAGTGGTTTCATGGTATACCATTCCATCAAAATCAAAGACAACAGCTTTTATCATACTATTATTTTTTTTCTGAAAAAATATTAGAGACATGAAACTGTTTTAACACAAAGGAACGAATTCCGGGCCAAAACATCATTTTTACGAATTGGTTTCTAAACCAAATACCCAATTTGGTATTGGGAACAAAAGAGCCCGTAAGTCCTTCAGCCATCTTTTGAATTTTTTCCACTTCTGGCTTTAGCCTTTTCTCATATTGTGCAAAAGCTTGCGTATGATCCCCTCCAAATTTTTTCAGCTCTGTGGCAAGTACATATGCTCCTGCCATGGCCAAAGAGGAACCTTGACCAGCTATAAGGGTGACACAGTCGCAGGCATCTCCTATGAGCGTCACTCTATCTTTTGACCATGTTTTCATTTTTATCTGTGTAAGTGAATCCAAAAATACGGGAGCATCTTCCGGTAGTGCATCAAAAAGTTCAGGGATAATCCATCCTACATTTTTGTAGGTATCCATAAGAGACTTCTTACGGAGTTTGGGGTTAATCCATCCCTTATCTTCCGACTTATATACAAAAAATGTCGCAAGTTTATTATTGCGAATGGCATAGATAGAAGCTTGTAATCCCGGCTCCACATAGCTATAAAAATTTGCATTGTAAGAAAAAGAATTTTCAATAATAAATGCGCCAGTATAGTATCCCAGGTAATGATTAAATGCTTTTTCGTTATGAAAAACAATCTGTCGAACATTGGAACGGGCACCATCTGCCCCCACAAGAAGGTCAAACTTTTCTGTTCGTCCATTATTGAAAGTTACCTCAACGCCATTGCTATTTTGTGTGATAGTTGTAATCGTTGTTTGAAATAGAATGGGGACTTTCCCTTCAATTTTTTTATAAAGGGTATCTTCAAGGTCTCCACGCATAAAAGCAAAGGCACGGTCCATAAGGAGTTTACGGAGTTTTCGAATATTCATTTTCGCTACCGTCTCCCCTTTTTTATTCACAAAGGATAATCCTTCTACAAAATAGTCTCGTTCTTGGAGTGTTGGGAGGATTCCCATTTTTTCGGCGACATCATAACCGGATCCAAAAAAATCTATCATATACCCTTCATTGCGTAAATGATCCCCAATCTCAATGAGTGTGGGTTCAAAACCAAATTTTTCAAGCCAGTATGCAAGCGTAAGACCAGCAATGCCTGCACCCGATATAAGAATTTTTTTATTCTTCATAAAAAATATTTATGGAACAAAGGTATACCAGTTGGTACCGTCTACACCTATCATGAATGTACCATTTTTTTCTGTGTAAATATGAGTAACTTTTCCAAGATTTTTTTCATCTATGACTAGGTTTTCCCCTATCAGTATTTTTCCTCCAGTAACTTTTCCACGTATGGAATCGCTTTGACCATCGGAGGTCTGGGTAAGAGTGATTTCTGTAGTTAACAGTTCAGGGGGGATTTCCAAATTATTTGTTTCTCTATGTTCTGGATAACTCTTGCGAGTGGGGTTGTGAAAATTGATATCCTCTGGCGGAAATAAAAGTTGATGAGGATGGGGTGTCATTTCTTCCTTCATTCTGCTTGTTTTTTGTGCATTCATCATTTGTTGTATACGACGAAAAAGATCATCCATAAAATTTTTTATTAGGAATCCAATTGTTGTGGTCTATCAATGACTAGGGGTTCAATTTTTCTATCTCCATCGGTGATGCGAATAACATCCTTATCAATTTTTCCAAGTTCCTTGTACGCGGTATTGTAGTGGTTAACTGCCGTATTCATGCTTGCACCCAATTTTTGCATGTAGCTATCAAACGCTGCAATATGTTTGTGAAGCATTTCAACATTTTTGCGTATTCCCTTTGCACTTTCTTCAATTTTCATGGCGCGTAATCCCTGAATGACGGTTTGGAGATAAGCTGCAAATGTCGTTGGAGAAACAATAACTACTTTCTTATCAAGGAGAGCGTAGTCTATGAGGCTTCTTGTATTTACTTTTACGGCGCCCACTTCGTTGATAAGAAGATCATAATAGATTCCTTCTGCAGGAATATACATAAAGGCAAAGTCAAGAGTTCCTTTCCCCGGCTTTATGTATTTTGCTGTCTCATCAATGCGTTTTTTAAGATCATTTTTAAAATCTTTTTCCAACTCTGCTTTTCTCTCTTTATTATCCTCTTTCAGGATTCGGTTATAGTTATCAAGTGAAAATTTTGCATCTACAGGGATGAGGCCTTCTTTGGTAAAAATAGCAGCATCCACAATATCACCATCATCAAATTGATATTGCAGCTTGTATGCGGTAGGTGGAAGCATGTTTTCTAGCATAAGTTGTAGACCTGCCTCGCCTAATTCTCCACGTTGTTTTTGGTGGGTCAAAACTTTTTCCAAATTACCAAGTTGTTCAGAAAAACTTACGACTTGTTTGTTTGTATTATCAAGAGTAGTGAGCTTTTCTGTAATTTCAGCTATCATTTTGGCACTTTGTCCAGTAATGCCTTGGATCATCTTGGTACTTTGTCCAAATTGTTCCTGTATGGTTTGGTGCATGTGTTGTTGGGACTGGGTCATGGACTTATTGGTTTCTGTTATTTTGGTATCAATAACTTTTGCAAGTTCTTGAACTCCTCTGCTTTGTTCTTGAATCTGATTTTGGAGCAGCATGAAAAGATTTTGTTCGCCTTCCTTGGGTTCAGAGAGTTTTTGTACTTTTTTGTAGAGAAAAAAAACAGCAAGAGCGGCCACCCCAACCATGACAAGAAGAAGAACAAGAAGAAAAGTTTGCATAAAATTTTTTTCTAATGAGAATGAAAAAGGAATCGTGTATGATTCATTGTATCATGTCGGTGAAAGATAAACAAACATGATTTTTGTATACACTAGTGTATACAATTACAGCTTGAAACGTTGCAAAAACATTTTATATCCTGATTGAAAAATAATGTCTGCAAGACGTTTATCCCACCGTTTCATTTTATAGGCATCTACCATGATAAAGAAAGTACAACGGTAAAAGTAAAGCTTTGCTCTTTCAAAAAGGGTATCATCTGAAAAGTGATACTGTGAAAGAACTTCTTTCACAAATTTGGGTCCATAAACAAAAAGACCGGCAAAATCACCTGCTCTATCCCCTATTTCGCGATCACTAAAATCTAGAATAGATATTTTTTTCTTTTTTTCATCCCAAAGGATATGATCTTCAGAAAGATCCGAGTGAATGAGAGAAAAGTATTTCTCTGATTCTTTGACTACCGATTGAAGATCTTGAAGAAATTTTTGTGCGCAGATCTGCTCTTTCTTATCGAAATGAGGAAAAAGATACTTTTTTACATTATTTTGTAAATTTTTTATATTTTTCTGTGGAGACTGTCTGTGTACATGAAATTTTTTAATTTTTTTTATATCAAAACCATGGAGTTGATTCAAAAATTGAGCAACCTGTTTGGCAAAAGATAACTTATCTTTTTTGGAAAGAGTTTGATATCTATACTTTCTCATTTCCCTTCCGAGGAGTATTGGATAGGCCGCGAAAGATTTATCTTTCGATACGTGAGTATAGTGTGGGATCTGTGCGTCTATATGTGATGAAAGAAATTGAAGGAGTGTAATTTCGTCCTTGAGCATTTCAATAGAATCTCCTTTTTTGGGAAAGCGAAAAATCATTTTTTTATCAAGGATAATGACATCATGGTCATAACCTTTGGATATATATTGAGCTGTTTTCCATTTTGATATGTTGAACTCCTCCTGTATCTTTTTGAGAAGTTCATCCTTTCTTTTTTGCATAAAAACTAATTGAGTTGATTGGTGACAAAGGGACCTTGAAAAAAGGTCCAATTTGGAGTATACTATACTAACTGTACTCCTCAAGTATAGCAGAAATAAAGGAACGACAAAAGGCAGAAAGAAACATTTGAGTAGCATTGTCCCTCTTTTTGTATCATTGTACGACACTAAAATATACCTAAAATAAGGCCCCATAGTTTAATGGATAAAACAAGGCACTCCTAACGCCTAGATCCAAGTTCGATTCTTGGTGGAGCCACAAGTAAAATCAAACTCTTTTCTTTAGAGGCCATCCCCCGCATCTTGGTGGATGAATAAAATGTTTCACGTGAAACATTATGAAAGATATTTATAAAATTTTGGATGGGCTTAACATCCAGTATAAAATTTATGACCATCCTCCTTTCTATACCTGCGAGGAGGCAGATCTTTTTTATTCTCATCTAGATTCTGGAAAGATAAAAAATCTTTTTTTAAGAAATGCCAAAGGAAACCAACACTTTCTTTTGCTTCTTGAGAGTCACAAATCTTTAAATATTTCAGATTTTGGCCAATCTATCTCACAAAAAGGCCTTGGATTTGCTTCTGAGGAACGGTTAGCAAAGTATTTGGGCTTAAAAAAGGGTTCGGTAAGCCCATTTGGCCTCATAAATGACGAATCTCATGATGTATGTGTTTATATTGACAAAGATATCCTCTTACATGATTCTCTTCTTTTTCATCCCAATGTAAATACTTCAACACTTCAAATTTCTCGTGATGATTTTCAAAAATTTATTGGTTCTACAGGAAATCTTATTCTTTACCATGATTTTGCATAAATGTTTCACGTGAAACAGGTTATAAACCTGTGCATAAAGATGTGGATAGGAAAAAAAGTATAGACTAGTCTATACTTTTTTTGTATTCAAAAAGGATGCTATTGTGGATATACAGTTTTTTTACCTTCAACTGAGTAAAAGAGTATGAAAATGTTTCACGTGAAACATTTTCAGGTCTTTCCCTAGATCAATCAATCTTTTTTTGTATTCTTGTAACTTGCCAAAGGATATCAAAAAGGTTCTTCTGTGTATTATAAAAGTCCACAGACTCAACAATCATACCAAAACCTTCTTTTTTTGTGCTCATGATGGCTACTTTGTTGTTGTAGAGATACATAGTCATAGCAAAAATCATCCCATCCGGTGCAAAATGGACTTCACGATTTTCCTTTGTACTTGAGGGCCAATCATTTTGGACCTCTTTTTCCTGTGAACGAATAACATGAAGGTGAGTTCCAGATGCGATACGTCTTTGTGTGTAGCTTGTCATAAACGACTTTCCAATGGTGTGGTAGAGATCTTCCATAGAGAGAATGGCATGAAGGGTATCACTTTTTACGGTAAGCGTATCTTCAAATACTGTTTTTATTCCTTCTACACCCTCATAAATGCGCACTTGCGGTCGAATTCCTTCTGGATTATAGAGTGAAAGGAGATCAGGAAATCCTCCTTCAAGAAGTTTTTCTTTATTTTTAAGAATTTTTTGGAACTTCTTGGGGTGCTCTGCTATATATATACGTGTTCTTCCTTTTGTTATATAGGAAACTATACCCATGGAACAGAGCCCTTGGAGTATTTCATGGACGGTGGTGCGGGGAAGGTTCACCTTGAGCGCTATGGCCTGTGTAGATGCAGACCCAAGTCCAAGGCAAGCAAGATAAACTTCTGCCTTGCTTTTGGTAATATCAAATTCTTCGAGGAGTTTGTAAATGTTCATATTCGTCAATATTTTTCGACAACAAATAAAGTATAAAATAAAAACTAAAATAAGTCAAATATTGCGAGATGTAAAATATATAAAATATAAATTTGTACAATAAAAATTGACGTAAATTCATTCTCGATTTATGATACCGTATCATTCATTAACTTGAAATATGAAAAAAATAATCTATCCTTTCATTTTTCTTTTGGCAATTTTGGTGTTTCCTGGATGTGCCAAAGAAGAAGTGGATACCCAACAAATACTCAAAGTTGGAGCTATTCTTTCACTTACTGGAAATGGAGCATCCTATGGAGTTCCTGCAAAAGACGCTATAACACTGGCGCTTGATGAATTTGAAGCATTGAATCCTCATAAAAAGGTAGAAGTTTTTTTTGAAGATTCACAATTTGATCCACAAACGGCGCTTTCAGCATTGCAGAGTTTGCAAGCACGTGACGTAAAATATTTTGTAAGTAATGGATCATCCGTTTCAGTAGCTCTGAAAGGTCCCGTGGTACAAAAAGATGATTTCCTCATTGAAGTTGGAGCTGTCACTCCACTTTATAAAGATGGGGAAAAGAATACCTGCCGTTTGGCTTTGACTGCTGATGTCTCCGGACAAAAAGTTGGGCAATTTATTTCAAATAAATTACATGCAAAAAATATTGCTTTTTTGACGCTCAATGATGAGTACGGGACTGCCATGTACCACAATATAAAAAAACAATTAGATGCATCAGGAGTAGATACAAAAATTGCACAGACACTTGGAAAAGACGATGGAGATTTTCGGACGCAAATTACAAAGATTATTGCACAACAAGACTTCCTTGATGCAGTAGTTGTTATTCCTACAGCAGGACAGGCAGAAAGAGTATTCAAGCAGCTCCAGGAATTAGGATGGAAAAAACCAATTATAAGTGATAATTGGACCATTATAAATCAAAATCTTCATGATAGGAGTTTGGTAGAAGGTGTATATTTTTCAAATTATGATTGGAGTACCGATGAAACAGAAGCAGATAACATTCTTCAGAAACAGTTCAAGAAAAATTTTCAAGAACACTTTCACTACGCACCGCCTGTTATTGCAGGGAATGCCTATGATGCTATGTGGAGAATTCTTGATGGATGGAATAGAGGAAAAAATGTACCAGAGCAATTAGCAACATTTATAATAGAGAGTAAAAATGCAGAAGGAGTAACTGGAAAACTTTTATTTGATGAGGATTGTGAAAGTAAAAGAGATGTGCGGATAGATCAAGTGATAGATGAAAACTTTGAAAAAATATACTAAGAAGAAATAAAAAAACAGACTGAGCGGTCTGTTTTTTGTTTCTTCTTAAGGAGAGTTTCTGAATCTTGAGGAAGAATATTTAAGGGGATAGATATGTTTAGCGCTTTAATTTTTATATAGAAAAAGATTTGGTTTACCATTTTTTATCACAAAAATATCATATTGTGATGTAACCATATCTCCATTTTTATCAAAGCCTATTTCACCTGAGACACCGGTATAATTTTTTATGGTCGAAAGAGCTTGTTGCAGTTTTTTGGGATCAGGTCCTGTTTGCTGTAGTTTATCAAAAAGAATATTAGCTGCATCATAACCCTGTGCTGCAAAGAGGGGGATACTTTCTCTATTGGTGAATTCGAGGAAGGAATTTTGAAATTTTTCATTAATTGGAGCCGTACGCTGTGTAACAAAAAACACACCTTCGGCTAAAGAATTTTTGATAACCAAAGGATCGTTAAATGCATCTCCTCCTACGATAGGAATATTAAGATTAATTTCTTTGGCCTGTCTGAGAAGAAGAAGTGCGGAGTCGCTATATCCAGAAAAAAAGAGAACTTCTGCAGACGAATTTTTTATTTTTGTTAAAACAGTTTTGAAATCTTTTTCTTCTTTTAAAAAAGAGTCTTGGGTTGTTATTTCTCCAGAAAACTTTTGATATGTAGAAGAAAAAGCACTTGCAATTCCATTGCTGTATTCGGAAGATTCGTAAAGAATTGCTGCATGTTTTTTCTTTAAGTCAGCAAAAATAAAAGAGGCGGCAACTTTTCCACGAAAACTATCTGAGGGGACTACACGAAAAATAAAATTTCCAAGTTGAGAAATGCTTGGTGCTGTTGATGCCGGGGAAATCATAACTACATTGTGAGATTGTGCAATAGGACCTGCTGCAAGGGTTTCACTTGAACATCCACCTCCAATAATAGCAATAACTTTATTTTGAGAAATAAGTTTTTGCACAGCATTCGTAGAAAGTTTTCCATCACACTTTGTATCTTCAAAAAAGATTTTGATTTTTGGTTTTCTATCAGGGGTTTTTTTATTGAATTCACTTTGAGAAAGAAGGACGGCTTCCTGTACTCCTTTCCCAATATCTGCAAGATCTCCTGAAAGTGGTCCAATCCATCCAACGTGTATGGGTTGTGGTGTTGAATCTAGAGAATTGAGATTGGTACACCCATAGAGTAAAAAAGAAGAAAAAATTGTAAAAAAAAGTATAAAAATTTTTTTCATAAGAAAATTAAAAGATAATAATAGGAGTATAATAAATATATAAAATATGTAAATAAGTTTTACAATCTTTAAAAAAGGTTTACAAAAAATGGCTAATTTTATATAATAAAATTGATAAAAATGTTGTAAAAAATTACTACAATATGAATAAAAAATTAACAAAAGCCCTTCAAAATATTGGTATGGATGATAAAGAAGCAGAGGTTTATCTCGCTTGTTTGGAACTTGAATCTGCATCCAATGCGCAGATTGCCCAAAAAACAAAGTTGAATAGAATTACTAATTACGAAGTACTCAAAAGACTTCAGTACAGAGGAATAGTAAAAAGTTTTCGAAAAAGAAAAGTGATGCATTTTTTGGCAATAGACCCGCGTATCATTTTGAAGCGTGCGAAGGAGAGGGTACAGGATGCAGAAGAGTCTCTCCCAGAACTATTGGCAATAAGTAACCAGATGAAAAAAAAACCGAAGGTTATGTTTTTTGATGGTCTGGAGGGAATAAAATCTTTGTATGAAGATTCCCTCACTACAAAAAAAGAAATTTTAACGTTTACAAATGCACAAGATCTTCATGGGATACTTGAAAAATTTATGGATAAATATGTAGACGAAAGAGTAAAGAAAAAAATTCCTTTGAGAGGTATTGCACCGGATGATAAATTTGGGAAAAAAGCAAAGATGAATGCACAGGAGTCTCTACGGCAGGCAAGACTTTTTTCCAAAGAAAAATATATGATTCATAATGAAATTCTTATTTATGATGATAAGGTTGCTCTTTACTCCGCTGAAGATGAAATTGGTTTACTTATAGAAAGTAAAAGTATTTCTCAAACTTTTTCCACATTATGGAATATGGTTTGGGATAACATTGAAGAATAATATGAAATTTTATTCAAGATATATCTTTCCCTATATACTCGATTTTTTAATGTCACGATCATTCTTTCAAAGTATGAGGAAAAATATTTTAAAGGATGTGAAAGGAGACATTTTGGAAATTGGTTTTGGAACAGGACTCAATATAAATTGCTATCCAGAAGAAGTAAAAAAAATTACAGTATTGGATGTGAATGTAGGCATGAATACACGTGCAAAAAAACGGGTAAAAAAATCTTTGAAAGAAGTGGAATATGTTGTCATAACTGCAGAAAAAATGCCATTTAAAAATGAAAGCTTTGATACCGTGGTAAGCACCTGGACGCTGTGTAGTATAGAAGATGTTTTTTCCGCCATGCATGAAATTTATCGTGTACTTAAACCCGGAGGACAATTCATTTTTATTGAACATGGCCTGAGTAGTGACGCAAAAATAAGAAAATGGCAAAAAAGGATTACCCCCATTTGGAAAATAATTGGCGACGGTTGTTATGCAGACAGGAATATCAAAGAGATCATTCTTTCGGAACCTTTTGAGATGCAAACTCTTCAAGAAGGTGAGACAAAAAAAACTAATCGGCTTTTTGCGTATATTTATCAGGGAATTGCACAAAAAAAATACCCCCAAAACCATTTTGAAAAATAACTTTGGGGGTATTGCGAGGGGTGGGGCATCGCAGGGTATTCAGGCAGCCCGTGATTGGAGGCGCGTCGTAAGTGCCGTCACGTCACGGTGGAGATCCGGATTTTGTTTTCTCCATTGCTTCTTGGCACGAGAAAGGATGGAAGGAACCGAAGGAATGGTACATCCCACCGCCAGTGCGATCTGGTCGTGGCCTACACCATTTTGGGCGAGTACGTGAGCAATCACCATGCGGATGTGCGGGTAACGCCCACCCGTTCGGTTTTGCTCGAGTCCCATTTGGCTGACCCCGAAGAGTTCACATCCGGAGTCCAGGATTCTCTGGGTATCCGGACCGATGTAAGAAGCGGGAGGAAGGTAGGGGCGTTGGGGACGCTTTGGGGGGAGTGCAGTATCTTGTCCATCATCACGAAGAGCCAGGCCGTGTTGGGCGAGTACCTCACGTACCTTGCCCATGCGTCTGGTGACGACGCCGAGCTCTGCGAGTTCCCTTCGCGAGAAGGAGATGAGCTCGCCGAGAGTGTCGATCCCTTTGGTGTGTTCAGGGCGATCTGATGGCCTGCCGGTATCGAGCGCGGCAAACCACGTTGCCTGCACAACACTGAAACCGGCCTCCAACAGAAGGAGATTGTGCGCGCGAGTATCCGGCATGGGTCCTCCAGAAAAAAAGATGCCTTTTACAGCGTATAAAAAAAATAGAAGAAAGTAAAGTTTTTTGAAGAAATAAAAATTCTGAAATGATTCAGAATTTTTATTTCTTCAATGTATTTTATTTAGAATGAAATACCTTTCTTAAAATACATAGTTGGATTGAAGGTGGGTGTTCGTTTAGCGGTGGCGGCGTTTTTTCCTATCGTTAGCACGTGAGATCGCAAGTTCCAGACCTCTCAGAGCGATTCGACGCCCTCGACCAGGTTTGGACGACCGAACAGCATCAAGTGCTTCGTGAACTCGCGCTGTTATGCGATCTTCGTAGCGGATGAGCTCCACTCGACGCTCGATTCCTTCGAGTTGCTCGGTCCATGCGTTCTTCTCGCGTTCTTCTGCAATTGTGTGACGTGCCGCCTCGAGATTACTTGGGTCCTCGAGAAGCTCTTCACGCTTGAACTTGAGCCCAAGTAGTACTGCCTCTTGGAGTGTAGCCTCGACTTGTGCATGGAGACGAACTATATGACGTGCTGCTTGCTCATTTCTCTCAAGGAGTAAAGCTTGTACCACAGGGGTACAGCCGTGTCGTTCTGCTTCTTGAAGGAGGTCTGCGTACTGACCCCAGTCGTGCATGAAGCTTTGCGCTGCGGCGAGACCAGCTGTGCGAAGAAGTTCATCAACTTCGTGCAGGATCCCCTGTCGGTCAGCACGTGCGCGCAGACGGGAGATATCCCGTTCTTGCCGCTGTGCTTCGCGCTGGGCAGCAGTTTCTTCTTCCTGTCGCCGACGCGCCAGGAGTTGGTCTGCCGTATCCCGTCTCCCACTTCGGATCAGATCCTCAATTCTCCTTCTGATCCCGAAGAAATCGGCGTAGGTTCGCAGGAGGTTATCGTGAATGCTCTGCTCCTTTCGGCGAACATCCCGTGCTATCAGGTGGACAGCTTCGGGGTATTGCCCTATCAGGATGAGCCAACGACATCTCCAGAGCGAACCGAACTCTTTTGCCGCCTGCATGAACTCTTGGTGCGCCGCTCGAGTTGAGGGGGCTTCTTCACCAAGGCTCACTGCCCACTTCTTTATTTCAAAGGGCGAGCGCGCCCCGAAATAATAGAAGTAGAGGAAGATGGACCACTCGGTCTTACCGAAGATGAAGCGCAGGTAGCGTCCCATGTAGTGGATGTCAACGAGCATGGGCAGCGTACAGGACAGCACGATCCCCGTATGGAACTGAATGGCGTCCTGCATCGACACCCCGCCGTGGAGGCCGTACATCATGTTGCGCATGAAGTACAGGCCGTTGGCGATTGTGCACACCAGAAAGAAGGTGCGCACAAAGAAAACTGCACCGCGCTCGAAGGCGATGCGTTCGATGTCCGTGCTCTGGCTCATGGTGTTCTCCCGTTTGTGCCCGCCACCATTAAAGCGAAAATTTGGCTTAATGTCAAGCAGTTTTGCATATCTAAAGAAAATTTTGGTTCGCAAAAAATTTTTTTAAAAGAATTGATTTAAAACTTAATTTAGCAAAAAATAAAAACTTTATATCCACAGAAAAATTTCCTTTTTTATGATATAATAGGAAACATATGAAATGGTTTCTTAACCTCTTTTTTGTAGTAAGTCTTCTTGGTATGTTTTTTCTTTCTATACCAAGATTAAGTGCCAGCATGACCGGTGGTGCTTTTGAGTTATATGCAGATACTTTTTCTATTGCAGATGGTTTTGCTTCAAGCACGGATTATACTTTGGAGGGAACGGGTGCTTTTTCTTCCGCAACTTCTACGGGGGGAGCCTATGAACTCAGAGGAGGCTTTCAGGCACAAGAAAAAGGAATTCTTACATTATCTTTAAGCACAACAACTTTAAATCTTGGAGTATTATCTGTTTCACAGGTGACCACTTCTTCTCCCGTGTTGGTATCTGTGTCTACGGATTCGGAAACGGGATATTCATTGTCTATCGCAGAGGACGGTAATTTTCGCTCAGGGGTACATGACATTAATGATGTTGCAGATAATGACGTTACAGCTGGTAATGAAGAATATGGTATGGAAGTTACGGGAACTGATCGTGCGTCTACCTTGCCGGCCGGGGACCAACCAGTAATTGGTCCGGGTACTACCATTGCAAATAGCACAGGCGGAGTTACCAATCGTGAGACAACCATAAAATTTTTGGCTGCCATTAATTCTTCGGTAATGGGGGGGCTTACCTATTCACATCAAGTGACGTTTACGCTTACTGTAAATCCTTAGACATGAATCAAAATATATTGTACAAAGGTTGGAGGATAAAATGGAGTTCTCTCTTTTTCTTTTGTATTCTTTTTTTGAGTAGTTTTCCGTTTAGCAACTCTGTACTTGCTGTATCAATTTCTCCCCTGCGCCAAACTATTAGCATTGATCCTGGTACACAAGAAACCGTAAAAATTGAGGTGACAAATGATACGCAAGAAGAAAAAATATTTATACCTTCGCTTGATGCCTTTTCTACCAATGGGGGATCAAATGAAATCCACTTTGGAAAAAATGATGAAGCTTTGGCTTGGGTAGATTCTACACAAAAGGAATATACTTTCGCGCCCGGTGAAAAAAAAGAAATACCCTTCACCATAATTATCCCAAATGATGCACAACCGGGGGCACACTACTTAGGCCTGTTTGTATCAGAGCGTTCAGGAAGGGGGCAGATTGGTGCGCAGGGAAGAGTTGGATCACTTCTTTTTTTGTATGTAAGTGGTCGGATTGAAGAGAATGTGTCTTTGGATTCTTTTACTACAAATAAAAAATTATATTTTGGTGGAACGGTATTTATCAATGCACAGTTAAAAAATAATGGAACAATTCATATTATCCCCGTGGGAAATGTACAAGCAAAGAAAAAAGATTGTGTTGACTACTTTGAAGAATTAAACACAGAAAAGAAAAAAATTTTTCCACACACCAGTTGGCAATGGGAAAAAGAATTTCCTTTGAAAAATTGTGGTATGGGATTGTACCGTGTTACTTTATATGTGCAATATGGACTGAGTAAACAAACCATGATTCAGTCTCTTTCTTTTTATTATTTCCCTCCTGCATTTGTAATTATTAGTTTTGTAGGTATTACTGTACTCATAATTTTGAGTTTTATTTTTTACAAAAAAAGAAAAGGAAAAAAATAATGTATGCAAAATTTTTTTAGAAAAAATAGTTTCTTTTTATATGTTATAGTAGGATTTATTTCTTTTACTTTTTTTGCTCAGAAAGTATTTGCAGATACGAGTTCGGGGAGTGCAACAGTATCTGGATCCGTGGCTGCCGTTTGTGGAAATAATTTAATAGAGGGAGCAGAAGCCTGTGATGACGGCAATACCACAAATGGAGATGGTTGTTCTTCTGTTTGTGCTGTAGAAAATGATAATCAAAATAATGGTGGTGGAGCTCCACAAGGCGGAGGTGGTGGAGGAGATGCACAAAAACCGATAATTGCAAATGTAACGGCTTCAACCACTGTCTCTGTAGCCGATGTTACTTGGACTGCAACAGATGATACCTCCGTTGAATCATGTACTATACAATATGATATTGATGCAAGTTATAGCAAAGTTGGTAATGTCGTTATTCAAGATGGAAAATATACGGCCCGTCTAGAGAATCTTCTTTCCAATACGAAGTATCTCATACAAATCCGTTGCGTTGACCCCAGTAATAATCAGGGACAATATCAAGGGGACTTTACCACAAAAGTGTTGGCGGAAGATGATCTTGCACCTCCGCTTATTGAAAATGTAGCAGTTCATAATGATGTTTTGGGTATCTGGGTTGATTGGAAAGCAACGGACGCATCGGGGATTGATCAGTGCAGTTTTGTTTTTGATACCGATGAAGCTGCAGAACCCTATGATCATGAAATTCAGGTAGAAAAAAGACCTCAACCAAACCTATACAGGGCAACCTTTCAGGATCTTATTCCAAATGTTGTACATTTTTTCAAAATAACTTGTCTTGATAATGCTGGAAAGAATGCGGTTGCTTTGGGAAATTTTACTCCACCAAAAGACAATGTCCCTCCGCCAGATGTAGCCAATATTAATGCTGTTTTTTTGGCACCCAATGTGAAACTTTTTTGGGATTTTAATGCAAATGATGTAAAAGACTTTTCAAAAATTGTTATTCGAAGGTCTCTTGCACCAATTGGTGGAATCAATGATGGTGAGCTTCTTACAGAAATTGTTGATCCAACAAAAAAAGAATTTTTGGATGGAAATGTCATAGAAGGAAAAAAATATTTTTATAAAATATTTGTAGTTGATACTTCGGAAAATGTAAGTAATGGAGTCTCGGTATCTATACAAGTCCCCGGTGCGGCTGTGGTTCCGCCAGAGATATGTAATAATGGAAAAGATGATGATGGAGATGGGAAAGTAGATTGTGCCGATAATGAATGTGGGGCACTTCCTGCATGTATAAATAATCCACCACCCCCAGGTGGAAATGAAGGTGCACCGGATGGAAACGGTGGAAACCAAGGTGGCAATCAAGGTGGGGGGCCTGCGCAGGGTGGTGGAAATGCAGGGCAAAATGTTGGTGGAGAAATTTGTGATAATGGAAAAGATGATGACCAAAATGGACAAGTGGATTGCGCAGATAACGCATGTGCAGATCTTGCTGCCTGTCAGGTAAGGGAAAAAGAAAATATCTGTGATGATCAAGAAGATAATGATTCCGATGGACTTATTGATTTTGCCGATCCGGATTGTATCATAAAGGCCATACCATCTGGTGCTCCGGTCAATGGTTTGCAATTGCAGGATCTCTTATTTTGGCTTTCACAGAGGACTATTCCTGTTGAGCCGCAAAATGGTACGATCCATTCCTTGGTGGGTAGACAAATAACGGTTGGTGTAGAAGAGTCAAAGCTTCAGGGAGATGTGGATTTCATTATGTTGGTCTTGCGTGGAAATAACTACGAACTGAAAAAGGCAAATGATGGAATATATTATTCCGATTTTTTTGCACCCATCCCAGGCACATACACCGCAGAGGTAGTTATAAAATATAAGGATCTTCCTGCGGAAAAAATTTCCTTTTTTCTTGAAGTACTCCCCAATGGTTCTGTGGTAGATCGTGAGAGCAAAGAGCCACTGGAGGAGCTGGAGCTCACTTTGTTTCGTGTCGATAATGGAGAAAAAGTGTGGCAGGGAACAAACTATAAGCAAACCAATCCCATACAGTTGAAAATCAATGAGTATGGATTTATTGTTCCCAATGGAACGTATCGTGTGGTCATAAAAAGTAATGGATATGTAGAATACAAGAGTCTGCTTCTCAAAGTGGAGAACAATGTGATAAATAGAGATTTTACGCTCATCAAAAAGGCATCGGATATTTTGGATGGTGTAGACTTTGATGCTCCACTTGGGGAAACTATTACAAAAATTTTTGACAATTTACAAGGAAAAATTAAAGAACAGGGACAGATTCTTTCACAAAAGGCATTAGAAACGGCAGAAAAACTTCAAGAACTGGCAGATGATAAGCAAGTGGAGGAAGTTACCAAAAAGGTTGTAGCTCCTGCAACCATTGGGGTAAGTGCTGCCGTGGTTGTTCCATCTCTTTGGAGCAGTCTCATTCCACTTTTGCGCTTTTTGTTTCTCCAGCCACTTCTTTTATTTGGTCGTGGAAAGCGAAAAGAATGGGGTATGGTATATAACTCTTTTACCAAGTTGGCAATTGATTTGGCTATTGTTCGGTTGGTGGATGTTCATACCAAAAAAGTTGTCCAATCACGCGTGACCGATGCAAAAGGGCGCTACATGTTTTTTGTAAAACCGGGGAGTTATCTCTTGGAAGTAACCAAACAAGGTTTTACTTTTCCATCCAACATTTTGCGTCTTGTAAAGTCAGATGGTCGTCTTTTGGATATTTATCATGGAGAGCCAATAGAAGTTACAGCAGCCCAAGTGGCCATTACTCCCAATGTTCCAGTAGATCCCGTCGGGGAAACAAAGACTCCAAAGCGTATTCGTAAAGAAAAGCATCTTCGGATTTTTCAGAATGGACTTTCGTCTCTTGGTATATTTGTAACAGGTGTTTCATTTTATGTAAGTCCTACTTGGTATATTGGAGCCTTTTTCATTCTCCAATTGGCTTTGTATGTCCTCTTTGCAAAGTATCTTAAACCCAAAAAACCCAAAGGTTGGGGAATTGTATATGATAAAAAGACGAGAAAACCGGTTCATGATGCGATTATTCGTCTTTTTACCAAGGAATACAATAAGCTTGTTTCTACACAAATAACAGATAAGAAAGGGCGCTATGCCTTTCTTGTTGGACCAAGTAACTACTACTACACGGTTGAAAGCAAACATCATAGTGAGTATAAAAGTGATGATATTGATTTAGGGGAAAGTGAAGAAAATTATACCGTTATCAAAGATAAGGTGCCACTTCTTCGAAAACATAAGGGGAATCATAATTCTCCTGCGGGGCAGGGTTCAGAGCTTTCTTTGGCGGGAGATCATCTCCATCATCATAAAAAAAAGAGAAGAAAAAGAAGTATTTGGTCTAAACTTTTTGGGAAGAAAAAAAGACACAAGTAGAAAAAAAGGGATAGATTGACGAAGAAGAGTATGGTTGTCCACACTTTTAAAATGAAAAAAAGACAAAGTAAAGAATTTATGGTAAAATTAAGGGTATATTGTGACTTTTGGTTACAATATTTTGAAGTATTTCTTTTACAGAAATACAAAAAAAAACATGATGTATCCCTCACTCAATAAAAATACATTGGGGGGCAATGAAGGATTGAAAAAAGGAAAGATATCATCCCTTGTTTTTTGGGCTTGTATATGGACGCTGGCTCTTTTTTGTTCTGCTTTTTTTGTGGCGAGAAATGCGCAATCTGCAGCTCCGCCAAGTATTATTACGTACCAGGGAAAATTACTGCAAAGTGGCGCCTCCGTAACGACCACACAGGACATGGGATTTCTCATATACACCCAGTCTACGGGGGGAGCGCTCGTGTATAGTTCTACGGGTACCATCCCAGCAAGTACCGGTACTATTCCTATTGCCGTCAATCAGGGGGTGTTTAATGTAAATTTTGGTGGTACTGGTACCAATGCACTTCCAACCACACTTTTTCAAAATAACACGGATCTTTTTTTGGAGGTATGGATAAATAATGGAGGAACTTTAGTAAAACTTTCCCCCAGAAAACAAATTACTGCGGCTCCATTTGCCATAAATAGTCAATTTCTTTTGGGATATAGTCCAGCCGTTACATCCTCTGCGCAATATATTCCTGTTTCAGATAGCAACGGGAATTTTACGTTTACAGGAACCCCCCAATCTTCTACCGTATCTGGAGGTGTTATGTATATTAACCCAGAGACTGCAAATCCCAATGATACACTTTTCGGTGTTGCTCTCAATGGAAGCCAACGTTTTCGTATTGATGAAGATGGTGATGGTTGGCTTTCGGGGGCATTTTCGGTTACTGGAACAAGTACGCTTGCTACGACCACAGTTTCTAAGCTTTTGGTAACGGGGACGACCTCTGGTATTAATTTACAAGATATCACGGGAAGTTCAACGCTTGCCTATCTTGCAGGGGATAATGCCTTCACGGGAGTCAACACATTTTCTGCAACATCTACTTTCACAACGTCAACCTTTAATGGAAACTCCATTGTAAATGGATTTTTGCATGTGACGGGAAATACCTTAAAACCAAAGGCACTTGGATCTTACACCAATAATACCTTGCTTGATGGTGTAGACGAGATCGTGGTGCAAAACAATATTGCATACATTGGAACGACAACAGGAACACTTGCTTTGGTAGATGTCTCTGACCCAAGTAATCCAACCTTGTTGGGCTCATACACCTCGACAACACTTGCAACTACACAAGAAATAAATTTGCAAGTTGCCGGTGATTTTGCCTACTTTGGTAATGACCAAAAAACATTTATTATTGATATAAGTAGACCAAAGAATCCAAGGTATATTGGATCCGTGTTTGATCAATTTGGAGGTGATACTGGTACTCCATCTTTTGTACTATCTGGAAATTATCTACATACTACCAATTTTGTTGGGACAGGAGTGCCAGAGTATATGGATATAACGAATCCACAAAATGCAAAACAAGTGTCTGTTATGGGAAGTTCAGATTTAAATCAAGGAAGAGATGTCGCCATTTCCGGAAAATATTTATATGTTTTGTCTAGTAACTCTCTTGTGGGAATTTTTGACGTTAGAGATCTAAATCATGTGACTGAGTTGGGTTCTGTAACTGATAACAACTTATCTGACGTTGCATTTACAAGCGAAAACGGGAATATTGCTACAAAAGGGCGTTATGTATATGTTACTGCTCCGCAAAGTTCGGATGGGAGTGCGGGTGATGCGCTTACCGTTATAGACGCAGGAAATCCTAATTCGCCAAGTGTCGTTGGAACACTAGCTTCTTCAACGAATGCTCTTTTGGATGACCCTACTTCCATTTTTATTTCTGGAGATTATGCATATATTACCAGTTATGCACAAAATGCTTTGGCAATCGTAGACATTTCAGACCCAACTTTACCTTCGGTAGCTGCATCCATTGTAGATTCTGCTTCATCGGTTTTGACGGGGGCAAAGGCCGTAGCAGTAGCTGGAAATTATGCATATGTTGTCTCACAAACGGATCGTTCTTTGCAGGTTATAGATGTCTCAGGCGCAAAGATAAGTAATGCTGATATTGGCTCTGCACGAATAAGCGATATTCAGGTCAGTGGGCAATCATTTTTTGACAGTAACCTAAATATAAAGGGTGGACTCACTGTGGGGAATAGTGGACTCCTTCTTCGCGGTGATTTAAGTATAAGTGGTACAACAGCTACCAGTACGGGTCTCTATACTACAGGCACACTGCATTTTGCCGGTCCAGCTCTTTTTGACAGTCAGGCAGTTCTTGGAGATTCTGCATTTATATTTAGACCAAAAAGTTCATTCACAGGAAATATTTTAAGTGTACGGTCTGGAAATAATGATGCTTTCTTAGATATAGGAAGTACAGGAAATTTTGGTATTGCAACAAGTTCCCCATCCTTTCCTTTGTCTGTAGTTGGAACCGGATATATACAAGGAGATTTCTACGTAGGTTCTGCCGTTGAACAGATCACCACGAGCACTTTCACATTAAGTGGAGATGATATTTATATTCATGATCTTTTGGGTGTAGGAAATTCCGTGTTTGTAGAACAGGCACTTTATATTGGGACAAGCTCACTTAAGCTCACAGGAAATCCTTCGGGAAGTCAGATTCGTGCTGGGGGTGGTCCACTTACATTGGATTCAACGGGAGTATTGAGTTTCAATACACTCAATGCACAAAACATTGAATTTGGGGGGGCTGTTTCTTCCGCACTAACAGTAAAAGGAAAAGTGGTGAGTCCTACAAGTGTAGGAGTGGTTGATCTTACTTTTGGTGATAGGGTTACAGTACAGGGGGACTATGCCTATGTGGGACTTATATCTGATGGGTTTAGTATTATTGATATTTCAAATCCTACTTCTCCTACGACAACGGCGACATTTGATCCGTTGGGAAGTGTTTATCAAATAGCCGTTTCTGGAAATTATGCATATATTTCACATAATGATCAGAGTAACGGTATTACTATTGTAGATGTTTCCGATCCGACCAGTCCATTTACGGTAAAAAGTTGGGATCCTGGACAGAGTTTTACAGATCTTACTGTCTCTGGCAACTACCTGTACGCAATTGATGGTGATAAATTACATATTTTTGACATAACAGACAGAACAGACCCTCAGACGATTGGAACTTGGACAGGGACATCTATTTCTGAACTTGCCATTCATGGAAAATATGCTTTTGTAGCAGCAGAAATCTCAAAAATATATATGCTTGATATTTCAGATCCACAAAATCCGGCTACAACAACATTTTTTGATACTACCCTCGATATTGGTGATATAAAAGTTTCAGGAAATTATGCCTATACCAGTCGTTCCGGTGGAGTAGATAATGGATTGCGGATATATGATATATCTGATCCTGCTGCAATTTCACTTACGGGAACTGTTACGACTACCGGATCCTTTCGAGAATTTGATCTTGCAGGAGATTATGCTTATGTTGGAGACTTTACCAATGGTTTGCAAATTATTGATGTTTCAGATAAGTCCGCACCAGCGATTGTTTCAACCATAGATCCCGCAAGTAGTGGTGCTTTGGATGCAGTGGCTGTAGGGAATTATGTATATGTTGCAACGAAAGCAGATGGTCTACGCGTGATAGATGTATCAGGTATAAGAGCCTCTAATGCACAAATAGGGGTATTAAAGGCAGGACATTTTATGGCAAGTGATTTTGCTGAATTTGAAAACGGAGTAAAAATAGGAAATGGACTGCATATCGCCAATAATGGACTTCTCCTCGGAGGAGATTTTGGCATGTACTCAAATAGTTCATCGGTAAATGCTACCAATACTCTTCATTTTTCCCACAGAGTACTTTTTGAAACGGCAGTGACTTCAACGAGTAATAATGCATACATATTTGATACCAAAAATACACTTGCAAGCACGAATACGGTTTACTTACTTTCTGTACGGAATAATGGGACGCCCGTCTTTTCTGTTTCTTCTGTAGGTGATGTCCATGCGACCGGAACATTTTATGGAGAGGCAGCTGCCGTTGGAACCCCGGGAGCTCCTGGAGACCTTGCTGAGCGAGTAGATATTTCACTGAGCGATAACGTAGAGCCGGGAGATGTCATGCTTGTAGATTTGGATGCTAACGATAAATATCGTAAAAGCCAAAGTGCAAGAGCACAGAATGTAGCCGGTGTTATAGCTACCAATCCAACCATTGTTCTTGGTAATGGAAAAACAGAAAATACTGCCGTTATGACTATGATAGGACGTGTTCCGGTAAAAGTTACCGATGAGAACGGCCCTATTGAGCGCGGTGATCTATTAGTAACAGCTTCCAAACCAGGTTATGCAATGCGCTATGATAAGTGGCAGGATACAGGACTTAACTTAGTTGGAATTGTGGGAATTGCCTTGGAACCACTTCCGGTAAATAGTGGAAAAGTTATGGCATTGGTAAAAACGGGTTGGGTACAAAATAGAACACAGACCATAGCAGAAATTCAGCAAGATCTTATTACCATTGCACAGTCTGAAGGAATAATTATTGGTACCAGTGTACAAAATTTGAGCATTGGTGAAGATGAAAATGGACAACTCCAACATGTGGGTGAAAATATTGACTTAAATGGATACTACATTATAAATGTTGCTGGGTTATTTGGAGAAAATGGAAGTTGGGAAATTGATGATCAGGGACGATTCGTCACGCAGGTTCAAACTTCAGATGGGAAGAAACCATTATATGCCCTCCAGTCACAAAAAACAGAATATGTTTTCTCAGGTTCTTCATCATTACAAAATGGTTTGGCACGGGTTGATTTTGATAAGGTTACTCAAGATATTATTAATGATGAAAAGCCTATTAAAGTAAGTATTACACTTACTGCAGAGGCAAACGGAGTCTTTGTGGAGACAAAGGATAATACAGGATTTAGTGTACGTGAGTTGCATGGAGGTTTGAGCAATGCTGGTTTTGACTGGGTTGTTATTGCTCAAAGAAAAGTTGAAGGCGTGCAAGAGGAACCAGAATCCCAGGATCCAGAAAATGTGGTAGCAACCACAACGCAAGAGCAGGTCCCCGTGGGTGAAACAGAGGAACAACAAAATGCAAGCACTACAGAATCAAATGTGCAAGAAGAATCTGAAGAGGTGACCCCGGGTGATTCATCTGAGCAAACGGAGGAACCTGTGGTGAGCAGTACACCAGAACAGGTAAATCCAGAGGAAGATACTGAAAATGCTGAAGAAGTAGTGAATAGTTCTTCAACAGAAAAAGTGGTAAATGAAGAACCTCCTGTGGAAGAACCATCCCAAGAACCTGTACAGGATTCTGAGGTTGTGGGAGATCAACAGGGGTCAGAAAATCCTGTAGGGGAAGAAGCCCCAGGAGTAGAGGAACCAAGTAATGATCCTCCTGTAGAAGAAGTAAACATTGATACTCCACCGGAAGGTGAAGGTATTTAAAAATATTTTTAAATTTTTTCTATGAGTTATATTGAAATGATTAATGCATTTGTACGTTATATTGGATTTATCATTGAGTATCTTGGCTTGGGGATTATTGCCGTGTCTGCCGCTATTGCACTCATAAAGTTATGCTTTAAAGAAAGGGACGTTGATCACATCCGAAAAAATTTGGCCAAGAGAATGATTTTTGGTTTAGAGTTTATTATTGCAGCAGATATTATATTGGCAACGGTAGAAACAGATATCATGCAAAGTGCAAGGCTTGGTGGAATTGTGCTTATTCGTGTGATTTTGGGTTGGGCACTCCATAAGGAAGCAGGATTCAAGTTAAAGTAGATAAATAAAAAAAATCAGGCCTCAGCTTGATTTTTTTTATTTCATTCATTATAATGTGGCATACCTTTTAAAAAAAGGGCCTTTGGCGCAGCTGGCTAGCGCGCCTCCATGGCATGGAGGAGGTCACGGGTTCGAATCCCGTAAGGTCCGCCAATTTTCACTTTTTGTGAAATCGTAAGAAACAGCCTCGGCGCAAAGCGCCTCGGCATGGTATTTTTCCGCTATTTTGAAG
>PCWN01000003.1:0-1039 GCA_002787355.1 Candidatus Magasanikbacteria bacterium CG11_big_fil_rev_8_21_14_0_20_39_34
TGAATGAATTCCCGCACATGGTGGACCAATAAAAAGACTAAAATCTTCCACAGAGACATTAAATCTTGATGCATCCATAACGTAATCAAGATGCGAAAGTGGTAAAAGAATCTTGAGCCCAAACAAAGAAATCTTTGACGAATATTGCCAAAAATGATCAATCAAAAGTGGAGAAAGTTTAAAGGATATCGTAAGCAATAGTAATATACATAAAGAATGAATATATTTTTTTGCAAAAGCAATTCCAAAGGTACCCAAAAAAACACTGCTCGCAATAAGAAAATATATTATATATTCTACCAAAATCGTATCTATATTTTTTTCCAAAAAAGGTATCTGTCGAGCACTCAGGAATGAGAAAAAAAATGCAAGGAAAAAAAATGCAATCTTATAATCTTCAGACTTATGCTTCTTAGAAAAAAAGTGAAGAATACTTTTTTTGTTTACAAAAATAAAAATGAAAAAAAGTGCATACGGAATGTATTCTACAAAACCGTCACTGATAAGAAGTTTGTATTGGTAGACCCTCTGCGTAAAAAATGTATGAAATTGAAAAAAAATCATGAGAAAAAACACAAAAAAAGAAGAGCGAATGATGCATTCCCTCTTCGCTTTTTTTTGTGTTTTTTCCAATTTTTTGTCTCTTACTTTTTTATGCATACTGCATTCTTTTCTTAAGAACCTGTCTAGAATACCCACAGAGAGTATGACATGTAGTATACCACTGTTTTTCGTTTAACAGTAGTCCCAAACGAAGAGAAAATCATGCTTGTACAAAAAAACCCCGATGAGGCATCACCGAGGTTTTCTCTTTATTTGAGTTAATTACATCATTCCCATACCAGGCATTCCTCCAGACATTCCCCCACCATGTGCATGTCCATCATCTTTTTGTGGGATTTCGGAAACAACAGCTTCCGTAGTGAGGATCATACCGGCAACAGAAACAGCATTTTGCAATGCGGAACGAGTTACCTTCGTTGGATCTATCACACCAGCAGCAATCATATCCTCATATTGTCCGGTTGCCGCATTAAAC
>PCWN01000003.1:1081-2026 GCA_002787355.1 Candidatus Magasanikbacteria bacterium CG11_big_fil_rev_8_21_14_0_20_39_34
TTTGTACGGCAAGCATTTCTTCATCTGCAAGATTAAGATCATCGAGTACTCGACTGGCCCGAAGCAATGCAACTCCACCTCCTGGAACCACTCCTTCTTCTACCGCTGCTCTGGTAGCACCAACAGCATCTTCAATCCTATGCTTTATTTCTTTCATTTCTGTTTCGGTTGCAGCGCCAACTTTGATAACGGCTACACCACCGGCTAGCTTTGCCAATCTTTCTTGAAGTTTTTCACGATCAAATTCTGAGTCACTCTGATCAATAAGCTTTCGAATTTGTGCTACACGTGCTTCAACCTCCGCAGCATCTCCATGCCCCTCTACAATAATTGTTGTTTCTTTTGTAGCAGTTACTTTTCGAGCTCTTCCTAAATCTTCCAAAGTTGCAGCATCAAGCTTTAGCCCGACTTCTTCCGTAATAAGTTTTCCACCAGTCAAAACAGCAATATCCTGGAGCATTTCCTTTCTTCTGTCCCCAAATCCAGGAGCTTTTACAGCAAGAACATTAAAGCTACCTCGAAGTTTGTTAAGAACTAAAGTCGTCAATGCCTGACCATCTACATCTTCTGCAATAATTACCAATTCTTTTCTTCCGCTTTCTGCTACTTTTTCAAGCAACGGAAGAATTTCTTCAACTGATGAGATTTTTTTGTCAGTAATGAGAATATGGGCATCTTCATACTCTGACTCCATTCTCTCTGGGTTGGTAATCATGTACGGAGAAACATATCCCTTATCAAAACGCATCCCCTTTACGGTTTCAATCTCCATTCCAAAAGATTGGGATTCTTCAACTGTAATCACACCATCTTGTCCAACTTCTTTCATGGCTTCGGCAATTTTTTGACCGATAACACTATCATTTGCAGAAATAGAAGCAACATTTGCAATTTCATCCTCTTCTACTTTTTTTGAAATTTTTTCCGACAATTCTTTTACAATTG
>PCWN01000003.1:2048-96651 GCA_002787355.1 Candidatus Magasanikbacteria bacterium CG11_big_fil_rev_8_21_14_0_20_39_34
TTGCTTGTGCAAGAACTGTTGCAGTGGTAGTACCATCGCCCACGACATCATTGGTTTTACTGGCAACTTGTTTTACAAGTTCAGCACCAAGGTTTTCTACTCTATCTTCCAATTCAATTTCTTTTGCGACGGATACGCCATCTTTCGTAATGGTTGGAGCTCCAAAACCACGATCCAAAACAACATTTCGGCCCTTTGGACCAAGAGTTACTTTTACCGCGTTTGCAAGCTTGTTCACACCAGAAACCAAACCTTGCCGCGCTTCCTCACTAAATTGAATTTGTTTTGCCATATTTTTTTGGGTTAGGTTATTTATTGTAAAATAGCAAGAATATCATCTGCATCAAAAATTTTATAACTTTCGCCATCTGCATCCACTTCATCTCCCCCCCAAGATTTTACCAAAACTTTATCTCCAACTTGTACGGGGACAGGAAACATTGTCCCATCATCTTTCATTTTTCCGGTTCCCACAGCTACCACTTCTCCTTCGGTTTTTTTATCTTTATCCACGGTATCGGGAAGAACTATACCTGATTTGGTAATTTCTTCTTCTTTGGCAAGTTTTACAAGAACTCTGTTTCCAATAGGTTTAATATTCATAGCTTTACATGTTTATGAATTATTATTATCACTCTTACTTCATGAGTGATAAACATAAGATCATTTTACCTAAAAAATAAACGCTGTCAAGTGGGAGTTTTCCACAAACAAAGAAGGCCTAATCACCACAATTGGCCCAAAATACCGTCTACATAGAGATATCGTGATGCCTGTCAGTAACACAATATCAGGTAGCGAGTATTTCGAGCCGACTCTAGAGATTAGACCAGCCTGACCATCTTACTGGTTAATACTCCTCCTGTCAAGGAGAATAGGAATTTATGCATTTTTAGGTTGTTTTTATATCCTCCACCTTGAGCTGTGCATAATATGTGGGTAAAAAGCAAAAAAGAAGACCGAAAAGAGAAGAAAAGAGAATTCCCACATACGATGAGTATAAATAGTGATCAAAAAGCCAAAGTGGAGATGATGAAAAAATCAATAGGAAACATAATGCCTTTCCTGATTTTGAGAACGTCATAAAACAAAGCCGAAGACCACTCCACAGAATCATCAAAAAGAAAAAAAGTCCAACGATACCAAGTTCTGCCACAAACAAAAGTGGAACGTCATGTACCAACTCCAACGAAAATGGTGACCTTGTCGTATCTCTTTTAAAGAGTTCTATAACGTAATTTCCCGCCCCCACTCCAACAAAGGGATGTTCGTGAACCACCTGGAAAGCCTCCCTATACCCTACCGTTCGGTAATGCATAGAATTTACTTCATACGTAGATCCCCCAAACAACCGCACCCAGATCAATGGAAAAAAAACAAAAGAAAGAACTCCAACATAGAACAAACCATACCATACTCCCCGTTGTATTTTTTTGTTTAAAAAAGTCCATCCCACAACAAAAATGAGAAGACTCAACCAAGCCGAACGACTAAAAGTGAAAAAAAATGCTGTAAGTTGTAAAAAGGTCGAAATGCATAAAAATATGTACAACTTTTTATTTTTTATGTGGTCAAAAGATAAAAAAAGAAAAAAAGTAATGAGCAGAGAAATAAACAAATATCCCCCAAATACATTTGGATGTGCAAAGGGTCCATAAGCTCGAATCCAACGTCCAAAGTGTTCTGAAGATACTACTGAAACTCCACGTTCAAATACCGGATACGCACTTAATCCCAACATGGTGGAAGAAAAAGTACTCTGAAAAATATATTGTCCAACTCCTAAAAGAGATGCCAAAGTTGCCCCACCAACAAACCAAGTAGCTAGCTTTTTTTTATCCAAAGAGGAAAAAAAGATCATTACAAAAAATAATAATCCTTCAAGAATATGTAAATCATTTTGAATACTTATCTCTTTATCCTGTGCCCAGAGATTAGTAGCCATGATGTAGAGTATAAACATGAGGATACCAAGAAAAAAAATCCTCTCATGTGTAAGTTTAAAGTGAATTTCAGCAATATGTTTATGTATTCTTTTTGCATATGAATACATAAACATAAAAAAACATAACCACAAAAAAAGCTCCGTGAGAAAAAACCCTTTTGTAAGTGATTGAATTTTTACCCCATCTACGAAGACCTCTTGATAAATATATACCGTCTGCCATGGAAGGAGAAAAACAAAAAGTCTCACACATTTTTCAAATATACTCGCTTTTTTCTGCATAATTTTGTATAATAATACAATAAGGAGCCCACTCGATTATTTTCTTCATTTGTTATGTTTCGAAAAAGAGTACATCACGATTTTATCTACCTCTTTACGCTTGGGGTTGTCCTCACCTGCCTCATTTTTGCCCTTGCGTTTTCTCAATTCAGGGAAGAAAAAAACTATTACGACCACCAAACTATTCTCCAAGTAAGCTCCATGCACAGTTAGGTCCGGCATCTTTGTTCCCAGTCTTTTTTATACTGCAACCGTCTGTCATTTTCATGAAATTTAAGCATCCCGTCATTTACAATTACTTTCTTTTCTGCGTCATTTAATTCAAGCCCCTTTGCTTGAATTTTTTTATATTGCATCTCTTTGAGTTGGTACTGAACGGTATCTCCATAACGACCGCTCCAGGCCTTTTCAAAAAAATTGCGAACTCCACGAGAAAATACATTATCAAAAACCTTTACGACATCGGGGACATCTTTCAATTTTAAACCTCTTCCTAAAAATTTTTCAATCCACTTTTTATTTTGTTTTATAAAATATTTTTGTGTATCATACGGATCAAAAAGAGGAAGAAGAAGCTTGGTCCAATAAATCAAATAAATATCCGGTTCTTCAATGCTCAATTTTGACATATTCAGATCATCTACCGATACAAAGAAACTTAAACATATTTTATCTCTTCTTTGTTTTTTTTGAATCCGCATTCGTGTTAAAGCGAGAAGTAATATAGAAAAAAAACGCACCACCCAAATCCTTTTTTGTGCACTCACAATAACAACATCTACATCACTTTCATCTCTTGTTGAAACCGTGAACTGATTACAAAGAAATACAGCTCGGATGTACGGAACGAAACGAAGTATTTTAACGGCACGTCTTGCAACCTTCAATTTTTTTTCAAGTATCCAATCCTTAGACCGCCGAACTTCCACTATGTTCTCCCTCCCCAAAAGAAAATAAAAGGCATATTTTTTTTCGAGGCTTCCAGATACTATGAGATCCTCAAGTTCTTTCTCTATATCCCCTCTTGAGCGTGGTACGCAAGACCACAGAAAGTCATGAACTTCTTCTTTGGTAAGTGGATAGTCAAAAATATCAAAATACTGAAACGTTGCCAAGATATGTTTTGCGGTTTCTGTCATATCTCAAAAATAAAAGTTCATGTAAAAAAGCCCTATGAGGGCTCTTGTACGATGGGAGAAACCGCAGCTTCTCCGGGTAATTCTTTAAGTGTTTCTTCTAGCTTTTTAGGATCAATTCCTTTCTTTACCACACTATCATAGACAACCATTCTTTCTGCCTCAAAACGCACAACCTGATCCCTTCCTACTAAAAATTCTTTCGTAGAGAGAACCGGCCCTTTTACTCTGTATTGTACAGCACCCTGACTTTCTGTATCAAAGACAATATCCACTATATGCCCTAGCACCAATCCGGTATTTGTTTCTACCTTTACTTTTTTGAGTTGTTTTAATGTTATCCTCATACTCTATAATTACACGGGGTGTATCTTACCCCACAACACTTCCTTCCACAACATCTCCACCTTTGGGTCCACCTTTTCCATCCTCTTTAAACATAACCTTTTGTTGGATCAATGTAAAGAGTGTGGAAACAAACCAGTAGAGAAGAAGGCCACCAGGAAGAGAAAAACCAATAAAAAGTGTAATAAGTGGCATTATATATGTCATATTTTTATTCATCATAGCTGCCATATCTTCATCCTTTGAACCTCCACCTGCTTGTGTTGGTGCCTTCTTTTGTGAAAACATCTTTGCTTGAAAATATTGTGCTCCCGCTGCTAAAATTGCAAGAGAAATCTGCGGACTCTTCAAATCTAAAAATCCTAAAAACATTGAATTTATCGTTTCAGGTTTTGAAACAAAGCTGTAGAGGTTATCAAAGCCTCCCCCATTTAGACCATCTCGAAGAACCCAGTACAGTGCCAACAGAACTGGCAATTGAATTATCATAGGAAGACAAGAACCCAATGGATTTACCTTATGTTCCTTGTACAACTTCATGGTTTCTTGGGCCACCTTTTGCTGATCATCCTTATATTTTTCCTTTAAATGCTGCATTTTGGGCTGTAAATCAGAAAGTGATTTCTGGGCCGCAATTGCCTTTTTTTGCTGAGGGTAAAGAGCAAATTTTATAGCTAAAGTGAGCAAAATAATAACCACACCAATATCTGGGATCAGATTATAGAGCCCGATAAACAAGTTGAAGATAGGAACGTACAAAAGTGTGTGAAAAATTTCTTTCATAGTCAAAATATATGTTAAACAAAACGAAAAAGGGTTATGTCTTTCATCCTTTCCGTAGCGGAGTATAACATGTCTTCCCAGAAGAATCAACCGAAAAAAAAAGAACCAACGTGAGTTGGCTCTTTTTTGATTTTTGCCTCTTTTATGCTGTTTCTTCAGAAATTTCTTTTTCCTCTGACTCATCTTTTTGTGTTTCTTCAACAGAAACTTCCATTTCCTCTGCTTTTACTTCCTCATTTTGATCCTTTTCAATTTTTTTCTTTACCTCATCTATGGAATCCTCAGAACTTACCACTTCTCCTCCTTCTTCTACAACATCAATTCTGTATCCAGTAAGTTCCGCAGCAAGACGAACATTCTGACCACGTCTTCCAATGGCAAGAGAAAACTGATCTTCCGCAACATGCGCAATGGCAGTCTTTTCTTCTTCATCAATTTCTACTCGATCCACTTTTGCAGGTGAAAGGGCTTCTTTGATATATTCTTTTGGATCTTCTTTGTACTGTATGATATCTACTTTTTCACCACCAAGCTCATCGATAATCGTACTGATTCTACTTCCACGTTGACCAATACATGATCCAATTGGGTCAATACTTTCATCATCCGTATGTACAGAAAGTTTTGATCGGTACCCTGGATCTCTTGCAATACCTTTAATCACGACATCCCCTGCAGCAATTTCAGGAATTTCTTGTTCAAATACTGACTGAACCATCTTTGGGGTACTTCGTGAAAGGAGAATTTGAGGTCCACGTGGACCCATGTCCACAGACTCAACATAAAAACGAAGACGTAACCCCGGACGAAGTTTTTCTCCACGAATTTGTTCGCTTGGGAGTACCTGTCCAGAAATTTTTCCCAGATCAATAATAATAGTTCCAGATCGATCACGCTTGTGAACAACACCCTGAACTACGGATCCCTCTTGTTCTTTGAGATCTTCAAAAACATTGTTTCTTTCAGCCTCACGAAGTTTTTGGATAATAACTTGCTTTGCAGTTTGGGCAGCCATACGTCCAAACTCCGTAGGAACTTCCAATTCAATTTCTAAAATATCACCCAACTTTGCACTCTTTTTTACCTCCAAAGCATCCTTCATCATAATTTCTGTCTTTGGATTAAACCGAACAAGATCCTCTATTTCCTCTTCGGTGAGTTCTCGATCTTCTTCACGAGCTTTTTCACGTCGAAGTTGAAGCTCTTCTTGGTCTTTTTCAATACGCTCTTCATCCACATCCTCTACTACTTCTTTTACATCCCAAACCTTCATATCACCCGTTTCTGGGTCATATTCTACCTTGATATTTTGAAGACGGTTTCCAAAATCCTTTCGGTATGCAGCTCCCATTGCAGTTTGGAGAGCATCCATAACTTCCGCATATTCTAGCCCTTTTTCATCACAGATATGTTGTATTGCTTTTGAAATTTCCGATGCCATATATTTGTGTCATTGAAATTAAGTTATAAAAAAAGCAGCATCATAATAGTGCTACTTTACACACGTACAGTATCATACTTTTCACATTTTGTCAAGCCATGGAAAGCACGCACTCAACTCTTCTATATTCTCTTGCCTGACTTCCAAGCCATTCTAAAGAGTGTCCTGTAGGTATGTGCAATATTCTTTGATTCAATTGTTGTAGCAAATATTTCATCTTTTACGGATAATATAACAACCGTGTTCCCATAGATCATACAGTCGGTCTGATAAAAATCCCCTTCATTTCGTACAAGACGAATATTATGATTTGGATTGAGCTTTGAGGCCGCTCGATAGTATTTTCTTGTCTCATGATCATCATTTCCAATCTCAAAAATGGGGTTATTTGATCTTGACATTGCCCGTATGAAAAAATCAATCACCTCAGCTTCAAAATACTGTTTGGCATCTTTGAGTGAACCAAAAAGAAGCAGTTCTTCGTCCTTATTGTGATAGAGAAAAGTAAATAATTCATGATAGACATTCTTTACCCCACTTACCCCCTCTGAAACTTTAATGTTAGGCTTTTCGGGGTCTATATTATAAATAGCCTGGAGATTTGGAAAAATTTCCTTTGCTAATTCTTGTTTTGCATGAAAATCAAGTAACAACTTTTTTGGGTCTTCCGCCCTATACTGATTTTTCTTTTCTTTCTGTACTCTACTTACCAACCCCATTTCCATAAGATCATCCAGAACAAGATATGCGGTAGGCCTTTTTATCCCTGCATATTTTGCTATATGTGCAACCGAATCTATCCCTAACTGTAAACAAGCAAGATATATAAGGGATTGATTTTCAGATAATCCAAGTTTTTGCAAATCTTTTTTAAGATTCATATTCAAAAAGGAATATAAAATACAAATGGTATTCTACCATTTTTTCATTTTTTGTCAATTTTTATAACAACTTTTTTAAATATTTTTATCTAATTTTACTATTTTTTTATAAAAAATTGAATTTTTATAAAGAAATATTGACATAAAAAATATCAAAGGTTATTATCTTATTGGTGTTGACCTATCATCTCCACGGAAAGAAAACCCATGAAGTACCTAGACCCATTTTACCTTCTTCTTCGTTTTGTCGTTCTGCGCCGCCTCTACAAAGCAAACCTCAGCCCTGCTCAGTTTGCTTTTCTGGAGGACAACACCGGCAAACAACGCCTTTCTCTCTGGGTTACCCTCATCGTGTCCGTCCCTCTTTACTTTGGTGTGGTTCAAAGTGAGGGAAACCAAGACCGACTCCTGATGGGGATGATTGGTTTCGTCGCTGTCACGGGATCCGGATGGTATGTCCTGAGCTTTGGAGGGATCCCAGCCAAGCTCCTGGACGCTGCCATGGAGATCACCTTCTACATGTGGACCAGTTTTGTGTGTGCCCTCACAGCCACTCTGCTGGTACTGATCACCATGTTTCCGCCACTGTGCTGGCCTGCCCTTTTCATCATCTATCTGGGTGCCATTTTCTCCGGTATGCAGTATGACACCACGGACGGAATGAAAATTGGATTGGATGAAACTCTCCAAAGGCATTCCCGTGCAGCACTGCAATACTACAAACGAGAAGGTATCCACCCAGACGAAGAACGAAACGAATAGTCTTGTGCGTGCCCCACCCACGCCAAAAATTCCTCTATATAGGAATAATATACTTTACCAACTTTACAGAATCAGTATGGTTGGAAATATAAATACTTATCTGTTCAAATTGAATGGGTGTCCTATCAATATCAATTCCGTATTCTATACAATACTGTTTTGCGGAAAAAAATATATGCTCTAATTTTTTTTTACCAACAGCTCGCTCTGCACTTCCATTTTCTCCTCTTCGAGTCTTCACCTCTATAAAAGAAAGTGTTTTCTTTTTAAATATTCCTTCTTTTTTATAGGCAACAATATCTATCTCACCTTTTGAACATTTATAATTTCTTTCCTCTATTTTATATCCCTGCCGAATTAAAAAAAGAGCAGCCTGCTCCTCACCCCACGAACCTAAGTGTTGTTTTTTTGTTTGTGTCATACCCCCCCAAAAAAAATCTACTGATTCCTATAGAGAACTATACCACTGTGATAGGGCCCACAGATAAATTCTTCTTGAACTACAAACCCACGCATCTTTGCCCAATCCTTTATATCTTGGAAGTCGACAAACCGACCATCCTGTGGACCAAACCGCAGTCCTTTTTTTGACCAGTCTACAATGATCAGTCGTGCCTTGTCTTTTAACAACCGAGCACACTCCTCCAAAATAGCATGTCGATTATTGGACTGAACCAAAGTATTTACCAAAAATCCAACATCCAAACTTTTGTTGGGAATATGCGAAGCCCCAATGCGTTCCAAATCTGCCCATACGGGTTGTACGTTGAAAAAACCATTATCTTTTGCCCTTTTATCCACTTCATGAATAATATCTTTCATAATATCCACGGCATACACGATCCCTTTTTCTCCCACTATTCTTGCAGCGGGGAGTACCACATGCGCTGTTCGACCACAACCAAAATCTGCAATATGCATTCCCTGTTGCAGTTGTCCTTTTTCAAAAAGTAGATTGATATCTATCATATGAAAATGTATGCTAACTCCCCTATGATATCCCAAACATGCTCCCAAATACACCCAAAATAATATCCCCAAGAGCCCCCGTCATCCCAAGGAAAGCAATAATGATTAAAATAACGCCAATAAGCTTATAAAAATTGTAACTCCCCATGTGCATCTCTGCCCATTCGCTGGTTCCAAAATTTTGCACAAACCAATGTGTTTTCCAAACCATAAAAAAACCAACTAAAACCGCTAAGAATCCAAAAAAGTACCCCATAAAATTTTATATATATTCAATACGGACATTATATCGTATTTTTTATTTTTGGGAAAGCAATGTAAATTCCAACCCCCAAACAACATGATCCGAAGATTGGCATTTGAAACATACATCTCGATACGGATGATCTTCAAACCGTGCTATAAAGTACGTTTCAATTTCAGGGATTTTTTGTTTTACCTCTTCTATATTTTCGGCCTTATCATCTATAAAATAAATGTGTTTATATTTTGATATAAGTGGAGATATAACATTAACCTTCCTTTCGGTTGAAATAATATACTCATACCCCACTGGAAGATTACTGTGCTCAATTTTTTCTCTTTGAAGTTCCTTATCCCCGTGTGTTGCAATGATAATATCAAATCTGTCCATGTGTCTTAAAAAAAATTCTCTCACATCTGGAAAAACACACTCTTTAGCGTGCTCTTTTATAACACTATGCACGGCATGATGAAGTTTTTTTGAATCATAACCTAAGAAGGAGTCCACAAAATGGTCAATGTCTATGACATTATTAACCTTTTTAATAAGAGAACGATGCGCATCAAAATCTTTTTCTGAGATATGAAAAACTCCACAGAATACTTCCTTTAGCTTTTGCACATATATGGTTGTATTAAAAAGAGTATGATCAAAGTCAATGATAATAAGATTCTCTTTCATATATTCCTTTATTTTTTTATTCCTCGCAAAAGAATACGGACAAATTCTTATGCCCCAACAATTTTTTTGATGGAAATTGTAAAAATGGAATATCTCGATGCATGAAATCTTCCATTACCTGTTTTTTTTGTAGCCCAGATGCCAAAAGCAGCACATGTTTACTGTTCAAAATGGATTTCCATCCCAAGGTCATTCTGTCTTGAATGGGAGGATTTGGATCAAATGGATTATAGGCATAGAGCACCGAATCCGTTTCATTCTGCACCGCATCTTGCCCACACATCAATGATGCTGTATGTCCATCCTCACCAATACCCAAAATACAAAGATCTAAACGTTCAATCGTATCAAATTGGTCTTTATATTCTTGAATACATCTCTCAATGGGAAGATGTGTATCAAAAAAATGAAAGGCACGTAACTTTCCCTCGAGAGGGGCAATCAATGTTTCTTGAATCATTTTTTGGTTTGAAAGTGGATCATCATGTGATACATATCTTTCATCAACCATCCAAAATTCCACTTTGGAAAAATCAATATTTTTCTCTTGAGCCAAAGCCTTATACAAAGATTTTGGAGTACTTCCACCCGAAAGGGCAATATGTACAGCCTTTTCCGAAGAAATACAAATTTTTTTAATAAGCTGCAAAGAAGCTTGAATATAGGACTGCTGTTCTGAAAATATTTGATAATTTGTCATAAATGCTTAATGAAGATCATACCATTCAAAACCATCCATCCTTGGAAGCCTGTGCTGTTCTTTGGGTCCTTCACTTCCATCTTCATAGCGATAAAGTTTCGAACACCGTTCCTTCATCAACATTTTCATTTCATCCACTACACGCCACGCAGAGAGAATTTCTGAAAAGCTTAAAAAATGAAGCCTCTTCCCATCCAATACATCCAAAAGAAGCGAACCATGTTCAGGGAGACATCCGTCAATATTACAAGCAATTGAGTCCGCAGTCGTAATGGATTGATAACGAGAAACACCTTCCTGTAGGTTCACCAATTCAATATTGATTCTTGGTTCCGGATGAAATTCAATGATAATTCTATTGGGCTGTTCTTTCTCATCTTGAAAAGGAAACTTTTTGAGCTCAATAGAAATATATGTATGTTTTTCGTGCAACTTTTTTCCAGTACGTATATATATAGGAACTTTGTACCAATTTTCTTTATCAATAAACATGCGTACCGCTGCAAATGTTTCAGTAGTAGAAGTTTTTTTCACTCCCTCTTGAGAACGATAACTTTTGTATTGTCCTAAAACAACATTGTCATCTTCTGCCGGACAATCAATGGCTTCAATAACGTTGTTTTTTTCCCTTTTGAGACTCTCAGAACTTAACTTATTCGGAATAGTCATAGTGGTAAGCGCAAAAATTTGCAAAAGGTGTGACTGAATCATATCGCGTACAATACCCACATGCTCAAAATATCCAATTCTGTGTTGTACACCAACCTCTTCAAGCGCAGTTATTTGTATATTTGCAATTTCGCTCCCCCGTATAATGTTGGACAAAATTCTATTGGAACGACGCATATTTAAAATAGACTGTACTGAAGATTTCCCTAAATAATGATCCAATAGATAAAACTGTTCCTCCCCAAAGTGTTCAGACACATAGTGAAAAAGCGCCTCTGCACTCTTGTAGTCATGACCAAAAGGTTTCTCTATAACCAAACGGATATCTTCATTTTTATTCTTTCTTGACTTAGAAAGGTTCGTGATAATAGGGTGAAAAACAACGGGCGGAACAGAAAAGTATGCAATATGTGACATCTCCTTTTTTGAGAGTGATTTCAAAAAAGTTCTATATTCTTGAAAACTTTTTAATTCATTATATTGCCCGGAAAAATAATGAACATGGGAAAGAAGTTCCTTGAGAACGCTTGGTTTAACATTTTCATTGGTATACTCTTGAATACTCTTCTCAACTTCTTTACGAAATTCGTCTTGTGTCTTCTCTGAACGCGCAAAACCCACTATAAAATAATTCTGTGGAAATCTTCCCTGACGCGCCAAGGTATACAATGCTGGAAAAATTTTGATTTTTGCAAGATCTCCGGAAGCGCCAAAGATAGTGAGAATAAATGATTTTTTTAATTTTGGAATCATATGGAAAGTTATTGAATGGATTGTGTTTTATTCCCACTGTGTATGATAAATACCGGGTTTGTCATCACGCTCATAGGTATGGGCACCAAAATAGTCTCGTAGTCCTTGTATGAAGTTGGCTGGCATATGTGCAGCTGTCATATATTCATAATAGTATAGTGCAGAAGAGAATGCAGGGAGTGATACCCCATTTTCACTCATATTTCCAACTAAAAATCGTAAATCCTGAATATTTTTTTTCATAATGCCGGCAATGGACGGAAGAGCAAAAAGGTGCTGAGACCGATTTTTTGTTTTTTGGTAAGCTTGATTCAATACATGGAGCAATTCTGCTCGAATAATGCATCCACCCTCCCAAATTCTTGAAACTTCTTTCATATCGATTTTCCACCCTTCCTCTTTTGCTGTTTTTGAGATGAGATGATAGCCCTGAGCATAAGAACTTATCATAGCGGCATACAAAGCATTCTCTAAATGTTTTTCAAATTTTTTCCTTGAAACCGCCTTTATTTTTTTCTTTGAGGCATACATTTGAGAAAGAGAAACGCGCAAATCTTTTTCACTTGAAGTAAATCGAGCAAACACCGCCTCTGTAATAGTTGAGATGGTCACACCACGATCCAGTGCATCCAAAGAAGCCCATTTTCCGGTTCCCTTTTGTGAAGCCTTATCAAGAATATGATAGACAAGATATGGTGATTTTTTATCAATATCATCTTTTTTCGTCAAAACAGGCACTGCTATTTCAAATAAAAATGATTGAAGTTTCCCCTTATTATATTTTTGAAAAATTTTTGCAATGTCACCGGAGGAAAGTTTGTATACTGTCCTTAAAATTTCATACGTTTCAGCCATAAATTGCATAACCGCATATTCAATTCCATTATGAACCATCTTTACATAATGTCCAGCCGCATCGTTTCCAATATGTGCAACACAGGCCCCACCTGAAAAATCCCGTGCAGCAATCTTGCTGAGAATAGGCTTTACTGCCTTCCACGCCTCTTTTGAGCCTCCAGGCATCAGTGAAGGTCCATGAAGGGCCCCTTCTTCACCACCGGAGACTCCACATCCCATAAATAAAATACCCTTTTCTTTCAATGCAGCTTCACGACGTTGCGTGTCTTTATAATAAGAATTCCCTCCGTCGATAATGATATCTCCCTTTTGCAAAAATGGGAGTAATGATTGGATCACCGCGTCGACAGGATCCCCTGCAGCTACCATTATCATTATTTTTCTTGGTCGATTCAAAGATTTTACAAACTTTTGAAGACTCTCAAACCCTTTAAAATTTCCTTTAAATTCTTGTAAAAAATGTTCTGTTTTATCAAAACTTCTATTATAAACAGAAACAGAAAAACCACGGGATTCAACATTTCGTGCCAAATTTGATCCCATCACAGCAAGCCCAATGAGACCAAAGTCCGAAAGATTATTTTTTTTCATAAAGTATATAAAATATATCAAGTTCTTTTATAGTCGTCTTCAATTCTTACAATATCATCCTCTCCAAAATATGTTCCTGTTTGAATTTCAATAAAAACCATGGGTTCGTTCCCGAAGTTTGCTACTCTATGCTTTTGTAAAAGTGCCACATCCACGGAATCACCAGCTCGCTTTGTATATTCTACGTCATCGAGTGTAACGGTAGCCACCCCACTTACAATAAACCAATGCTCTGACCTTTTTTGGTGATATTGATAGCTCAGTCTTTGAAGAGGATTTACATGAATTTCTTTTACTTTACATGTTGGTGATGAAAGCAAGACAAACATGTGTCCCCAGGGTCTTACAATTTTTTCCATACATTATGCTCGAGATAAATTTTTTCGAGTTAAATTTTTTGCCAACTCTACTCCTGGTTGGTTGAAGGCATCAATATTATAAAACTCACCCAAAAATGCTATAGATGCTTCAAATAGCATAAATAATGCTCCTACATGATAGGCATCCACCGTATCAATATGGATGGTAAGGTTTGGGACATCATATTTTGTATATGCATTACAGGTTGCAATTCTTTCAACATCAATAAGCTTATTAAAACTAGCTCCTTTCATATACTGCAATTCAGGTAACTCTTTATGCAGCATAGGAATAGGAACTGTTTTGTGTAAATTTTTTACCGCAAGAACCATAATAAGTTTATCCTTTGGCCCTTCATTATACAACTGCGCCTGTGAGTGTTGATCCGTGGTACCGAGAGCCTTTACTGGGGTAATACCAACATTTACCATTTTTCCACTACGAGTTTTCTCTTTCCCAATACTTTCTGCTAAAAGCTGTCTATACCAATCTGCCATGAAAGCTAACTTTTGTGCATAGGGCATCATTACATTTATGGTCTTTCCCTTTTTCTCCAACAGGTATTGTGCACGAGCAAGCTGAAACGGAAGATTCTTCTTTGCATCTGTACTCAAAAAAAGATCCCGCATATCTCTTGCACCTTTCAAAAGTGACTTTGTATCCATTCCTGCAAACGTTGCAGGAGTAAGCCCAACCGAACTGAGCACAGAAAAACGTCCTCCTACGGGTCCATGAGGAACCATGGGAATCCCTTCTCTCTCATGAATCTCACGCAAAACTCCCTTTTCGGGATCCGTGATAAATAAAATATGTTTTTCCGGATTCAACTTTGCCTTTTTTATTAAATTTTTAAAATACATGTACTGAGAAATGGGCTCAGGAGTGGTGCCCGATTTTGAAACAATGAGAAAAAGTGTTTTGGGAAGGTCTATAACATCCAAAATTTCAACCATCATGGTTGGATCAATATTGTCCAATATGTAAAGTTGTGGTACTTTTTTACTTTTTCTTTGTTCCTGAAAAAGATGCTGAAGAGACCTTTGTAAACAAATAGTACCCAACGCAGACCCACCAATCCCGCAAACCACGACATGTAAAATATCCTTATAATGCGAAGCAACTTCTGCAATTCTTTTCAGTTCATCCGTATCATCCACAATAGAATAAAAATTTTGGTTCCGTGAATGGACATCCGATAATAAATTTTGCAAATCTTTTTTAGAGGCTTGTAAATCCTTTTGTGCTAAACCATGTTGTTTAGCAACTTTGAAAGTATTTTTAAAATCAATGGATAGCATATATTATTATATTTATTCACCAAGTTTTTCCATGAGTTTTCCCTCTGAGTGTAATCTATTTAAATCATCAAAACCACCAATCAACTCCTCATCAAAAGTAATTAAGGGAACGGTTTGCCACTGATACCGCTCAATCAGTTCATCTCGAAGTTGAGTATCTTGTTCTACATCCACTTCCTCAAACGGTACGTGAAGTGCCTTTAAAAGCTCCTTTGCCTTTTTACAATAAGGACAATATGTTGTGGTATAAACTTTTACTTGTTTCATACAACTGCGCTATTTATTAAGAAAACGTATATCTACAAAATAAGATTTTGCATCTTTGGGATCAATAAAAACTTCAATCTCTTTTCCTATCTCCACATAAGACGATGGATCAAACCATACATGATCACTTTTCCACTGCATATTTTCATTGGTAAGTGGATTCAATCCTTCAACATATATACGATAGGGACTTTGACCATTTATTTTGTATGTTGTATCCACTTCAATATGATGAACTTTGCCCGAAACCCTTTGACCAAATGAAAACAAATATTCAACTTGTTTTTTTCTTCTTCGAGTAAAGTAAATCCCCACAAAACCAATTCCCCCAAAAATTAATCCGAAAAGCCCAAAAACCAATGGGAAAGTAAATTTACTTCCAAAGTCATTTACACGTGCACCATAGGGTTTATCCTTAGCATATACAACTTCAACTTTATCACCCACTGAATAACTTGAAGGGTTTGAACCGGCATTAGAAACAAAAGTAATACTCTCTCCATCCGTAGTTTTAAACTCAACTTTTGGAGCATAATATACGGTTCCATCCTCTGAATCTTCTCTCGAAACAATTTCAGTAACCTTCCCCGAACTATAAATCCCATTCTGAAAAAATGTATAAGTATTCCATGCAACCACCCCCGCAACCCCGAAAAACAATAGACCAAAGAGACTAAAAAGAATAAATATAAAATTTTTTGATTTTTTCATAAATACTAATTTAAAGCACCAATAAGTTTATTCCAATCATCTGCAAAACGTGCAAGTCCTTTGTCGGTAAGATCATGGTGTATATCATACTGGGTCCAATCCTCATCCAACTGGATATCTAAAAAATCAAGATCTTCTCTCTCCTGTGTATCATAGACATAATCTCCACCCGGAATAGGCAAATCATGTTCCGCCCATGCAAGAAGTATATCTTTTGGAGCGGTAATGATATCTACCCCAAGGGCAAGCGCATACAAAAAGTGATCCAAATTTCGTACACTTGCAACTAAAATTTCAACATGGCTATCTCCATCACGATACATCTGAATCACATTTTCAATAAGACTCATACCATTTATTCCAATATCATCCAATCGTCCAACAAAAGGAGAAAGAAAAACATCCCCTTTTTGTGCACCCACGGTTGCAGCATAAACGGCAGCAGACTGCTGCTGTGAAAATATTAAAGTCATATTTACACGTCCATGATCCTCTTGAACAAACTGCTCCGCTGCTTCAAGACCAGCTGAGATAGTGGGAAATTTTATGTGACCATTTGGGATCCAAGTATTCATCTCTCTAGCTTGAGAAAGCATCTCTTCTGAGGAAGTATCTGCATCTGCGTATACCTCAATAGATACGGATCCTTCTGGTACCATCTTTGAGATTTCTTGTACGACTCCTTTATAAAAATCATTTACTTCAACACTCGTGAGGCTTTGACCTGATGCTATTTTTTCTTGCATCTGTGGGTTTTTTGCAACCAAAGAAGGGTTGGTTGTTTGCCCATCCAAAAATCCAAGCTTCTCCATCACTTCTTTGGTATCAAGGGGATCACCACTATCTAAAAAAATTCGTGTTTTAAGGTTTTGTGGACGCATAAACGCACAGTTAAAATAAAATAAATGTATTCCTACTATACAGTAAAATACATTTGAAGTATAGCACAAAGAAAAAAAGGGGCCCACTGTGGAAAAGCCCCTTTTATCCTAGATGCTCACGGTGTTAGAAGTACCTGACAAAAACATACGCCGTACAGATAAGCAGTGATACTATGGTCATAGGAAGTGCTACCTTCATGTACTTTCCAAAGCGAATACATTCTCCTTCTTTTTCTGCAATACCTTTCACTACTAAATTGGCTGAAGCTCCAACAAGCGTTGCATTTCCTCCAATGTCGGCACCAAGCGCAAGCACCCACCAAAGCACGGTAATATTTGCACCAGTAATAACTCCAATCTCTTTTATAAGAGGGATCATTGTAGCCACGAAAGGAACATTATCTACAACCGCAGAAAGAACTGCGGAACCCCATAACACAATGAGAGTTGTAAGTTTTATATTTCCACCTGTTGCAACAATGAGCTTTTGTGCCATCAATTCAATTACCCCAACATGTTCTATACCAGAAACCAGAATAAAAAGACCTATGAAAAAGAAAATCGTTATCCATTCAATCTCCTTTAAATGCACTTCAGGATCGTGTACGGTCAGTAACAGCAAAAGTGCTGCTCCCCCCATTGCCATGGTTGCGGCTTCAATCCCGGTATAATCATATGTCATAAAACCTATGATAATCAAACCAATAACAAATAACGATTTATACAACAATGGCCAGTCAGAGATTGCCTCTTTGGGATTAAACCTCATCACTTTTGCCCTATCTTCGTCGGTTGTCTTGAGTTCCTTTCTATAAAGGAAAATAAGCAACCCAGCCGCCACAATGCAAACTAAGAAAACAACTGGAGCGAGATTGTACACAAAATCATTGAAAGTCAAATTGGCCGCACTTCCAATAAGCGTATTTGGAGGATCCCCAATAAGTGTTGCAGCACCTCCAAAGTTTGAAAAAAGGATAATGCCAACAAGATAGGGATACGGAGAAACTTTTAGGTTATTGGTAATAACAAAAGTTACCGGAACCATGAGTAACACCACGGTTACATTGTTTAAAAAAGCGGAAAAAATTGCAACAATAAATGATAAAAAAATAAAAATTCCAATAGGTTTTCCCTTACAAAATTTCGCAACATACAATGCCATCGCCTGAAAAAAACCAGACTGCCTTGCAATACCCACCACGATCATCATTCCCACCAATAGTCCAATAGTATTAAAATCAATTCCGTCAATTGCTTCCTTCTGATTTAATATGCCAAGCATAACCATAAGGACAGCTCCCGTGATTGAAATAATCGTTCTATGTACCTTTTCTGTAATGATAAAAAGGTATGTGACTATAAAAACAGAAAGAGCAATAATGACAGCAAGGTTCATAAAATTTTTCCAAATATAAAGCCCTCGCAGAGAAGGAGGGAATGTATTGATATATTATTTTGTTTTTTTACCTTTCAGCACGTCTTCAACGGCTTTTTTAATGTCTGTTCTGTTTACATATTCATCGTCAACAACAGGCAATTGTCTAATGTGAAATTCAGAAAGAAGGGTAATGGCGACCATAAGACTACAATCTTCCTTTACTGTTTTTACTTTTTTGGTCATAAAGTTGGAAATTTTGTCATCCCGAACCGCATGTACCCGTTTTGCAAAAACGTCACTTGCCTCAAAACTTGCCAGATGACCATCTTCTTCCAAATAATCCGGTACGATATGTTTTATCATATCCCAACTGGAAAGGATTCCAACAACTTTGTTTTGCTCATCCAATACAACTACACCATTGGTTTTTTTACCAATCATAACATGGATAACTTCTTCAACTGTGTTATCCGGATGAACCGTTACCACCTTTTTCTGCATGTAATCTTTTACAATGTATTCCATATTATATGAAATATGACTAATCTTCCAACTGGAAGGGTATCATAGAAAAACATCTTTTTCAAGACCACTTTTATTTTCCACGGTTGATATCTCGACGCATAAAAAGAGATATAGCCCAGTCAACTCCTACCTTTATACGTTGTTTCCAAGTGATAAGTTTCATCCAATAAATCGTTCTCCACACCCACCACATAAAAGGTCCTTTTAATTTGAGTTTCCCAATGGTTCCGGCGGCATGCAGTTTTCCAAGAGAAAGCAAAATTCCCTTTGAGTGAAAAGAAAAAGGCTGTGGTGCCACACCATTGATGAGTGCCACAATATTTTTTGCAGCCTGTTTGGCTTGTACTACGGCAACCTGCGCCAAAGCAGGAAGACATCCATCCTCTGTTGGGAAATAAGCCATGTCCCCGAGTACAAAGATGTCTTTCTGATTTTTTACTTGTAAAGTGGGTTCTACCACAATTTTTCCCTTCTCTTTTTCTATATCTTGATCAAAACCAAGCGAAACAGGAGACACACCAGCTGTCCAAATAGCTGTTTCTGTTTCTATGCAATTTTCTCCAAAAAAAATTCCTTTTTTAGTAATTTTTTCTACTGGAGTATTTAAAAGAAGTTCAATTTTTTCCCTTTTTAACGCTTTTTCTGCCTCAACACGAACAAAATTGGGGAAACCCGGAAGAATCTGTCCGGTAGCTTGAATCACAAAAATACGAACATTTTTTATTACTTCAGGTTTATAATAACGTGACAGCGTCCCAAAAATAAATTCAGAAATTTCTGTTGCTAACTCGATTCCTGTAGGCCCACCACCAATAATGGCATAGGTAAGTAATCTCTTTTTTTCTTCTTTGTCTTCAACTGCGCCTGCTTTTTCAATTGTATCAATAATTTGATTTTTAAGTGCAAAAGCATCTTCAAGCGTCTTGAGAAAATAGCTGTGCTCAAGAACTCCTGGAATTCCAAAAGAATTCGTCTGTGATCCAAGAGATATAACCAGATAATCATAGGATATATCCCCTCCTTTTGTCTTTACTATTTTCTTTTCACATGACACCGATTCCACCTCCGTTTCATGAAACTCTGAAAGACAACACCCAATGCTCTCCCGAATAGGATGAACGATGTCATCTGAAGAAATACCACCTGTTGCAACTTCATGTAACAAGGGAGTAAATAAAAAATAACTAGTTTTGTTGACTAAAACAAGTTCAATATTCTTATTTTGGTGGAAATATTTATGTAAATACTTATATGTATATATTCCAGCAAACCCTGCCCCCAAAATAACAATCCGTTTTTTTTGCATATATTTATCTCAAGCCTACCAGTCTATAGACTTCCTTGAGTGTTTTATCGGCCACTTTTTGTGCACCTTTAGCCCCTTCTTTCAATATTGTAAGAACACGCCTTTGATTAGATAAATATTTTTTTCGTTCCACTCGAAAATCTGAAAATGTATCAGAAATTATTTGCGCCAAATCCTTTTTAAGATTTCCATACTGGATTGTCCCATCCTTTTCCTGTTTGAGATACATCTCATACACATCCTTTTCTCCAAATTCTTTCAATAAACCAAGCAGATTTTGCACACCCTGCGAACCCATGCCTCCCTCACTTGCCGTAACCGCTTTTTTCAGTTTATTTTGAATCACCTCAGGATCATCACAAAGAGCAATATAATTTTTTTCTCCATGACTCTTACTCATTTTTTTATCTGGTTCCTGCAAACTCTTTACCCTTGGGATATTGGTAAGTACAACCTCAGGAAGCGTAAAGTAGTCACCATACCTACCATTAAACCAACGAGCAATAGAGCGGGTAAGCTCCACATGTTGTACCTGATCCTCCCCCACGGGAATCCTCTGACTTTGATACAACAAAATATCTGAAGCCATAAGTGCAGGATACGTCAAAAGTCCTGCGTTAATATTTTTCATTTGTCTTGAAGACTTGTCTTTGAACTGGGTCATCCGTTCAAGTTCTCCAAGCGGTGTAATACAGTTGAACAACCACGCAAGCTCCGTATGACCGGTAACATGTGACTGAACAAATAATGTTGTTTTCTTAGGGTCTATACCCGCGGCTAACAGTTCTATGGCAAGATTCAGTGTGTTTTTTTTCACTTCTTCTGCTGACTGATTTCCCGTAAGTGCATGTAAATCTACAATACAAATAAACATCCGGTATTTTCCGGAATTTTGTAGATCCACCCAATTTTTAACAGCACCCAAATAGTTTCCTATATGTAGATTCCCTGTTGGCTGAATGCCCGATATAAGTATTGGTTTTTTTGTCATATGATATTTTTCTATGCACCAAGAGTATCACAAAAAAAAGCTTCGTTCAAGGAACTACACCAGTTCCTCCAAACTCACTACATTTTGTCCTGCCCACTTATGTGCAGGCAAAGCAACCACTCCTTTCCCAACAACAACGATATCTTTTTTTTTCAAATGGTACTCCACAATAATATCCAATAGATAAGTAAGCAAACCAAATCTATTTGGTTCGTCCGTGAACTTATCCAGTAAATCATATTTTTCTAACTCTTTTTTTACCGCATCTTGATGGAAAATTTCAATTTTTTTTATCCCTGAAATACAAAAATCATCCAGTTCATAATCAAGACCATAGATATGATCCACCGCCCCCTGGACGAGAAGTTCCGTATATAAAGCCTTTGGATATGCAGTAAAAATAAAAATTTTATCAAACTTTTTTCGTAAACGAGAAAACAGTTCTTTGATATTTTCCCTTTTATTTTCTTCCCAAAAATCAGAACAATTACTCAAAAACTCCCCCTCTTCTTCTCCTCCTGCGGCTACATCAAAAACTTCTAGAAGGAAATGAGGTCCTCTAAATTTTCCTTCTTCATACTGTCTATCCAAAACCAAAAAAGAAGAAAGCTTATTCCTTTGCTTTGATAAAAATCCATAGAGATTGGGACTGCCCACCCTCAATAGGGCTGAATTGGAAAATATGGCCAAAACTTTCATTTTTTATTGCTTAAAAATCTCTTCACTTATTATAGTACGGACAGAAAAGAAGCATGTCAAGTAAAAAAAAACTCCTTTTTCAAGGAGTTTTCTCATATAATTTTTTAGACTTCTATAACCACCGGAAGAACCATTGGTCTTTTTTCCGTACGAGTAAGGATAAATTGTCCTATTTTATCACGGATATCGTTCTTCACTTGATTGGTATCTGCCCAAGTCAGTGGATCAGAATGAAGCACTAAATTCTTCACTTTGTGTCGAATATCTTCTATAAGTGTTCGATTATCTTTCAAAAATACAAACCCTCGAGAAATAATATCCGGATTTTGAATCAACTTTCCGGTCTTGGTATCAATTGTAGTAATGATAACAATCATGCCATCCTCTGCCAAAACCTGACGATCACGCAAAACAATATGCTGAGAATCTGAAATGCCAAGTCCGTCTACAAACACGTACTCTGTTGGAGCTTTTTCTTTCTGAACCTTCATCCCTTTATTTGAAAATTCAATGATGGTTCCGTTATCTGGCACTACCGTTTTCTGTTCATTAAATCCATTTTTTACTGCCAAACGCTGTGCTTCTTTGAGGAAATAGTGATTTGCATAGATTGGAATAAAATAATCTGGTTGTATCATATCAATAACTTCCAAAATATCCTGACGTGTCGCATGCCCTGAAATATGTACATCCATAACATCACCATGGTAAACATTATCACACTGTCTATAAATATTATCCTTCAATCTCTGGATGGTTCTTTCATTCCCCGGAATTACGGAAGAAGAAAAAATCACAGAATCATTTTTTCTAAACTTAATATTTCTATGTTCTCCACGGACAATTTTTGAAAGAACAGCCCTCTCTTCTCCCTGACCACCGGTACAAATAATAACTACTTCCGTATCCGGATAGTCATCAATTTTTCGTACATCTATGAGTACTCCTTTTTTGGGGTTCACATATCCAAGCTTTTTTGCAAGTTCAATATTTACCTTCATGCTGTATCCATCCAATGCCACTTTTTTCCCAAGTTGACTCGCAGCCTCAATAATCCATCGTACACGTTCTACTTGAGATGCAAAAGTTGCGACCACAATACGACCTGGAGCATCTTTGAGGATGTTATAAATATTTTCATACATTTCCTCATAGGTTCCATGACTTTTATTGTTGGTAGCACCAAGACTTTCTAAAAGAAGAATCCTTGGGCTTTTCAATTTTCGCAAACCGGTATAATCAATGGCATGTTTTCCTTCATTGTCTCTTTCAAGCGTCCAGTCACCCGGATGAATGATCGTACCTTGAGGAGATTCAATGATAACTCCCATAGCATCCATAATAGAATGCTCCACCTGAAAAAACTTTACCACCAATTCTCCAAAACGCATGACATCATTGAGTGATTTTACACGAACGACCTTCAACTTTTGTGCGGTACCTTTTTTATAATCTTCTTGTCTATGCTTGATAAGTGAAAGAGTCAAATCTCGAGCCACAATAGGTGGATTTCCTAATTTTTCTAAAATGATTGGGGCAGCCCCAATGTGGTCCAAGTGACCATGAGTAAATATCACTGCACGAATATTTTTTTCCTTTCCTTCCAAATATTTTGTATTAGGAATTATATAGTCAATTCCTGGCATGTCTTCTTCAGGAAATTGAACCCCAACATCAACAATAATAATATCATTATTGTATTCAAAAACGGTCATATTTCGCCCAACCTCTTCACATCCACCAATAGGGACAATTCGAAGAGTGTCTTTTTCTAACTCAGGAAGTTTCTTTTTATTTTTATAGGAGAATGAGTGATCTTTTTTGACTCGAGGTCTTTGCATGCGTGAAGAAGATCGTGCTGTGGATGCTTTTGAAGCATGATGGTACACCTTCTTTTGATCATCCCCTGTTGTTTCGGTAGACTTTTTCCCCCATGTACGAGTACTTGGAGTACTCGAGGTACTGCTTTTTCTTTTATCATTTGGTTGAGAAGCATAACTTCTTTTTCCGGAATTTTTTCGGATCATAACTTTGTTACTTGTGTATGAATTAAATAAATAATGGTCATGTCGGTAGTATCTCTACGCTCAACATGAACCATAAAAGGAATAACAGATAAGGAATTATGAATAAAGATTTTTCATCTCTATATCATCATTCGTAATCTATCATTCAATTTTTGGAGAAGAAGAAAATGTACTATGGCTTTGTGATTCAAGCCACTAAAATTGCCATTTCCCTTTTTCCTTTATATACCAAGATGTGACTCCACTGAATCGATCAGATGGTATAAATATACGTTGAAAGGTATACCCCTGAAGTTTATCCGTTGTGGCATAGGTATAGGTTGGCATGTATAAAAATACTGCCGGTACATCATTGAAAATCTTTTCTTGAATTTGTTTATAGATGTTTCCATATTCTTCAGGGTCAGAGGTTTCCCGTGCACTTCCAAGAAGTTTGTCCACTTCATCACTGGCATACAAGGAAAGATTCAGCCCCGGGTACTTTGTCTGTGAGGAATGCCAGAATGGATACAAATCCGGATCACTTCCTACAATCATACGATAAAGGAGAACATCATAGTCTCTATCTTTTAAGACGTCCTTTACCATATTTTTTGCTGGAATAAACTCTAGTTTTGTTTTTACTCCTATTCCTTGCCAAAATCCTGCAATCATTTGTGCTGCTTGACGATATTCTTTGGTATCTGCCGTCACCAGTCGAATCTCCAAAACATTTTCTTTTTTATCCTGCCTATAAAAGGTTTGAGCTTCTTGCAACTCGGTATTCAGTTGATTTTCGACTTCCTTTTTAGCTTCCTCCCGCAAACTTGCAAGCTCTTCTTCAGTAGATGAACTCGCTTTCTGAGACTTATCCCACTCTTTCAACCGTTCTTCCAATAACGTTTCACGATACGTATCTCCAGAAATTTTTTCCCATGACTCCTCTAAAAGATCATTAGCTTTTTCCACGGAATAATCCCTCGTTTTCATCTCGTCTGTGCTATATCCCGGAAATCCTGGCAATATTGGTCCATGAATGACCTGACCATTGTCCCCAATGGTACTTCGCATGATCCTTCTCTTATCAAGAGAAAGTGCCAGTGCCTCTCGAAGTTTTGAATCTTTGAGAGCTGGTAAATTCTTTTGATTAAAGAAGAGTGCAGTATATTGTGGGAGCTGCAACGTATGCAATACAATATGCTTTCGTTCCACCTTATCCTTGAGGTCATATGGAACAAAATCTAATCCATCTACTTTTTGCTCACGCATTGCCTGTATAGCTCCATCCAGACCATCATAATCTCCAAAAAATTCAAAAATGAATTCATCAAGGTACGGTTTGGTTGCAAAATAGTTTTCGTTTCTTGCTAAAGTATAACTCAAAATGTATCCAGCATCGTTTTTTTTGAGCTTTTCAAATTGAAAAGGCCCCGTTCCAATTGGTTGTAGATTTGATTTTGCCAAACGAATTCTATCTGGCCCCACATCTGACCAGATATGTTCTGGAATAATCCCAACAGTAAGACTGGAAAGAAATGGAGCAAATGGTTCACTCAAAGTAAACTGTACCGTTTTTGGATCAGGTGTATCGATAGCTACTCCTTGAAAACTTACCATCAAGGGGCTATTCACTTGTGCATTTTGAATTGTTTTTATTGCAAACGCGACGTCAGAGCTGGTAAACGGCTCACCATCATGCCAAACAACATTGTCTCGAAGAGTAAAGGTATATACTTTTTTATCCTCACTGACTTCATAGCTTTCTGCAAGATCGGTAATCAATTTTTGATTTTCGTCATATTGCATCAACCCATTAAACACAAGCCTACTAATGTCTGAATCAACATTATTGAGACTTGCAAACAATGGGTTAATCAGTTGTGGTGAACCAACAACCGCTTCTCTATACTGACCACCTTGTGCCGCCACATGAACTCTCTTTGAGTCAATGATACCCACCGTAAACCATACCAACCCTACTAAAAAGACAACACTTGCTATGCGAAAAATAGTTTGCTCAAATGGAGACAAAAGACGCTGAATCTTTCCAAGCTGTTTGAGTGTTGGTACCCTTTTTTTATGAAGCCTCTGTAGAAGCTTAACATTCACATTATTTTTGTAAATGCTCTTATGGCTCCTCACACGCCTAAAATAGCGTTTCAAATGGTATACCGCCTTTTTGTAAAGATTTTTAAAAAGGTTCACAAGAGAAACAATAAAAATGTAAAATTTTGAAGAAGAAGATACCTTTGATTCAAAGTCTTATGCTAGGAAAAGCATGACAATCCCAATAGCAAAGAAGACAAGAGCCAAGATAACAGATGCCCTGTGGAGAAACAAATCAACACCTCGCTTGGTAGCGGCAATTCCGCCACCCGTTCCACCAAATCCAGCACCTAATCCATCTCCCTTTTGCTGTAAAAGAATTGCAGCAGAGAGTAGTATTCCAACCACGAGTTGTACAATAGTAAGTATCTGATTCATAGTACGTTTATTATACCAAAAAACTTTCAGTATTTCAAAATGTAATTTTTTCTGTGGCCATATAATACCTTTTCTTTCCATTTCTGTCAAGATAGCCCATACCTTGACAGGACATTTTTTGCTGTGTATAGTGTTTTTTGCATGTAACAACCAGGGAGCAGCACATGCACGGGCTCATCCTTGTAGTGGTGCTCGTTCTTGGAGCACTCTTCATGGGGAAGTTCATCTCCCCCATCCTGCATCAAGTCGCCCTCACGAAAACCCTCCTGGCCCACCCGGGGAAGGTACACACCATTTCTCATCCGGGCTCATGGAACCCTCGTAACTGGAAGATGCGCTACATTCGCATCCACCCAAATGAAGGACTTCCATTCTCCGGAAGGATCGGCTTCACCTTTCTGGGGAAGACCTGGTTCTTCGGGAAGTTCGAGGCAGAAGAGGGGGAGGATATCTACCTCCACACCTTCTTTGGACGTGGGAGCACGAGGTTCCTCGTCCACATCGAGATCCAAGGCGATCAAGAAATCATGATCGGCCTAACGGAGTCCATTGACACGTCCTTCCCTCGACGAGTCATTGAATTTCCCCCCACCATCTTCCAACGCATCGGAATCTAGGTCGAGCCCCCCGACCTTCCACACCCCAACTTGACATCAAAAATAATTCTTGCTATAATCGAGCCACTTGAAATAAGGTTATTTCCTATGAAAACAGAGACACATCCAGACGTACATCCAGTTGTTTTTATTGATACTTCTTGTGGAGTGGAGTTTATTACAACCTCTACCATGAAGTCAGATGAGACACGAGAAATTAATGGCGTTACACATTTTGTAATCCCTCTTGAAATTTCTTCTGCATCACATCCTTTTTATACTGGAAAACAAGTCTTTATCGATACCGCTCGCCGTGTGGAGAAATTCCAAGAAAAGATGAAAAAAGTGGAATCAGCTCAAGGAGAACGCAAAGGAAAAAAAGCAAAGCGAGCAGCAAAAGCAGCCGTAAAAGCGAAAAAGACTGAAAAAGAAAACGCTGAAGCGTAGGTACAAACAATAACAAACAGGCTTTTTTCAGCCTGTTTTTGTTTGAAAAAATAATGTATCATAGAGCTATGCTAGAAAAATACAAAGATATCAAAGAAAATTATCTTAAACTCCAAGAACAGCTTTCCGATCCAGCTGTTATTTCAGATAGTAAAAAACTTCAAGAGGTTTCCAAAGGATATAACGATATCAAGGAAACTGCAGAAAAAATTTCTGAACTTGAAAAAGCAGAGAAACAACTTCTTGAGACCAAAGAAATGATGACTCTTGATGAGAGTATGCGAGAACTTGGAGAAATAGAAGTTGAAACCCTTCAAAATTCTATTTTCTCTTTGGAAGAAGAACTCCGACAAATGACCCGTCCTACCGATCCTATGGACAAAAAGAATGTTATTGTGGAAATACGAGCCGGTGCAGGGGGAGATGAAGCAGGACTTTTTGCCGGTGACCTTTTCCGTATGTACTCACGTTATGCAGAAAGAAAAAAATGGAAAATTAATCTGATATCTGAAAGCCAAAATGACTCCGGAGGTTACAAAGAAGTTATTTTCTCTGTTGAAGGACAAAACATATACCGATATTTAAAGTATGAAATGGGAGTACACAGAGTACAAAGAATTCCAGAAACGGAAAAACAAGGACGCATCCATACCTCTACGGCCAGTGTTGCGGTATTGCCAGAGATTGAAGAAACAGAATTTGAAATACAAGACAAAGATCTGCGTATAGATACTTTTATGGCAGGTGGGAAAGGAGGACAAAGTGTCAATACCACATATTCTGCAGTACGTATAACACATGCCCCAAGTGGAGTTGTGGTACAGTGTCAGGATGAGAGATCTCAACTGCAAAACAAAATTAAAGCCATGAATGTTCTGCGAGCAAGACTCTATGAAATGGAACAAGAAAAACAGCAAGCAGAACTCGATGCAAAACGAAAAAGTCAGATTGGTTCTGCAGATCGTTCAGAAAAAATCCGTACATATAATTATCCTCAGGATAGAATTACCGATCATAGAATAAAAGAAAGCTGGAATAATATTACTTCTATTCTTGATGGTGACCTGGATGATATGGTTACGGCTCTTATGCAAGCGGACTACGAAAAGATGGATACTATCTAATTTTCCTTTCGTTATCAACTTTTTTTCAATCAAATGCTTTTCTTTATTATCCTCTTGGGATTCCTTCTACGATTTATTTTTCTCATAAACAGAGGAACTTTTTGGTTTGACGAGCTCTTTTCTGTTCACTTCAGTTCACTCCCTTGGAAGGAAGCACTGCAGATGTGGACCCTTGAGACAAATCCCCCATTCCATACGTTTTTTCTAAGATACTTTATAAAAATATTTTCTGACTCTGAAATAATTGTGCGTAGCACCTCTCTCTTTTTTGCATTGATAAGTATTTTTCTTCTTTATAAACTAGCTCTTCACCTTTTTGACAAAAAAACCGCCCTCTTTGCATCAACTCTTTTAGCGCTCTCGGGCACACATATTTTTGTAAGTACAGAAGCACGTGCCTACAGCCTCATTTTTATGCTCTCTATCTTTTCTTTTTTTCTTTTCTATACAATTTTTTATAAAGAAAATTTTAAAAAAAATTATTTTTATATATTTTCAATCGTGCAAACCTTGCTTTTCCTTTCTCATCTTACGATACTTCTTGTTCCTATAATACAGTTCCTTTCTTTGGCATCATTCCAGAAAAAAAAGGAGAACCTCTTACTCTTTTTGAAAGCACATATTTTTCCGATTCTCCTTTTCTTCATCTGGTTTGTTCCATCGGTCTTGGCTAAATGGAATCTTTCTACATTTAACGGATGGTTCTTCAACTATGATACAAAAATGGCAAATATTTTTACCACGTTTATTGCCTATTTTGTTGTTTCAGATGTCTCTTCATTTCTCCAAACATTGATAATCCTTTTACTTCTTGGGCTTCTTTTCTTTTTATACCACACTTTTTTAAGGAAACCCGCTCTGCGTCCGATTCTCGTATCCCTTATCCTTTGGGCATTTTTTCCAGCCTTACTTTCCAATCTTTTGGGTATCTATGTCCCCAAATATTCACTTTTTGCACTTCCCGCACTTTATATTCTTATCGGGTATGCGATTTCACACATTGAAAATTCTACTTTACGACGAGCCTTTTTTTTAGTAATTTGTTTTCTTCATCTGGGTCCCCTGCTTGCACTTGTGTCCACTCCAGTGTATTCCGCATATAAGCATACGCAATACATTGAAAAACATGAAACAGAAAATAGTCTGGTCATGACGCTTCCTTTTCAAGAATCCCTTGTCCTCTCTCGTTACTTTAAGGGACATTCTCCTGTTATTGGATTTTATCCATACCCTGACCAAATGTCCCTTAATGAACGAATTGTTCGGCATAATTGGCAGTCGGCACCAATAGATGATGAGAAACTTGATGCGCTCATGAAGAGATACATTGCCAGTAAAAATATTGTTTTTTATACAACCTATCAAAAGAAAGATGATATGATCTACGACTGGTTTATAAAAAATGGCTGGACTGTTCAAGAAGGACCTGTCGCAGGAAATTACGTGTCTATATATTTATTTGAATTTCATGCGCCAGAAAACCATTAAACAACTTTTGTCTCAGGCAACCACAAAATTGGATAGGCTAGATGCAGAAATTCTTTTGGCATTTGTTCTAAAAAAAGATCGTATCTTTCTCTTCACTCATGAAAATGATCCTGTGACTTTTTTTTCAAAATTAAAATTTTCCTCTCTTGTAAAAAAACGCTTAAATCATGTTCCTGTTGCACAAATTCTTCAAAAAAAAGAGTTCTATGGAATACCTTTTTTGGTAAATAAACACACACTTATTCCAAGACCAGAAACAGAAGAAATGATTGAAATCATTTTCAAAAAGTTCAAAGAAATTCATGAAAAAAAAATATTTTTTTTAGATGTTGGAACGGGCAGTGGATGTATTCCCATTGCAGTTTCAAAAACGCTATTCAATGAAGCAGACGCTTTAAAAAAATCTCTTCAATTTTTTGCTTCAGACATTTCAAAAAAAGCACTTGCCCTTGCAGAGAAAAATTCCAAAATACAGCAAACTCCAATAACTTTTTTTCATGGAGATCTCCTCGATCCGTTTGCAAAACATATCAAACAGAATGATATCACACTTGAATCTTCCTTTCTTTTTGTAACCGCGAATCTTCCCTACCTCACAGATGAGCAATTTCACTCTGAAGAATCAATACAAAAAGAACCTAAAAGTGCGCTTGTCGCAGATGACTCTGGTCTCGCATTCTATAAGAAGCTTCTTTTCCAAATTCATACATTTGTCAACTCCAAACCATGTAGGGTATGGTGTATTATGGAAATAAATCCTGAACAAGCAAAACCCCTTGAGATATTTACATCCTCTCTTTTTCCAAATGCCAGAATAAAAATACATAAAGATCTTTCTTCAAATGAGAGATTCCTATCCCTTAGCCTGTAGTATATGCCCATATTTTACAATGCTCATTTTGAACAAATAGAAAAACCAAACCATAAGCCAGTACATATTCGTGCAGCAGGATATGCATTTATAGAACAAGAAGATAGTGTCCTTTTGATGAAACCTACGTGGTCAAAATTTTTTGAATGTCCCGGAGGAGGTATTGACCCAGGTGAATCGGTTATTGAGGCTGTTATCCGAGAATGTAGGGAAGAAACAGGATATGATGTAGAAGTCAGCGATATCACTCCATTTACCGCCACAGAAAGTTTTTACGTCTCTCCGTCAAATGGGGAATTTTACCAAAATTATGGACTTTTTTTTACTGCAAAACTTCTCAACAATATACAAGATAAAACTGCTATTTTTGAATATGAAGTTGATATGTTAAAATGGATACCAAAAAAAGATATTACCGAAGATATTATCCATCCAACACATTGGAAGGCACTAAAAATTATACTGAACAAATAAGAGGAACCCTATGGCATTTCAACCACGCATGATACGAGGAGAACGTGCTGAACCATTTCCACAAGCAGATGTTGTTCGAGAAACCATTTTTGCAATAAGTGAAATAACTGAAAAACGCATTTTTACAGAAGCAGAAATACTTGGACTTATTGAACAGATAGCTTCTGAAGAAGGATATAAACTCAAAGACCTCCGTGTCAAACAGAAAGGCTATGATCAGAATGGAAACCTTGTTACCTTAATTGTTGTAGTCACACCAGAAAAAGCAAGATCACTTGGGGATGGAGAAACCGAATATGGCTATGTTCTTAAAGGGCGTCATGGTGGAAATTTTTCGGATACAAGTGTTCTCTACCGTACTTATAATATTTCCGATACTGACTACTGTGCAGGAGGAATTGTTGGCGAATATATAAATGACGCATGGGTCATTACCCCACACGCCATGTCACATAAAGTTACACTTGAACCTTTAGATGAATCTTGAACAAATATTTTACTCAAACTCTATGTCTGAAGTTTGAGGAACGATAGTAATCCAAATTTTTCCCGGATGAAGTGCTATTTCTTTGTCCTGTGCATCAAAGAAGCGAGTTCTCTCTTTTCTTCCTGTCTTTTTCCAAGTCCCCTCAATAACTTTTCCATTTTGGAATATAAGAACGTCTCCCTGACCAATAGTCTCTATTTTAAGACGCCCCACATCATCGATTACCTGAGCCTGTACACTCTCTACGATAAGTGTGTCGGCAACAAAGGTTTCAGAATTGCCTTTCTCCGTTCTCTCATAGGTATTTTGGTCTTTTTGATATTCCCAAATTGGTTTGTAATAGGGTGATGAATACGTAATCTCCAAAGATTGTGCACAATCTTCTAAGCACTCGGTGGTAGAACTCACAGAATTTTTTTCAAACACCCAAGACTCTATGATAGTTTCGGTTTCTCCGCCATATTGCTCCCATGCCTTTTTGAGAAGATCACTTGAAGTGTAGGCATTGTGTGGAGCAAAGCGTGATTGTGATCGCCAGAAAAACCATCCACGATAAAATTCATTGAGATCAAAGATTTGATAATTTTCAATGTCAATCAATGCCTCAGGAGATCCACCCACATGACCATACAGGGCTCCATCATATTCTGAAATCCAATCAAGATAATAGGGACGCGCACTTCGCACCGGTCCAATCTGATCAACGTCGGTATCCCCCTCAAAAAGAGCAAGGAAACGAGTTATATTCCCCTCCACTGGAGCCTCATACACGACAGAAGCTTTCTCTAAACCAGAAAGAGGTCTTGCATCAATATGATTTTCTATCATGACGGCACTTATGTGTTGTTGTTTTTCTTCAGCAAGACAAACTCCAGTAAGTGAATTCCTCCAAGGACAGCCATCTCCCTCCTGTGTGTTATGAGCATCCCCCAATGATACAATCACTCCTTTTTTGGGTGCTGAAGTTCCCATGATAAAGAAATATAAAAGAATACATCCAAAGAAAAAAATAAGTCCTGCAATAGTGAACAAAACGGTACTTTGGCTTATTTTTTGTGTGGAAATTTTTTTCATAATGTACGAACTATATCATAAAATCATAGAAAAACTCAAGAAAAAAATCCCGGGGATACCGGGATTTTTTTCTTCAGGCCAATCTTATTTCTTGTCCTCTGATTCTTCTTCTTTCTTTCCTTTCTTCTCAACCTCAACGTTCTCTACACTTGTAACGGCATTTTCACTATCCATAGCATCCAATTGCTCTTGGGTAAGTGGAGGAATCACTTTTGCTACCACTGTATCTGGTGCATCCGTAATAGTAATTCCTTCTCCGATGTTAATGTCTCCAATTTTAATGACATCATCAAAGGTTGCAAGAGTAGAAAGATCAATCTCAAAACTTGACACCAATGCTGTTGGCAAACATTTCACATTAACCATATCTACACCGGTAATCAAAGTACCACCCAATGTCTTTTCTGCAGGAGCAACTCCCACAAATTCAAGTGAAATACTTGCATGCATTTCTTCACCCATCTTAATCTGACGAAAATCTGCATGAATGATCTTATGCTTTACTGGATCCATTTGGATATCCTGGATAAGCACCTTCACAGGTTCCTTTCCGTCAATACTTAGATCAATCAAGCTTGATTCTCCAGCCTCTTCAAAAAGCTTTTGAAATTCTGCAAATGAAACATCTAAAGAAATGTTTTCAACTCCGTGACCATACAAAACAGCGGGAATTCTTCCTTCGCTTCGCAATTCTTCAGGTTTAATATCGGTTCGGCTCTTTACTTGAATAGCAAATGTCATACTTATTTATGAACTAAATGAATAAATTTTGTAGGATTTTGGTCCAAGCACTCCGAGATATCAAGTATCCTATCGAGAGTCACTGGGCCATTTTTTTGTATCCTGAGAACATCACTATGTTGAAGGTCTGTAACCAGTCCAAGAGAACTCATCCCTACACTGGAAATGACCACATAGGCCAAAATGGAGCGAGCACAGTCCTGACAACTCAGATGCAGCAGATTTGCCCCCGGAACCTGTTCCACAATGCGGATCTGCTCGAGTTTGTATTCTTGTGCACATACCGGGCACTCTTTGACTAATTTTAGCCCCAAGTTCCCTTCTGTCTTCTGAGGACGACTATTTTTATCTTCCATAAAAGTAGCAAAAATATAACAAATACACAGTTCTTTGTCAAGATCTGTACAGAAAGTATATCATGAATAGATTCAACGTCCAACTTTCCTACACCCCATGGAAATGCTTTCTGCCACAGCAATAAGCCCCATATTTGTAATGAGGGATGACCCACCGTAGCTTAAAAATGGGAGAGTGATCCCAGTAAGTGGAAGAACACCCAAAGAAGCCCCAATATTTATTATAATTTGTATCACAAATACAGAAAATATACCCAATAAGGTATAGGCCGAAAAATCATCGGAACAAATTTTTGCCAACCATACAATTCGTAAAAGAAGAATAGCATACAAAAAAATAACCATTGCAGCGCCAAAGAATCCTAATTCCTCACCAATAACCGAAAAAATAAAGTCGGACTGGGCTTCAGGGAGAAAATGTAACTGACTTTGAGACCCAAATCCAAGTCCCCTACCAAATCCTTTTCCAGAACCAATTGCAATAATTGACTGCGTTATATTATACCCAGATCCCAAAGGATCCCGATCCGGGTAGAGAAAAGTAAAAAATCGTTCCTTCTGATATTCTTTAAAAAGAAAAAACCATGCCACCAAAAAAATAAGAAGAACACCCCCTATAAGAAGAAGCATCTTTTTCTTTGGTACTCGTGAAAATATAAGAAGTCCAAACCAAATTCCTGAAAGTACAACCGCAGAACCTAAATCCGGTTGTAAAAGCACCAAACCAGCACATACGGCCATAAGCAGACCACTATAGATAACAAAGACCCATGTATCATGCCGCCTCCTTTGTCTACTTATCCAATAACTCAAAAATATAATAAGAGCAAACTTTGCAAGCTCTGCCGGCTGAAAAGAAAATCCAAAAAAACGAAACCATCCCCTTGTTCCACGGATATCAACTCCAAAAAAAAGTACCGCTACCAATGCCAAAACAGCAATTATATAAAAATATTTTGCGTACGATTCGTAAAAAGTTTTATGCAAACTTCCTCCAACAAAAACAAGAATAACTCCTATTCCAATAGATAATGCCTGTGTTGGAAAAAAGGTAAGTTTATCGGCACGAGAAATATCTATACTATAAACTGCCAAAAGACCAATAATAGAAAGAATACACACCACCAAAAACATTATCCAATCAAACTTGCGTGCAAACACCAAGAGTTTATTCCACATAAGACACCAGAACTACAGATCAATCTTCATGTAAACTGAACCATCAAAGACATTGGTTGTGGGTACAACTTCTATATCACTGACTGATGAAATTCCCGTTCCAAAACGAAGATCCAACTCTTTTATTTCAAATGAACGAAAGTTATCAATATACAAGGGAAGGATACCCACAAGTTGTTCACCATTTAACAACTTAACATAAAATTCTGCTTCGTAAAAACTATATGCAGTTTCATTGGTGACTGAAAAACGTATACTATTATTTTGTAAACCACTTCCCTGTGTACCGGCCTGAACAAAATGAAAATCTGAAAGTGAGAATGTATCTCGCGCTTTTGTATATTCAATAGCATCTGGGATATCATGCGGATCAACCCGCCTCCATTCTACTTTTTGAATTTCCAGTCTCTCACCAAAAGGGAAAAAATCTTCTTGATGACCAAAAAAAGTTATAAACCTTTCCGCACCTGGAGGTAGCACTGCCTGAGAAACTTCTGTTGCACCACCGTTGTATACAAAGCGGTAGGTAATGCGTGCAATTTGTTTTTTGTTTGGATTGGTGACTTGTGCAAGAAAATCATATCGATCCTGTGTATGTGAATAAATTTCAGCCGGACGAATCCGAAGATTTTCTACAACAATTTTGTCATGAAGGGTACTAAAAGACTGAATCTCTGCAACTTGCAACTGCAAGTTTGTTTTATCTTGGAAATAGCCACTCAAGAAATACACAGCAAATCCCCCAACGCCATATATTCCCGTTACAAGGCAAAAAAAGATAAGCAAAGAGAGACCAATTTTTTGCAATAAGAGTTTATGACGAACATACCAGGTTGCTGCTTGTAACTCAGCATTGGTAAATTCGCCTGACGGATCTTTATATTCTGAAAATTTATTATGAAACATTTTTGCAATTATTATCTTGTAATTATTATACCTAAAAATCGCATAAAAACAAAGGGTTGATTGTACCCCCCTTTCATGGTATACTTTTCCTAGTTTTTCTGAAAAATATAAACTAATACTATTCCCTCCCCTATGCCAGCAAAAAAGATGGAAAAGAAAAAAACCGGCGCCACAGCACCAAAGAGCGATTATAGCGCAAAGAATATTAGCGTCCTTGAAGGTCTTGAAGCCGTACGAAAACGTCCTGGAATGTACATTGGTTCTACTGGTGTTCGTGGTTTGCACCACATGATCTGGGAAGTCGTGGATAACTCATTTGATGAGGCCATGGCTGGCCACTGTGATCAGATCACCATTAAGCTCTTGCCCAACCATTGGATATCCGTGACAGATAATGGTCGTGGTATTCCGGTTGACATACACCCAAAAAAGAAAATTTCTGCTCTAGAACTCGTTTTGACCACCCTCCATGCTGGAGGAAAATTTGGAGACAGTGGATATAAAGTTTCTGGAGGACTTCATGGTGTGGGTGTTTCTGTTGTAAATGCTCTGTCTTCTCAAGTCAAAGCAGAAGTTCATCGCGATGGAAAAATTTGGATTCAAGAATACAGTTATGGAAAAGCAAAAGCCAAAGTTAAACCAATAGGAAAGTCTACAGGAACCGGAACGATTATTTCATTCCTCCCAGATGATAGCGTTTTTGATACCATAGATTTTTCCTGGAAAACCATTATTGATCATTTGCGTCAGCAAGCCTACCTCAACAAAGGTGTGGATATTACGATTATTGACCAAAGACCAGAAGAAGAACGTGCCGCAGATTCTTCTGCCATGAATCTCGTTGACAACTCATACCGCTTTTATTTTGAAGGTGGTATTGCCAGTTATATAAAACACATCAACAAAAATCGTGAACCAAAACACGAAAATATTTTTTACATTGAAAAGAAAGTTGATGAGATTGCTATTGAAATTGCTTTTCAGTACACCGATGATTACAATGAATCTCTTCACTGTTTTGCCAATAATATTACCAACCCAGGTGGAGGTACCCATGTTGCAGGTTTCCGAAGTGCTTTGACACGAACACTCAACAGTTATGCAAAGAAAAAAGGAATTTTGAAAGAAAAGGACGCCGCACTTACGGGTGAAGATGTTCGTGAAGGTCTAACGGCAATTATATCTGTAAAAGTCCCTGATCCACAGTTTGAAGGACAGACCAAAGATAAGTTGGGGAATCCTGAAGTAAAGCCTGCGGTGGAATCTGTATTTGCAGAAGCCCTAGAAATCTTTTTGGAGGAACATCCAAAAGATGGTGAGGGAATTGTTGGAAAATGTCTTCTTGCTGCACGCGCAAGAAATGCCGCACGCATTGCACGAGACTCCGTCCTCCGTAAAGGAGCTCTCGAAGGAATAACACTCCCAGGAAAACTGGCTGACTGTTCCAGTCGTTCTGCTGAAAGTTCCGAACTCTATATTGTAGAGGGAGACTCTGCTGGAGGATCTGCAAAACAAGGACGTGATCGTCATTCACAAGCAATTTTACCACTTCGTGGTAAAGTATTGAACGTAGAACGTGCTCGTCTTGATAAAATTCTTGCCAACAATGAACTCAAATCTTTGATCATTGCATTGGGAACAAATATTGGAGAAATGTTTGATATTTCCAAACTTCGTTACCACAAAATTGTGATCATGACGGACGCTGATGTTGATGGTGCACATATCCGCACACTGTTGTTAACACTTTTCTTCCGATACTTCCCTGAACTCATTGCAGGAGGCTATCTCTACATCGCACAACCTCCACTCTACAGTATAAAGCTCGGGAAAAAATTAGAATACTTTTACAATGAAGAAGCACTCAATACATATCTTGAAAAAGCTGGTTTGGATATTAGTGTTGTGGAAGAATCAGAAGGTGAAGAAGCAATGGAAGAAGAGTCACCTGCAAAAAGTAAAAAGAAAATTAATCTTCAACGATACAAAGGTTTGGGAGAAATGAATCCAGAACAACTTTGGGAAACTACTATGAATCCGGAAAACAGACTTATGAAACAAGTAACGGTAGAAGATGCAGAACGTGCCAGTGAAGTATTCGATATTCTCATGGGTAGCGAAGTTGCTCCTCGTAAAAAGTTTATCCAAACACATGCAAAAAATGTAAAAAATTTGGATATATAAATGAGAAAAATTTTATCAAAAAAAATCTCGGGAAACCGAGATTTTTTTATTCTTACAAAACAATGGATATAAAAATTTTCTATGCATTGTTTTGTTTTGGTTCGGTGAGGAAAACCACCCTCCTTGTAGGTGGAATTCATACGTTTGAGAAGGGTTCTGATGCAATGCACCAGCACACGGTATAGACCTCCCCCGTTTGAGGATCAATTTCTTGCCAACATTGAAGCTGCATTTCTTCTTGTGCATGTGCACGAGACATGTACAAGCACAGCACAATGATCATGACAAGAATCCACAGCAATGCGCGAAACCATACATGATCAAACCACCGCTTGTTTCCCACTGCCCACTCCCCGTTTGAAAATGACTCTCCACAACAGTATCAAGCGTTCTTGTTGGTGTCAAATTTTTTTCAATAAAAAAAACACAACGCTATATTAAAAAAAAAATTTTCAATACAAGGTTGTGTTTTGCTCGGCCAGATGTGGGCGAAATGACCGAGCAGTGGTGGGTTTTTTTAAGGAGGCGGGAGGTCCTCATCGTCGGCCTGGTCTACACCGGCGTCCGGAAGGATCATTTTGGGAACGTTATCTAGCATTGGTGTGACCACTTCTCCATCCTGGATGAATGGTGGTCCGGGATCCACAGAAGTTGGTTCCACATAGGGTTCCGTTGGTTCGGTACCCTCAAGGAAGCACTCCTTTGGTGGATCCGGCTCATCCGTCTCAAGCAACATTCCATGCTCGAAGTCGAATGGGACACACACCACGCCTTCTGGCGGTGGGCCAAAACCGTTCAGTTCTTCCGGTCTGTCTTCCGTAGAACCGAAGAAACCTGCATTCCACATACTCTCCAGCGCCGACTTTACAATCGGCAGAGCAGCAGATGCTCCGGTCTCTGCACGACGTGCCCGCCCCTTGAGCGGCGCAGCATTATCAAAGCCCACCCATGAGACCACGACAGCCTCAGGAAGAACTCCGATAAACCACGTCGACTTGGACTGGTTCGTCGTACCGGTCTTGCCCGCTACCGGAAGCGGAAAGTTCTTGAGTCTTGCGCCCGATCCGTCTGTCACGACCGAGCGCATCATGTTGCGCAGTAGCCACATGACCGCCTCGCTGAACTCTCGCTTTCGCACTGATGGAAGAGTCGCCTCAATCTCGATTTCATCTCCACCTAGGCTCTCGATGTGATCGATGAGCCTCCACTTTGCGTGGATACCACCACTTGCAACGGTGGCATAGGCAGTTGCGAGCTCAAGAGGAGAAACTTCACTTCCACCAAGAGCGATAGAAGGTCCCTGTGCCAACGCAGAAGTAATCCCAACCCGCCGAAGCGTGTTGGTCACCATCTCATAGCCAATATCCTCATGGCAAATGAGCTGCGCCGCGATAGAGTTGACCGACCCGGCCAATCCTTCTCGCAAGGTCATGGGGCCTTCCCGGTATTTTCCGCCGTAGTTCCCTGGTGACCATTCCTTCTCATCGAATCCCTTTCCGTCTGCCCAGGGTATCCTGTAGTGGCAGGTGTAGGGTTCGTCGATGAGACGCTGCGGTGCAACACGATCCGCCGTACCCCAAGGGGTGAAGACCTTCATGTCGAGGGCCGTCAGGTACACCCCAAGAGGCTTGAACGTGGAACCGGGTTGCAATGCGGACAGGCACCGGTTGTAACGGGAGAGCGAGTAGCTGTCGCCGCACACCAGTGCACGAATCTCGTGGGTCTGTGGATCCAGATGAACCATGGCCGCTTGAGGGCCCATTTCGGGGCGAACCCAAACGTGGTTCTTCTTTCCAGCAACAGGTTCAATGACCTGTGCCTGGATCACATCTCCAGGAGACCAGCGGAAACGCTCCTTCGCAGGTTCCGGCTCAGTCGGCTTTTCACCAGACTTTGCCTTTGCCTTCTTCTGGGCGCGCTCCCACTTCCGCAAATCCCTCTGCCACTGCTTCTGCGCCTTTTTGTAGGCGTTCCGGTCCTCTTCCGAGATCCGGTAGTAGCGCGAGAGATTCCGCAAACGAATTTGTCCGGTGAGACCACCCCCAAGATCCAGGTAGAGAAAACCATTTTCCGGGTCATCTTCCACCTTTTGGACCTTGGCAAGTACCAGGCTTGCGGGCTTCACGACCTGACTCTGCGGGATAGACTTGTGGAGAGGATCGGCGAACCCCTGTCGCTCATCAACTTCTGCAAGCTGGTGAACAATGGCGTCCCGAGCCTCCCTCTGACGCTCGCTATTTATGGTGAGGTAAACTCGGATTCCTCCACGACGGAGCGTATCCTTGTCCAGACTCTCTTCCAAAATAGAAAGCGCCATGTCCTTGGCCCAACCACCCTCGTCCCCCTCTTGGGGTTGATCGATCAGGTTGAACTCCTCAGACAAAGCCTCGTCTCGCTGAGCAGTCGTGATGAATCCCTCGTGGTGCATGCGGTTGAGCACATACGCACGACGGACTCGCGCCGCTTCGGGGTGACGATCTGGACGCAGGCGTTCCGGGGACTGCACCATACCGGCAAGCATGGCACATTGCGCCAGCGTGAGCTCGCTGAGGTCCTTTCCCCAATAGAACTTGGAGGCCTCGATGGGACCAACGCGGCCTCCACCTAGATATGCCCAGTTCCAGTACAGGATCATGATGTCCTGCTTGGAGAACTTGTCCTCGAGCTTCCACGCCAGCAGCCACTGGGCCAGCTTGTAGCCCAGCTTGCCCTTCCCCTTCTCCAGGCCAGCGATGTTCTTGACCACCTGCATGGAGATGGTGGAACCGCCGGGCCCGCTGTGCCTGTGCTTGAGGACGTATACGGCCGCGCGGGCAATTCCCTTGAGGTCCACACCATTGTGTGCGGACACACCATCTCGCTCGAGGAAGTTTTCATCCTCGGAAGAAATGATGGCCTGCACCAGGTGAGCCGGAAGCTCCTCGTAGCTCACAACCGGCGTGTAATACGTCGGCCGCTGCCAGAGAAGCACCTTGTCATGGGAGTAAACCTCAAGCGTTCCCGGCTGCTCCACTTCTGAAGCCGCCTGAACATCGGGGAGATCCTGCACGAACTTCGCAGCCACGTGCTCCAGCACAGGGCGGAAGAACACAAGGACACACAGTGCCCCCATGGCCGCGGTGATAATCCCCGAAAGGAAGATCGCCGTGAAAGGGCGGCGGCGCAGCTTGAAACTAAGGAAGGCCAGGAACGTCGGCGGCAAGGCCAGTGGCCAGTACAGCCAAAAGCCCAGGCCCATAGCCCCAAGCCATATGAGGATCGCCGGCCAGACGATTCCCCACGTAAGAGCGCGGCTGAACAAGCCGCGCTCGTCCTTCGGGCGAGATGGTTTTTCTTTCTTTGGCCGGCGCTCCCGCACCGGCCTCGTCTTGTCCCGACCAGCCGGCCGGGACGAGGTGGTCTTCTTGCTAGGGGGCGTATCATCCCCCCCGAGCTCGAAATCCTCATCCATCCAACTGGCCATCTGACACCTCCAAAAATTGGATTCGTACGAGAAAGGAACGTTCTTCTCTCAAAGAAGTTTCCTTTCTCGTACGAAATTTGTAAAAGAACATTCTCTTTCATTCCTCCCGAATACTTTATCTCCATTCCATTGATGAAAATAAACTATTTAAAAAGAAGGTTTTTTCTGGACGTTGCGGTGGGAACAACGTCCATGTGGTGGGTTTATGGGATGATGCAGCTCCCAGTCAGCTCCTGTGAAATTCTCTCCACAGACTCGCTGTAGAAAGCATCGACCTTGGGGTAGTCCAATGCCAGGTCACGAACTCGATCTCCTTCTGGCAGGAGCACAGCGCAGAGTCGAAAGAGTTCGCTTGCATCCAATGAAAGCCCATCTTCAATGGGTTCCACAACATGCAAGCAGGTCCTCACCATGTTCGCCCCCTTGTAAAAGGCGGCCACGATGAGCTCCTCGCTCCATCCTTCTTCAGCCTCTTGCTCAAAACTGTCGGCAAGGGCATACATGACCCGCCAAGGATCGAGACGTTCGTCCTCCACATCGTCGTCCACCGTAAGACCGTATCCCTTTGCTTCCGCAAACGAGAGGGTCAGGAGGCCCCTCCCACCGAGCATGGTCCTCACATCGTTTTGCCCTCGAGTCTGAGCAAAGGTGAGGAAGAAGAGCGGGCGGACTACGTTGCTTTGATACCCTTCTTGGACATCCGTGAGCAGCGTGTGGAGGTACGCCGCACGCTCGCAGTAAGTGAAGTTCTCGGAGAGCACGTGCTGTGCATCTCCCTCCGGAACTCCATCCGACCAGTTTACCCCCGTAGGATTGGGGGTGGGTGTGGAAACCTGCTGCGACGGATTTGTTTGTTGGAACTCCCCTGGGCTCCACAGAGACGGGAGCTTGGGGAGCAGATGCCTGGGGACAATCGCGTCCCCACCCTGGTCCTTCCTCACCGTTTCACCCTGCTGAATACCCGTAGGCATCCAGAGGGCAAAGAGAATCGAGGAAAAGAACAGGGAGAACAGGAACACAATGCCAAGACGCTTCATTTTGAAACCCTTGCAAAAAGAATCCAACAGAGATAAGTCCTCAAAAAAAGCACTCCCCTCTCCTAAATTCTTTATTTTTCTTCTTATTTTAGCAAAAAAATTTTCTTTTCGAACGGGCCATTATAGCATAAATAAACCATTTTGTCAAGTAAGTATTCCCTTTTATTCCTGAAGCTTTCCTCTGTATACACCAAAGAATTTTCCTTAGGCTGTTATCCACTTGACTTTTTCTTTATTTTCACCTATAATGCACTCGATGACTGGGCCAAAGGCCTTTTTTAAATACAAAAATTGTCCTATGAATGCCGTACAGAAATTTAAGAACTATTTTGTAGAAGCGTTTGCTGAGGTAAAAAAAGTTACCTGGCCAACAAAGAAACAAACCAAAAATTATTCCTTGGTTGTTATTGGTATTACACTTGGGCTTGCTGCCTTTTTTGGAATCCTTGACTATATCTTTAATTTTCTCTTGGGACTTATCGTTTAACCCCAAACGATATCATTCTTTAAAAGCCCTATTATTTTTCTATGGCTAAACAAACCCTTGATCTTGGACGCAGATGGTACGTACTTCACACCTATAGCGGGTATGAAGAAAACGTAAAACGAAACCTTGAACAACGTATTGAAACCTTTGCAATGGAAGACAAAATCTTCAAGGTTTTGGTACCAAAAGAAAAAAAGATTAAAATTAAAAATGGAAAACGTGTTACCACCGAAGAAAAAATTTATCCCGGTTATGTACTCATTGAAATGATTGTAACAGATGACTCTTGGTATGTAGTACGAAATACACCAAATGTAACAGGATTTGTGGGAGCCGGAACAACACCAACTCCGGTAGATATAAAAGAAATTACGGATCTACAAAAGCGTATGAGCAGCGGTGAGCCTATGCACAAGATTGATGTAGAGGTAGATCAACCAGTAAAAATTGTTGACGGGCCATTCAAAAACTTTGAAGGAAAGGTTTCTGCAGTTGATGCAGAACGTGGAAAGGTAAAAGTTTTGGTCTCTATGTTTGGAAGAGAAACTCCGGTTGAATTGGATGTATTACAAGTAAAGAAAATGTAACAATTAAACACATTCTGAGGTGGTCAACAAAAGACGCTTCTCGCCTCACAATAATGAAAAAATGATATGGCAAAGAAATTAACAACACAAATTAAACTTCAGATTGTAGGAGGAGCTGCAAACCCAGCACCACCAGTTGGACCAGCACTTGGTCAACATGGTCTCAATATTCAAGATTTTTGTACACAGTTCAACAACGCAACTGCAGACAAAAAAGGTGATGTTGTACCAGTAGTTATCAATGTATACGATGACCGAACCTTTGATTTTATCATGAAGGTTGCACCTGCTTCTGAATTGATTAAGAAAGCAGCTGGACTCAAAAGTGGAAGTGGAAACCCTCTCAAAGAAAAAGTAGGAAAAATCACAAAAGCACAACTCCAAGAAATTGCGGAAAAGAAAATGCCTGACCTCAATGCCAATGACATTGAAGCTGCTATGAAGATTATTGCAGGTACCGCAAGACAAATGGGAGTTACCGTTGAATAAGATACATCAGTAATTAAAAAAACAGCCTTTTGGCTGTTTTTTTGTGCAGTATTTTTGATATTCTGGTATAATAGAATGACTATCTTTATATAACCTATGAAACCCAAAAAGTATCAGTGCCAATTTTTTCTCTCTTTAACCCCGGATCTTCGTAAATATATCCGCTCCAAACTTAAAGGACACAGAGTAAGTATCTCTGAGGAAATTCTTTCACTGGACAAACTCCATCCTGATACAGAGGTTTTAGGAACATTTGTTGACTCAAAAATAGATAAAAAAGTCTTTGAGAAACTCAAGAAACTCAAGCTCATCATCACCCTTTCTACCGGTTTTGACCATATAGATTTGCAAACGGCAAAGAAAAAAAAGGTTACGGTTTGCAATGTTCCAACCTATGGGGAAAACACCGTCGCAGAATATGCTATTGGCATGATGCTTGCACTCTCCAGAAAATTTTTTCAAAGTGTAAAACGTGTAAAACAAGAAGGCATCTATGATTATCACGGTCTGCGTGGTTTTGACTTAGCAGGGAAAACCATAGGTGTCATTGGAACCGGAAATATTGGTCAGCATGTGGTAAAGATGCTTCATGGTTTTGATGTAAAAATTATTGCATACGATGTTTTTAAAAACCAAAATCTTATTGATAATTATGGTGTAGAATATATGCCGCTCAATAAGTTATTTTCTTTAAGTGATATCATTACACTCCATGTGCCACTTTTGGATTCTACACGTTATATGATAAACAAAAAGTCCATAAAAAAAATGAAAAAAGGAGTCTATATTATTAATACGGCACGCGGTGGACTGATTGATTCTGAAGCACTTCTCTATGGACTCCAACAAGGTATGGTGGCCGGAGCTGGACTTGATGTATTGGATGACGAAGATCTTCTTGAAGACACACTCAAAATTCTGTGTGCAGAATGTAATCCTCAAAACACACGCAAAAGTCTCATGAACAGTCTCCTGATTGACCATCCCAATACCATTGTTACTCCACATAATGCATTTAATTCAAATGAAGCAGTGAAAAGAATTATTGATACGAGTGTCGATAACGTCCGACAGTTTGCTTTGGGAAAAGTGCAAAATAAGGTAAACTAATATAATATGAAAAGAATTTTTCGTTCATCTTGGTTTCTTGTTCTCCCACTTTTTTTTGGTGGTATGCTTCTCATCTCTGGTTGTGGAAATCAAACTGAAACTCAGCCTTCCCCTCAAAAGGTATCCAAGCAAACCGTTATCAAACAACCAGACCAAGAACAAACTCCCCTCCAAAAAGCGCTGGAGTATTGTTCAGACCAAGGATATGATATTTCTTTTGTGGTAGATGAAAAAAATCAAGAGACACATGCTTTCTGCATTTTTGATGACAACAAAGCCTGTGAAGTGTTGGCCTATCAAGAAGGCATCTGTACACAAGATAATGGCTCCGGATGGCTTTCCGAGGATGATACCCTTGATGGACAACGAGCTTATAGATATTGTGATACCACCACAAAACCCGTTTGTGGCGAAGACGGAAAAACCTATGTCAGTGAATGTATTGCCCAAGCAGAAGGAATACATGTAAAACAAGAAGGACCTTGTCCATCTGACGAAAATGGGGCCGTTGTCTATCTTGATCCCATATATAAGCGCACTCCCACAAAAAAAATCTCTTCTGGAAACACAGGATCAAGTGGAAAAATCTCTCCATCCTCCCCCGCTCCGGCAACGGCAAATACGGAATCTTCAAAAATTGAAATCACAGATACTCCACAAAAACTGGATGATTGGTTTCAGGTACTGGTAAGTGTTTCGGAATATGAACGAAAAACTGATAACACACTCTTCATTGAAGAATGTGTTTATAACAAAAAATATTACTACTACAAAGCAAGTTCCCAAAATGGTTTTTCTGTACTCTATAATGACAAAGGGACGGCTCTCTGCTTCCCCAACAATAATGTCAACAATTCCTGTCCAAGTTTTTTTGATGTCCTCGACCGAGCAAATATTTGTAAAAAACTTTGGCCATAATATGTTTTTTTCTCCTATCACGAAAAAAAATAGCCTTGAAGTTGAAGCGAGCATTGATTTAGACGTTGATGCAGACTTTGATGAAGTTTCTTTGCAAGTTCTCAAAGATTCAAGTACGCCTCAAAAATTTCTTGCTATTTATCAGGAATCTCACCGTGGCACATTGGGAACGGAAACCGTATATCATCGAGGAAGAGATTTTAACATAGATCAGATTTTAAAAATTTTGGACGCTATAAAAAATTCCAATATACCTATACTCAAAAAATTTTATCAAGAAAACAAAAATCTTTTTTTTGATGCAAGAAGTTTTAAAATTTTACTAGAAGTGGCTCCCTTAGAAGCTGATTTTCTCCTCTAGAAACTCTAAAAAGAGAGATAGATCCCTATCTCTCTTTTTATTTGTAAAAATATTCCTTTATAAAAAACATAGACAGATATTGACAAAAAGGCAAAATTGAGCTATATTCTCAGGTCAACTTTCGTGAAATTCTTTACGAAGATGACCTTTTTTGGTTTGTAGGAAAGGCAGAACCATGCGCCGCACCCTGACCATCCTGATCACCGTGACCATCCTCATGACCACCATCTTCAACCGGGGGGGGTTCTGTGCCCCCGCGGTCTACCGCCCCAAAACGGGCCGTCTCTCGCCCGGAGAGTGGGGCAAGGGGATCTTCGTCGGGGGCCTGGCCCTCGGCGGATACGCCGTCTACCAGATGGGCAAAGACAACGGGATCAAGGCGGCACCGGAGGTGTTCGCCGTGGGTCTCGTGGCCGTCGTGCTGGGAGGCGTTCTCGCCTTCGCCGACCCGGAGACGCCCGTGGACCGCTTCCCCAACAACCCTCCAAAAAAGAAGGCCAAACCGGTCTACCACCTCTCACTTTCCCCCGCCATGCTCCCAAACGGACATTTGGGAGCAGAAGCCTGTCTTGGCTTCACTTGGTAGGTCCTGCCCCACCCAGGACCAATCCCCCACACTCCCTATCTTAAAAGAAGGTAATGAGTACCAAGGGATTTTCTGTCTTACCCTTGACATTTTTCGCTTATTTGGGTACTATAGTGCCATTCATACAGAAAGGTCTTTCTTCAAAGAAAGCCCTGTGGGACCTCTGACCACTCAGAGGGATATCACCACAACTACGGAAGAACAAATATTTTATTTGTCGCCGTATTATCCATTTTTTATGTCAAAAAGAATGAATGAGCTCTCAGCTCAGGTTGATAAAACCAAAGTTTATTCTATTGCAGAGGCAATTGAACTTGTAAAGAAAACAAGTACCGTGAAATTTGATGCCTCAGTTGAAGTTCATGCACGCCTTGGAATTGATCCAAAACAGTCAGACCAACAAATCCGTTCTACCGTAGTACTCCCACATGGAACCGGTAAAACCAAAAAAATTGCAGCTTTCGTAGGACCAAATGATGAACAAGCAGCAAAAGATGCTGGTGCAGACTTTGTATACGGAGAACAAGAAATCAAAACTATTAAAGATACCTCAAAAGTAGATTTTGAAGTTGCCATCGCAACTCCAGAGATGATGCCAAAAATTGCGGTTATTGCGCGACTCTTGGGGCCACGTGGTCTCATGCCAAACCCAAAGACAGGAACGGTGGGACCAGATGTAAAGAAAATGATTACCGAGTTAAAAGGTGGTAAGATTGCATTTAAAAATGATGCCACTTCAAATGTTCACCTGATCATTGGAAAAGTAAGCTTTGAGAATGGAAAACTTGAAGAAAATTTTGCAGCGTTTCTCGATGCACTCAAAAAAGCAAAGCCAACTTCAAAAGGTACCTATATCAAGTCTCTCTTCCTCACCAGTTCTATGGGACCAAGTGTGAAGCTGGATATCAACCAATAATACTCTATTTCAACAAAAAAAACCGGCAATGACCGGTTTTTTTATTTGCGAAAAATTATTCACGTATTGAGTATATTTTCTGTTCAAAATTTGTTTGCTCTTCCGTTTACAATCTGATATAATTGAGAGAAGTTTTAACTATCCACATGACACAAGAAGCACACAAAAGACCTACCTGGGATGAATATTTTATGGAAATTGCACGAGCTGTAGCCAAACGTGCTACTTGTGATCGTGGCAGGTCTGGTTGTGTTATTGCAAAGAACAAACAAATTCTTGTAACTGGCTATGTTGGGGCTCCTTCCGGGCTTGGACATTGCGATGATGTTGGCCACCAAATGAAAACCGTAACCCATGAAGATGGCCACCAAAGCCAACACTGTGTTCGTACGACCCATGCAGAGCAAAATGCCATAGTTCAGGCAGCAAAGAATGGGACCCCTATTGACGGAGCAACTCTCTACTGCAAGATGACTCCTTGTACTACTTGTGCCAATATGATTATCAACTCAGGAATTAAGCGTATTGTCTGCGAAAAGCGTTACCATGCAGGAGAAGACAGTGAAAAAATGTTCCTTACGGTGGGAATGGAAATGCATTATTTACATGATGAAGTAGAAGAGTATGCCAACCAATAAGCTTATTTTGGGATTTACGGGTCTTATTTCAAGTGGAAAAGGGACCGCAGCAGAATACCTCCGTGATACTTATTCTGCAAGCATGTATACTTTTTCCACCATGCTCAAAGACGCCCTGAACAGATTTTATCTCGAGATCAATCGTGATCACCTGATAAAAATTTCCGAAATAATGCGAGGAACATTTGGAGAAGATGTCATGGCAAAAACAATGGCAAAGGATGTTGCATCAGATCCTAACCCAATTATTATTGTAGATGGTATTCGTCGTCTTGCAGATATAGAGCATCTCAAACGCCTTGAGGGTTTTGTCATGATAGAAATTTTTGCAGATCCAGAAGTCCGTTACCAAAGACTTATTGCTCGAAGTGAAAAAGCAGACGACAAAACAAAAACCTACGAACAATTTTTAGAAGACCATAAACGATCCACTGAAGTAAGTATTTTGGAAGTTGCCAAATATGCCACAGAACGCGTAGATAATAATGGTGATATTGAAGATTTACATAAACAACTCGATGCACTTATTCAAAAGTATCGTAACAAGTAAAAAAAACATGCAGGTAAATATTAAACGCATAGATTCCTCTCTCCCCCTTCCAGAATATCAGACGGAAGGAGCCGTTGCGTTTGATATGTACAGTCGGATTGAAGCAAAAATTCCACCGGGAAAAACAGCTCTCCTTCCCACAAACCTTATTATCGAGACTCCTCCTGGATACATGCTTATGCTTGCCGCAAGATCAAGCCTTGCAAAAAAACGTGGACTGAAACTTGCAAATGGAGTTGGAATCATTGATCAAGATTATTGTGGGGATACCGATGAAATTTATATTCATATGCATAACTTTAGCGAGACCTTGGTAAAAATTTCACCCGGAGATCGCTTAGTCCAAGGTATGTTTGTCCCTATTGAAAAAGCTACCTGGAAAGAGCAAACCCGTATGAACAAAGAAAGTCGTGGTGGATTTGGAACAACGGGGGATCAAACCTAAAACATTTCCAAAATTTTCAATCATATATTTTCTTGCAGTGTGCCTGTCGACCCTCAAAAAATTTTGAACCAATATCTGCAATATGCCAAGCAGCTTTTTGCCAACTACAAAAATGACATGGATACACTTGAAAAAAGTGAAAGAGCCTATGCAAAAGAACTCTTAGAAACCACGGAAAAAGGAAAAATGCTGAAAATTTACAAAAAAATTGATAATATTGAGGATAAGTAATTGACGAATAAAGATCTTTTTAGTATAATCGCCTGTTAAAATAGTTTTTAACTTTCACCCTATGTGTCCAGCACCACAATCAGAATCTCAACCCCAATCTGACCCAAAAAAGTGGGAAGTTATTCAAGGAGAGAAACGCGCTGGTGAAGAATATCAACCACCACACTACGGTGACCTTTTTTCTCAAGAAAAACAAGATGCTCTACTGGAGAGACTCCAAAGCTCTCAATTAAAATCTCGTGAAAAAATAGCTCACAGAACCAATAAAGAAATTGCTAAACTTTTACGAGATAACCGAGTCCCAAAAACGGCAAAAAGGTACCTTGAACAAGCGGCCAAAGCCTTAGAAAACGATGATCAATTTTTAGGAAAGGAACTCATCTACAAAGCAGCCGATACCTCTGCAGAAGACTCATTTGATCTCATTGAATACAAACCTTTCAGAAAAGTTTTGAATTTTCTTCGCGACCCCCTTGTCATTCCTCAAAGCGGAGCATCTCGTGCAGCAAAAATGGCAGAGTTCTTTGACTATGGTATCCGCGAATTTGTCTGGGGAAGGAAACTTCCAGATACACGTGCAAAAATCAAACTTACACCGGATCAAGCACGTGCCAAGGAAAAACAGCGAAAAAAAGAGCTTGACGAAGAAACAGCACCAGAATCCCCCAATCATATACCAGAGAATATCAAAGAACATGGCGAAAATATTCCGCATGTGTTTTTTGCAAAAACAAAACGTGGTATTGAAAATGCTCTTGACTTCACTCGAAAATTTTTGGGGGATCGAACTTCCTCAGAATATGCCGAAATTGCAAAAAAAGAAGATCGCAAACTCAGTGATATTGAGCTTGCACACGAAAGAAGAAAAGATAAACTTCCCTCAACATTTGACCGCTGGGCCCAAGAAAATCTAGCTTTAGAGCTCCAAGCAAAACAAGTAAGTGACCGCCTCCTTGAAATTGTACGTGGAAGCGAAGAGGAAGATCCCCTTACAGGACAAAAACCCGTACTTGGTATTTTTGATAAAGTTCGAGAAGTTGTGAAAGAAGCTCCACTCGTTGCAGATAAAGAAAAAAATCCTTACGCTATTGATCCAGATGAATTGGAAGAGCACATTAATATGGTGCGACAACAAGTTGGAAGAAATTATGAAAACCTTACTGCAGCATTAAGAAACCTTTACTTTGGAGGAGCTGCAAAAAATTCTTCCGAAGAGGAAAAGAAAACAACTCCTTCCCTGATGGAATCTCTTGATAGAAATGGAATATTTATCCCAGAACTGCATAAAGAAAAACGCCTTCTTGAAGGCCTCAAGGAAGTAGATGGTACACACTCTCAAGACCTTTCTCTCATGCGTGAATCTGAAATACAAGGTGAGATTTTAATAGTAGAAATTGAAGGTGAATCACCCTCCGTAGTAGAAGTTCTTGCTTACTATCCAGATGAGGATAAACTTGAACTCAAAAACCTCTCTTCAAATACTGAAGAAATTTTTTCCATTCACCCCCATGAACATGATGTCCGACAAATTCAAAAAGGTGATTGTATTGAATTGGTAGACCGAAGTACTGGAGAAAAAACAGAAGCGGAGATTATAGGAGATATAATGGTCCTTGATAAAAAAATCCCGGTTGAAATTACGATGAATGGAGAAAAACAACAATATCTTGTATCACTTCAAGATTTTGATGTTCATAAGATATATAAGGATGAAAAAGAACAAATTATAGACCCGTCATCAGAGGCCAGTCCAGAAGAATCCAACGCGGAATCTTCTACAGGGACTCTTCTCCCTCGTGAACAAAAAGCAGAAAAAGAACCAAAATTGGTCCCCTTTCTTGTTATACCAGAAAGTATTTCAGAATTTGATCAATTTGTCATGAAAAATTCTGATGGAAAAGAAATACAAGTGGAAGTGTCCAATCTAAGAAATAACGGTCCATATACTCAAGCTTCCATAAGAAATCTTAGTGGACGTGAACAACGGTGGGAAGCACAAATTTTAAAAAATGAATCTGATGTATCACTCGATGAATCCGGAGAAAAGGAAGATCATTGGACACTGAAAGAAAAACTTCGTTCCACCGAATCAAAATCCGATGATCTTGCATCAGATATTTTATATGAATTTGTGGAAAACGAATATCCACAAGAACTTACAAAAAAAGATAAACAAGGAAAACTGACCCCTACGTATTCTATTCCAAACAGGGACTCTGTAGTATCCTTACTCGAAGAATCTGTAGATACCGGAAAAAAACCTACCCGGCTACAAAAAGCTTCCCTTTCCTCTCTACACCATCTTGCTGAGGACCCATTGGAAAAAGAAGGACTTGCTGAAAAAATTGCGGAAAAAATCAAAGGGAAAAAAGAAACACATCCTTTTACTAAGCGAATGCAAAAGTTTGTAGGTAAGTTCAAGAATAGAGAAATGCAGAAACAAATGAAAGATACTTTATTCGATGCTAGACGTGAGTTAAGAGATAAAATAAACCTTGCAATTTTAGATAATAAAAATTTGATTATCTCCACAGCAGGACAAGAGGCATTTAAAGATGCATTAAAAACAGAAACGGTAGGTCTGATGTACCGACTCTGGAGAATGATAGAAATTTTGGAAAATAAACTTCTGGAGATGCATCGTTCTATACGCAACCCCCACGAACTTAAAGTGGCAGAGCACATTCTTATTCAGGCAACAAAAAAAGCACTTGATAAAGTTGTTTCAGGAAGTTTAACTCAAGCGGAACAAATTATTAAAACGGTAAAAGGTGATACAGAGCCCAAACAAAATGACTCTGCATGGTCTTTTGATGACGCAGAGTAGTTCAGCTATGTAATTTTTTCTATGGCACGAGGTGAATACCGAGTCGCAAAACAACTCACACAAGAATCTGTACACAGGCAGGCCAATCTTGATGCACAACAAGGCAAGCGTGTTCGGGGTGGAACAGATGTTATTCGTGTTCGAAATGCCAGAAAGGTTTCCGGTTATACTTATGAGAAGATAGATCGTAGAGGTGAATACATGGGTATTCATGTGGGTGACCGTGTACAGTTTACTCCCCTTTCATCTTTTGGTCACAGTCCTGGACTCCTGAGTGGATATGTTGCAGAAGTGCGTGGCCACATGTTCAAAGTACATCTCACACACCCCAAAGGACATCCCGATGCTGGAAAATTAACTTCTCCACCAGATTTTGAGTATGTAAACTATGACAATATCGTCAATCATGTTGACCTTTCAACAAAAGCTGAGACACCTGAAGTTGAAACTCCTCCAGAAGAAACTCCCCCCACCGAAGCGGCGAGAGAAACTGAGGCAGAACCCAAACGAGAACAACTCACCGACTTTATTTCCTGGGAACCAAGTACACAAACAGCCAATGTAGCTGGGACAGAAGTGTCCTTTGATCTTGGTGTTCCCCCAGAATGTGTGCTTTTGTCTCAAGAAGATGAAAGCGGAAATACACGACTTCGTTTTTCCTATAGTGATGAAAATTTTCTTGAGCTCTCAGCACTTGGTACGGATCAATATGCGTTTAGTATTCTCCTGCAAGGACAAAATCCTGAAGTTCCAACGGAAGACGGCACAGCTACCATTCCCCTTCTTGGTGTTGAAGTGAAAAAGGAAAACATGGTAAATATTTTTCAACAGTTTGTTCATGCAGTAAAAGGTTTGGATATTGTGGCTCCGGAAAGTGAACCTACTCCTTCAATAGAAGGCGAAGAAGAAAATGTAGATGAAGAGCCAAAGGAAGAAGCGATTGAACAAAAAAAGGAAAAAAGAAGACCTGATACAGATATTCGTACACACGTAGATGACCTTGTAGCACGACAACTTGGACGTGATATCGTTGGAGCCGCGGTAGATCAAGAATTGGATCGAATGCAAGAGATTGAAGAAGTGCTTGAAGCACAAATCGAAAGATACAAAAAAGAATTAAAAGAGAGGGTAAATACAGCAATATTACAACTACAAGCAAAAGATCATGGGAAAAACCGTCTTTGTTGTGATCCTTCTTACTTTGATGAAAAACTTTTAAAAGTTTTACAAGATACAGAAAAAATTCAAGATCTCCTTTCAATCATAGATGATCCCCAAAATTCAAATCTGTTTCCAACTGATAAAATTGTTTTTACCAGTGAAACCTTTGCAGATAATGTACTCATGCAGCCAGACACCAAAATGCTTTACATTAATAGAGATGCCACACCAGAAGATCTTAGAAATTTTTATGAGAATTGCAAACAAGCAAAAAATGATCGTGAAGCATTTTTTAAGAGTCTTCAAGCATTAAATGCCCCTTTCGTATATTTCACCGATGAGGTTCATCATTTTGATCAAAGTTTTATAGATACCTCCATTGGAACAGAAGGCACCAAAGCTATTAAAAAATGTGCCGAATTTATTACCAAAAACCCTGTAAAAGGAACCGTAGAAAAAATAGTTATTTCCGTGAAAGAAACGGATCAGTTATTTGTGTATGACAAAGAACAAAAATTCCTTATTATAAGCCCAAAGGCAGGTTGGGAAAACTATGAAGACAAACTAAGAGAAGTACTCCTTATCATAGAACAAACAGCTCCATCCAGATCTTAAATCTTATGCATCAAGCCTACGAACGACTGAAAATAGCACTAAACGATGCCCGCAACGTAGTAGATACTGCTGGATTTTTTGATATTGCAGAAACAGATCTCGAAAAAGCTGTGGAGAGAATGGACATAACAGACCTAAGGATGACACTTGAAGCATTAAAAGAAAAAAGAAAAATGGTTGCAGACGCACGCATGGCACTCCCAGAGCGTCCCCCCCGATTTGAAGCAGAAGTCATAGAAGAAGCAAAAAAAGATCCAGACTCCTTCTTTTCTGCACACCAAAAAGCTTTGAATGCAGCCACAAATGGTGAAGCCATAGGACGTGATGACTTAAACCAAGCTCTCCAAGGTGTGCTGTTAGACCTAAGTGACGCAACGTTCTTTTTTGAACCTGAAGCCCAAATGAACTTTTTAAAAGAAAAGAAAAAGGAAGAAGAAAGAAGAAAAATTATTTCAGATATACAAAGCAAATCTCTAGAACGTCCATTTTTTCCCTATACCCTTGCCCCTCTTGGCCGAGAACTAGATTTTATTTCAAACGAGGGACTGGAACTCATCCTCCAAAATCTTCCAGAGCTTGGGCATATCCTGAAAAAATATGAATTTGTTCCTGATGAAATCCTTCTTGAAGATACAGTACCTGTAGCATTTATAGACACTACCCCCCTAAATGGTCTCCATCATACCAAACTCCGGATTACACTCAATAATGAATACTGGAAAGAAGAGCTTGGAAAAGAAATTGCCGCCTCTCATCAACCTACTACAGAAAGAGAAACAAATAATAACAAAATTCGCTTTATACTTTGGGATACACAGTTTGGAAAGAATCTGCATGCGCGGGTATATATTCAAAACGGATTTGTAGATGATAGACGTACACCTGCATTCCTTGCAGATACCACAGACACAGGTTTTAGAAACAAGTTATTACAGGTCCAGAGCTGGATAGAAGAATATGCAAGAGAAATTTTAGAAGATAGTACACTAGACATGTCCATTACAATAACTCAAACATGGAATGCAGGAGGTTCAGGAACTCTTGAAATTCCTATCTTTAAAGATGAAGCAACCATTAAACTATTTATTATTGATTACGTAGATGACTACAAAAAATTAAAACTCTTTAACTCTGTTCGAAATACGTTTTCAGAACCAGAAAGAATTAGTACTTCTTCTTCTGATATTCCAGACACCATCTCCGAAAACGAAATGCAAAAACGGATAGAAGAAATCCTGAATACCCTTGATCGTGCAGGATTGTCCAAAGTAAAAGTAGTCAATGCGGGGTACTCTCGGATAGACCTCTCAGATGAAAGTATTTTCGTTTGTTTTTTTGATGATGATTGGAGGGAACAACTCAATGCTTGCATTGAAAAGTATACAAGAAAATTAGAAGACGATAGACAAGAGCAAGAGCAAAAAAAAGAACGCTCTGCAGCAATCCTGAGGGTACAAAGACTCGTTGAAGAATTTAATACTCGATCTGATCAGATAGAAATAATTATACGTGATAATTATTTTACATATCTTCAGACCTCAGAAATCATAGATCATGAACGAGATTTGCCACTTATTTTTCGTCAACTCAGAACTGGAGATTATCCCCGCATACAAAAAATTGTTTTTCTCCCAGGTCTCATGCCTTCCTATAAAGATGAACATGGTACAACATTTTTGAATATCAAGGGATGTACTTTTCAGGACGTTCAACGTGAATTGGACTTTTTTGGGCACGTCTCTTTTGCTCATAACCATGAAGCAGAATCGTCTTCATCTGACTGGAACAAAGGGTTCTACTTTAGTGGAAAACTTACAGACTCAAAAAAACGTAATGGTATTGGCACGACCTACTCAGGCACCAACCTAAATGATCCCACTGAAGGGGGAGAATACAAAGATAATAGACTCGTGAAAGGAAAGCGCTATGTAGGTGATAATTGTTATATTTACATAACTGAGGAAACTGACGTATCCTATCAAAACGGAATGGTTGAAAGAATAGAAAATGGACCAGCCACAATTTTTGTTAATGAAAAAAATTCAGAAAAAAACCCCAGAGAAAATTATGATGTCGTCTTTAGGAATGGAGAAATTCAAGAACTTAAAAGCTCTTCTCACACTGGACAGACACTTCCCCTTACTGTCGGACAGCGCTATGAGTATCTCCCCAAAAAAGGTGTCCTATCAAGACTCAAAACAGAAAAAGCGAGAGTTTCCAATATGTATATTTCAAGTCGCGGAGATAATCTACTGTATGTTGATATAATTACTCCGGAAAATGAAACCATAACAGTACCCTATAATAAAATTGATAAATATCTAAGAACGCTACCAGAGCCCAAACCCAAAAAAAAATCCTAAAATAGTATGCATGAACAATTTCGGGCACTTCCCGAAGCACAACGCAGTGAAGCACTCCTCAATCAAATTGGGGCTCTTGTCCATGTCTCCGGTTTTAAATGGAAGGACGTTCTGGATGGAGGAAAACAAGCCTTAAGAGAGGGAAGACTTCATGAGGGAAATCTTTCTGTCTATCATGCCATGATGAGAGAACTTTATACCCTCAAAGGAGAACTTGGTACCGCAATCTCAGAACACCCAAAAGAAGCAAAATTTGCTTTTCGTGAAAAAGAAATAGCCGGAAGAACCATACACATTGCAGAAAATGTTTCAGATATTGATCTTGCACTGCGAGAAGATGATATTGCATCATTTGTTGAATATACAAAAGATCCCCTCTTCTCAAAAGCACCTATAAACAGACTGGAGATAAGAAAAAAGAATTTTTCGCCCAAAAGAGCTGGTGCCCCCGCAAAAAGGGAAGAAAAAATTATTCTTCGTGTTACCTTTTCTTCAGGATATCAAACGGATTTGCCAGATACTACGATTGGTGGATCCTCGCCACTCAAAATAAAATTTGAACATACCGCAAAAAATTCACATAATCCCCCAACACCATTTAGACTCTATGAAAGTGGTATTGATGAGAAAACTCTTGAAAAAAATCATTGGTCAAGAGATGTGGATGAGACCACAGATCCACCAATAACAACCATTAAAGATGCCGCAGGAAGCATCATTCAAAAAGGAACCTTCAATCAAAAAGGAGAACTTTTACAAGGAGTAAGTAATTATAAAATACCTGTTATAGGCACGCAGGGAATGCGAATTACACAAGATACCCGCCAGGTTGACGGCTCTCTTATCCTTTTGGAAGAGCACATTGAGGACAATCCGGAAAATAAAATATATGCGAACACAAAATTAGTTGGTTTATTTGAAAAAAAACCAGATGGTGGAAAAGGAGAATCTCTCTCCCCACTTGCCGTGTACGACAAAGATGAAAAACTTATAGCGGTCACCAACAGGAAACCACTCCAACGAGGAGAAAAAGAAACTGACTTCTCATTTCTCAAAGGGAGGTTAAGTACAGCGCTTTCTGAAGGAACGGGCTTAAAAACACTTGAAGCCTCTTTTGTAGATGAATACATCCATGGGGATGTTTCCACAGTGGCACAGGAGATCGCTCAGAATATTCTTCATCCAAAGGATTATAAAAGAGTTCCTGAACTTTCAGTTGCTATTGAACGGACACTTTTCCTCTTTGACTTGTATACAATGAATCCACTTGTAGAAAGTGCAAAAATCTCAACAGATACTTTGGATACTTTACAAGATGCCATAAATATTCTTCTACAAAATGCCGTCATAGATCTTCATGCAAGAATTGATAGACTGGCACAAGATTATATTGCGCTTGACAAAGGAGGGTTCCTACCCGAAGAAAAAATTGGAGAATTTGCCATGCGACTTAAGGAGGAACGCAGACAAGTTGAACATACTTTTCAAACACAAAAAGCAGAGCTTTTTGAATTTGTCCAGAAAACCGGATCACTTGAAGCCACATTTGAGAATACAGCACTTGCAGTAGACCAAAATGATGGATCTGTTTCTATGGCAGAATCTGTACAACCAGCTCTTACAGTAATTGATAAAATTTTAGCCGCCATTGATGGTGATTTAGATCCGCCACCTACGCTATCGGAACCAGAGCCGGAGCCAGAACCTGAGCCAGAACCTGAGCCAGAGCCAGAACCAGAACCAGAGCCAGAACCTGAGCCAGAACCTGAGCCAGAACCTGAGCCTGAACCTGAGCCAGAACCAGAGCCAGAACCTGAGCCTGAACCTGAGCCAGAACCTGAGCCAGAACCTGAGCCAATAAAACAAGAAACACTCCTTTCTCCAGAAAAAAAGGCGGAAATGGAACGAGTGAAAGAACTCTACAAACCAACGTATCCGGTTACTCTTCTTGATGGAAGTTCAAAGTTTGAGAACTTTTCGTCAAATCCAGATACCAAAGCATTTACTGAAATGAAGGAGTATCTTGAAAATGCTCGTCTGGTAGCACTGGAAGATGCCCATGGAAGTGCCTACAAAATTTTTGAACGTGCTATTCTTTCCGGATTTATCACGCTTCCCGAAGAGAAAGCAAAACGATTTCAAGAGCTCTACCAACAGGCCGTGAAACTTCGTTTTGGTGAATTAAAGACCGTGCCTGCATATGGCGTAATACTTAAAGATCCACTTGATGACCCGGCTTCTTTTGAAAATTTTAAAAAACTTCATGATGAAATGCTTACGATTATTGCTGAAATAGAATGGACGGGAGAAGATAGAACCTACCTTCTCCTTGGTGATACGGTCTATGACAGAGGCCTCTCAGATACACTCACCCTTGCGCTGATAGAAAAAATGCGCAAAGAAGGGGGAAAAGTCCCTATACTTGCCTCAAACCACGACCTTTCCGTGTTCTTACAGGACCTCCACATACAAACACTGTATATATCCCACATTACTGCAGAAAAACTTGGAGAAGATGAAGCGCGCAAAAAAGAATATGTGGCCAATCATGATGTCTTCTATTATGATGCAGAAACACAAAAAATCTTTGCGCATGCTCCTATAAACCTGGGAGTTATCAATGAGCTAAAAAAAGCTACAGGATTTACGGATGACATAGACCAAAAAAATCTTCCTGAATTTATAGAAAGATGTAATAAGTGGTACCATGATCTCCTGCACAAATGTCTTGAAGGCCATGTATTTACAAATGAGGAAATAATTCTACTAAAAAATGTTACTTGGAAAAGTGATCCCTACTCTGACCTGTACATATTTGAAAGAGGCCGTGAACCCGTTCGCCTGAGTGAAGATAACCTCCCAACAGAACAAAGACTGCCACTGAAAGGCGTTGTACGGCAGTTCATTCATGGACATGATTCTAGTAGTAAAAAAAGTCCATTTGATATACGTCAAAACCATGCGAATACACCAGACTACACAACCGTAAATCTTGATAATGCAACGTACCGAGGTGAACGCGTTGGTGATAGAACGCCAGCCCTCTTCTTTGCTATAGGAGAAAAGAAAGAAGCACCTGAAAAAAAGAAAGAAGAAAATCCCTATCTCTCAGAATCTATTCTTGGACAACACATCACCCGGGTGGTCCATGACATTGTGGTAAAAACAGGAGACTATTTCCGTTTTTCAAATGATAACGGAAAAACATGGATCTATGGACGTGTCGCTTCTATCTCGGAAAAAAGAACAGATGCCGACCAAAGCTTTCCTTTTTTCAGAGAAGAAGATGGAAGAGTGATGTATTTTAATGGTTATAAAAAAAGCATGCACGATATAGGCACCCAGTTTGAAAAACTTGATGAACCTGGTAAACATGCAGAGGCTAAGAAAACACAGGAAGTGGATTCTGAAAAACTCTTGGCAATCCTCAACGATCTTCAACCATACTTACCAAGTATACAGCCCGAAAAAATTGTACCGACGTGGATTCAAAAAGCCAAAGAAACATCCAGTATTCCTATGGAAGTCCAAAGGCAAATCATCATCCTTTCTCAGAGAAATCATAAGAATCATGAATACTTTGATTGGTCAGAAGAGAATCCACTTGCAACTAAACTCCGCGAATTGGCAGCAGTATTTGGAGTAACTCTTCTTACTTCAGAGGGGCAAATCCCAGATAGAGAGAAACATTATAACCAAAGAGGCATTGATCACGATGACCTGAAAGCCCAAGGGATAAATATACAACGCAATCGTATTTATAAAACACTTGCCCCAGGTTTTATTGCGTCAAATGGTGAAGTCATCAGTCAAGAAAATGTTTTGGTAACTTTTTAATAAAAATATAGTCTAAAATTATTTTATGCCACAAAGCTCCGCATACAAAGAACGAGTACAACAAGAAGTACTCGGTACCAAAAAAGTACTGCGGGATTTTGGTATTGAAAAAATAAAATCCGATGCAGATCTTTTTAAGGCTTTACGTGCCCTTCGTGATGCAGGACGACTGGATGAGTTAAAAGCACTGCTTCATGCCCGTCGTGAGGCCATTACCACCGCTCTTGGAAAAACTATTATTCTTGGAGGAAGAGATGGAAAATCAAGATATTTTGAAGGAGAAGTTGTGGATGATCTCCCCAATGGAGTTGGACGCATCATAGAGGGCAAGAAAGTAGAAGCAGACGGTGAATTTAAAGATGGCTACCTTCAGCATGGCATTGCATACAGATATGATGGTGAAACCCTACGATTTACTACCATAGTAGAAGAAGCATATCCAAATGGTAGGGTAAAAAGCGGAAGTATTATCAACGCAAAAGACGGAAGACGTCTTTCTTCCGAAGCATTTCACGAGGACGGAACCACAGACCAAGGTGAACTTATTGATGAAAATGGTATTGTGTTAAAAGAAGGTGCTTTTGTAGTTTATGATAAACACCTGCTCCTTTCTTCCGGACAGATTGAGCACTATCCCCACACACATACAGTCCATATTGGGGATCAAGATATTCCAATAGTCCGCACAGACGCGAATTCATACCGATTTGAAAAGCAAGCGGATACTTATCAAGAAATGCCGGAAGGCAAAGGAACAACTACCGATACCAAAGGCCAAGTCTATGAAATTTACTTTGAAGACGGAAAAGACTATAGAGCACAAGGATATGTAAAGGTTTACAAATCAGCGGAAGAGCACAAACTTCTCAGAATACTCAATCGTGAAATTTCCTTTGCTCCTCCAGCGCTTGATCAAGATGCTATACAACAAAAACTTGCAGAACTGCGCACCGGTAAGGGTGAAGAAGCAACTTTGCGAACTGAACTAAGTGATCTCTACAAAACAACTCATGATGCACATACTACCTTCAACAATGAACTGGTTCCCTTTATACAAAAAAATTATGTAGATGCATCAGTAGGAGATATACAGAGTAAGCTGAAAATTGGTCATTTTGCTACCAAACTCAATGCAAAAATTACTACGCTCAAAAAACAAGCTAACACTGAACCTGATCAAATAACCCTAAAACATGCACTGGATACAATCCGATACCAAGGTTTTACCAAAGGAGCAACGGAAAGCCTAAAAGATCTTCTTGCAGAATATTGCACTATAGACAATAGTACCGGTGGATTTATCTCTGACTCAAACAAAGATGCCTTCCTTGCAGCCTATTCTGCAAATATGGAAGCAACACTTGCACAAATTCGAAGCACCCTAGATACAACTGCGGAAGCCTTTTTGGATGAGAAAAAAGCACGTGAAATTACTTCAGGAAATATTCACAAATGGTTTAAAGAATTAGGTGAGGCAAAAGGATTTTCCTTTTCTGTAGCAGGATCCACCTTTGAATTTCGAGCAAATTTACAACCTGATGGATCTCTTCATGCTCAGTATGATGAGGATGAAATGAATATTGTACTCAATGGAGATGCCCTCACTGCAACCGTACGTATTGCAGGAAAAGAATCTCAACGTAGCCTTCCAAATTCAAAAGAATCACTAAAACTATTGCTTCTCGGTTTTAAAGCAGAGCTAGAGAAAAAAGAACAAAGCAGAGCCGTTGAAGCTGCTATTCAGACTGCTGCCAATGCACACATTTGGCCTTGTTGGGACGAAAAAACCCAATCTCCCGCTTCTCCTGCAAAGCTTGATGAAGATACCGGGAAAAATTTTGATGCTGCCAGACGCAGAGTTCTCCATACCCTTGATTTTTCTATTGATCGAGATACCTATTTTGAAATTTATACGCAATGGTTTGATGCACATATTGCAGAATATGGAAGCAGTGGTGAATATTTTGCAGATGTGTACAAAGGTGATCGAGAAAAGAAATTTCGCATTATTCAACTGCTTGAAAAAGATTCTTTTAATGAAGATGAAAAAGGAGAACTTACTGAACTTCTTTCTTATTTAGAAAAAGATGTAAAAGGAAACCACGATCTCATGAGTGCTCTTGAGTACTCCTCTGATACATTAAAAGAACAAATAAAAACTCTTAAAAAGAAACTTGGAATAAAAAAAGAAAAGAAAAGTCCGACTGATGCGCCCAAAAAAGTTGAAGTCACACAGACAGAGCAGTTTCAAAGAGATCTTCAAGATGCACAGAATGATATTGCGCAAATGCGTACGATTCTTGTAAAAGATTCACTGAGCGAATATGATGAAGCGACCCTGGGTGATTTAGCAGAAACACTAAGGTTCACCCTTGAGAGACTTGAACAGATTGATCCAACACTCTATGACCAACTTGATACCACAAAGAAAGCACTCTGGGCAGAGCTCAAACTTAATCAAGAAACAGCAGAACAACCCGGAAACGAATTTGTTCGTGACCATACGGAGACTCCTGAAGACAGTGAACCACGCATGGGTCCCTACGCTGAATATGATACAAAAAAGATATCTTCTGCAATTCATGCCGTAAAAGAATTAGTCATCCTGTTATCGGAAACTGATGAAGAGTTAGAAGATGCTACCCCCTTCATGGAGTTTGAAATGGATTTAATAGCACTCCTTTATCTCACTTCAAATAAAAGTGGTAGAAAAACCGAAGTACTTTCCGCTCTTCATGGAGTCTTTGATAATCCAGGTCAATTTTTTGAATCTCTCAATAATATAGAAGATGTCATTGCAGATGAGTACCGAGAACGAACCCTTGAATCACCCATTTCAGCAGAAGACAGAGCACTTGCAATGAATATCTTAAATATCCTCAATAAAGATTCAGATCTTTCTCTTTCAGTATTAGAAAAAAGAGCGTATTATTGTGCAAAGTGCATTGTAGATGAACGGGAAGATACTTTCTTGCGTATCTATAGAAGTACTGTCACCGATACTCCTGACGAATCAATTGAATCCCAAAGAATGCTCGCTCTTGTCGGACAAAAAAATATACCAGAAGCCCTTACTGCAGAAAAAGTAAATGAAATATTAAAAGGATATTATTACACACGCATAAATGAACATATAGAAAGAATGGAACGTGCGCAAGCTACGAAAGGAAGGGATTATGCCACACGTATAAAAGGAGTCGCACAACAAAAGTCCGTTTCTGAAATGGATGAAACTGAGCGAACTATCCTTGAATCAGATATAAATGTTCTCTTACTTACCCGGGGGAAATCTGAATACAAAAAACAAAAACAAGAGGCAGTTATTGGAGCCTTGAATGGTCAGTTTGAAAATTACGAACAACTCCTTGAGGCCATATACAAAAAAAATCTTGAACTTGTCATATATAAAAGAGATCACTCTACGGCACTTCCCCCAGATGAATATGCCCTTGTACGTGCACTCATTGATGCCAATAATGAAGAGGAAGAAATTGTACATAAAGACCGTCCTGAAGAAAAACAAATAGTGCCTGCAAAACATTCTTTATTTAGAATAGACAAAAATATTCGGATGATCCGTGGTATTGTGCGTACTGGTGGAGCACAATGGCTTCGTATTCATCTTGGAGATCCTCTTCGTGTACAAGAAAGAAATGGTACTATCACTCTCCCTGCACAAACAGAAAGACGGATTGCAAACCTCAAATCAAAGTATCCAGACCTCTGCAAAGATCCAGAAGGGAATGAAATTTCAGATATAGAACTTACCCAAAAGCTTCAAAATCTTTTGGAAGACTATTATTATTTTGAAATAAAAACCAATCGTGCCAATCTAGAAGAAAGAAAAGAAAATGTCTTTGAACATAAAGCCTTTTCTGAGATGTCTCCTTCTGATGAACAACGTTTTGTAAATAATTTGGTATTCTTTGGGGTACACCACATAGAACGTAGACGAATGGTTATGGGGATATTTGGTCTTACCCCAGAGGAATATAATGCATTTCTTTTAGAAGTGAAAAAGGTGGATGATGAATATACACGATTCAAAATAGCAAATGCTGAAAAACCAACCCAAGAAGAAATGTCACTCGCACATGCTCTAAGAAAAGGTAATGAACTTGATCCAAAACTCAAACACATCTTAGATGAACGACAAAAATACCGAAGAAATAGACGTGCTATCCCGAAAGATTTGGAGCTGAACAGAGACCAGCATAATCAAGTTCGGATGAGTCTCCATGATGTGGAGACACAGTTTATTGAATTGCGAAGAGGACTTTTATCTAAAGATGCAGTGCGTTTGTATGCACTTGAACCTATTCTGCGAAAATACGGGGCCATAACAGAAGAAAGAATTAAAAATGCACAACAAGCATATACCGGTACTCAAGATGTTTCTTCAATTTCACGACAAACCTGGAATGATGCATACACCAAGCATTTTTATTGGAGACTCAAACAGGCGCAAGAAAAGAAAATTGCTGATGATGCAGCAAGAGAGAAAAGAGTTCAAACAGGCCAACGCGTCCGTGCTACCGGTGGGACAAGCGATGCACAGCTCGCAGGAAAACTTGGAGGGCTTTTTGCAAATGTACTTCAAGATGTTGACCTATCCAGGGCACAGTATGCTCCAGAAAAAATAGACGCTATTCTGTCTGGACACTCTGAGGTGCTTACCCGTTATGTGAAGGCACGTCCTGGCGCCACCTATACGACAGAATTTCTTACAAAGTATCTGACAAAAGAAAAACTAAAAGCACTTGAAAAAATTGTGGGAGACAAAAAATATTCTCCACTCTTTGAAGAATTATCTCTTACCATAGTACTTGTTGAACCTAAATTCAATGGAGAAGATGGAGCAGACCAAGATATTGAAGGTGAAGAAATTGACTTGGATCTCTCTATTCCAAACTCCCTTGATTCTCTTCGAGAAGCTCTCGAAGACCTGCTCAAAGAACAAGAAGAGCAAAACGCTGAAGAAAAAATTAATGCCTATATATTAAAATTCTTAGAAAATTATGAGATACAGGGGAATCCCGGAGAAGATAACCTGGAAAACATATTCCTGGTTCAAGGGGAGACCAGAATATCCGCAGCTGACTTTGCAACAGAAAAATTTGAGAACCTCTCAAATGAGTTTATAGAAAAGAATATTGCAAAAGGAGCAAATGTCCTTTCCATTACAGAAGCCTTCATTGATATTGTCAAAAACACCCTTTCTGAGTCAGCAGATGGTGAAGAGGATAATAATACAGAGACGCTTGACGAAGAATAATCCTCTCAAAAAATCGAAAAATCCGGTTTGCCAGACCCGGATTTTTTTTATATACTGAGCACAAGATTATTTGTAATAATACCCTATGCAGGCATACCTTGATATTGTCAAAAAGATTCTCGAACATGGTGAGGAGAAAGAAAATAGGACCGGAACCAATACCCTATCCATTGCTGGAGTCCTGTTTGAACATGACATGAGCACAGGGTTTCCACTCCTTACTACCAAAAAAGTCCCCTTTCGTCTCATTGCCTCTGAGTTAGAATTTTTTATCAAAGGGATTACAGATAAAGAATGGCTCAAAGAAAGAAATAATCACATCTGGGATGAATGGGCACACCCCCTCAAAGCCCCTTATGGACACGACGAGGCCTCAAAACAACGCATGATGGAAGAAAGGGATTTGGGCCCTGTGTATGGCTTCCAGTGGAGACACTACAATGCAGAATATGAAAATTATAACTCAGACTATTCCGGAAAAGGAGTAGATCAGCTTGCCAAAATTGTAGACTCACTCAAAAATAATCCCAATGATAGAAGAATGCTCGTGAGTGCATGGAATCCAATACAAATGAACCAAATGGCGTTGCCACCTTGCCACTACGCCTTTCAGGTAGTGGTAAATAATGGGAAACTCAATCTCATGTGGAACCAACGCTCCGTTGATGTAATGTTAGGACTCCCCTTCAATATTGCCAGCTATGCATTGCTCCTGCACCTACTTGCCAAAGAGGCAAATCTTCAAGAAGGGAGACTCGTTGGTTTCTTGGGAGACACCCATATCTACACCAATCATAGGGATGGTGCACAAGAACAACTCTCACGTGACCCCAAAAAGTATCCCCTTCCACAGATTATAACCGAACCTTTTACCTCAATTTTTGACTGGTCTTATGAAGACAGTAAAATTGAAAATTATCAAAGTTACCCAAGAATATCCTTTGAAATTGCTGTCTAACACATACCTATGATTACTCTCATTGCTGCTGTATCAGAAAATTTTTGTATAGGAAAAAATGGTGAGCTTCCTTGGAACATCCCTGAAGATCTAAAGCATTTTAAACGTCTTACGGAAGGGCATGTGGTCATAATGGGAAGAAAGACATGGGAATCCATCCCCGAAAAATTTCGCCCACTTCCTAAGAGAAAAAATGTTGTCATTACACGGCAAACAAACTATCCGGTTCCAGAAGGTGTGGAAGTTTTCTCAAACCTCGAAGAGGCGCTTCTTGCCTTCTCTCAACAATCCGTCTTTATTATTGGTGGAGAACAGATTTATTCGGCAACAATAGAAAAAGCAGACCAACTTGAAATAACACATATTCAAAAAACCATACCTGATGGTGATGCTTTTTTTCCCGCAATAGACTCAAACCTTTGGGAAAACGTATCCGAGGAAACACACGAAAATTTTTCTTTTGTGACGTACAAACGCAAATAATTTTGCTCAAAAATCTTATCCCCAGGCTTTCTTTTTTTTCGCCGTTTTTTCAAAAAAATGCCTAAAATAAGCATTTTTTTGAAACTTGAATCTTCTGCTGTGCTCTGTTACAATCAAAGGGCAGATTTAGCCTATTGCGTCTATGCCATTTATTGATCTTGTTGTGGGTGGACCGGACATGAGTGGAACCGGAACACAAATTGAAGACATTATTTCTTTTTTTCAAAGTAAAGGGAAAAAAGTTCGTGATATGCGCAGAACAGAAGTTGATGCGCTTTTTCATGCAGAAATTTTTTCCCATATAAACCAAAACCACGTTAACCTAGGAAGCTTTTTGAGTGATGAAAGTATAGACCATGATGACAAAATTGCTTTTCTCTGGCAAGCATATGAACTCCTCTCCGGTGGTGGAACCAATGAAGACCTCAAAATTGCATCCTGTGTAAAAAATTTGGTGAGCAGCTATATAAATCCAAACAGTAGTGACGTATGGATATTTGAAGAACCCACCAAACGCGCAGCCGGGCAAAAAAATAGAGCTATAGAGCAACACAGAAGCCAGTACGAAAGCGAGACCGACCCAATTGCAGCGGCACTTTCACACCAAAATTATCGGATTGACGAGTTTCTTCGTTTTAGACGAGTCCTACGTCAAAAAGGAAAAATTATTATTCGCTCCCGTTCCGAAGAGTCTGCTTGTTATCAAATTTATCATCCGCAAAAATTAAAAAATGGAATTTCTCTGAAAGATTACCTTTCCCTTCCGGGACATAAAATTGCCTTCTCTCACCCCCCAACACATATATTTATTGTATGTGCTCCCAAAAATTGGACTAAAGATGAATATCTTGAACTCAAAAAACAACGAAGTGGAAACCGACTCGTAGATGATTATGAGTCAAAAGCGGAATACCAGCTTCTCGTGAACTTTCGCTATGCCTCTTTGTGGGTAGAGAAACTCTATGAAGTTGGATGTGCACTCTATGGTGCAAAACCCCCTCAAATTATCCGTTTTGATATCTATAAGCCAAAAGAGGTTATAAAATTGGAAATGCAAAAAGCGCTTGAGACTATTCTTGAAAAATCTTTTGAATAATAACCACTTTTTTGATATACTAAAAAGGTACGAGAAACACTCTTCAGTAGACAGAACGGAATATTTTTTATTGCACTTTGTCTATTGTTCTTTGTAACCTTCCTTGTATGCTTGAAACTTTAAAAAAATACCACCGCTATACCTATGGCATAGCTTATGTTTTTTTTATTCTTATTCTCCTTTTGCTTTTGAAATATTTGAGCAGCCAACCAATTGTTTTTTTGGCCCTTTTTATTTATGGAAGTTTTGCTATAAACTGGTTTTATGCTCGTTTTCTCAATGTTCCTATCCTCCCCCATGTGCTGGCATCCACTTTTAGTCCTATAGGCTTCTTTTATCTGATGGGTTATTCCCATGAGCTCCCCAATACTTGGAGCTTTATAAAAGGGACCATAGATCTCTACCGGCACAATATGAAAATTTTTTTGGAATATTCACTTGTATTTTTCATCTTTAGTGTAGTCGTAACATCCCTTTCTACCTACATTGAAGTATGGGAAAACCATATTGGGAATACCTCCGGGATACTTTTAGGAATTTTTCTTTTATTCCGTCTTCTTGTAATTCTTTTTGGTTTTGTGCTCTCTATTGCCTTTTTGCGAGTTGTTGCCGCACGGATTATTGGCGTTGCTCCACATCATATGTCTTCTGAAATTTTTGATGCCTTTTCTCTCTTCTGGTCTTGTGTCTTTGTGACACTTGTCCTTATGGTACTCCTTTTTGTCCTCAATATTACACAGGCCTTTTTTCCAATATTTATCTTCCTGGCAATTCTTATTATTTGGTTTATTTTCTCCATCCATGCCGTTGTGATAGAAAATATCCGCGGGTTTTCCGCCTTTGGATATAGTAAAAAATTAGTCCGTGGAAGAGCCTGGTCCGTTCTCTGGATTCTCGTTGCTTTGACAGGACTCTTTGCCTTTATTGCGTACTTTATACAAGGTATACTGGTGGCCCCATTTTTTGACATGCTCTTACAGGTGGTCTCAACGGGAAGTAGTTTCTCAATTATTTTGAACAATATTTTTGCTCTTATCAATGCATTTGTTCAAACCATGCTCATGCCTCTATATGCCTTTATTCCGTCTACCCTTCTTTACTTCCAACTCAAAAGACTCCATGAAGAAAAAAAAGAAGTATGATAGATAGATTTCAAAAACCTTCTGCCCCACTTTCAAGTATCATGAGTACCAATACCATTCGTGCAAAAAAATCTTTGTACTCTATTGTTCGAGATGTAAAAAAAACGCTCCCAGGGGAAAATCTGACGCATAAAAAAATGATTGCAAAAACTATCTATAAACTCAATAATGACCCCCATGCCGTAGTAACCAATAGAATGACCAAAGCAGCCGTAAAAGCATTGGGTGAGGCTGGGCATCTAAAAGGAAAATGGCACCAAAATGTTGGGGCAGCTATCACGCATGTAAAGCACATGCATGAAAAAACTTCCTCAAACACCGATACTTCCCACATGTCCCCGGAAGAGCGGTTAAAAAATGCCAAAACCTGGGAAGAAAAAAAAGCCGCACAAAAAGCCGAATCCATTCAAAGGAGACGACTGGAAGCGCGTGCAAGACAGGCAAGACAAGAAGCAGAGGACCAAGAAAAGGGAACAAAATTAGGACTCAAAGAATGGCAAGAATCTACTACCTCCATAGGTGAAGCGGTAAAACAAAAAGAACGAGAACGAAAAAATCAAGCCGAACAAGATATGAGTGAACTGGAGCGACAAAGCAAGCAAATTATAGATATGTCCATTGACTAAATATTCAACACCAAAAAAACCCATTAGATAGCTGATGGGTTTTTTATTTCTCTTTACCTCATTTTTTCATTCCTTCCACTCCACTCCCCTTTTTTCAAATTTTTCTTTTAAGTCTTCTTTTAGCATTTCAAACATAGTCTCTATAGGTTCCTTCTTTCCCAGTGCATCACAAAAACTTTTTACTGCAAATGCTGGATAATAACTATGGAAAATTTCTAGGGTATATTTTTCTACCCCATGTTCATTCAAATGAATAAAACTCTCTAGCTTATCCAGTGCATTTATAAACTTTGCTTCCAAGGTTTTTTGTTCCTTGTATTCTTCCCACAAATCATACATGGTTTGAGAAGAAAAAAAGGTATCACTAAAGTTTCCCATAAAAACAGCCTCTTGATGATTTTTTTCTTCACGACTTACTTTTCCATTTAAAACGTCCACCGCATCTTTATCACCCGTGTATACTTCTGGCAAATCATGAACTAACGCAAGTCCCATACATCTTAAAAGATCCAACTCAAGAGAAAATTCTGATGCAATGGTATAGGCTGCAAATGCAAGTTGCCAACTGTGTGCAGCACTGGTGTCTCCATTATCACTCAGAGAACTCTCATATCGTTTTGTAAATTTTAAATGGCTTGTGGTTGCAAGCATTACCAAAAGATCGCGAACTTTTTTTTGTGTGTCCATATATTTTTTCAATAATAAGATTTGTGAGTATATCTTATTTCTTTATATACGTCAAGAGTATTATAGACAATATTGTATATATTAGCATATTTTAGCTATTATATATGTTTTTTATTTAATATACTTATCCACATTTTTTCTTGACAATCAAATTTCATTCATGTACGATGCGGCATGCTGTATATGGTTTTTTAGTTACTTTATTTATCTAATTTTAGATAAATATAAGATTATAGTATATAAAATAAAATACATTATTGCCATTCGCCCCTTGAAGCCCACAATGGGCGGCTGGTAACAGACCGCGAAATCACTGAAAGGCCTGTCATATGCAGAGCGGAAAGCAGAAGGTGGTCTTGCGGTCGTGGGCATTCCCCCACATCTTCGAGACCCTCAAGGAGATCCTCGAGGGCTTCAACTACAACGAGGGGGAGCTGGACGATCTCGCCAGCGTGAGGGTCTGGGAGGCCCTCGACATGCTGGGGCGGGACACCCGGCATCTGCACCTCCTGGTGCCCACGGCAAAGAGGCTGATCGAGGAAGCAGAACGCTACGGCTGCAGCTCCGAGACCTGTGAGCAGATCAAGGAACTGCACGTGGCCTCCGAACGGCTCGATGAGCTCTCGGTCTCCTGCTTCGGTCCCAACTACCGCTTCCTCTCGGACCGTCGTCGGTTCGGCCAGGTCCTCTACCTGGCGGCCCGCGACATCATCGGAGAAGCGCCTCAGCCGGACGCCACCCCGGACGAGATGCACGAGGCGATGACCCGTCAGTACAAGGCCAACATGCTGGTCGGAAACTTCTTCGACTGGTTCGACCCGGACTTCAAGCCGGAACTCATGCAAGAGGTGACCTTCTACGAGCGGGCACTCGGCCACCTCTTCCTGCTGCAGACCGCCGCCGGATTCAGGAAGTTCAACTTCGACCCGATCGAACTCACCGAAGCCGGCCTGCGCAAGTACAACGTGCTGGACGGCAACGGCAACGCCGTGTGCTACTGGTGCAACTCGGGACCCTGCCAGTGCGGTGGACGCAAGGGCAAGATCCAGGGCCGTCACATGACCAGCCGTACGCCCTTCGAGCGTGGTCTTCCCGAGATGGACCGCTTCATGTGGAACGTCTACGGCGCCTCCCGCAACGCCGCCTTCGGCGCGTTGGTGGGCCCCTGCCGCGCGCTCTCCGAGTTCGGCGGCGAATACGGCTTCATGCGTCTGGTCATGGATGCCGGTGGTACGGTCGAGCAGCTGGACGAGAAGTTCGGTCCGCTCTACCTGCAGGGCACCCGGCACGACGTGAAGGTCCGCGAAGCCATCGACTCCGGAAAGGAGACCCTTCATGATGGGACGCTCTTTGAGGCGGGCGACGCCTTCGTGAGCTGGCCCTCGCTCGTGTGCGCGGCCTTCATGCTCAACACCACCCGCGCCTACAGGCGCGGCTTCGAGTACATGGCAGAGCGAGCCGGCGTCGAGATCTTCTTCCCGGAACGTGATGACAAGACCGTCCCCGCCTACCCGAACAACCTGGACGACTAATTCCCACCACCCCGAGACCCCACCGTCTCAAACTCCCTTTTGTCTTTAAACTTCTTGAAAACAGAAGAGAGAACTCTCTCCATTAAGGCCCTTGTATAGCGCGTGTGTGCATGGGGTACATGCGCGTCTCCAGCGGCCTTCAGGAGGAAACTCATGGCCAACCGAACCTGCACCTGCACCGGAACGGTGCGCGACGCCAACGCCTTCGACCAGTTCACGAGCGGGAGCTTCCCCGGGGCCAGCGGTTCCCGCGACGGGGACCAGGGCACCGTCCAGATCGAGGTCCCCGACGGCCTGCCCGACGAGGCGGCGGCCTCGGTCGCCGCGAGCGGCGCCAGCCTCGACCCCGACACCATCACCTGCGAGTGTGAGCGCAACCAGTAGCGCATGCACTCCGCCCCACCTTTGACAGAGTACCCGCTCTGTCGCATCCCCAAAGATTATATGCCTATGTAGTCTTTGGGGATGAAAAATAAAAGGAGTTGACTCCATGCCCATTGCTTCCGTCACCGTGTCCACTGACCAGATAAAAGAAAAGGATCTCACCCACCTTTTCTGGGATATCCTTCGCGGGATTCCCGTGACCTACATGATTACGGTACCACCAGAAAAGCTGGAAGACACTCGTCGTCGGGCTCAAGCAATTCTCATGAGCTTGGTGGAATACTACCGCAAGAAGGGAAGTTCCATTACATTCACAGAAAAAACGCATAGAGCCTACAATGACCAGAAAACTCTGGTTTACCATTTTTCCATCCCAAAATAATACCCACCTTTTCTTCCTCAAAAATATTTGTATAGGAATGTTTTTTCTTGACAATTTCATTTTTTTCTACTACGGTTAAGAAGACTTCTCACTCTCTTTTCACTCATATTCCCTTTGAATTTTTGCTCTATGCTTACACAAGACAAGGAAGTGCGAAAACTTCAGCACCAGGTAGACACGCTTGTAGGGGAACTTCAAAATCTTGACTTTTCGGATCTAGAATCGGTCATCACTTGGCTTGAAAATTTTTGTGTTGTCAATGAACACTATCTTATACAGATTCCCAAAAAAAATATTCTAGACTATTTTCAAAAAGAAGGTTTTCATCGTTATCCAGCCCCTAGTAACTTTGATCTGGAAAGTGAAAAGCGCATGGCTCGATGGATTATTGGTGAAGCCATGTCCATGCTCGACGGAACAGGTTGGAATCAATACCAGGTAACCGGAAGAATGCGAAGTGGCTGGATCCTTCAGTTTTCTCGGATGTGGCGCAGGCATTTTCATCATATACGTTGAAGTATATAAAGACGTTTAAATTTGCTAAAATAAGTATTATTTGTACTTATTTTTTTGATATGTCTATATTTTTATTGACATTTTAAAAAAATCATGATATACTGGCCTCTAGCTACGTATTCATCCAAAACTTTATTTCTATGCCTACCATAAAAGAAACCCTCACACACGCCGGATTTGATGATATTACCTCAAATATCTACCTCCTTCTTCTGCAAAAGGGTGAGCTTACTGTTCCCCAAATGCAAAAGGTGACGGGTCTTTCCCGCGCCAGTGTCTATAATGCCATCACGGAACTTGATAAATGGAAACTCTTAGAACATAGAAAAGAAGGAAGAAATGCCTTTTATAGGCCTTCTCATCCAAATAATCTTGATACTCTTGCAGAGCAAAAAAAACGTGATGCTCAACTTTTTCAAAATGAAATAAAAGAAACCATAGAGTCGCTTATTGGAACTTATAATTTAACCTTTCACAAACCGGGAGTCCGTTTTTTGGAAGGTATGGATGGTTTTAAAGAAGTCCTCTGGGACTCTCTCACAGCAAAAGAAGAAATCTATACTATAGCAGATCTTGGAGAAGCGGTACGGATTGCCCCTGAGATTAATCGAGAGTATACAACTCAAAGAGAAAAATTGGGAATTCGGAAAAAAATATTGATCCTTGACGATAGCGATGCAAATAAATTTTTGACCTCAATAGATACTCCTCTTTTACAAGTACGACGCATTGCAAAAGGTTCTTGTCCCTTTAAAACCAGTCTTCAAATTTATGATCACAAAGTAGTGTACATGACCTTGGAAAAACAGGCTCCTGTGTCCATGATTATTCAAGACAAAAACATTTATACCCTTCAGAGATTTATGTTTGAAAAGCTCTGGGAAGAAAGTAAATAGTATTGAAAAATAAAAAACCTCCTGATAGAGTCAGGAGGTTTTTTATTTATGTTCTTTTTTCAAAAAGAAGTATAAAACCTGTTTCACTCCGTAGATAACGCGTGCCCACAAATCCATCATCAAGCAACTTTTGTACCTCTTCTTCCTTTTCTGAACTGGTCAGTTCTGTTCTCTCGTTGAATTCAATTTTTTTATAGGCATCCCTGTTTTGAATATCTTCATGCTTTGAAGATAAAGCTTTATTTTTTTCTTGGTCCAACTCAACTATATAGAAAAATGAGCCATCGTCATTCTTTTTCATGCCGGTAATCACAAACCCAGTTTTTTCAAGATGCCTTTCCAATAACTCTACACTGGGGACCATCACCGCATCCACCACAAAGTTTTGAGCTTTTTCTATAACCATTCTTTCAATGAAAATATCCCCTATACCCAGTCCATGAAATTTGGGATTTACATTGAGTCCTCCCGCATAAATATGCTCCTTTTCATCCAAAGATTCTTTTTTGAGAAAATACATGTATGCTAATATTTCATTCCCTTTTTTTAAAACAGGTACTTCTGCATCGGGATTTTCAAGAGCAGCTTGAAGATTTTCTCTCACCTGTTTTTCCACTTCAGAATTCCCGGGATAGTTTTCTTTTGCAACCTCAAGTACACTCTGTTTATCACGCGCATCATAGCCAAAGTCCAATCCTCGCAAGGACTCTATGTCCAGTCGCCCGGTCTGTTTGTACATGGCCTCAATTATAGCCCGAAGCATTTCCAAATCTTCATGTAATTGTCCAAATGCCTCACTTGGGAGAGCAGGAAAATTTTCCGCTTGTGTTTCTACCATATTGCGCACCTCTTGGGCATAGGCAAATATTGCTTTTCCCGCACGCCTTTGCAGTGATTGTGTAATTTTTTCTTTCTCCAAATCAGTAACCGATGCACCTTCTTTCAAAAAAGGAAGCATTCCTGCCTCAACCTCTTTGGAATGACGTACAAGATCACGATAAAGCTGCAAAGTTTCTTCTGCCTTTTCCTGTGCAACCCTTTTTACTGATTCAAGATCAAGTTTTTCTTTTCCACTTCGTACAAGACGGGAAAAAGCTTCTTCCATCACGTCTTCAATAAGCAGAGACAGCAAAACCCGAATCGAATTTTCTTCCAAAGGAATTTCTCCAGAAAGGATCTTCCCCCAATTTTCATCTGAACGGTCTCTCCAAAGTTGAAAAACCTGTCTCTCATCTTCTGCACGTAATCCATCTCCTTGAGAATCCAAAACACCCTGCCGTGCATCACGAAAAATTTCTCCCAATCTATGTGCATGTAGTTCCTCAGACATACTCTACTTCAAAGTGTCTTTAAGCAGTTTTTCTGCTACCTTGGGATCCGCAGATCCTTCTGTAGCACGCATAACCATTCCCACCAAAAATTGAATAACCGTCTCTTTTCCTCCTTTATACTCATCCACCTGTTTGGGAAACTGAGTAATGACTTGTTCTATAATATCTTTGAGCTGTCCCTCATCAGAAATTTGTCCGTAACCCTTTTCTTCCATAATATGTGAAGGATCTTTGTCTGTTTTTGACTCTACCATTTCCATGAGAATTTTTTGCGCATTGGTAGAATTTACTCGATCCGTATAGACAAGCGCAACAAGCTCTGCAAAATTTTCTGCACTAAAATGTATTTGTTCAAAATTTTCTACCATTCCCATAAGTTTGCTCGTAAGCCATCCACCACACAAACGTGCAATCTTATTTCTTTTTTCCTCCATAATCTCATCTGTTTCTCCCTTTACTTCTGGTAAACTATGGAGCCAATCAACAAGCTCACTCATAACCTCTTCAGTAAAGTCTGCCCATCTTTTGCTATCGGTGAGAATCTTTGCATCAGAATAAGAAAACCCATATTCCTGATGAAAACGCATACGTTTTGCCATTGGGAGCTCAGGAAGAAATACCTCTTTTGAGAGTACCAGTGGCTCAAAGGGTGGGATATCTGGATCTGGAAAATAACGGTAATCTTTGGCACTTTCTTTTTCTCTTTGCAAAACCGTTTCACCTTTTTCCTCATCCCAACCGCGAGTTTGTTGAGACCAGGCTTCCCCGTTCTTGAGCATTTTTGCTTGCCTTTGTATCTCAAATTCAATCGCTTTTTCTACGGCCTTAAAAGAATTAATATTTTTTAATTCTACTTTATTGTTTAAAATATAATCTCCAAGAGGCTTTACCAATCCATCCACAATTTCAAAACGTCCCTCTTCCTGCAGGGAAACATTTGCCTCACAACGCATATGCCCCTTTTCCATATCTGCGTCCGATACCCCAAGGTAACGCATGATCAACTGTAGCTCCTGACAATATTTCTTTGCTTCTATAGCAGATTTAAAATCTGGACGTGTGACAATCTCAACAAGCGGAACTCCGGACCGGTTAAAATCCACAAGGGTATTTCCGTCCTTGTCATGAGTAAGTTTTGCCGTATCTTCTTCAAGATGTGCACGTTCTATCCCAATCACGGCTTGGCTTCTTTCATTTTCTTCTAATTCAAAGGTAAGGGTTAAAGAACCACCTTCTGCAATGGGTTCATCATACTGGGAAATTTGATATGCCTTTGGTAGATCGGGATAAAAGTAATGCTTTCTATCAAATTTGGATAACTCGCGGATACGGCAACCCAGTGCCTTTCCAATAAGGACCGTCCACTCTATCGCCTTTTTATTTGCAACGGGAAGAGTACCCGGTTGGCCGGTACACAGCTCACAAATTTGTGAATTTGGTTCTGTAAAATCTGGATCGTTTTTGCAGGAACAAAACATTTTTGAGAGTGTCTTGAGTTCCACATGTACTTCCATCCCAATAATTGGAGTATACATACCTTTGCTATTCATACTCATAGTTTATAATTTTTTTTACTGAAGAAATTTTTGTACTAAAGCTTCTGCCTCTTCATATGATTTGCACCAGACAATTCCTTTGTCTCTTCGGAACCAGGTAAGCTGCCGACGTGCGTATCGACGAGTATCTCTTTTCAGAAGTTCTACTGTCTTTTCTAAACTTTGCTCCCCATCATAGTAGAGTTGAAATTGCCTATACCCAATTCCACTCATACTTGGGAGTTTCCAACTGTATTTTTGTTTTAGAAGTGCCTCTATCTCCTGTAATAATCCATCCTCTATCATTGCGTCCACACGTTTGTTAATTCTATCATACAGAATATCCCTCTCTACATCAATACCAATTTGTAGGAAATCAAACATTTTTTCCCCCTTCTTTTTCTGTCTGGAAAATTTTTCTCCTGTCATGATAGATACCTCCAATGCGCGAATAATTCTTCTTTTATTTTTTTGATCAATATTACTCGCCGTCTCTTTGTCCAGACGTTTGAGAAGCTCCATAAGCTCCTCATGACTTTTTTCTTCCAGACCACTCCGAAGCTTTTTATTTGGTGGGATACGTGGAATATAAAAATTATTGACCAAAGAAGAAATATATAAACCCGTTCCACCAACCACAAAAGGGATCTTTCCATGGCGAGTCGCCATTTTTATATATTTTACTGCACGATCACGAAATTCCGCTGATGAAAAACTTTTGCCAGGATCCAAAAAGTCCATAAGATGATGCGGAACATCTTCTACATAGTAACTTCTTCGTAGACCATTCCAACTCACATTCCACCGCCAGTCACCAATAACTTTCGCTGTCCCAATATCCATTTTTTTGTAAATTTGCCTGGAGTCAGCAGATACAACTTCTCCGTTATATGTTTTTGCCAATCGCAAAGACCAATCCGTTTTACCGCAAGCAGTAGGACCAAGTATGATAACAACTTTTTGAAGTGAATTATTCATTAAATGATATTAACTGGTTTTATAGTATATGTCCCCAAAGCATCCATTTATCTGCTTTTTCAATCTTTACTTTTTGAATTGTTCCCACTTTTGAATCATCCCCTTGTATCCGAACCCGTTTCATGTGTTCACTATTGCCGGTAAGCCATTCTCCGGTCGCCGTTTTCGTAGCATTTTCCAGCATAACGCTCACCGTTTGACCAATATATTTTTGATTCTTTTGGTACACAATATCTTCCATTAATTTTTGTAATACCCACCAACGACGTTTCTTTTCTGATTTATCTACATCATCCTTAAATGCCTTTACTGCAAGCGTCCCACTGCGCTCTGAATACTGTGCCGTATAGGAGATGTCAAATTGACACTCTTTATAGAGATCCACGGTATCTTCAAACATAGCGTCGGTCTCACCACAAAATCCCACGATGATATCTGTCCCAAGAGCCATATTCTTATGTTTCTCCCCTATCCTTTTTACCAAATTGAGATAAAACTGTCTATCATGTCTTCTATTCATTTTCCGAAGCATTTCATCATTTCCGGATTGGACCGGGAGATGGAGAAATTGGAGATGTTTAGGAAGTGCCATCGCATCAATAACTTCTTCTGACATAAATATAGGATGTGGAGCGGTAAAATGAATTCGCTCTATTCCATGAATTTGGTTTACTTCCCAAAGAAGCTTTGCAAAGTCACTTTTCCTATATGGATTATGTAAAGAGAAATATTGAGGATCGGGTGCAATATAGTGATTTACAATTTGTCCCAGAAGCGTAATTTCAATACATCCGTTTTCTGCCAATGCATTGCATTCTTCCAAAATTTCTTTAAGAGATCTATTAACTTCGAGCCCCCTGGCAAAAGGAACTACACAGTAACTACAAAAATGATTACAGCCCGTCTGCAATGTAACAAAGGCTTGCGTATGTTTTTTGAGAGTTGGACGCAAAGAAAGGTAATCTTCCTGTAAATCTTCCATATTCCGAAAATTGGGATTAATTTCATACAACCATTTTGGGAGATGTACCATATCTTTGGTAGGAAAATACAAGTCAACTCCCTGCAACTTATCCCCCATGCTCTTGCCCTTATCTCGTCCAGGCATACAGCCCGTTACACATACTACCAAGTTGGGATTTTGTTTTTTCAGTTCCACATAATTTTTGGTAAAACCAAAAATTCGAGCCTCCGCTGATTCACGAACACTACAACTATTGAGTAAAATGACATCTGCATCTGTTTCCTTTTCCGTAGACTCCATTCCCATACCACGAAAAAGAGACTCTACTCTTTCTGAGTCATTTTTGTTCATCTGACACCCAAAGGTGATAATGTGATATTTATATGGTATAGACATGATATTTTTTGCATATTATACTGAAAATCTAAGAAAAAATCAAGTCTCCAAAAGGAACGCTTTCAAGTCATTTTTTACTATTTTTTTCTTCTCCACAGAAAAAAATTCCACATATTTTCAAAAATTTGCTATACTGTGTGCATATGTCAGAGACCAAAAAAGTCCCACAACAAGAACAACCGCAACTTCCGGAAAGACAGGAAGATATTTTTGAGTTAATGCTTTCTGCGGAACAAATTTTTTCTGAAGAAAAAACGGCTCTCAAGGAGTACATGGATCTAAGTCGAGAATACCGAGACTTTGATGCCGAGTTTATGCAACTCCATGCTGACTTAGAACAGGAATTCACACAGCTCAGTGGACTCCACCAAAATCTCTCTGAAACTCAGTCACAGATAAACACCGATGCTCTTGAGCTCTATGAGAGTATACGAAAAGCAGGAGAAAACCCCCATGAAGTTGCAGACTTACTTGCGCAAACAGGACAAGTTGATATGAGAAGTGAAATGCAACGTATTGAACAGTCTGCCCTCATATGGAAAGAATATCAAACAGGACTTGAACAATACAGTGGGAACCTTGCAAAACAGAAAGACCTCCTCACCAAAAGAGAAAGCCTCCAAACGGCAATGAATGAAGCAGAAACAAATTTTCAACTGATTGAAGCACGAGCAGATCAAGTGAGAAATGCAACCGCAGAAGCACTTCGAGACGAAGAAAATGGTCTGTATAATAGATACACTCTCCTCAAGGGTTCTCTTAATGAATCCCAACAAAGAGGCTTTGGCCTTCTGTATCAAGAAGCAAGTCGTGCACTGGATCAAGGAGATGTCGCAACAGCGGCCATTCTCACCCGTCAGGCTGAACAATTCCTCCAAAAAAGCATGGCAGAACATGATGCTAAAGAAATTGAGATGGCAAGAAAATTTGCTGAAGAAGAAGCAAACAAAAAGAAAGAAGCAGAAGATCACCCAAGACCACTTGATATTGACTTTGAAAAACTTCGAGAACTTTCAGATCCTTCCATTATTGCATCACTTGATGCCCGAAAACCTATTGTAAAACCTCTTAAAGAGCCAGTTGCTCCTCAGTCCAATGGGTCTTTTGCTGAAATGCTTGTTGAGCATAATAAACAAAGAACTGATACAGACGATAGACTTGCAGAAGAATTTTTTCAACGAAAACCCGGAAGTATCGATGAAAAAATTCAAATAGAAAATCGAGGCCTTGATGAAAATGATATTGCTTCCATCCCCAAAAAGAAAGAGGCAACATTAGCTCGATCGCCACAAAGACAAAAAAAAGGATTCTTCTCAAAACTCTTTGGAAGAAAATAAAAAAGTGCCCACAGGCACTTTTTTATTTTCTTTCAATATATTTTATGCTATACTAAGTTTAGGTATTTTTTATATGTCAGAACGGGGACCAAAGGTCTTACAATTTCATTCAGAAGCCCCAAAACAATCCTCAGAAAAAATGGACTGGGGAAATAAATCGGAATGGGAATCCTGGAGTTTAGACCATGTACAATCACATATGGATTCTTTGATGCACCATCTTATTGATGAGGGTGTTTTTGATTTATCTGGTAGGCAAGAACAGATACATAGCACAGAACACGAGACACTTTTAAAAACATTTGAATCCCTGCAACACACGTATAAGAAAAAACTTGCAGAATTTCAAAGAAACAATACTTCAAAAACAGAAGCACAACAATTGGTACCACAAATTATGCATCTCAGAGAGCATTCAAGAGAAACCCAAGAAATGGGCCCACTTCCATTCTTTTTTGCGGATGAATCATTTACCGTGGGACAAATTTTTCGTTTTCCAGAACAAATAAAGTTAAAAAAAAGGGGAAAAGAAATCCTGACACAGGATATCAAAATTGCAGGTCTCTCTGAAAAAGGAAATCTTCTTCTACAAGATGTGCATACAGGAACGGAAATTGCTGTTACTGAAGATGCCTGGAAAAGAATGCGCCAAACGATTCAAGTTGAGACTGAACAAGCCCCTGAGACACTCCCTCTGCAAGAGCAAGATGCACCCCACAGTGAGTCTATTGAATCGCGCAATACCATCCCTGAAGCATTTTCCGGCATACAAAGAGGTGATGTCTTTTATGCAAAGAAAAGGCCCATTCCAATTTCACCACAGACATATTCTGAGGCATTCCGTGTAGTAGATGTCCGAAAAGATGGTCTTATAGAAGTAGAAGATCTTACTACCAAGCGGGTAGGGCTTTTTGATAGCGAATCTTGGGTGTACCATCTTCCAAATTTACAAACAGAATCCTCCAAACTGACGCATGAGATAATGAATGGAAATTCTCCATCTTCTTTAACAGATGCAAAAGTTAACCTACAAAACAGACAAGAAGCTGGCATTGCATCAGCTGAAAAATTTTTTTTAGAAATACTTCCCCCCGAAGAAATTGATATAACGGCTTTTAAACGTCAAATAGAGCAGGCTTTTTTTGCACAGTTTGGAATAAAAATCAAGCTTGATTTAAAACATGGAAAAGTTATAGCAAAGGGGATCTCTAATAGAGAACTCAACGAATGGTATGCCACCAACCCATTTTTTGAAGCAGTGGTTACAGAAATTGAAAGACGAGTTCAACTGCAGGCACAACATACTCAAGCTTCTGGCTTTTGGTCTACTCTTCAACGAGATGGTATAAAAACGGCCCTACAAGATTTTATTCATCGCCCTAAAGGGAAAAGAAAGGCACCTCCACCACCAGATACCACATTGCAACGCCTCGGGAAAAAAAGGCATATTCAGACAGCAGCCCTTGGACTGCAGGCGCTTGCAGGTGTAGCAGGGAGCCTTCCTGCACAAACGGCAGAAGCAAGACCAAACACCCTTGAAAGACAACAACAGATACCCCAACAAAATACTGAGCGTGACCCACAAGCAATGATTTTTACTCTGGAAGCCCAATTACGTTTCATTAAAAGTGAAATTGAGCAACTTCAAAGAACATTGGGAGAACAACAGGATACTAACTTTTCACTTCTTAAAAAAGAAGTCTCTTCCATACGTGATGAATCCGGAACCACTGCCCAATCGGACGCTCTTTTTGAAACTACACGAAAACGACAGCAAGAAATAAAAGATCTTCAAAGAGAACAGCTTGTTCTCGAACAAAACTTACGAGAACTCAAAGAAAACTCACCAAAAAAAATTCGTGAGCAACTTAATTTTCTCATTGGAGAATATCATGCACAGATTGGTGACATTGCAAAAGCAGAAGGAAATGTAGAACGGGCAAAACGAGGATACGACCTTACAGAAACAAAAAGAAGAAGTGGAAAATTGAACCCAGCAGACCGCCAGTGGACTCAAGCTGATATTCAACTCGCAGAACTTGAACTCAAAGAAGAACAACGCTACCAAAATGAACGAAGAAAACAGATTGAAGAGCTCTATACCAAGGCCCAAAGTGTTGGGATTCCAAAGGATTCTCAAGTCATGACTGAAGCATACACATTACTTCACCCAGAAGCTTCTTCTCCAGACGGATTGTACGCACAAACCCTTCAACATGAAGCAGCACAAAAAGACATGCAAGCATTTTTAGATAAACTCAAAACGGTGGATGAACAACCACTTACAGAAGAAAACAGGGGTGGGATACAAGATGATCAAGAATTTGAAGTACGTCTTTTTGATAACTGGGCACAACAATTTTTGAACGCCTTTAATTCCACAAAAGGTAAAGAACTTCAAAATCTGCCTGTGGGAGAAACACTGACACTTCATACACAAGAACCCGGTTCTCATGAAAAACTCTTGGCTACTTACACAAAAACTACAGAATATACCTACCAAGTTGATTTTTCAAAAGAAGATGGAACAAAACTACCATTTCTCTCCGCATCAATTTTACAACCCAGTGAAAACGCATTGACAGTTACCCTCCTACAATCCGGAGAACAACGTACATTCAGAAAACTTTCACCAAATGATACATATTTTGCATATTCCTCAAACAAAAATCCCAATGAGGGCCCTGATGTACCACACAGCAATGTAGCTGAGTTTGCCAAAAGTGTTGAGGCATTTGCTGCAGCTCATCCTAAAAAAGGTCTTGAAGTTATCCCTCCACCAGAAATACAGCTTGCAACAGACAGACCTCAACATCCTGAGCAAGTTGATGAAAAGCAACTTGACAAAGAAATTATCCAGGAAATTGGAATGCGAATTGCAACTCCATTTATTGAAGGTACCATTGGTGAAACTCCAAAAATGGGAGAACTCGATACTCGTATTTCCCCCGTTGAAATGAATGTAGGAGATGAATCAACATTTCCCTATACAGCCGGTGGTGCAATCATTGGGACCATGCATCTCAAAAAATTAGACCATGGCTCATATTCTCTATATGTTCGTGATACAGGAGGAAAACCAATTTTTGATAATGTACAAGTAAAAACTGCTGAAAATAATATCCATATTCAGTTTGATGATGGAAATGAAGTAACCTTTGTAAAATCTCGGGTATCCGTTCCAGCTGAACGACACGATATTGTCCTTCCTGATGGGACAAAAGCTGTTACCTTCAATCCCCCCCATGAAACTCTTTCAGTGGACCCCACAGCATGGTATGAAGAAGAATATCGTCATGAACTGAAAGAGGGCCGGGTTCGCATAGGAGAAGAAATTTTAAAATTTGTATATGGTGAACGACTGGATTCTCCTGAACTTCTGAATTCAAGTGCCATTGGCGAGGACGTGGCATCAATGCGTGTTGGAGATTCTTTCTTTTTAAACTGGAATAACAGTCTCCTCAAACTTCATAAACTTGAAGGAGAAAAATTTGAATTTGAGGTATTTGATAGAAGTGGAGAACCCCTTCCTAACTTAAGTGGTGATATGTCCCTCTCACAAAATGGAGCTGTTCTTCGCTTTGAGGATGGTACGGGGGCTGCTTGGGTATCCAAAGGAAATGAAAGCAAACGCGGCGTAGTATCCATCGATGAAATACGCGAAAACTTACGAGACCAAAAGAAGGAAAAAAGAGATGCTGAATCTTCCCCAAGTCCAGATGAACTTGCCCTTGAATGGGGTGAAACTGCACTCCCGAGCAATATTATTGATACATTTTTACGTCTACAACCAGGAGAAGTACGTGAGGTTCCAACGCCCGATAAAAAGGGTCATCTCAGCTACGAACGTGTATCCCCCGATACTATGTATGTCTTAGAAATAGATTCCAATGGAAAAAAGAAAAGAGAGTTTGAAGTGATAAAAAAAGGCAACCAATTCATTGTTGAAAATTTGCTCCGCAAGGGAACAGGATATGTTTTGGAAGTTGACGACACTGGTGAAATTGTAGAGGCCTCTGGGTTAGCACAGGTGAGAAAAAAAGGAGCTGACAAAAAATGGGAAGCCTTCATTACAGAAATTACACGTACTCCCGCCCAAGAAGCAGTTGAAGAACTTTTTAATCCAAAAACTGATGAACAAAGAGCACAAGAAAATGCTGAGCTTGATGAAACAGTAGAAAGGCTTATCGCTCAAACTCAACCAAAAAGACGAAAAAGAGTGAGAAGTGCTCGGGTTGAGAAACTTATTCAAGATATATCTACTCCAGAACCACAAGAAGCTGAGCCCATGGAGTTTCCCACGGTATTTGTGCCCGACTCCGATGGAGTTGATCTGGGAGACCAAAACAAAAAACGTGTTGCTAGAGCGCAAAAACGTCTTGAAGAAACCCTAAGACAAGAAGAGTTGGCAAGCAATGAACGATTTGCACAGGCAGAACAAGAACGTAAAGAAAATCAAAAGGAAGATCCTCTTTCACAACTTGTTGGCAAACTTTTTTATGAAGAAGCGCCTCCACAAATGACCCAAAAACAAGTAGAAGACGTTCTCCAAGCGGTACCAAAAGTAGACAAAATAAATCCTGAAAAATTTTGGGGGGAAATGCGTATTGCCATGAAAAAAAGTGGTCTCCGAGACATTGGGAAGTATCCGGGTGAAGAAGAACTCAAAAAACGATTCGAAAATAATGCAGCAAGCCAACCTGCCCCCATTGAACGGGTGTACCATAAATTATTTCCAGGCGGATAAAAAAAGTCCCGGTTCAACCGGGACTTTTTGCTCCTACGCCTTTTTCTCTTTCACCTCTTCTAACACCCTATTTATAAAAGCATCTTTACTCATATCTTCCTGATTTTCTTGTCCTCGAATTCTTACCGTAAGCTCATTTCCTGAAAGTTCTTTATCCCCTACAACAAGAACATAAGGAATCTTCATTTTTGAACTATTTCGAATCTTCTTTCCTACGGTTTCATCCGCTTGATCCACATGCACACGAAGTCCATGTGATGACAACTCGTCTGCAAGTTTTTTTGCACCTTCTAGGTGTTTTTCTGTGGAAACTGGAAGAATCTCAATCTGTACCGGCGCAAGCCAAAGTGGAAAGTTTCCAGCAAGATGTTCGATTAAAACAGCGGAAAATCTTTCCAATGAACCAGCAATCGCTGCATGAATCATAACTACCTGCTCTTCTTCCCCATGCTCGTTGATACAATGAAGGCCAAATCGTGCAGGCTGATTTCTATCGAGCTGTATGGTAGCTACCTGATGCTTTCGTCCAATAGAATCCCTTGCAATAAAATCCAATTTTGGCCCATAAAAAGCCGCTTCTCCCAAATCGAGTTCATACTTTGCTCCTCTTTCTTTTGCAATATCTTCTATAACTGCCTCTGATCTATCCCAAACATTTGTATCTCCAAGATATTTTTCTGGAGTCTTTGGATCACGAAATGAGAGATGTACACTTAACTGAAAAGCAAATGTCCCATAAAATTTATCAATAATATCCCAAATAGCTTCTATTTCTTGTCTCAACTGTGATTCTCTACAAAAGACATGTGCATCATCCTGAGTGATTGAAAGTACTCGAGTAAGACCTGAAAGTTCCCCTGATTGTTCAGCACGGTATACCATAGTTGTTTCTGCGAAACGTTGTGGCATATCTCGATAAGAACGAATCATGCCACCAAAGATTTGTGTGTGGTGCGGACAATTCATAGGTTTGAGTGCATACTCAGCATCTTCTTCACCTTCTTTTGCACTTACTTTAAAAAGATCTGCACTGTATTTATCCCAATGACCTGATGTTTCGTATAACTCTTTTTTGGTAATATGTGGTATGGTAACCTTTTCATATCCTTTTTCTTTTCTCAAGCTCCAGACAAAACTGTCTATCTGATCACGTATAATAGTACCTTTTGGAAACCAAAGAGGCAGACCCGGACCGACCAAATCCGAAAACGTAAAAAGTCCTAACTGTTTGCCCAATACTCTATGATCTCTTTTTTTCGCTTCCTCCAACATGTTGAGATATTCCTTAAGCTGATCTTTCGTCTCAAAACAAGTACCATAAATTCTCGTAAGCATTCTATTTTTTTCATCACCCCTCCAATACGCACCAGCCAATTTTAGAAGCTTAAAATTTTGCAATTGTTTATGTGGCTCCTCACAGTGTCCTCCACGGCAAAGATCTGTAAAATCCCCAGATTGATAAGCCGTAAGCATCTGTCCTTCACCAGAAAATTCTTCTATCAGTTCTTTTTTATACTCATTATTTTCAAACATTTTTAAAGCCTCCTCCTTACTTATTTCATGTCGTTCAAATGATTTCCAAGATTTCAAAATTTCCTGCATTTTTTTTTCAATTTTTTTGAGATCCTCTTCAGATATTTTTTCATCCAAAAAATCAAAATCATAATAAAATCCATCTTCAATAGGAGGACCAATAGTCCGCTTTGCTTGGGGATACAACTCTAATACTGCAGCAGCAAGAAGATGCGCACAGGAATGACGTAGATTATCTATATTGTGTTCTGACATACGTTTTAAGTTATTTACAAAAAAGCCCCGATAAATTGTGTACAAACATGCAAACAATTTATCGGGGCCCTGTTATTTATATAAAAAGGCGGTTCCACCCAAATATTATACTCTTTTATTGTCTTTCTACTTGAGAAGATTCTCAGTAAAGTGGTACATAACCGTTTTCACCCTAGAAAGGCTCTCAGTCTCTGACCTCTCTTCCCTGTTGGGGAACCCCCGGCATGGCTGTCTTTACAGTAGATAAAACCATCTTAACTCTTCTATGAAAAACTGTCAAGCAACAATGGCAAACTTGCTACTTATTCCTCTTACTCCACATTTTTTACCACAACCGTCACATGCTCTGCCATGAAAGGAACTTTTCTCATCCAAGCGGGAGAAAAATCTATATTCACTTCATAGATATGATCCAACCCTATGAGGTATCTCCGTATTTCTGCCTTTGTTTTTCCTAAAAACATCCCCTTTTGAATTGCAGGACTTTCTGGGTTAAGTGTAGCCAATCCATCGTAGAAAACTTTAGCGGTGACGGAGTGATCTTCATCATTATATTTTTCAAAAGTTACGGTTGGCTGTGTACTCCCTGCGTGAACAATTTCTACATCAGATATTGCACGCTTACTGAGAGCCTCTGCAGCCCAAGATTGAATTGCATCGTCACTATAGAAAACCCCCATAACCGTTGCCTTTCCAGAAAGTGTAAATTGACTTACCTGTTTTCCAGCTTCCACATCACTTTCAAATGTATGCTGTATCACAGAGAAAATTCCTTTTTGTTCTGGATGCTCAGATTGGAGTGATTCTTCTGCTTGCTTAGTTATCTTTTCCAACAAAATATTTTCTGCGTTTTTTATGTCATCCAAAGAAAGAATCCCTATGTTTTTTACTCCGCCCTTCATAGGTGCTTCACTGCTTCCATAGACCTCTTCCTGTCGTACTTCACTGAGTCCCGGTATTGTAAATTTCTCTTGTGGTCCAATATCGCCTGAATCTCCGGGTTTGTCTGCATATACGAGAACCTCTACCGTACCAGAGGCAGGAACGGTGGCTGCCTGCTTCATTCGGAACAATACGCCATCCTTTGTCATGAGCCTTGTGGTGGCAACAAGCGGTTGTGCCAAAGAACTCTCATTATGAAGGGTGACTTTTCCTGTAGCAACACCTTCCTCCTGAGCAGTTCCTGTGGGTTCAAATGTCTCTGAAATATTCATCACAGTGGAAGTGACACTTCCGGACACATCCGCTCCTTTTTCGGCATTCCCTATTTTTACAGAAGAAGTAATATCAATAGGTTGTGACTTCGTAATCACAGTAATAACTGCTCTTTTTGAAGACATGAAAATAATTACCCCAAAAAGGATCAGCGTAATAATCAAAAAGGTAACGGCAATGAATTTGTAAAATTTGACAGGCTGTTCTACAGCCACATCATTGTTTTGTAAATGACGTGAAACCATATCGTAAATTTCTAATTTGTAATTTTAAACTTCTCTTTTCAAGAAACTAAAAACTACAAGCTAGCTATTCAATCACTCTAAATACCTCCTCAATGCTCGTTATACCTTGCAAACATTTTAAAACCCCATCTTGAACCATGGTAACCATACCATTTTGTATGGCAATTTTTTCTATTTCAAACTCAGATACTTGTCCAGCTAGAATCATCTGTTCAATATCTGAATTCATAATAAAAATTTCATAAATTCCAATTCTTCCCTTAAAACCAATCCCATTACAGGTTTGGCATCCTTTCCCTGTATAGAAAACCATTTCCTTTGATTGAACCTGTGCTTTTTCCTTCTCCGGCATATGCTCAACAGTCTCCAATACTCTCTGCATAGTCTTTTCATCCAATTGTACGGCCTCTTTGCAGTCTGAGCAGATCTTTCTCACCAAACGCTGCCCAATAACACTGTTGAGTGCTGGTGCCAATAAAAATGGTTTTACTCCCATAGAAAGAAAGCGAGGGATCGCACCAGATGCACTATTGGTATGGATCGTTGAGAGAATAAGATGTCCGGTAAGCGCAGACTGTATAGCAATATCTGCCGTTTCCAAATCACGAATCTCTCCAACCATAGCAATATCTGGATCCTGACGAAGCATAGAGCGTAGCCCTTTGGCAAATGTATATCCGTGTGATTTATCTATCTGTGATTGGTTAATTCCTTCCATTTTATATTCAACCGGATCTTCCAAGGTTATAATCTTTACACCAGGCTTATTCAACAGATGCATCATGGCGTAGAGTGAAGTTGTTTTACCACTTCCAGTAGGCCCCGTTGTAATGATCATTCCATTTGGACGCTGTATTTCAAAAACTAACTTTTCATATGAGTCCCCAATAAATCCAAGCTTATCCAAGGTAAGTCCCTCTCGAGATTGGTGCAAAAGACGCATTACAATACTTTCACCATACACAGTAGGTATGGTTGAAACACGAACGTCTACATCCCCTTCCGGAAGCTTTATTCCAAAACGACCATCTTGTGGTTTATCCGTAATATTTATCTTCAAACTGGAAAGAAGTTTAATACGTGAAACTAACTTTCGGTATGCATCTTTGGGAAGGTTCGCAGCATCGTGCAAAATTCCGTCCAAACGAAATCGAACAACAATTTTTTCTTCTTCTGCTTCAATATGTACATCAGATGCATTGAGTTTAAAACCCGCCCCCATGATATACGTCATCAAACTCGTTGTACTACTTTTATCTAAAAGTTTTTGAAGAGAATCAAAATCCGTTATTGCTTCTTCTACCTCTTTGAGCTCTCCTATATTTATGGAAATATCCTTGGTAATTAATTTTACGACCGGCAAGATATCGTAAAGCTTCAAAACACGTTCAAAACTTTTCTTTGATATAACATATATGGCCCCCTTACCATGATTTAAAGATTCCAAACGTTCAAAAATTTGTTGCGTATGTTCCGACTCTGGATCCAAAGCACCCAAACGAAATTCATTCTCTGACACATAAAAACAAACCACTCCGCTTTGTTCTACTTCCTCTCTTTCCAAGCGCCGTAAGGCTTCCTGACTCACGGGGAACTTATCCAAGTCAATATAGGGATAGCCCGTCTTTGCTGCCAGACGCATGGTATTTACTTCCTTTTGCTTAAAGGAAACCTGCTTCATTTTTTCATCAAATTTCTCTTGTGTTTCATCACTGGAAATCTTCAAACCACCAGAATTGTTTCCGGCGCCATCTCCTGTGAGTGAACCAATTGAGGGAAAATCTGACATAAAAACATTATATATATCTGAATGCTTCCACTATGACCTATGAAATACTGAAATAATACGACTTAAAATTCCTTCTTGGTGCATTTTCATGAAAAGGTAGGTCCAGACACCTGTGGTAAATACGGTAAAAATTGAACCCAAAACCATCACAAAAATAGTTGAAAGGATGATAGAAATGGTACTTCCTGCAATCCACATGGTAGAGCTGAACGTAAATAGAGAGAGCAACCATATTAAAACTCCCGGGAGGAAAAGGAGTGCAATTCCCCAAATAGCTACGAAAATAAGAAGGATTTCACAACATAAAACAACAACTCCTATTTCCAAGGAAACCAACCAATGTTTTATAAATAGTCTCCAAGCATTTTCTATAGCATCTTTTAGACCATGTTCTTCCACAACTACATACCCAGCTGCATATATGGTAAGAACTGTTGCAAAAAGTCCTACAAGACATGCCAATAAAAATCCCAAAAGGAATAGAATAAAATTAAGCACAGAAAAATCTACTACATTTACTAAGACCAGTATACTCACCAAAGCACCTGAGAAGAAAATAAGCACTTTTTTTACAAGGTTGAGTACAAACAGCCTCCCCGCATGCCCCACTCCTGCATGCCAGGCAGAAGAAGCATCTACATTATCCCGCCCACGCATAAGTTGTGCAAATCCATGGATAATCGCACCTTGGGAGGAAAGCGCAGCAAACACGATAAAACCAAATATTGCAATAAGCAATGCAATCAGAATAACGGACACAAGACCCGACTGAAAAGAAGAAAAGAGTGTATCACCAAAATTACCGTTTCTCAAAAAACTTGGAAATAAAAGCCATTTAATGGAAACATCATCCGTACCTACTTTTGCTATTTTTACCAAGAAATCAACAACGCCCATTTGACCCAATGTAGCCGCAAGGAGACCGAAAGCCCAAAGAACTTTGTATTTCCATACAAAATGCCAACTGGTTTTAAGAGAGTTAAAATAATGTCTTTCATCCATAAGAAAAAACTAAAAATAACAGTAGTACGCAATACTCACAAATACTGCATGTATAGCTGAATACTATTATAACATATTTGTAAAAAACTCCATAACTCTTATAGACACAAAACCTATTCTTTTGCTTGTTTCCATAAAATATCGAAATATCTTTTCAATAAATAGAAAAAAATTAAAGAAGTGACCATAACATATCAAAGGTACACTTTTGCATCTGATAAATTTCTTTACTTTCAATAACCACGCTCATAAAATTTTCCTTATATGAGATAAAGGCAACGTGATTTTTATACATTTGTACATTTCCGGAAAATGAAAGTGACTCTACAGGGACCAACTTCATTTCTCGTAATGCTTCCTTATCTTTTTCACGCCATGTACGCAAATAAGGGATATCGGGCCCAATAAGTTTCATTGAAACTTTTCGTTTGGCACGTTCTTTTGGATAATATTCGGCAAATTCTTGAGGAAAAACTTTTTCAAAATCAACCGTCCCAAAGTATTCATACATTTCATCCCCAGGTTTTGTTTTACTCAGGAGACCTAAATAAAATTCCCGCATTCCCCCCTCACCCTCATAATATTTTACAGAGGTTTTGTGTGGAAAAATATTTTGTAGTGCTTGAAGTTCGGGCATGAGATTTTCCAACTTTACTCTTTTTTGATCAAGCGAATTTTGAAGATTTTTTATATTTTCAACAAAAAATACTGTCTTTCCTTTCACGTGACTTTTCATGATGAATCCCTTTTTTAATAAATCTGGAAGAAGATTATAAACCGTTGTTCTTTTTATCCCCGCCTTTTGAGCAATTTCCCCCGCATGAGCTTGACCCAACTCCAAAACCGCCATATAGACTTTTGCCTCCTTTTCTGAAAAATCTAGCTCCTGTAGCTTTTTTATCATATTCATAATATATGTCTACTATTTTAGACAAATTACTAGATAGAAATATCTTACTTAAATAAGCTAAATTTGTCAACTAATTTGCTCTTTTTTTTAAAAAATTATCAAAAAATAAGACAAAATTTTAAATTTTGTTATCCTGTACCCATAATTATAACTTAATAACTATGAATACGATCCCCCACGCCCACAAAAGAAAATCTTTCATTCAAAAGTCTTTCTTGTGTCTTCTCTCCTCTCTTATATTGTTGAGTGGTTGTGCTACGAAAACCGTCTCAACACCTGAACAAAAAATTAAAATTGGTGTGGTAGGACCACTTACCGGAGATGCCGCAAGCTATGGAGAAAATAACCAAGCGGGCGTTCAACTTGCATTACAAGAATATTCCGGAAATAATAAATTTGATCTGGTCTTTGAAGATGATCACTGTGATGGAAAGACAGCCTCAAGTGTCTACCAAAAACTTATTGGAGTAGATAAAGTTGACCTTATTATTGGTCCTGTATGTTCTGCAGCTGCCGCCGTAGGGCTTCCACTTGCCGTGCAGGCAAATGTTCCTGTTATTATAACGGGAGCATCAGCAAGTGGTCTTTCTTCTCTTGGAGATAATATTTTTAGAATTTATCCGTCAGATGGACTTCAAGGAAAATTTGTAGCAAATACCTTTTTTCAAAAAATGCAGAAAAAAAATGTTGCTGTTATCTATCTGCAGGATGATTGGGGTCAAGCCATTGAAAAAGTATTTAGTGAGGAATATACAAAACTTGGTGGAAATATTGTCGTAAAAGAGTCAATGCTGTCCTCAGAGCAAGATGCACGTGGAATTCTTACAAAAGTAAAAAACAGTACTGCCGAGTTTATCTATCTACCAGCAAGCATTACCAATGGACTTGCAGTTCTCAAACAAATGCAAGAGTTAAATATAGATCTTCCGGTGATTGGTGGTGACTTCTTTGCTTCTGAAGATTTTTTTACCAACCCAATAGCCGAAGGAATCATGGTAAGCAGCGGTAACATACAAAATCCAGATGAATTTCAACAAAAAATTAAAGAAAAAACAGGTCTCGAAAATGTAAATATTCTTGCTCCACTTGGTTATGACGCCATGAACCTTGCACTCCAGACCTTTGACGCCGTTGGTAATGACAAAGAAGCAATCAAAAATTATCTAAAAAATGTCTCATTTGAGAGATCCGTCAGTACCGAAAAGATTGAGTTTGACCAAAATGGAGATCTCAAAGATGCCGCATTTGTTATAAATGATATTCAAAACAAACAACTTATTCCAAGAAAGTAAATCCATCAAAATAAAAAGCGAGCTCACCGTGAGCTCGCTTTTTATTTTCTATATATTAGTAGTTACAGAAACCACAGTAGAGGAATTCTGTTCCAGCAGGAATATCATCTGTTTTTTGATAGGATTGATTTCCATATGGAGGATTATTTACACAGACATAATCAGTACATGCCGCATAGGGATCTGCTGTCTGTGAAGTACATGCAGAATTAGATGCACAAGCGGAGTCACTACAATCGGTGAGACCATTTCTATCATTGTCTATTCCATCAGTACAACTGTACTCTGTTGATCCACAAGCATTGAGTTGCGTGTGCTGACATTGTCCTGAAACACAGCTATCGGTTGTACAACTATTTGAATCACCGCAATCACTATCCACGGAACACTGTGGGATAGGTTGATAGGTACACTCTCCACAACTCAGGAAGCTTACCCCAGCAGGGATATCATCTGTTTTTCCGTAGGTTTGTTGTCCATATCCTGGATTATTCACACAAACATAGTTGGTATTACATTGTGGATATGGATCTGCCTGTGCTGGTGCAGGAGTAACAGAATTATATGTACATTCCCCACAACTCAGGAAGCTTACCCCAGCAG
>PCWN01000005.1:0-23174 GCA_002787355.1 Candidatus Magasanikbacteria bacterium CG11_big_fil_rev_8_21_14_0_20_39_34
TGCTACTACGCTTGGCATCAAGGCTGCTAGACCCATGCTCCATGCGATTGTAGTTGCTACTACTGCCCATGTGAAACTCTTTTTACATATTTGAAAAAAATTCATAAGTATATGCTGAAAAAAAATGTGAATAAAAAACGTTTCTCAAAAAGTTTATAAAAAACACACACATTATATCATACGAATACAAAAAAACACCAACCAAAGTTGATGTTTCCGTCGTGCGCGGGAGAGGACTTGAACCTCCACAGGATAGACTCCCACAAGGCCCTCAACCTTGCGCGTATACCAATTTCGCCACCCGCGCGTAAATTGCCTAACAAGAATATAAGAAAAACCAAAAAAAGTCAAGACCTCATTTTTTCTCCCAAGGACAGCATAAAATATCCCTAAAATCTTCTTCCCTTCCCTACAATCATTTCAATTTTTTTCTTTGCCAGTCTTATTGTAATCTTTGTCTCCTTGGACTGCTTCCCATCTGCTTCTAAAAGAAAAGGAGTTCTACTACTGACAACCATTTCTTCAAACGGAAAAATACTTGGATCCTCATACTTATCCCTAAAAAGTCCCCTTCCTGCCATAGGACGTAGAAACGCCTCTAACTTTCCATCTTGTGGATGCACAATAATATCTTTATTACGACCAGCATTCCACACAAATGGCTGCAGGTTACAAACTACCAACTCCATCTTTTTATTACGGGAAGATACGGAAAAACGTTCATCATATTCAATAAAAATATCATGAGGAAAAACATGCAACTGTGATATAAAATATCGATTATTCACCCAGCCCACATCAAGTTTGACCTTTCTCCTACGTGAAAGAACATCACAAGCGGCTACACCTTCTGGGATTCCCAAAACTTCTGCAATGGTATTGCCCATTCCCACAGGAATAAAACCAAAAACCACCTTACACGCGGCGGCTCTTGAAAGTACATGTCCAAAGGTTACATCATTCCCAACAACCACAATCGTCTTTGCACCCTTACGAATCTCATCTTCTATGATGTGCTCTGCATTTGTAAAATTTTGTAAACGTATTATTTTTCCTGCTATTCCAAAATCCGTCAAACGGGTCTCCGTTGATTTTATGGTGTTTTCAAATTTCTTCTGACGTAAAAAATTGTCATAAAGGTAGACATACATAACCACTTGCTACTTGCTGTATTATGCTTCTTCCTCTTCTGCCAGCTCCTGTGCACGGGCAGTCTTGCCTTTTGTCTTAAAGATTCGTTTCCCTTCGGACTTTGTGTCTTTTGGGTCTTCAATAGAAATCCCATTCATATTCACTTTTCCCTGAATTAAAGCCCCCGCAGAAACAACCAAGACTTTGCAACTGATGTCTCCTAAAACCTGCGCTGTTTCCATAAGCTCCAAACGATCTGATACACGAAGATTCCCTTTTATATGACCAGAAATGTGCGCATCTCCAGCTTTTATATTTGCAAATATTTGTGCCCCCTCTTCTACCGTCAAAAGACGACTGGTTGTAACATTTCCAGAAACCGTACCTTTCACTAAAATATTTCCCTCAGATGCAAAATCTCCTTCAACATGAACGGAAGGCCCAACAACGGTTTCAACCGTATCTTGAGCAGTACTCGGTGGTGTTGGAGCAAGACGATTATTCATGGCCAGATTATCTTGACTTTTTGGAAACATACAGAAATAGTTTAATATTTATTTTTCACTTCACAATTATACTATAAAAAGAAAAGAAGAACAATTACTTCTGTTCAGAACCATATTGGTTTATAATTTTTTGTTGTTCAGTACTAGTTTCATCTTTTATCTGAATAGACGACTCTCCTGGCCCGGTAAATGGCAACCAAAAACCAAATTCACTTCCCTTGTTTAATCCTGGACTCTTGGCCCATACATACCCTGTGTGTGCTTCAATAAATTTGCGACACACATAGATTCCCAATCCTGTACCGGTGACATTGGTTCCTTCCACATTTTTTCCCCGATAAAATTTTTGGAAAAAATTTCCTTCATCTTCCTTGTTAAACCCAAGTCCTTCATCACGAACACGTAAACTTATTCCATTTTTTTCTGAAGACAAAGTGATGGTAATTTCCCCTTTTTCACTGTACTTTATTGCATTGTCAATGAAGTTAAATATGACATGCCGTACCTTTTCTGAATCCAAGATAACCTTGATGCCAAGCGTTTTGCTTCTTTTCCAAACTAACGAAAGATTTTTTTGAAGCGCACGTTCTGTTAGCTCTTTTACGCAACTTTCTATTATGTCATTTATATTTTCCTCCTTAAAAACAAATTTGGTTCTTCCCTGCTCTATACGAGTAATATCCAAAAATTCATCCACAAGCTTTACTAAACGCTCATTGCTTTCATCCATATCCTCAAGAACGCCCTTTGTCTTTTTACTTACTTTCCCGTATGCTCCATCTTTTATGAGCTCAATATACCCTTTAATTATAGAAAGTGGCGTACGAAGCTGATGAGAAGCAATGGATAAAAATTCCGTTTTTGTTCTATCTAATTCCTGCAGTTTTACATTTGCCTTTTCCAATGAATTTGCCAAATGTTGTATCTCCCCACTCCTGCGAACTTCTTTTCGCACTGATCGTACTAACATGATCCCCGTTAAACTCACCACCGCCAAAGTAATAAGTTGAAACGTGAATTCAGATCGAGAAACCGCCAAAAGCGTCTGCAAGAAAAAGACAATTATAGAAAGTCCCGCAAAAATTTCTGCAGCAACCACCTTGAGATCCAAAAATCCATACCGCATGATGGAATATACCGTCAGAATAACATATACGGTTACCAGTCCATTTCCCCATGGGGGAATAGAAATGTCATACCAAAGTGGGTAGTTGGTAGATCCTCCAACAAATGCGACAAAAATACCAATGAGAAGCAAACGAATTTGAACTTTGAGAGATCTTTTTTTTGTATTTTTGTCTGCACGAAAAAGAAGAAAAGAAGCAAGAATAACATGCACAGCAAAAGTAAGAAGAAAATAAATGTAATACGGTCCAGGTGTTGGCCAGTATGCAAATCCATCTTTTGGCTCCACACCCTGTACAAAGAGGTCCGTTGCATTCAAAAGACACCAAACCGCAGATAAAAGATAAAAGAAAAAAAGCAAATACCGAAAACTCTTTTTTTGTTCCAGTTTGAGAAAAACAAGAACCATATGAAAGTACGTAATTGAGGTAAATATAGCCCCAAACATTAACATCCGTACCCAAAAAAGTGCACTCACCGCATCTTGAGAAATCTGCCAAATAAAGTAGGGGAAACTCCAAGCAGCAACTGACATACAAAAGTAAAAAAGAAATCTTGCAACACGCTGCTGATAATTGGTTATAATTATAAAAAGACCCAAAAAAATACTGGTTATTGCATTAACCAATGCAGAAAGAGAAAAGTAATTAAAAATATCATGACCCATGAAAAAATTTCAAAAAAAGAAGTCTTTCTTTTTGGAGTTACTGTATTTTACTTCTATTTTATCATAAAACAAAAAATCACACGAGATGCTCGGTGATTTTTTGTTTTCTTTTACAAAAATTTTTTTTGCAAAAGGAATTTTTTGCGTCTGTGGTGGGGGAGCAGACGCAGCATCAAAGGCGGGGAAGCCGATCGTCAAGACGACGGCAAAGAGAAACGGTGTGGATTTGGTGAGGTTCGATGACCAGATCGATCTCGGCCTGTGTGAAGCCGGACCGGATGAGCAATTGTTTGAACTGCTCAGGAGGACGCCGGATCAGAAGGGGCCAGTTGATGACCCAGCGCACCACATACGCCCATGGTGATGGGTTGATGTGGGCCCCTACGAAGAGCGCTCCCGGACGAAGCAGACGCTTCACCTGGGCGCAGATCTCAATGAGTGAGTCCTCGGCTCGGTAGTCGAGGAACCCCACCATCTCAATCAGGTCCCAGGTGGCACCATGCTGTCCGGCCACGTAGGTCTTTAGATTCTTCCGATGAATGGTGACCAAGTGGTCAATCCCTCGAATCTGAGCCAAACGAGCGGCCCTCCGCAGCGAAGACTCACTCAGGTCCACCAGGTGAAGGTAGACCTCAACCTCCGGGTGATCCCGAAGGAAGTGAGCCGTCGCTTCGACGCTGGCCTGGGCACTTCCGCAGGCCAACACCAGGAAGTCGATTTTCTTCTTCCCAGCCTCAGCCAACCGGTTCAGCTCGGCACGAATCTGGTGGTAGGTGATCCGCAGTCGATTGCGGACCGCCTGACCATCAGGTTGATCCAGCCAGAAGTGAACACGACGTTCACCCCGTGTAGCCGGTGTCGCCAACCGCGTCGGGACGGCGTAGATACCATCGAGCGCCGCGCTCGTGGTCACACCGTTGCGAACGGTGTGACCGATGAGGTGCGCCCGATCAAAAAAGAGGCTCATCCTCTTGGGTCCCAGGAGCCAGCGCTCCTTGCCCAAGAAGAATCCCACGGTATACCTGTAGAAGATCACCCGCACCATGATGGTGAAGGCGAGCAGGTGCATCATCCCCCTTGCCCGCACGTATCGGTGCGGGCGGTACTCGAGAGAGTCCCGGACAGGGCCCTCACTGTCCAGAATCGAGAATTCGAGGGCGAGGCTGTCATCCGCCACGCCCGTCACGATGTGCTTGGCGAGGAATTCACTCCCCGCCTCCATCCGACCATTGATCGAAAGACCGGGATCAGTAATCTTTCGCGCTGGGGACGTCATGACTTTCCTCCTCGATGTAATGAATTTTGAAACTGCGTTTTTGTGCCAACTGCACACAATGAAACAGAAAATTCTGTCCCATTGTCTACAGGGCAAAAATAAAAAAGTACCCTCGTGTTATAGCGTACTCCTTCTCATTTGTCAATGAGTTCCCCATAAAATTTTACTCCAAATCCATCATGGTATCCCGAAAGCGTCCACAGTTTATATCCTGTGCTTTATAAATTTTCATAAGGGTTTCTGTAGATAATTCCCCTTTTTTGGCAATCATCGCCCTTCTATCTACTGTCAAAATTTTATATAACTTGCAAATTCCCTTTTCTCCGACCCCACCTTCATCTTCTTCCAGCAAAACTTCATTGGCAAATACATGACTTTCTTCGTCCACGGGCTCCACAACCGCACAAACGACCGTGGATAGGCCTTCATTCAATACATTATCCTGAAGTACTACCACTACTTGCTCTTCATCCTTTTTGTGAGAACACAAAAAAACGTCCCCCCTTCGTATGGCACCGCAGTACATATTATCAATGTCAAAGCTGTGCGGCATAACTGTTTTCTCTATTGATCATCACGATTTTTTCCAACTTTGCGAAGCTCATCTTCCATAGATTCTATCTCACGACTGTGCCGATAATCCATGATGCAGTCTGCCACAAACTTACTTCTTTGCCCATGCGGGAAAGCCTTACGAAAATACAACGCCAAACTCTTTGGGAGCTTGAGGGTCACACGTTCAATAGGCTCTGGTGCTTTTTGTCTCATAGCAAATTTAGTATACACTGTCTTTCTTCTACGGAAAATCTTCATTTGTGGATAAGTATTTCCACCCAAATACAGAAATTTTACATTTTATTGGCTGTTTCTATACCAAGAAGTGTCAGCCCACGCTCCATAACAAACAAGACCTTCTGAATTATCCCTAACCGGAACTCTTTTGTCTCTCCTTGTGCTTGAAGAACCGGACATTCGTGATAAAACGTATTAAAATCCTGAGCAAGGGTAAACAGATATTGAGCTATTTTTGAAGGATCATACCCATCTGCGGCAGCAAGCGTGGCTTCTGGGAATTCTCCAATACGCATAATTAACTTCTTTTCTGCAAGAGTAATTTCTGGAGGAATAGTTTGTATAGGTGTTGTATCTTCTTTCCCTGCCTTTTCCAAAATACTTTTTATTCTGGCAACAATATAGAGCAAATATGGACCGGAATCCCCAGATAAACTGACACTGCTTTCCATATCAAAGGCAATGTCTTGGGAAACCTGCACCTTCAACATAGTATATTTGAGCGCAGCTACGGTAACCTTCTCCATAACTTCTTTCTTTTCTTCTATTTCTGAATCTTTCATTATCTTCTCCACCTTCTGTTGAACCTCATCTATCAACTGATCACCCGTCACAATGTTCCCTTTTCGTGAACTCATTTTTTGATCTCCCTTTAACTGAAGATACCCCCCTACAACATGAAATTCTTTTCCTTTACTTTGTGGAAGCACTTGCTCCAAAGCCTGAAACACTACTTTAAAATATTCTGTCTGATCTTTCCCCACGACATGCAAAATTTTGTCAGGATCATAATCTGAAAAATGTGTTCTTGCCAATGCAAGGTCTTTTGCTTCATACGTTGGAAAACCCTTGCTATTGATAAAGACTCTATCATGCAGACTATATTTACTCCCCTCAAAAATAATAGCACCTTCACTTTTTTTAAATACCCCCTTTTGAAGAAAAGCATCTACAATTTTTATCGCCTCTTCGTACATTTCTGACTCAAAATATAATCTATCAAAAGAACTCCCCAGTTTTTCATAGATGGTATCAAAATATTCTAAACTCCATGTCCGTGCGGTTTGATACACTTCTTGAATGCTTTCATCTCTTTCGTACACTTTGTCGTTGTAGGCAATAACCTCTTGTTTTTTTTCTTCATCTTCTTCGTAGGCGGTTGCTCCATAAGCATAACATCGTCCTAAAAACTCTACTCGTTCCTTTACTGATTTCTCTGCCATAGCACGAAACTCTTCCAAATGCGCATACATGCCGTATAGAGATTTAGCAATATGCATTCCAACATCTCCTTGATAGTTAAGACGAACAATATCATAGGAAGCATTTTGTAAAATACGTACTAATGATTCCCCCGTAATGAGATTTCGAAGATGCCCCAAGTGAAATGCCTTCATGGGATTTGGACATCCAAACTCTACCAAATATTTTTTTCCTATTCCCAAAGAATGTTCTCCATAGTGATCATCTAAAGTCTTTCCAAGCATTTCAACAACTCTGTGAGCATCCACAAAAAAATTTAAGTATGGCCCCACAGCACGTACTTCTTGTACCAATTCCAAAGGTTGTCCCTGAAGTTTTTCTTCCAAGTCTTTGGCAACCTCCGCAGGATTTTTTTGAAATGACTTTGCAAGAGAAAAACAAGCAAATGAAAAATCCCCCATAGAAGTATCCTTGGGTACCACAATCTCAATTTCTCCCTCTACTCCCACCTTCTTTATGAGCTCTGCAATGTATAGTTTTATCTGAGTATTCATAATCTCTTTGCGCTATGCTATTTCAACAAAAAACCGTTTTCCTTTTTGTACGACATCTCCTGCCTGAACCATATATTCATGATCGGTAACTTTTTCATCATTTACCTTAACTCCCCCACCATCTATAGCACGTCTTGCATCAGAATTGCTGCTTGCAAAGCCGGCTTCTTTGAGTACCGTGACAATATCGTATACACTTGGTTGTAACTTGATAATTTCTTCCGGTTTTTCCCCTGACTGGATGACGGTTTTGAAATGATCTTTTCCTTGCTGTGCCGCCTCTTCCCCTTTGAACTGTTTGGTAATTTCATATGCTAACTCCAATTTGAAATCTCGTGGATTCTCTCCGCTTGCAAGTTTCTTTTCAATTTCATCTACTTGATCCATAGGGATACGCGTACAAATTTCAAAACCTGAAACAATCATCTCATCACTCCAACGCATAACTTTTCCAAACATATCTTCTGGAGTGTCAGAAAGGGCTACCATATTCCCTTCAGTTTTTCCCATTTTCTTTCCAGATGAATCTACCAAAAGTTTTGTAGATAAAACAAATTTTTCTTTTTGTGAAAGATCTTTCATGAGTGTTCTTCCCGCAAGCATGTTAAACGTCTGATCATTTCCACCAACTTCCCCGTCTACTTTCATGGCTACGCTATCATATCCTTGCATGAGCGGGTACATAAGTTCATGGAGATATACTGGTTTTTCTTCTTTCACACGGTTTTGAAACATATCACGTTCCATAAGTCTTTGAACGGTAAAGTGTGAAGAAAGTTCTACCACATCTGCAAAGCTTAATTTACTATGCCATTCACTATTAAACAGAAGCTCTGCTGGATTCTCTCCTCCAAAGTCTATAATAGCGCTGGCCTGTTCTTTGTACGCTTTGCAGTTTTCCAAAACCTGTTCTCTATTCAGTTTCACGCGAGCGGCAGATTTATCCGTTGGATCCCCTATCATGGCAGTAAAATCCCCAATAAGCATAATAATCTTGTGTCCAAGTAACTGAAAATCACGAAGCTTCAAAAGCGTAATACCATGTCCAATATGCAGTGTTGGCCCGGTGGGATCATATCCAACATAGAGCCTCAATGGTTCATTTTCATGAAGACGTTTTTCTAAAAATTCCTTTGTAGGGTAGATATGCTCTACACCTCTCACAAGCAAATTAGATAAAAGATCTTTATGTTCCATATACTAGAGTTTAGCAAGCTGCTCATGCAACTTCTGTAATTTATCTTGCGCCACGGCAAGTTTTTCTTTTTCTTGTGTGACCACTGCCTCGGGAGCATTGCTCACAAAATCTTGGTTTTCAAGTTTCTTTTGAAGACCCGTAATATAGGGTTCAACTTGCGCAATTTCTTTATGAATTCTTTCTTTTTCCTTTTCTACATCCAAAGCACCCGATACATCTACAAAAATTTCCAAACCACTTTCCACACACGAAACAGCATTTTCTGGTTTGTTCAATTGTTCTTCTATCACCAAGTCCTCTATTCTTGCCAACTTTTGGATAGTTTCACTATTTTTTTCCAAAAATGCTTTCTTCTCTGCAGCACTTACATAGACAGACACAAATTTGCCAGGTTCCACACCATACTCCGAACGCACCGAACGCACCGCTGTAACGAGATTTTGCAATAACATAAAATCCATAATCACCATTGTATCCATGGCAGTATTTGTTTCTTGCATGACCGGCCATTTTTCTCCCATGAGAATCTCTTCTTCACCGTAAACTTTCTGCCAAATAGTTTCTGTTACAAAAGGCATATACGGATGCCATAATTTTAAAATGGTATTGAGGATAAAATTTAAGATATGAGATTTATTGCCTTCTATTTTTGCAATTTCTAAATACCAATCTGCCAATTCATTCCAAGTAAAATCACGGAGTGTCTCTGCTGCGGGAGAAAATTTATACGATTCAATATCTTCCGTAACACTTTTTACTACTTGAGATAAACGTGCAAGAATCCACTGATCTGCAAGTGTTTTTGCAGAGGGATATTCTCTATCTTTTTGTGGGTCTTCAATATTTAAAAGAGTAAATCGAGAAATATTCCAAAGCTTATTTGCAAAGTTTCTAAAGCTTCCAATTTTTTCTTCACTCAGTTTGGTATCGTTCCCGGGCGTAGATCCCACCATAAGAGAAAGTCGCACGGCATCGGTTCCAAATTTATCAGAAACTTCCAGTGGATCAATAATGTTGTCCAAAGATTTACTCATCTTTCTCCCCTGTTCATCACGAACCAGTCCATGAAGATATACCGTCTTGAAGGGTACTTGTCCACGCAAAAAGGTAGTCATGAGGATCATACGCACCACCCAAAACGTTAAAATATCATATCCTGTTTCCAATACATTTGTAGGATGATAGGTCTGCAAATCTGTTGCATTTTCATCTGGCCATCCAAGCGGTGAAAAACTAAACATCCCGGCACTAAACCAGGTGTCCAAGGTATCGGGATCTTGCTCCCACCCCTCTCCTTCTGGTGCTTCTATTCCTACATATAATTCTTCTCCCCTATACCACGCAGGAACACGGTGCCCATACCATAATTGACGTGATAAACACCAATCCAAAAGATTGTCTACCCAATTGAAATAATTTTTTTCAAATCGTTCTGGTAAAATTTCTATCTGTTTTGCACGTACCACATGCTGCAAGATTTTTTGGAGCGTCATGGTTTCTCCTTTTTTTATTCCTTCTATTTCTGAATGCTCCATGACAAATTCTTTTTTCACATCCACCCACCACTGCTTCATGATCTGTGGTTCAATAAGACCACCCCCTCTGCTATTGGTTGCCGTACTATGAACATATTCTTCATCTACTCTTACCAATAACCCTTTTGCTTTCAATTTTTCTACTATTTTGGGACGAGCGTCCAAAATATTCATACCAGCAAACTCTTCTGCTATAGGCAAAAGATTCCCCTGAAAATCAATAACCTGTTTTTTCTCCAAACCATGCCGTTCTGCTATAAAGAAATCCGTTGCATCATGCCAGGGAGTAATGGTCATAACACCAGAACCAAATTCTGGATCCACAGCATCATCTTTAATAATAGTTGCTTTAATTTTTCCATTTATCCATTCACATTCAAAAGTATCTCCATGCTTGTATTGTGCATAACGGGCATCCTCCGGATGCATAACCACATATTTATCTCCAAACTTGGTTTCCGGTCGAGAAGTTCCAATAGTAAATGGACCATACTGGAAATAATAAAAGGGAGCCTTTTCTTCTTTACGAACGACTTCTATGTCTGACACATTGGACTGCATCTTGGGGTCCCAATTGACAATTCGGTCACCACGATAAATCAATCCTTCATCATACATTTTCTTGAAAGCTGTTTTGACAGCAAGGTTACGTGTATCATCAAGAGAATAGTATTCTCGTGACCAATCCAAAGAAGTTCCCATTCGTTTTGCCTGGTTTATAATTCTATCATGACTATCTTGTGCAAACTGTTCCACTTTTTTCAGGAAGACATCACGTCCAAGGTCATGGCGTGTCTTCTTTTCTTCATTCCATAATATGCGTTCCACTTTTTCTTGTGTAGCAATGGCGGCATGATCTGTCCCCGGCACCCAAAGCGTCCTATCCCCCTTCATACGGTGATAGCGCACCATTACATCTTCTATGGCAAGCATAACGGCATGACCAATATGGAGCGTTCCCGTAACATTTGGTGGAGGTAGGATAATACAAAATGGATCTGCGTCACTTTTGGTAATACCTTTCTCTATACAAACATCCGGATTAAAGAGTCCGGAATCTTCCCATTTTTTGTAAATATTGCCTTCGTATTCCTTTGGTTCGTAGGCTTTTTCAAGTTCTTTCATAAAAAAAATGCTAAATTTAGCGAAATAAAGAGTTCACAACGCTATCATAGAGTATGGTAGCAAATAGGTCCAAAAAAAGCAAATATTCCACTAAGATAAGCCAAATATTTATCCCCAAACCTGTTTTCATAGGAGTATTGACGAATCTTCTTTTTTTTGGTATAGTCATTTATCCGCCTCAACACGAAGGAGATTCCCTTGAACCGGGAAGATCTCTTGGAGGTGGCCGGCAGCCTGCTCTTCTGGGGCATGGTTGGCTCGGCCTTCATGCTCATCGGTGGGGTCCACCTCGCCGGGGAGCTGGTCGCAGCAATTGACAACGGGAGCCGTGCTCCCCGCAAGGAGCGTCGTAATCGACGCTCGAGGAGGGCCTGATCGATGTTCCGACAGATCGGTCACCTGGTCGGGATGACCGTCCGAGCCCAGGTGGCTCTCGCCGAGACCGTAGGGAAATCCCCCCTCGATCTCATCGTAGCATGCAACATCCTTTGCTCTGCTTTCGTGGGCGCCTTCCTTCCCGAAGCCTTCAAGGAAGGCTTCCACGAAGCCGTCGGAGACAACAAATGAAGCTCTCCCCCTTATACTGGTCCGGCCGTGCAGTGGCCAAGGCCATCTGCACGGAGGAGCAGATGGCCTTGATGGCATCCTACGGCCTCCGGGGGATGCACCTGCATGGTTTGGCAGCCACACTGGAGTTCTTGGCTCAAGGCGCCAGCTACTGGCAGCAAATGAGCCTGATCATCGTGGGGGCCCCCATGCCAGAGAGCTTCAAGCTGGGCGTCTTCGACGGATTCAGGAGACCTACCATCTAGCCTACAACGCGGTCACCCACCCCGCAAAAAATAGACATTTTCATCTCTTCCTTCCAAAAAATTTTTTTGAAGGGAAGATAGTGAAAGTGAAATGTATACTTAAATATGGCACTGAAAGTTCACGAACAAATAAGAAAGAATCTGGAACAGGCAAATCATATCCTGATTACTTTTCGTAAACACGCAACCGGCGACTCTATTGCCTCTGCGCTTGCTTTGTATACCTATTTGGATCTCAAGAACAAACGTGTAGATATGGTTTGTGATGATTTTGCGCCACCCTCTACACTTTCTTTTCTTTCAAAAATTTCCCTTATTAAGCCAGCACTTTCTTTTTTACAAAAATTTATTATATCCATTGATATTAAAGATATTGGGATAGAAGAACTCAACTACGATGTGGAGCATGAAAAGCTACGCATTTTTGTTACCCCCAAACAAGGATTCATCACCGGAAATCATATCCGCACGGCACAGACAAAGTTTAAATATGACATTATCTTTGTCGTTGATAGTCCAGATCTTGAATCACTTGGAAATATTTACCAAAAAAATAGTGACCTCTTTTTTCAGGTTCCCGTTATCAATATTGATAACCACAGTGAAAACGAACATTTTGGACATATCAATCTTGTAGATATTACAGCTACGTCTACTTCCGAACTGGTTTATAAATTTATAAAAGAAGATCCGAAGGCAGCTATAGATGAATCTTTGGCAACAACCCTTTTAACGGGTATTATTGCAAAAACAAAAAGCTTTAAAACCAATGAAACAAAACCACATACCCTCAACATAGCCAGTGAACTGATAAACTTGGGTGCGGATCGTGATTATATTATAAAAAATCTTTATAGAACTCGTTCTGTAAATGCTCTCAAACTCTGGGGGCAGGCCCTCACACACCTCAAACACGACAGAACACACAACCTTGTATGGACAACTATTACTCGTGAAGATTTTGTTCGTTCAGGCGCAAACGAATATGACCTCCATGATATTGTAGATGAACTTATTTCAAACTCTCCTGAAGCAAAAGTGACTCTCATTCTCTACGAACCACATCACAAAAATGGACACCCAACACCCGTGCATGCTATGCTCACAGTGGAAGATCCCTTTGATGCGGCAAAGCTCGTTGGTGAGTATGGTCCGCTCTTGGGTGATAAAAAACGTGTCTCTTTTGTTCTGGATGGGATGACACTCAAAGAAGCGGAAGAAAAGTTAATTGATACACTGAAAAAAAATATACGTGAAATGAAAAAATAAATTCTACTAAAAAAAGAGATCCAATGTGGATCTCTTTTTTTCAATTTTATTCTTGTCCTTGCAATGGACCAAGGGCTTCTGCAAGACGCTTGAGAGTTGTCATTTGTCTTTGAACACGTTTCTCCCACCTTTTTGGATCCATAATAGAGCCATCCTTTTCAAAAAGTTCCTCTACATTTCCAAAGTTCAAGGTCCCAGACATAATCATACCCAATTCATAGAGAACAGGCAGCAGATTTTCTATTACTCTTGTTCCACCAAATTGGCCAGCAGAAACTCCAGCCACAATACATGGCTTATTGTAGTAGTCTTCTACACCCTGATCAAGTACCATCTTCAATTCACCGGGATACCCATGATTATATTCCGGCACCACAAAAACAAAAGCATCTGCCTTTCGAACTTCAGCAAGCCAAGGTTCTGCAGCTTTTTTATCCTGCCACACCGGCACAGTCTTCCCCAGTAAAAATTTTTCTACCTTTAGAAGTTTTGTTTGTACCTGTGTATCCTTTTTGAGCTCGGAAGTTACATATTTTGCAACCTTCGTGCTTTGGCTTCCTTTTCTGGCTGTCCCGAGTACTACCGGTATAAAAAATTTTTTCATATTATATATTCTTATTTTGTTACAAAATAGAGTCTACTTTCTACCTTTTCTCCCGCACTGCTATCTTTTTCAACAAGGAGCATTTTACCAGACACCATAACGCAATTTCTCACCTCTTTTTCCGAAAGCCAGTTCATTTGTATTGGGTAGAGTTTCAAAGTATTGTACAAAAAAGCATGTGAAAAACCAAATAGAGACAATAGACGATAAAGACGTCTTTGGGGCTGTAACCGATGAAGCAGTGGAACCTTGGATGGAAGTTGAAACACCGCAATACCACCGGGCGCCAAAGTACGGATAAACTCAGAAATATATTTTTTTATTTGTGTTTTGCTGGGGATATGTTGCAGAACAATATTGCAATAAATCATATCAAAAAAGTTATCTTCAAAAAGAGAAAGGTCGTCCCGATCATTTACTTGAAACGAAATAGTGGTTTCTTGTTTGTTCAATTTTTTTGCTTTTTGTATCATGGCACCTGACACATCCACTCCGAAACTTTTTTCAAAATATTTTGAAAGTGCTCTGGTGAGTCTTCCCACTCCACAACCAAAATCAAGAACATTTTTTTTGTCTTTCGGGTACCCAAGCTTTTGTATTTTTTGTATAACCGTTTTTATTTCTTCCTCACCTGTCTGAAAAAAGGCTTGATTATCCCATCCTCCAAACCGTTTATCTGCATGGGATAAAACGGCCCAAAGTGGATCCAGTTTCCCCAATTCATCCCATTCTTTTTTATAGTTCATAAATATTACAATTACATCAATGCTCTTCCTGTCATTTCCGGCGGAATATCTACACCCAAAATAGATAAAATGGTAGGAGCTACATCTGCTAACATGCCAACCGGTGGCATAAGAGACAGATCCCCGCCTGGAGGATCCCCCGAAGGACCGGCCTGACCCTGATAATTTTTTCCAATAATAAGAAATGGAACAGGATTGTTTGAATGTTCTTTATCTTTTTCCCCCGTTTGTAAATTCACCATAGATTCTGCATTTCCATGGTCGGCAGTAATCAGAAGAACACCATTTTTTGCAAGAGTGTGATCTGCAATTTTTCCAAGACAAGAATCAATTGTTTCTATTGCCTTTATGGTAGCCTCTAAATTGCCAGTGTGCCCCACCATATCTGCATTGGCAAAATTGAGCAGGATGACATCATATTCCGCTGAATCTATAGCCTTTATAACTTCTTTGGTTACTTCTGGTGCGGACATCTCTGGCGCCATATCATAGGATTCCACTTTTGGTGAAGACACCAAAACGCGTGATTCATTTTCAAATTCATCTTCTACCGTACCATTGAGAAAAAAAGTCACATGCGCATATTTTTCTGTTTCTGCAATATGAACCTGCTTCAAACCAGCCTTACTCAAAATTTCTGCCAAACAATTCTCAATGACTACCGGTGCATAGGCAACAATTACGGGAAGATCTTTTTCATATTCCGTCATGGTTACAAAGTGAAGATTCTGAATCTGTGTTCTTTCAAATTTTTGGAAGCTCGGAAGAACAAACGCCTTCGTAATCTGACGAGCACGGTCCGGCCGAAAATTAAAAAATATTACGGCATCACCATCTTCCACTTTGGCAATAGGCTTTTCTTTCGTCCCCAAAACTACAGGGACAAATTGTTCGTCATAAATTTCTTTTTTATAAGACTCCTCTACCGCCTCAAGAGGATTTTTAAAATATTGTTCGGAAATTCCTTCTGCAACCGCACGATATGCTTTTTCAATTCTTTCCCAACGGTTATCGCGGTCCATGGCAAAGTAACGACCACAAAGTGATGCTAACTCTCCAACTCCAAGCTCTTTCATTTTTTCTTGAAGTTTTATGATAAAATCTTTTGCAGTATTGTACACGGTATCTCGTCCATCCAAAAAAGCATGGACATATACTTTTTCAACCCCCTGACGTTTGGCAAGGTCCAATAATGCATAACAGTGGTCTTGTGATCCATGCACATTCCCCGGACTCAAAATTCCCATAATATGCAATTTGCTTCCATTTTTTTTCGCATGTTTACAGGCATCCAAAAATGCCTGTTTTTGAAAAAATTCGCCACTGGCAATTTCATTATTGATACGAGGAAAGGTTTGATAGTATACTCGTCCAGCACCAATATTGAGATGTCCCACTTCTGAATTTCCCATTTCACCAAAACGTAAACCAACTTCATTTCCAGAAGAAAGAAGGGTCATAGCAGGATACTCTGTAATAAATTTTTTAAAGTTTGGAGTATTTGCTGTCGTAATCGCATTCCCCTCATTTGGTGGCGCTACTCCAAATCCATCAAGAATGGCAAGCACCAACGGTTTTGGTCTTTCAGACATAAAAGTGCATCAAGCTATCAAATATTTAAAAAAGTGATTTTCCAAGCATTTCCGGATCTTTTTCTATACCCATGAGTTTCAGAAGCGTTGGCGCAACATCTGCAAGCCTTCCTTTTTTTAATTTTTTTCCTTTCATCTTCTCATCTACAATAATCAATGGAACTGGATTGGTGGTGTGTTCTGTCATGGCCTCTCCTGTTTTATCATTAAACATTTTTTCTGCATTCCCATGATCTGCCGTAATAACCACACGTCCCCCAATACTTTTCATATAATCTACGAGTCTTCCTACTTCATGGTCTGTTATGCGTACGGCTTCCTGAGCCGCTTCAAGATTTCCGGTATGCCCTACCATGTCCACGTTTGGAAAATTTACGCAAATGAAATCAAAGGTATCCTTTTCAAAATATTTTAAAATTTTCTCGGTTATTTCTTTGCTCATCATTTGGGGATGATCTGCGTATGTCTTATGTCCGGTAGAACGTACCAACTCTCTTTTTTCTCCATTTATAGGATCAGAAAAACCACCATTCAAAAAGTACGTTACATGCGCATATTTTTCCGTTTCGGAAATAAAAAGTTGACGATAATTTTCTCCAATTACGTGCGCAAGACAATTATCAATGTCCGGGCTGGGGAATGCCGTAAAAATACCTGGAAGATCCGGACCAAAATCCGTCATTGCTACAAACCGTGTATTCTTTGGTGTTTTCTTTCTTTTAAAAGCGCCTTTGTTATGTTTGTGAAAATCTTTCTGAACAAAGGCCTTGGTCAACTGTCTGGCACGATCACTGCGCGCATTAAAAAAGTACACAACATCATTATCATTTACCGTTGCAATTGGTTTTCCCCTTTCTTGTATGACGGTTGGACAAATGTATTCATCCGTCTCTCCACGATTGTAGGCTTGTGAAATAGCTTCTTCAACGGAAGATGCCGCACACACCCCTTGCCCACAGACAATAGTATTGTAAGCCTGTTCCGTTCGCTTCCATAATTTATTTCTATCCATTCCATAAAATCTTCCCATCACGGTTGCTATTTTTTCTTCTGCCAACATATTTTGTCGTAAGGCCTTGAGGTGCTTTACAGCCGAATGTGGTGGGGAGTCTCGACCATCGGTAAAAATATGAAGAAATACATTATAAAATTTTTCTCTACGAAAGTATTCAAGCAAAGCATACAGATGCTCCGGATGCGCATGCGCACTATTTTCTGAAGTCAACAGCCCCATCACATGCACAGCCGTCTTATATTTTTTTGCATGGTAGAGTGCCTGATGAAAGGCTTCATTCTTAAAAAAGGTTCCGTCCGTAATGGAATGCCAAATACGCACCAAATCCTGCTCTACAATTCTTCCAGCACCAATATTAAAATGTCCGGCTTCAGAGTTACCCTGTTGTTCCGGAAACAATCCCACATCCAGACCATGTGCTGCCAACTTGGTGGATGGATATTTTTTCATATATGAAAAAATATTGGGAGAGGTAGTGGGAGTGATAGCATTGCCTTTTGCCCGAGCACTCGTCAATCCATAACCGTCAAGAATAATAAGGAGTGTCTTGCGCACCCCCTGTTTTGTTTTTTTTGTGGTTTTTTTGAGTTTCATAGTTAAAGACATTGTAGCCTATTTTTCTCTCCAATTCAAGACAACATTCATTCTACAGTAATCCTCTCTATATTCCTCCTCCGGGCATTGACTTTTTTCCTAAAATAAGTTAGTTTTACTCCTAGAGCAACCAACGGGAGGACGCCATGTCCACCTTCGAGACCGTTCTGATGGGGATGATCGCCCTCTTCGTGGGGATCATCATCGCGTTCGTCTTCAGCCCCCTGTTCAAGAAGAAGGGAAAGGGTCGAGGAGGGCCGATGGACAAGGTCCTTACATTACCCGACCACAAGGTCGGGTACGCCTGGACCCGTGAGCCGGATGGACGACTCGATGAGTGGCCCTACATCCCAGGGCACGAGGGTGTTAAGAGCTGGTTCTTCACCGGGGTGAACCGCGGTGCCTTCACCGTCCTGAGGTTCGAAGAGTTCGATCTCAATGACCCCGGGATGAATCGGGGGGCTCACAAGCTCCTGCGACGCTACGAAGAAGGCCAGCGTCGCCGCGACACCCAGCCCCCTTACCCGGATGCGCTATTGCGCATCCTCCTGATGCCCACGGCAACCGACAGCTTCATAGAGGGGGTCTCCGGACTTCAAACGACCCTTGACCCGGATGCCGCACTTCGGCAGATGGGTGTGCGACGTCCCAGTGTGCCAACCATTCCTCCAGACTCAGAAGGGCCTTACTACCCCGATGAGGATGAGGAAGAGGCGGAAGAAGATGGACCACTCGGAGACGATGAGCTCTAGCCCTGCCAATACCAAAACACCACCCACGTAGCCGAACCCCACCCTCGGCAATACACAAAAAAACATCAGATCTCTGGTGTTTTTTTGTGTATACGTCCAAAAAATCTTGACTTTTCTCCTAAAATAAGCTATATTCACCTTGAACCCCTACCACGGAGGATACCATGGCGAGCGCATTGGTGCTTGTATTCGTTCTCTTCTGCGTCGTCGGCGCTATCGTGTCGGGGCTCCAGCTGCGCAAGCAGGCCATGGCGCGCCGCAAGAACGACGCGCCCTCAACCACTCCCCCCTCACCTCCAGCGAAGCAGAAGGAGCCTTCGGCTCCCCCGGAGCCGACCATGTTGGACTTCCGTCGAACTGTTGTCCCCAACGACAGCGGCGGGTTCCAAATGGTTGCCACCGAGGAAGAACTGCCCACCAGTGGGCAGAGAACCTACCTAGCCCCACCTCCTGAAGGATTCAACCCCGACCTCACCGAGGCCGGTATGCCCCGGCTTCGGTTCGAAGAAGCCATGGCAGAAGACGAACGGTCACCAGACCGTCGCCGATTTGGTTTGATGTTTATTCAGGTGACAGCCGACGGCACCGTCCAAGGTGTCGGACTCCGCCCTCCCAAGGCCGTGAAAAACACGGACTAACCCCTCCCTCGCTGAAGCGCCCCCCTTCGGCAACACAAAAAAACGTCTGAGATAACTCAGACGTTTTTTTGTATCAAATTTTTTTGATTCATTGACAAATAAACAAAAATTTGATATCATGACTGCGTACTTTTCATGTAGGATATCTATGCTCGAGATAATTTGGGGGCTAGCCCCCTTGTTCTTGTGTCTTACACTGCTTCTCAGCGTAAGGTCTCATGCCACCTAAATAAAAGGTACAAATCATCACCCCGTCGAGCGTAACACCACGCTCGGCACCAAACAAAATCCTATATTACGGATTTTTTTGTTTCTTTGTTTTTTCCTTACTCATTTTTTAACTCTCTTTCTATTTCCATGAGTCTATTGTATTTTTCCACACGCTCAGAACGAGAAAGTGAGCCCGTTTTTATATATTCGCTATTTACGGCAACGGCAAGATCTGCAATAAAGGTATCACTGGTTTCTCCTGATCTATGTGAGACAGATGTTTTGTAACCATGTTTTTTTGCAAGATAAATTGTATCTATAGTTTCACCCAAGGTACCAATCTGATTTAATTTGATAAGGACAGCATTCCCTACTCCCATATCTATCCCTTTTTGGAGGCGTTCAACGTTGGTCACAAATAAATCATCCCCAACTATAGCCACGCGTTTCCCTAACTGTTTCGTACATATTTTCCACGCAGCCCAATCGTCTTCTGCAAGTGGATCTTCAATAGAAATAAAAGGATATTTTCTCGCCCAAGAAGCAATATTCTGTATCAATTTTTCTGAGGTAATCCCCTCTTTTGGACTATGAAAATAGTACTTTCCTTTGTTATAAAATTCCGAAGCTGCAATATCGGTTGCTAAAAAAATATGTTTTCCTGGGGTGTAACCAGCAGATTTTATAGCCTGCATAATACACTTAATAGCCGTCTCATTGTTTCGAAGCTCCGGTGCAAATCCACCTTCATCACCTACTCCTGTGCTGTACCCCTTTTTGTGAAGAAGCTTTTTGAGTGCATGAAAAACCTCGGCTCCCATACGCACTCTTTCCGAAAATTGCTTATGCATAGGAACAACCATAAATTCTTGTACTGACAATGCATTTTCTGCATGACGTCCACCATTTAAAATATTCATGGTGGGGACAGGAAGGATATATCCTTTTTCCTTCAAAGAAAAGGCATTACGAATATGCTTGTATAATGGCATTTTTCGTGATTCTGATGCTGCTCTTGCCGTAGCAAGAGATACAGACAATATTGCATTGGCTCCCAACTTTTTCTTATTTGGAGTTCCATCTAATTTTAGCATTGCCGCATCCACTTTGCGTTGAGCAAGTGCATCCATTCCTATCAACTTTTTTGCAATTGTGAGATTAACATTGCGCACCGCCTTCAATACCCCTTTTCCTTCATATCTCTTTCCTCCGTCACGTAACTCAAGTGCTTCATGCACCCCAGTGGATGCACCACTTGGAACCTTGGCAACTCCAACACTCCCATCAAACAAAAGAACGCTTGCCTCCACTGTAGGATTTCCGCGTGAATCAAGAATCTCCCGTGCTGTAATCTTTTTTATGCTTGTTTTTTTCATAGTGCAGTATTATGTGAAAATCAATTATATATTTTTTTCCAATGCTTCAATGCCTGGAAGATTCTTCCCAGAAAGAAACTCGAGCATAGCTCCCCCACCGGTAGAAATAAAATCCATATACTCGAGCATATGTACCTGTACCATACTCTCGATGGTTTCGCCTCCTCCTATAATACCATAGGCTTTTCCTCTGGAGCAGCTGGCAATGAGTCGTGCTATAGATAATGTTCCAAATGAATATGGGCTACATTCAAAATATCCCATGGCTCCGTTCCATACCAAAGTCTTTGCAGATTTAATCTTTGCAGAAAATGTATACACCGTCATAGGGCCAATATCAAAAATTGATTCTCCTTTTCCACAAATTTTATGCGGATTTTTTTTGATATCTACCAGCCTGTATCCACTTCCATCTTCTTTCCCAACGACAACATCTACTGGAAAAAATATCTTCCTTTTTTTTGCAGTTTTCTTTGCTTCATCTACCATCTTTGCATCAAACAGAGAATCTCCAATGCTATACCCCATAGCTTTGAGATAGGTATTAAACAGAACCCCACCAATGAGAATTTTATCTACTTTTGTATACAGATTTTTTATAATAGGCATTTTAGTTTCCGATTTTGCTCCCCCAAGTACGAGAACAAATGGTTCCTTTGGATTTTGCATTACTCCTTCAAGGATCTTTATTTCTCGTTCTAATAAAAATCCCATATAACTTACTAAATGCTTTGGTATACCGGTAACAGAAGCATCATCTCTATGTACTACTCCAAAACAATCTTGAACAAATATATCCGCATAAGACGCAAGTTCTCCTGCAAGTTCATCCTTTCTTTCTCCCTGTTCATGTTTAGAAAATCGAGTGTTTTCCAATAAAAGAATCTGTCCCTCTTTCAATTTTTTTATTGAAGACTCCACCACATTCCCCGTGAGGAATGGTACAAAAAGTATCTTCCTCCCCATAAGTTGCGCCAAATGTTTTGCAATCGGTTCCAAAGATAAACTTTTTTTCTTTTTTCCTTCTGGTCTTCCTAAGTGACTTATTAAAATTATCTTTGCGCCTTTTTCACGCAAATATTCCAATGTAGGAATTGCAGCCAAAATACGTGTGTCATCTAAAATTTTTCCTTTGTGTATTGGGACATTAAAATCTACTCGAACCATTACCTTCTTCCCACTTAAATTTCTTGCTTTTTTTATTGATTTCATATTTTTTAAAAAAGTCCCTTTAGTTTATTGAAATATTTTTTCTTTCCGTTGTGCTATATAAAAAATAACAAACAACATGGTAGCAACATATACACCGTCTGAAAATTCAGGTACACCAATAGAACTTGCATAGGTAATAGTCACATCCAATAATGCCGGTGTAAGTGTCGTACTTGAAGTCTCTAAAAAAGCTTTATACTGAAAATATTGATTATCCAAAACATTGCTTAATGTTTTACTTGGCAAAGCATTTGAAGCATCCGTTAATTCAGAGTAATACGTTCCAGTACTTCCATCTGGACCTATAAAATTTTCCCCAGAGCACGCCCCATCATCACAAGATCTCACCTGAAACTTCAAGAGATTTGCGCCCCGTTTATACATTGCCAAGATATCATCCCCCGCTAAACCTTCTGAGAAAATGACAAACTCATCAAAGGATCCTGCAGTCCACTGTGCAAGTGCAGCAGAAAATCCAGATTCTCCAATAGTAAATACTCTGTTAGTTGCCGAAGTAGGGTTCACAGATATTGGATCTCTTGAGACTTCTATGCCATTCACATAGGCCACATAATCACTTCCATCATCAACAAGCGCGTAGTGTGTCCACGTGTTTATGGCTGCATCGGGAAACGCAGTTAAAAGTTGCCAACTTGAACCATTTCCAATATTTATAAAAGAGTCATATGATGCAACGGGGTTAGACTTGTTTGCACTTCCAGAACCGGCAAAACCAAACGTCGGTCTGTCTTGCGTTCCACCTGGATTAAACCAAAATGCAATCGTGAACTGCGCTCCAATAAGACTCGACACTGCCTGTGAGGCGAGTTGAATTTCATCGTTTCCACCATCAAAGGTAAACGCATTGTTAAATTTTCCACTGGTGGTTACCGTTGGACATTTACCCGAACCATTGTCGCATGATCCAGTATTTAGAGAACCACTTGAATCAGTAAATGATGTTGCACCACTACTTTCATTCAAGTGTAAAAGCAAGAGATTGTTGGTCATATTCAGATTTCCAACCCCATAAGCTGACTCTATTGCCTTACTATCTGGGAGTTCCTTCATATAGGGTTGGTATGGAGTCCATGCAATGGTAGACCATGTGAGACTTGACCCACCATTAAAAATTCTTGAAGTAAAATTTCCAGAACCATTTGTTTTCCCCGTTGCATCAAGCTCCACTTGACCACTGCTACACTGAGTATCCGAATCGGTTCCACTATCAAACTCTGCCGT
>PCWN01000005.1:23200-24468 GCA_002787355.1 Candidatus Magasanikbacteria bacterium CG11_big_fil_rev_8_21_14_0_20_39_34
TTTTTTACTTGCTAACGATAATACCTTTTTCAGTGGTACCTATTTCAAAAAAAATTAAACAAATATTTTATCTTTCCTTCTACCAATATAGAAAACCATAAATACTATAGTCATTACATATATTCCACTTGAAAACTCGGGAACCGATTCCAAACTTCCATATGTAAGGGTTATATCCAAAAGAGCCGGAGAGATTGTGCTTTGAGATGTCTCCAAAAAAGCTTTATATTGAAAGTACCTATTATTGGAGACATTGCCTAACGTTTTACTTGGGAGAGCCGTTGAAGCATCCGTTAACTCAGAATAATATGTTCCGCTACTTCCATCCGGACCTATAAAACTCTCACCAGAGCATGCCCCATCGTCACAAGACCTCACCTGAAATTGTAAACGGTTTGCACCCCGTTTGTACATATCGAGTATTTGCGTATCGGTTAATGCCGCGTTCACTACCACCGCCTCATCAATAGTTCCATTCCAATAATAGTTTTCATAATTCCCATACAGTTTCCCAATATCTAAATCCTCATTTACGCTTCCCAATGCCAAACTCCCCGTTGCTGTTTGTTTCACACCATCTATGTAGAGATAAATACTATTGTCACTTTTATGTACTGCGGCTATATGATGCCAATTGGTATCAGTATATGCAGAATTAGACAAAACTGAAGTCCTTGCACCAGCTGCAGTCCCAATAAATACATAATATTTATTTGCTGAATTTTTTGCCAAACTAAAACCATAATTTTTACCCCAATAATTGTCATAATACATTTTATTGAGAATCCCTTGAGCATTGGCAGAAGTAGTAACCGTGGAAATTACCCATGCAGCAATGGTCAAATCACCCGTTATCTGCAGAGATGGATCATCAAGCACTGTAATCACGTCACCACCATCAAAATCGAAACCATTATTAAATCTCCCACTCGTGGTTACAGCTGGACAATGACTGTTGGCATCGTCACATGACCCATTATTTCCAGCACCACTTGAATCTGTAAATGAAGTTGCACCACTGCTTTCATTCAAGTGCATAAGCAAAACATCATTGGTCATATCAAGATTCCCTGCAGCATAGGCAGATTCTACTCCTTCATTATCCGGCAACTCCTTTAAGTACGGTTGATACGGAGTCCATGCAATAGAAGACCACGATGCATTCGATCCAGCATCGAAAATTCTTGAAGTAAAATCTCCAGAACCATTTGTTTTCCCCGTTGCATCAAGCTCCACTTGACCACTGCTACACTGAGTATCCGAATCGG
>PCWN01000005.1:24501-58489 GCA_002787355.1 Candidatus Magasanikbacteria bacterium CG11_big_fil_rev_8_21_14_0_20_39_34
ATTTTACTCCGATGCATACTTTGATTTCATTTTTTCTTTTTTGCTACAATCTGTATCATTTCCACCAAACGATTGGCGTAACCCCATTCATTATCATACCAAGCAACTACTTTTACCAAGTTTCCCCCAACCACTTTTGTCAGCGATAAGTCCACAATAGAAGAATGTGGATTCCCAATAAAATCAGTAGATACAAGTTCTTCCGTAGTTGTCTCAATAAGACCCTTAAATTCTTTTTTACTCGCAGAAACAAGAGCCTCATTAATTTGTTTTTCTGTTACGGGTTTGTCAAGAAGAAAGGTGAAATCGGTAAGCGAAACCGTTATGGTTGGAACACGAACAGCAAGACCGTCAAATTTTCCGGATAACTCCGGAATAACTTTTGTCACCGCAAGGGCCGCACCAGTAGATGTTGGAACCATATTTTGTGCCGCCGCACGAGCCCGACGCAAATCTTTATGTGGCCCATCCTGAAGATTTTGGTCAGTGGTATAGGAATGAATGGTCGTTAACATCGCTTTTTCTATACCAAACTTTTTGTGGATGACTTGTGCAACCGGAGCACTACAATTGGTCGTACAAGATGCATTGTCTACTATATTTTCATTTTTATAAATATGACAATTTATCCCTCGTACGTATGAGCTAATACTTGCATCTTTAGCAGGGGCTGAAATAATCACTTTTTTAGCACCCGCGGTAAGGTGTTTTGATGCACCTATCTCATCCCGAAAAAAACCTGTGGACTCCACCACAACATCTATCTTTAATCTTTTCCACGGAAGTTTCTCTGGATCTCTTTCTGCATAGGCAAAAATCTTTTTTCCGGCAACGGTGATACTTTTTTCATCACAGATCACCTTCTTTTCCCAATTTGGATATGCTGTGTCATACTTTAGAAGATGTGCGAGCGTCTTTGTATCCGTCAAATCATTGATAGCGACTACTTCTATATTCTTCTTTTCCCATGCTACCTTGAATGCATGTCTTCCTATTCTTCCAAAACCATTTATTGCAACACGAATTTTTTTCATAGAGAAAATATTATTAAAATTTGAAAAGTAAAGTAAAAAAGATAATACAAAACAATGCATTTGTTACCTCCCTTATGCATCTCTTTGTCTGTTTAGTATTATAACAAAAAAGAGACTGGTTTCCCAGCCTCTTTTTCTTTTTAAGTATTACATTCCAGCTTGTTGCATGACCTCTTCCACAAAGTTATCCTCTTTTTTCTCTATTCCCTCTCCTAATTCAAATCTTACAAAACGACGAACCGTGATTTTTTCACCAATTTCCGCTGTTTTTTCAGAAAGGATTTGCTCAATGGTTTTGTCCTCATCTTTGATAAATGATTGCTCAAGAAGACATACTTCGCCATAAAACTTTCCCATCTTGCCTTCAAGAATTTTTTCGATCATTTCTTCTGGCTTTCCTTCATTTTTAAGCTGATCTCTATACACCTCGCGTTCACGATCCATGAGTTCGGTAGTCACTTCTTCGCGAGATACAAACTTTGGTGCAGATGCCGCAATATGCATGGCAATATCTGAAACGAGCATTTTGAAATCATCATTTTTTGCTACAAAATCTGTCTCACAATTTACCTCCACCAAAACACCAATTCTTCCACCGGCATGAATATAGCTTGTAACCATACCCTCTGCAGCTATTTTGTCCGCACGCTTTGCTGCTTTGGCTGCCCCCGTCTTGCGAAGCCAATCAATAGCTTTTTCCATATCCCCAGAACATTCATCCAAGGCTTTTTTACAGTCAAGCATGCCGGCTCCTGTTTTTCCACGAAGCTCAGCAATTTCTTTTGCGCTACTCATATTTTTATCTTTGTTTAAGGTATTAATGGTTTCCTCCTGGTGAGACATTATATCACACCTCTGCACGATTTCGAATATTTAAACCTCAGTGATGGTTTTTTCTTTCTTTGCAAATTCTGCATTTCCCTCTTTTATTGCATCCCGAACCAATCCAACCATAAGTTCAATAGATCGAACAGCATCATCATTTGCAGGAATAATATATTCTGCCTTTGCTGGATTTGCATTGGTATCTGCGATACCAACAACAGGAACTCCCGTTCTATTTGCCTCTACGACGGCTGTTTTTTCACGTTGTAGTGCTGGAATAAAGAGTGCATCTGGAAGACCATCCAAAGAGAGAAGACCTTCGAGATAATGAGACATCTTTTCAAGTTCTTTTGCAATTTGCAATTGTTCTTTTTTGGTATATTTTTCTAATTCTCCTGAGTCTCGTTGTTCCTTAAGAGATACATACTTCTTGATAAGCTTTTTGATCTCCACAAAATTGGTAAGCATTCCACCAATCCAACGATCTACGAGATATGGCATTCCACAGTCAATAGCCGCTTTTTTCACAATTTCTTTTGCCTGTGGCTTTGTGCTTACAAAGAGGATCTTTTGTCCTTTTGCAGCCTTTTCTTTCACAGCCATGAGGGTTTCCTCAAGCTTTTGCTGTGTTTTTTCAAGATCAATGACATGAACGCCATTGCGAACCGTAAAGATATACGGCTTCATTTTTGGATGCCAACGTGAGCTTTGATGCCCAAAATGGACACCTGCCTGCAGCATTTCGAGTACTGTTGGGTACTTCATAATTTTTCCTTTTATCCACCTTTCTGCTACCTCTTCTTTATGAAAAGGAGGAAAGTTATCCTGAGTGGTCAGGGCAGAAAGTGTGTGGTAATTTAAGTGGCCTCATTGTACGCGAAATTGGACAAAATGTCAAGAAAAACCCCATAAAATCGCCTATCCACAAAAATTCATAGCAAAGAGAATGTTGACAAACTAAAAATTGTGCTATAATATATGCAAAATCCGCATTATGCCCTCAAACTATCCACAAACTACAGAACCCTCAAAAAACGGAGGTATTACCCCTATTATCTTTATTATACTCCTCATTGTAGTCCCTATATTCCTGCTTACCCTCTATTACAGTTGGCAGATAAAGCAGGGAAAGGGAGCAGATATAGTAAAAGAACTCCAAAATAGTCAGCTCAGTAGATCCACAAAGCTTCAAACAACCAACTCACAGAAACCAGTTTCATCCCTCAAGTCCTTTATTAAAGACTACAGCCCTAAAAAAGGGTCCAAGGATGCAAAAGTTACCATACTTGCCTTCATAGACTTTGAATGCCCCTATTCTCAAGAAAGTTACGCCACTTTCCAAAAAGTCATTGAAAAATATGGCAAAGACACGTTTATTGTATTTAAAAATCTCCCAATAGATGAACTGCATCCAGACGCAACCACGACTGCTCTTGCAGCAAGTTGCGCAAATGAGCAAAATGCTTTTTGGGACTATTACAATCTGCTTTTCACCCTGAAAAAATTTGATAGTGCATCCCTGCTTGGGTATGCCAATAGTTTGCATTTGAATACAACAGAGTTTCAAAGCTGTATAACAAATGAAAAATACCTCCCCCAAATCCAAAATGATATCCTCGATGCCATAAACTTAGGTGTCCAGGGAACCCCTACCTATTTTGTAAATGGTATAAAAATTGAAGGGGTGTACGATCTCAATACTTGGGATAAAGTTATAATGAACGAACTTACAAAAGTATGAAAATAAAATTTTTTATTGTTCTTGTTCTTCTTACAACTTTTTTCCTACCGCATGTGGCAAATGCAAGTGTAGATCAACGTTGTTTTTCCAAAAGCCAATGTATCCAACTTCGCAAAGACATGAACCTTCCTTCTAACCAAATAGAAAATGGTTTCTATACCGGGAAGAAAGAAACGTTAGAAGCTTGTGGAGAAAAGAATGGAAAGGGAGAGCTACTCGGATTTTGTCTTCCTGCCGGTACCGTGACAACACAAGTCACTTTTGGAGATTCCAATTCATTTCTCAATTTGGGTGAATTCATGCAAAAAATGTACAAATATGGGATAAGTGCCGGTATCTTCTTGGCAACTGTTATGATTATCTTTGCCGGACTGCAGTGGACAGCTTCTGCCGGAAATCCTGGAGCCATATCTTCTGCCAAAAAGAAAATTTCCGGCTCACTGGTAGGTCTTATCTTTTTGCTTTTTTCTTATAGTATTCTTCATACTATAAATCCATACCTCGTTAAACTTCGCCTTCCTCAAACATGGATGATTAACACAGCCGGGTTGGCTCCTGTATATTGTTCGGAGGTGAATACCCCTATGGCACTTGCTGTAAAACAAGAAGAAAAAAAACTTGCCAATTACAAAGTAGATGTTATTGATGCCATAAAAAATAAACGTATTAAAGAATCACCAAAGTATGAACTGGATAAAGATCAAACGACTTGTGAAAGCGATTATTTTGTAGACGGCTCTGGTGGAGCAACCTGCACCGGAACGGTTTGTCCAGGAGGACTCTTGTGTTATAAAAAAGGACTTGAAGTAGCACAAAAAAACTGCTATCCTGGAACCTTCGCTGGGGTTATCACAAATAAAAATCTGTCCCAAAGGTTGGGATATACTCTTGCTCAAAGTGATGCTCACGTAGGAGCTTTTTTGGGGACAGTAACGGAATGGTGGGAGTGGCCCTGGATTGAAGAAAATAGTTACCCAATTAACCTTGCGATTGGGTGTCGAAATGGTGACTTTACCTACGCAGATAAAGACGATGTAGTTGACTATCAATATGTTGTTAATCCTGTCAGCAACAAAAGCAATGAGACACTCACCCAGTGGTACTCCATCCTCCTACCCCATGTAGAGGGAACAATAACACGAGCAGAAAATTATTGCTCCAAACGAGGAGGAGTTCGAGGCTATGCCCTGACAGTCAATATGAATGAAACAGCTGATCCGAGTAATGAACGACATTATCTCGGAAGAGTTGGTAGAAACTCCGTTGATCTTGGAGATGATGAAGCCTTCCAAATCAATCTCGCACGAGGTTGGAATACATTTACTGACGTACTCCTTACAGAAGATGATCTAAAAAATGGAAACGTTATAGATATAGATACTTCCAAGATAGTCGATATTGATACCGCATTTTCTGCATGGGGAGAAGGAAAAGATCTTCTCTATGAAAAATATTATGGATATCTTGGATACTGTGGTAATCATGCGTGGTTCAAAAATGGAGTAGAAAAAATACTAAAATGTTTAGCAAAAACTGAAAATTAAAATTAATTCTTTTTTAGAACATATTACCTTAATTCTATTTCTGAAGATTATGAGTGAATATATTGAAATCAAAAATGCCCGCGTTCACAACTTGAAAAGTGTTTCCGTAAAAATTCCAAAAAATAAACTCACGGTCGTTACAGGACTTTCCGGATCAGGAAAGTCTTCTTTAGCTTTTGACACCATCTACGCAGAAGGACAAAGAAGGTATGCTGAGAGTTTAAATGCTTATGCCAGGCAGTTCATGGAAGTTCACGATAAGCCTGATGTAGATGAAATCAAAGGCCTCTCACCTACCATTGCTATTGATCAAAAGAATATTTCACGTAACCCACGTTCGACAGTTGGAACGACAACTGAAATTTATGATTTCTTACGACTACTTTTTGCTCGAATTGCCAAACAGTACGATCCAGAAACAAACGAACTGGCCAAAGCATACAGTACTGGAGACATCGTGGAAGAAGTAAGAAAATTAACACGAAAGGGGAAAATAACTATTCTTTCCCCTATACTCAAAGGAAAAATTTCTTCCAATAAATCCCTTCTTAATACGTTGGAAAAATCTGGATTCAGTACGATTCGTCTCAATGGAGTAGAACAAAAACTTGCGAATCTAAAAAATTTCAAATTTCAAAAAGAAACCAACTACGAAATTGATATTGTTATAACAACTATTACAAATCCAAAAAAGCAAAATGTTTTTGCTTTTGTAGAAAATGCACTTGATCTTTCAAATGGATCCCTGATTGCACTGGACGAAAAATTAGGTGACGAAATTTTATTTACAACATTCCCCTTTTGTAAAGATTCAGAAAAGATATTTGAACCCATTGAGCCACGAACTTTTAGTTTTAATAGTCCACATGGTGCTTGTATTCGTTGTACGGGGCTTGGATACACACTTGATATTGATCCTACACTTATTATTCAAAATTCAAAGTTAACCATTGCAGAAGGAGCCATAACTCCCTGGAGTCGTATGGTTGCAAATCAAGCAAGCCAGATGAAACTTATTGAAGCAGTGGGGACACTTCACAACTTTTCTATACATACCCCCGTCAAGGAACTCCCAAAAAATGCTATGGATATCATTCTCTATGGTACTGATGGATATCAATATACGGTTGAAGGAAAGAAAATGACTTTTGAAGGCGTCATCCCTATGTTGGTACAGAAACACTCTACCAGTGATTCAGAATATATAAAAAAGGAGATTGAACAATACATGCAAGAAACCATCTGTCCTGTCTGTCATGGAAAGAGATTGAAGATGGAAGCCCTCTATGTACGGATTGGTGACTACTCCATTTCAGATCTTACTCAAATGGGTATCCAGGATATATATGATACCCTTCTCCCTATTTCTAAAATTACTCCAAAAACGCCAAAATCTGCCTTCCCTGCTCTTTTGAAAAATGTTTCCAAAGAAGAAATCCCTATTGCCGTTCCTATTGCCAAAGAAATTGTTAAAAGACTGGAAAATCTTATAAATGTTGGGCTTCACTATCTCACACTTGATCGTTCTGTGAATACGCTCTCTGGAGGAGAAATGCAACGTATTCGTCTTGCCAACCAACTCTCAACAGGACTTACCAATGTTATCTATATATTAGACGAACCGTCCATCGGTCTTCACCCCAAGGATAACGATAAACTCATAAAAACCATAAAATCCCTGCGTGACATGGGCAATACCATTATTGTGGTTGAGCACGATGAAGCCATGATGCATGCGGCAGATTTTATCCTGGATATTGGACCGGGAGCCGGAGCCCTTGGTGGTGAGCTTATTGCTCAAGGGACATTAAAACAAATTATCAACAATAAAAACTCTATTACAGGACAATATCTCAACTCAAAAGAATTTATCCCAACTCCAAAAAAATATCGAAAGGGAAATGGAAAAAAACTCACCATTCAAGGCGCTCGTTCTCATAACCTAAAAAATATTGATGTTGATATTCCACTTGGAAAGTTTTTGGCAGTTACTGGAGTATCTGGTTCTGGAAAATCTACCCTTATAAATGGAATCCTTGCAAAATCTCTTGCCAAACATTTTTACCGTGCAAAAGTCCAAATTGGCGAACACAAGGGAATTCAAGGGATTGAAAATATTGATAAAGTTATTGCCATCGACCAAACAGCAATTGGGAGAACACCACGCAGTAATCCTGCTACTTATACAGGGATATTTACATCCATCCGAGACCTCTTTTCAAACCAAACAGAAGCAAAAATGCGAGGCTACGATGCAGGAATGTTTTCTTTCAATGTGAAAGGTGGTGGACGATGTGAGTCTTGTTCGGGAGAAGGATATGTCTGTATTCCCATGCATTTTCTCAATGACGTTTTCATTGAATGTAACGCCTGTGAGGGAAAACGGTATAATAAAGAAGCATTAGAAATCCATTATCGTGGAAAAAATATTGCAGATGTTCTTGATATGAGTATTGAAGAAGCATATATTTTTTTCCGAGATACCAGTACTATTGCTGACAAACTCCAAATTCTTCGCAACGTAGGCCTTGGATACATTAAATTGGGTCAACCAGCAACAACTCTTTCAGGTGGAGAAGCACAAAGAATAAAACTTGCCACAGAACTCTCCCGCAGACAAACAGGAAAGACTCTCTATATCCTGGATGAACCAACTACAGGGCTTCACTTTGCCGATATCAAGAGGCTTCTTGAAATATTGGAACAACTTGTAGACAAAGGAAATACGGTGATTACCATAGAACATAATATGGATGTAATAAAATGTTCTGACTGGGTTATTGACCTTGGTCCCGAAGGGGGAAAAGAAGGAGGAGAATTGGTTGCAGAAGGAACACCTCGAGACATTATAAAGGTAAAAGAAAGTTATACAGGAAAATATCTTAAAAAAGTACTCTAAACAAATAGACTATAAAATAAAAAAGGACCTCTGCAGAGAGGTCCTTTTTAAAATTTTTTAATTTGACTGTGTATCCATCTTTGGAGTTTTTTTCACCTCACGAAGTTTCTTCTTGTATGTGCGTAAGAAGTATGCTTTCGCTCGACGCAGACGCATCTGACGCAAAAGTTCAATCTTTGCAACAACCGGTGAATGAACAGGAAATATCTTCTCTACTCCAACACCATTTGATACCTTTCGAACAGTAAAGGTTGCTCCGGGTTCATTCCCATGTTTGGTAGCGATGATTTGTCCTTCAAAAATTTGAATACGCTCTTTTTCTTCACCCTTCTTATTTACATCCTTGATAACCTGGTGGACTTTTATAATCATCCCCGGCTTAAGATGTGATCGAATGTCTTCTGACATATATTTTTACACATTATGGAGAGGTTGAGTTTCAAAGTTCTCTCTTTCGAGAACCGGAACGTTCTACACGGATGGTACCGTTTTTCGCTCTGTCCCAACATCACTGAATACCGCCAATAATGGCTCTTTTAAAGTGCAGATATAATACAATATTCTCTAATTTTTGTCAAGAATAGCAAGTATTTCCTGTACCGTATCTTCTATAAAACCCTGCCGGTTCACCACGATATAATCATACTTTTCTGCCATATTCAGCTCAAATTCAGCAATCTTTAACCTATCCTCTATCTTGTCCTCACTGGTACTTCCCCGCTCCCGTATTCTTTTTTCCAAAATATCAACATCCTCTGGCATAAGGAAAATGGATATATGCTCAATTCCAAGCTTATCCAAATTTTGCTTTCCATGGACATCTATTGTGGAAAAAACCACCGTATGCCCTTCTAGAAACTTTTGAAGATGCTTCTTTTGAATCCCATAGTATTCTCCTGCATAGAGATTATGTTCCAGCAAAGCACCACTCTCAATAAGAGACTGAAACTCACTTTTGGAGACAAAAAAATAATCAATACCTTCTTTTTCTCTTGCTCTCTTATCTCGAGTGGTCGTGGTAACAAGACGGCAAGAACCACCAATATGTGGAATAAGACGGGCAATAACGGCATTTTTTCCCCCGCCCGACGGTGCTGATATAACAACAAGTTTTCCTGCCATAGAGAAGTTTAAAAAAATTATTTCAAAGTATCAAGGAACTCTTTTAATTCTTCTGGAAGATCAACTGAATATTCCATTGGTTCTCCCTCTAAATTTTGAAAATTTAATAAATATGAGTGAAGAAAGAGCCTTCCCAAACTTCGATCTTTGGCACCATGTGTTCTCTTATTATGATATAGAGGATCTCCCACAACAGGGTGATTATAAGCATACATATGTACGCGAATCTGATGAGTTCTTCCAGTATGGATTTTTACCGATAGGAGAGTAAAGTGAAGAAATCGTTGTTTTACCCAGAACTCCGTTATAGCAGGCTTACCCGGCTGGATTTTCGAAACATGTTTCACCGAAAATTGATTTGTTTTTGGTCGGGCAACCATACGACCATCCGTTCCACGATCTATTAAAAAGTCTAAAAGAGCATGTTCAGCCTCAATATTTCCATGAACCAATACCATGTATTCCTTGTGCACAGTCCTTTTTTTAAATTGTTCCTTAAGAGATACAAACATCTTCTGATTCTTGGCAATGACCATGAGACCAGATGTATCCTTATCCAAACGATGTACAATACCCGGCCTATTTTCGTATTCTCCAATACCCTTTACCTCAGGATAATGTTCCAGCACCCAGGCAGCAAGTGAAACCGCTTCTCCTGCTTGCGTTGGGTGGGTAAGTATCCCCGGTGGTTTATTTACAACAATATAATCTTTTGTATCCTCAATAACAGGTATAATAAAATCTTTTAAACTTTTCCCAAATTCTTTTTCTTGCTTATTTTTTTCCAAAAGGGCTACCTCCTCATAGGAGCTTACGATACTTACTTCGTCTCCCACTTTGAGTTTTTCACCAGACTTTTTAGGTATAATACCGTTGAGCAAAATGGCACCATGTTTTATCATTTTTTGAACCTCTCCTCGTGAATATGAGGAAATGTGCACCAAAAAAACATCCAGGCGTTGCCCGTGTTGCTCTTCTTCTACAATGTATTTGGTCTGCTCTGATGACATATTTTTCTTCAATACTCCAGGGAAAACAGAAAAGAGTGCCCTTATGAGTAAAAATGGCTATACAAAGCCATTTTTCATGTGCGCCAGGGTGGTTTTGAACCACCGACCCCAACGTTATAAGCGTTGTGCTCTAACCCCTGAGCTACTGGCACGAAATATCTCCCCCCCTTATATGACATATCTCCCAATATTGCCCCACTATATCAGAAACAAAGATGGATTTCAAGCCCATATGTTGAAAAAAATCAAAAAAAATGTTACCATTGTGTCGTATGCAACAAAAAAAAGTAGAACAACTCATTGAGACAGCCAGACGGAAAATGAAAAAATCTAAGGATCCCATCCATGATCTCTCCCATGTGGAACGAGTGGTGCAATACACCAAAGACTTCTCTTGCCAGCTTGATCTTACCGATGAGCAAAAAAATGCCCTTCTTTTGGCTGCTTGGTGGCATGACATGGCCCGCACAATAACCAGAAGACCTTCCATTGTATGGATGAGTTTTATTGATGACACGCTCTCTGCCGTAATGTTATGGGTAAAAACTATCCAGCTTGGCCTTTTTGGAGGTGTTGTGGGACTAGCAACACGACTCATTTTTTCTAAAAGTTTTGGAACCGGTTTCCTTTTTACACGAATTTGTTTAAAAAAGAAAAATCGTATTCTTTTAGATATTCTTCAAGATGCAGACCAATTTGACCTTTTTCACAGAGAACGGATGCAAAGGATAAAACAAATGGCAACCAGTTCAAAAATTTATTTATGGGGTTATAAGCTTACCGCATGGTGGTTCCTCAGTGCACATAAAATAAAGTTTAAAACCAATGCAGCAAAGGCCTGTTTCAAAAAAATACTCAGAGCCCTCACACATTGGATACTCTCAAAAAATATTTGCACTTGGCACCTGGAAACCTTTGGAATACACTGGTGTGAAAAAACCCTTTTACGTATTCAAAGACTCCAAAATACATTCATATAAAAAAGAGCCCTATGGCTTTTTTTCTTTATCTCAACAATGTTCCATTGGGCACACTCCTCTCAGCCGAAGCCAAAATGACTTCTCCGTTGTCCAATATAAAACCCATGGTTAGCACCTCCGAAAAAAAAGTTCCAATTTGTTTTTGGGGAAAGTTACATACACACAAAACCTGTTTTCCAACCAGATCATCTTTCCCATAGATTTTCGTAATTTGAGCACTTGATCTTTTTACACCTACTTCCTCTCCTAAATCAATGGTAAGCTTGTATGCGGGTTTTCTGGCTTCCGGAAAATCCTCTACTTCAAGAATAGTTCCTACCCGAATTTCAATATTTTCAAATTCCTCCCAAGTAATTTCTTTTTTCATATGAAATTATTTTGAAAAATCCATTATTTTTGGTTTTGCGACACGAATGTATTCAGATACACTCATAATAATAGAATCTTGAAGAGAGCCGGCATTAAAAGCAATCTTCTCATTTTTTAAAATTGAATTATCTACAAAAAGTTCAAATGAAAAAATTGGTTTTCCAAATGGAGGAATACACCCTGGTTCCAAGCCCGTTTTCTCCACCAATTCATCTTGCGTAGCAAAACGAAGTTTCTTTACAAAAAAATGTTCGCGAATTTTTTCTGAATCAATACGAAGTGCGGCACTCAATACAAAAAGATGAAACTTCTCACCAACTTTCACAAGCATTGCCTTCCCCCCAATGGAAATATCTTCTCCACGTACCCGAGCAGACTCTTCTGAAGTATAGGTAGGCTCATGATGAATATGTTTATATTCCACGCTCTCTTTCTCAAGGAAATTCTTTATTTGTTCAAAAATTTTTTCTTGCATATATATGTAAAATGAATATTTTTTATATTACAAGATATTTTTTTTATTGGCAAACCCCTTCCTTGCCCTGCAAAAGACAACCTGCTACAATACCCGCAGAGTCTCACCCAAAGAATTTTTTAAATATATTTCCTATGTCCTTTTTTTCTTCTACAAACAGAATCAGACGAAAAGCAGAAACAAAACTCAACGAATATAATAAGCCTTCCCTCAATTTTTTTGTACTTATCTCTCTTTCGTCTGCACTTGCAACACTTGGTATGGCACTCAATAATACTTCCGTAGTTATTGGAGCCATGATTGTAGCCCCGCTCATTACCCCAGTATTCGCTTTCTCTTTGGGTCTTATACTTTTTCAAGTTAAAAATGTTCTTCACTCTTTGATTTCCATTTTTCTTGGAACGCTCTTTGGAATCCTTGTTTCAATCCTTACCGCACTTCTCATTATTTTTATTAATGGAGAATTTACCATCACCTCTGAAATCCTTGGAAGAACCGAACCAGATTTACTCTATTTTTTGGTAGCTATTTTGAGTGGAGTTGCAGGTGCCTTTGCATACGGCAGACCAAAATTGCAGGAATCCATCACAGGTATTGCCATTTCCGTTGCTATTATTCCACCACTTGCCGTCACAGGCATTGGAATTGCACTTCAAAATTTTCATCTTATGCAAACAAGTTTTCTTTTATACATTTTTAATTTGTGTGGAATAAGTTTTGGAAGTATCGTAACATTTGTTGCATTGGGGTTTGGTAAAGAAGGAGAAATTTAATTTTATTTTTTTAAAAAAATAAATTATTCAGAAAAAATTCTTTTATGCAAGAATTTTTTTTGTTGAAAATAAAAAAGTTATACACAGTTTATTAAATTTCCTATTCAAAAAAGTTGCAAAACAAATTATAATGTATCCAGGTCGATCTTTGAAATTTTTTTAAAATTTTAATGTGCATTTTACATTGATGCCTGTCATGTAAAATCTTTGCAGACCAATTGGTGTGTACCATGGTCACATCAAACGCAAATAATCATACAAAGAAAGGAGGTGTCTTTATGCCCCCACGTAAAAAAGCTTCACCAGCAAAGCGTAAGCCAGCTGCAAGAAGAAAAAAAGCTTCACCAGCTAAGAAAAAAGCTGCTCCAGCGAAACGTAAACCAGCTGCTAAGAAAAAAGCTGCTGCTAAACGTAAGCCAGCTGCTAAGAAAAAAGCTGCTCCAGCGAAACGTAAACCAGCTGCTAAGAAAAAGGCTGCTGCTAAACGTAAGCCAGCTGCTAAGAAAAAAGCTGCTGCTAAACGTCCAGCACGACGCCGCAAGGCTGCTGCGAAGAAAAAATAGTTTTTTTCTTCAAAACAAAAAGGCCCCACATGGGGTCCTTTTTGTTTTTTCAAAAATTTTTATTTTCTTATACTCAGAGATATTCCGTTCCAAGCTAATTCGAAAAGCATTTTCATCATTCCATGAATGGTGGAATCTTCAATAATAACACCAATAAGTCCCCTTGCATCAAAGTTCACCATAGATACACGATTCCTATCATAAACGGTGAGCTCTGCAGAAAATGGAAAACTATTTTTTTCAATAAAACGTAGCTGAGGCCAAATTTTTTTACCAACATGCCTATACTCATTTTTTGCATAATCAGAAGATATCTTTGTGTTGGGTACTATCCCCTTGGAAGTAATGCCATACTTCTCCTTTTTCTTTACATATTCACGCAAATACCCTTTTGGAAGAAAAGATATCAAATTTTCTACATTACTAAAACCGTACATCTCATAATTTTTTTTCCCTGCTATATGATCATCATAAACCTGTATAATTTCATCCTTTCCTTCATAAAATATTACCTTTGGCTTATTTGGTGTCAAAGAAAATAACCCCTCTAATTCAGGAATAAGCTTTTGAGCCTGATCTACTCCTTCGTTTGCCATGCGTACACGTCCTTGAGCGTAACGAATCAACTTCTGCGGATTCTCAAGTTGATAAAAAATTTTCTTCTTTTTTTCTAACTCGGTAACCAGCCCCTTTATACAAAGACGTTCCAAAAGAGCATATACCGTACTCCTATTGAGACCGCTGTACTCTGCAACTTTGGATGGATATGCACCTCCTAAGTCATAGAGCGCACTATACACCCATGCCTCCTTTTCAGAAAGCCCGGTTTTTTGAAGTTGTGATATAACTTTGTGATATTTTTGAAATTCTTTCATAGGTACATACTATCTCTTTATAGAATAGCATATATTTTTTTCTTTTTTTTGTCAATTTGAACGCACATTTTTTCTTATAACATACTTTTTACCTTTATTTTAGATAAAAATATATAAAAATTTAGTTTTTTTGTACAAACATATTTTTTTCTTATTATAGTACCCCCTATATCATTTTACTCATTTTAGATTTATTTTATGAAAAAAATAATGAAACTTTCTTTTTTTATGATTTTGCTTATATCTGGATGTGCAAACACATCCTCAAAAGAAACCAGTTCACCCGTACATACCATCCCTATTGGCTTTATCGGTCCTCTCACGGGGGATGCATCCAGTTATGGCATTGCAACCAAAAACGCCCTTGAGCTTGCTGTACAGGATATAAACACATCCGGTGGAATACATGGAAATCCAGTAAAAATCATCTATGAAGATGGAATGTGTAATGGGACTGGAGCTACTGCTGCAGCACAAAAGCTTATCAATGTAGATAAAGTTCAGTATATAATTGGAGGTGTTTGTAGTGGCGAAACACTGACAGCCGCCCCCCTTGCAGAACAAAGTCATACCATTTTATTTTCTCCCTCTTCTGGAAGTCCGGACATTAGTACTGCAGGCGATTTTATATTTAGAAATTTTCCATCCGACTCCAGTTCTGCAACAAAACTTGCCTCTCTTGCTCTTAAAAAGGGATATAATACGTTCGCTATTTTAAGCGAATCAACAGACTACGCTCAGGCATTTTCCAATAAATTTGCTGATACTTTCCAGAAAAGTATGGGGACTATATCTTTACAAGATTCTTATCCATCTACAGAAACGGATTGGAGATCTGAACTCACCAAAATTAAAAATAGTGATGCAAATGCAATACTTGTAGTGCCACAAACTCCTGTAAAGCTGCTTCTCATACTCCGGCAAATGCACGAACTGGGTATGAAACTCCCACTTTTTACCAGTGAATCTATTGCTTCCGAAACTATTCTTCAACAAAATCCAAGTTTGGCAGAAGGTGCTTATTTTGCAGAGCCACTATTTGACGACACACGTGCACAAACAAAATTATTCCTCAAAGAATATAAAACAAAATACGGAAACCTGGGTGAGCTTCCTCCTATATATATTGCCACAGCCTATGATGCCCTCTTCATTGCCAAGGAAGCTATGGAGTCCGTTGGAGAAGACACGAAAAAAATAAAAGACTATCTCTACCAGATAAAAAATCGCGAAGGTGCTGCTGGTGTACTTACCATTGATCAAAATGGAGATGCGGAATTTGAATATGTAGTAAAACAAATTCAAAATGGCAAGGGACAAACAGTTGAAGACGTCCCATAAAAAAGAATCATCCAAACGGATGATCCCTTAAACCACGAGTAAGAAGCCTAGTATCAATACATTCTCAAAAAAAAGGTATAGTTGATACCCAAACGAAAAAGCCTTCCCATTCATAGGGCTATATATGCCAAATGAGAAAATTGCTAATAAAAATACAATAAGAATAAAAGGGATTCCTTTGACAATCAAAGTATCTCCTCCTTTTTTTAAACTGAAAGATCTCTTTATATGTCTCAAATTTTTTTGAAATAATCTCCAAAGAGAAAAAGCTGCCTTTCCAAGAATTGGCCAAAAGAATATTAAAGGAAGTGCAAAAAGTCTTGACTCCTGGGCCTTTGCAGAAAAAAACACAAAGAAGGAATTTATGAAAACTGTAAGGACAAATGCCAGCAACATTCGCCTGGTATTTTTTTTTGGAGAAAAATGATTGATAAATCCGATTGCAATAGCAAGCGGCAAACCAAGTACCAATACAAAGCTTACAATAGATTCCAAACTATATTGCCAACTTTGAAAGTTAAACATCCAGTGTGAGAACCTTTCATTGATGAAATATTTTGATGCTATCGCACCGTAATCACTCATACTTGCAAAGTACCACAGTGCTCCAACGTATCCAATGACGGTAAGGATTAAAGAAAAAGCACTCCTTAAAAAAGTTATATTACTTAGAGGTTTTCTTCCCTCGGGCAAGAGTAAAAGAAACAACCCCGGAACAAGGAAAATAGTTGTTTCACGTGCCATCAGAGCAAAAAAGAAAGAAATTGCAAAGGGAATCCACTGCTTTTGAAACAAACAAAGCAATGTAAGAAAAAGAAATAGATATTGAAATGGCTCATCGTATGAATAGACAGGAATAAAAAATGCAAAAAGAATAGAAAAACTGAGATAAAAGAAAAGAACACTGAGGTAGGCATTCCTCTCTTTTTGTTTCAAAGCCTTTGCAAGATAGAAAAGGACCACCCCGCAAAGGAACAGAACAAAAAAATTCACGAAAATAAATGCATTCGCATAACTTATATCCAGTATTCTATGAATAAAATCTATAGAAAAAGATGTGATTGGACGACGAATAAATGCCGGATGCTGTATATGATATTCATACACCTCCTGAATAAACCCGTGATTTATTCTTGCCCTGTAATCCAAAATCCCGTGACTCGTCGCATCCAAATTCAGCATACTGGAAAAAATATAGTGAACCGCAAAAAGAGCAACTGTACAACACAGACTCAAAAACAACACTTTTGCAAACGATATCACGTTTTTTTTCATAAAAAGTTTTATGGAATATATTCAATATCATCTACATCTAATCTTCTTATCCCACTATCCTGTACCATTTCTTCGTATACTTGAGCTACCAGACCGGGGATTCGTCCAATCACAAATATACCACGTCCAAGCCTACTATCAAAACCCATATCACAAAGAATTGCGCCGATTGCTCCATCTACATTCAACGGAAGCTTCTTTGAAGAGATTTTGTTAATTTCTGTATGAACAGATTTGGCAAATTTACAATGCATTCCAAAAAATCCAAGTTCTTCTGCTTTTTTCAAGAGAACCTCGGCACGTGGATCTTTTTCTTCAAATACCTTGTGTCCAAAACCAGGGGCATATTTTTTTTGCTCTTTCATGGATTTCAAGAGCAAAGATACATCAGAGGTTTCAACATTCTCGTAAAAAAAATGCATAGTAGCTTCAAGTGCCACACCATGCCTTTCACCAAAACCCAAAATACCCGCTGCAAGCGCACAATGCATGGGGTTATTTGCAGAAGCAGAAATTCGCGCGGTCAGTGCAGAAGTGGTAGCCGGACCATGATCAATAATAGATGTAAAAATAGCATTCATCATCTGCTCTTCTTTATCTCTTGGAAGTCTCCCCTGTAGAATAAGAAAAATGGTCTGGGTAAACGTATTGTTTTCAATAAGTTCTGTCAGTTCTTTCCCTCGAACTCTTTCCGTTCCGTTTGTTTTAACGTCCGTTATAGATGTTTGAAATTTCATATGTGTTGCTTATGTCTCTTATATTTTATGCATAGGGTTGCACAAGTTGTACCAAATCCTCATAGGTTTGAGCTATCATAACCCCAACTGAAGCAAGCGCTGCAGATTTTTCTTCTGCACCTTGTCCACGCGCTACAATAGCCCCCGCATGACCAATATTTATTCCTTCTGGGAGTACTTTTGTAAACTTCCCACCGATATATATGGCAAGTGGTTTGGTAAATCGTTTTTGTAGTATCATATTTACTATTTCAAACTCGTAACTTCCCCCATGCTCACCGTAAATTACCACGGCCCTTGTTTGAATATCCTGCTCAAACATTTCCAAAAGATCGGCATAGGTAGTTCCCATGAGGAGATCCCCTCCCACATGCACAGCAGTGCTCTGTCCCATTCCCGCTTTGCGTATCTGCCAACTGACTTCGTTTGTCATTCCACCCGAACGTGAAATGATTCCAATGGATCCTGGTTGAAAAATTTGATCTGCCAACTCTTTTGGTCCACCAACAACACCAATACGTCCAATTCCGGGAGCTATGAATCCCAAAGAACTTGGGCCAATAATCCGGATCCCTCTTTCCTTTGCAGCCGCCAAACAATAGGCGGTATCCTTTATAGGGATACGCTCTACAATAGTATTAATAAGTGGAATATCACTTTCAATAGCTTCCAAAAAAGCCTCTTTGGCGGCAAATGGAGGCACATAGATGGTGGTAATATCTATTGGTCCAAGTTCTGCCTTTGCATCCGCTACAGAGTTAAAAACAGGCCTTCCTTCAACCATTTCACCAGCTTTCCCAGGACGCACACCTCCAACAACTTGCGTTCCATAAGAAAGCATTGATTGTGCCGCCTTTTGCCCTTCTTTTCCGGTAATACCTTGAATTAAAACACGAGTTTCTTTTGTAAGGAGAATAGACATATTTTATTGTTTATGAATTGCTTCTGCCAGAATACGAGCACTTTCTGTCATGCTGGTTTCTTTTCCAAAAACTTGCATATTGAGAGAATTTCTTTTTTTACATTCTTCAACCAAGGCAAAGGCCTCTGCACTTTCCGGTCCATCCCTTCTTACCACAATTGGATATCTTGGCTGTACTTCGTCGAGTGCATCTATAATGCCCAAAAAAGTCTCTTTCATATTGGTGAAGTTCGCTACTACCCCACACATCCACAACCCACGTAAACCAGGTTTGGATAAAACAATTTTTGCCAACTGATATACTTTCTCGCGTGGAGGGTTCCCTGAGTACTCCGTATAATTTGCGGCCTGTAACCCCACATCCATTAACGCGTCCATATTGGCAATACTTGCCCCACCTCCATTGAGAATAAGTGCAACATCCCCATCAAATTCAATATACTTTCCCGCGGTACCTTGGTAATATTTTTCTCCCTTATCAATTTCTTGTACAGCAATTTCGCGATCCGTGGGCTGTCTTCCCATCATAGTACGCGGCTCAAATGTTTCCCAATCCTCATGCCGAAAAAAAGCATCATCATCCAAAGCAATCTTTGCGTCAGCTGCGACCCATGCATTTTCTAAAGTTTTTACTAAAGGATTAATTTCTACCACACGGCAATCCTCTTTCAAGAAACAATTCCATAATGATTGGAATATATGTTGCAATGATTCACCAAGAAAGTCCGCATCCTTGAGTTCAAGTTTCTCATTTGAGATATCAAGCAAGCATTTATATATTTTTGACTCATCCACATCCTCTATATCCATTCCCCCTTCCTCACTATAAATAAGCACTGGCTGTTTTGCATTGGTATCATAGGTAATAGACACATAATGTTCAGAAAGAATGGAAAGTTTCTCCTCAATACGTACTGATGCAACATACTGTCCTCGAACTTCCATGGAAAACAGATCTTCAACGGCTTCTTTTATTTCATCTTTTCCACTACAAAACCGAATGGCATTATTTTTTCCGCGTTTTCCCGAGAGAACCTGTGCCTTTACTACTACATCAAAAGAATTTAAACTTTCAAAATGCGAATCTACATTATCTCCACGACGTATAACAACCCCTTTTGGTATTTTTATACCATACTTTTCAAATAAGGCTTTCCCCTCAAATTCGTATAAATTCATATTAGTATTCTTCTTGTAAAGGTTTAGATCCATTTAAATTCATTCGAAATTCTTTTCCCCAGTCCTCAAATCCAACTTTTTTGTACCACTCATGAACTCCCTCATTGGAATACCGACTGGTTGCAATAAATTTATAGCAATCAAGTTCTTTTACTTTTTTCATTATAGATTTCAATAGCTCTTTGGCATATCCTTTTCCGCGATACTCCGGGTCAACATAAACATTTTCCAAAAGTGCATACGGCTCTTTATGCCTATTATTTTGGATGATAACAACAAATGCAAACCCAACCGTTTTGCCATCTTCTTCTATATTGAATTCTATAGCATAAGAGTCCTCCCTTTTTTTATTTACAATTTTCATACATCTTTCTTTTGATCACCGAGTAGGAGTTCCCCTCGTGGCTTATAATAGATATAATAAATTTCATTATGGATTGCACCCAAAAAAGAAATGGGAAAGGTGACTTATTGTCTTTTTTCATCTTGGTAATTTCTCAATACTTTTGAAAGCATAAGCATTAAAATAACCAAAGGAAGAATGGGGGGTATCTTACCTGACCCCAATGCTCCGACGACTATCAATATCCAAAAGAATAAACTGAGATAGTAATAAAACTTTTTTCCTTTTTGGATGGACAAAAGACTTACCATACAAGCAAAAAGAGAAAGAATGGAGATAGTGGCAGCCTCCCCGACTTGCTGATAGGACAAACTATCCTCGGTAATAAATTGTGAACGAAAACCCAGCCAAAAAGGATCCAGGTGTGTCGGATTCTGCCCGGCAATCCATAAAAAAATTATAACAAGCCCCACAGAGAGTATAAGCTGCAAAAGCAATAATTTTTTTAACCAAAATACCATTTTGGAAGCTTCTATCATATTTTTTCCCTTATTATATCATAGAGTCTCTTTCCAAGCGCATGGTGATCTATGCCACCGCCTGATTTTTCTACATCAAACCCAAATACCCTATGTGAGGGGAGATTTTCAACATCAAAGCTCAAGACTCCCCATTCTTTTTCTTCGTAATGAGATTGTTCATCCTGTGAAAGGATATGGTCATTATAGACAACTACATCCAATTTTCTTGGCAAATACTTTTCCAAAGCTTCAACCCGTGCACTCAAATTTTGAGGAGCGTATTCACCGGATAGTGAGTACTTATTCCCAGCAAAATAGAGAATCTTTGCGTGAGACTGTGCAATCGCCTCATAGGTTCCATCTGCCAGAAGAGATGCAATATTACTGGTATAGAGATCCCCCGGACCAATAACAATGACATCTGCAGAAGTGATCGCCTTCTTTGCTCCATCATATAATCTTCCAGATCTTTCCAACCAAGCACGTTGAATAAGGAGACCTTCCTTCCGGTTATGCGGCTCGTCTATTTCCCCTTCACCATGAATTTGAGTCCCATCACTTAACTCTACATTGAGATCGGTCATATCCAGTGTTGCTGGAAAGACTTTCCCATGTATCTCAAAAATTTTTCCAAGTGCATCAATGGTAGAGACTAAATCTCCACAGTAATTTGCAGAAAGTGCAATCATTAAACTTCCTATATTGAGCCCATTGAGTTTGTCTTCTGTTTCAAAACGTTTTTTATAAAAAATTTCTTTCAAAAGATCAAAGTCATATTTGGACAGTGCCATAAGCACACGCAAAATATCTGCCACTGGAAGCTGTTTTAACTCTTCACGAACAATGCGTGATGATCTTCCAGAATCACTCATTGAAACTACCGCAGATAGGTGAATATCTTGATATTCTTTTAACCCCAACAAAACCAGAGAAGTCCCATTGGCTCCACCAAAGACAACCACTTCAGAAGAACGTTCATTTTGCATATTTTTATTTTCCATAATATATAATCAATATAAAAATATCTACTCCACCGTAACCGATTTTGCCAAATTTCGTGGTCGATCTACATCTCTTTTCAAAGCAACCGCAACATAGTATGAGAAAAGTTGCAATGGAATAGTATTCAACAATGGCTCCAAAAGTTCCTTCATTGCAGGAACATAGATAACATCTTCAGCTAATTCTTTTGCCCTTTCATCCCCCTGAGTTGCAATGAGAATAACCTTTCCTTTTCGAGCCCGAATCTCTTCTATATTACTACGCATTTTTTCATAGAGTTGATTCTGTGGCATTATAGCAAATGTTGGAAAATCTTCCGAAATAAGAGCCAGTGGCCCATGTTTCATTTCTCCACCCGGGTAGGCCTCCGCATGAATATAGCTTATTTCTTTCAACTTTAAAGATCCTTCTAGCGCAACGGGGTAGTTGATACCTCGACCAAGAAAAAGGAAATTTTTATAATCTTTATACTTTTCCGCAATTTCTTTTATAGAATCTTTTTGAGATAATATCCAGTTCATTTTTTCTGGAATCTCCAAAAATGCATTCAGCATACGCTGACCGGTAGCAATACTTACACGTCGTGCACGTCCAAATTGCAATGCATATAATAATGCAACGGTTACCATATTTGTATAAGCTTTCGTAGACGCAACGGCCAACTCCGCACCGGCATGAATATAGGTTCCCCCATCTGTTTCTCGAGAAATAGTAGAACCAATAACATTCACAATACCTCGAACGAAAGCACCTTTTCGTTTTGCTTCACGCAGAGCCGCCAAAGTATCCGCCGTCTCTCCGGATTGTGACATGACGAATACTAATGTTTTTTCATCAATAATAGGATCTCGATAACGAAATTCACTCGCGACATCAACCTCGGCGGGAATGCCTGCCAACCGTTCAAAAGCATACTTTCCCACCATTCCAGCGTAGCTTGCCGTGCCACAGGCAATAAAAATTACCCGATTGATATCTCGCATCTGCTGCTCGGTCATATTGAGCCCACCAAGGACTGCCGTTCCCTCTGCCATGTTGAACCTTCCACGAATGGCATCTTCAAAAACCGTGGGCTGGTCATGAATTTCTTTAAGCATAAAATGGGGGAATCCTTGTTTTTCTGCTTGTTCATCATTCCAATGAATTTCTTCAACTTTCTTTGAAACAATTTCATCTTTGAGAGTGAAAAGTCTTACATTATTTTCCTTCACTTCTGCAATTTCTCCATCATCTAAAAATAATACGTCTCTTGTGTAGGCCAAAATAGGAGTAGCGTCACTTGCAATGTAATTTTCATCCTTCCCAACGCCTACAACAATAGGACTTCCCATACGCGCAGTAATGAGGCAATCCGGTACGTCTTCGTGCATAACCACAATTCCATAGGTTCCCTTCACATGAGAAAGTCCACATCCCACAGCTTTACGAAGACCTTCACAATTTTTTTGTTCTTGAAGGTCAAACTCTCGTTCTATAAGATGTGCTAAAACTTCTGAATCTGTTTCAGAAGTAAAATGATGTTCCGGACCAAGCTGATCTTTCAGTTCGCGATAATTTTCTATAATTCCATTATGAACCAACACAAGTTTCCCTTTATTTCCCGTATGAGGATGCGCGTTCAACTCCGTTACCCCACCATGTGTGGCCCAACGTGTATGTGCAATTCCGACACTCCCAGGTAAATGAGAAGTTTTCATCTTTTCTGCCAAATTTTCAATCTTTCCAACACATTTTGTCATAGCAAGCGTGGAATGATCTGAAATTGCCATTCCACTACTATCATAACCTCTATATTCAAGACGTCGAAGCCCCTGCAATAAAATGGGCGCAGCTTGTCGTTTTCCAATATAACCTATTATTCCACACATATATTTTGTTTAGGGTTTAGTGTTTAGAGATATACTTGTATATCTCTAAATTCTCTCCCCTAATCTTCATTGTACTCGGGAAAATATTTATATCTTGCAGGTTTTTCAAGACCTTCTTCCACTAATTTTTGAAGTCTAGTGTACTTTTCTACTCTTTCTGGCCACCAATTTTGACCCTGCATAAGAGAATCCTCTTTATGTTTTTTATAAATAAAATCAAATGCATTTGCCCAATCCCCATACGTTGCATTGGAACACATCCCTTCTGTACTTCCATATCGCTGTGTGTAGTAAACTAAAGGCTCCATGACAAAAACAAATCCATCCGGTTTTACATTCCCCAACATCAGCAAAAAGTCCCAATCTTCAATATAAGATAAAGTGACATCCCAAAAAATGTTTCCCTGTACAAAATCTCTTTTGTGAAACAGACCGCTACTGGTTGTCTTTACTTTCCAATGGTAATAATCCTGTAAAGTAGGTGCCTGCGTACAGAGAACTTCTGCTGGCTTCTCTTGCAGAATATTCAAATTTTTGTCTACCAAAATAATATGCCGTATTTGGTTCACAATCCCAAAACAGGCTTGCTCATTATTTTGAAAAGCAACCTGAATATGTGAAAGAAAATTTGGCAAAACAGAGTCATCACTATCCAGATACACAATAAGATCCCCTTTTGCCGCCATGAGTCCTGCATTGCGTGCAGATGAAGCACCAGAATTTTTTTGATAAATATAACGAAGTCTTTTCTCATACACCTGCATATCATGAACCACAGTCATAGTATTATCCGTAGAACCGTCATCTACAATAATGACCTCAAAATGAGAATAGTCTTGTGCAAAAATACTTTCCAAGGATTTTACCAGGAGATTTGCACGATTATACGTTGGGATAATTATAGAAAATAACATACACTATTGATCCAAAAGACCAAATGAAAAATCTACTAATGAATCTAAAATATAGTCAGCATCTTCAAACTCTTTTTTGTGACGTATTTCTTTCGTAGGAACAGCTACACATTTCATACCCGCAGATTTTGCCGCCTGAACGCCCGCAATGGAATCTTCAAAAACCAAACAATGTTCTGGTGATACATGCAATTTTTTTGCAGTGGTGAGATACACACCAGGATGCGGTTTCCCAAAGGGTTCATTTTCCGCTGAATATATGACATCCAAGCACTCTTTTAGACGAAATTTATCAACTACAGCGTCAATCACGCGCATATAGGAAGAAGATGCAATTGACATTGGAATTTTTCTTTCACAAAACAAATTGAGGAGTTCCTGTACTCCTGGCATAAGTTCCCCCTTTGCATGAATTCTTTCAATCACAGCATCCATGATGGCATTGCTAAGATTTTCTTTCTCTTCCTGGTTACCACCAAATTTACCAATCCAATGTTCTACTACCACGTCCACCCTCATCCCCATAGTTTCAAAACAGTACTCTTCACGAAAAGGATATCCCCACTTTTTAAATGTTTCAACTTCAGACTCACGCCAAAGTGGCTCACTATCTATGAGCAGTCCATCCATATCAAAAATAATTGCCTGTGCCATATTTTTATTTTAAAAGTTTCTGTGCAACTTCTAGATCATCTTTTGTGTTTACCCCAATTGCCTCCATAGGATCAATTGCAATAGAAGAAATTTTTTCGTGATTATCTATAGCCATTTGTAAAAGGTCTGTAAGATAGTATTCCCCTTGTGCATTGTCGGTCGTGAGTTTGTCTATATGACCCCACAGCCATTCTGAACGAAAACAAAAGTAGCATGGATTCAATTCTTTTATTTCCAACTCCTCCGGTGTACAATCTTTTTTCTGAACATCCCGTGCAATGTGCCCATCTTGCTCACGACGAATGATACGACTGAAGCTATAAAATGGTGCATACTTCCCCTCAAAATCTGGAACTGTGATGGTCATGAGTGTTATCGCATTTTCTCTTTCCACATGTCTTTCAACTAAACGAAAAATAGAATCACTGGAGACAAACGGCATATCTCCGTACAAGACAACCACGTGTTCAACTTTCCCTTCTAAAATCTCGCGCGCCATAGAAGTTGCATGACCCGTACCTAGTTGCTCACTTTGTACCACATATCTTGCCCGATCCCCCAAGTGATCTTGTACATAACTATGTTTGCTACTGACCACAAGAACCGGCTTTTCACATATTCCCGTTTCTTCAACGTGAGTAACCACATGATCTACCAGAGGTTTTCCATCAAGCATGTGCATTACCTTTGGGATATCACTATTCATTCTTGTTCCGTGGCCTGCCGCCAAAATGATTGCTCCAATTTTAGGATGTGAATTTTTTTGCAACATAATTTTGTATTTCAGTTAATGTTTTAAAAAATGGAACACCAACAGCCTCTACCTGTTCGAGTGTGTATTTTTCTGGTCTATATTTTGTAATCACTGATACACCTGGGCAATACTTAAGAATATCTTCATTTTCTTTTAGGCTATCATTTATGTAGAGTACTCTCGCCCCTTCCGAAGCATACTCATTCAGCTTTTTTGTTTTGTCATAATCTGTAAAATAAATTTCATCAAATTTGTTTTCAATGTGTGTGGCTCTGATCTTCATAAGTTGAAACTCAGGATTTGCTGCTGAAACAATAGTTAACTTCTTGCTTATCTGTTTTGCATAATCCAAAAAGGTGACAGCATCTGAAAATAAATATTTATTTTCTACTACTAAATTTTTCAATGCATAAAGAATTTCATCATCAAAATGATATCCATACTCACGTTCTAGCATGGCAAGATGCTTTTCAAATGTGTACGTATAACTTTTTCCATTTTCTCCATACAACGCACGCTTCATCGTATGTTCAACAGCTGGACTATCCACACCAAACTGGTTAAAAATAACACGTATATCCCTCCCCAGACCAGAAACTCCACTACTATCATGTAGTGTACCATCAAAATCTACTGAGAGAACATCATATTTTTTCATACTATAGTTTTGCCCATAGGTTATCAAATATATTTCTTTGTGTTTGGTACACTCCCTCATTTTCTATAACCACACCAACGGGTTCATCCTGTGCATTCAAGGAAATATAGGCGGTCTTCCCCGGATACATAATAATATAGGTTTCTACTGGCTTTCCATCTGTAGTTTCTCCTTGCTCTGTATTTTTTTCTGTCATCCATTTTCTTTGATCCAACCCTCTCAGTTCTCCTCCATCACCAATGGCAATTACCTTTACCTCAATGCCTCGAGCAACACGAACATCAGAAAAGGTTGGAAAGTCTTCATAAATATATTCTCGTATACCTTGCGTAGAATAGATACGATACATTTTTTCCTCAGATTCCGAACAAACTTCAAGAATATCCTCTAAGATATCCTGGATTTGTTCACGTGTATAGTACCTCGCGATAGGTCTGTCTCCTGCCTTCGAGTAAAGCGCTTGCAGTTCTGGGAGAGCTTTATCAATTTCTCGCTCAGCCCGCTCCAAATCATTGCGCCTACTTTCTACAATTTTATGAAGTTTATCGGGATTTTCTGCAAAAAATTTCTGCTTTGTATCCTTATGTGCATAGCTTACTACCCCATGCTCTAGAAGCTCCTTGAGTATGTCATAGGTAGTTCCCCTATTAATTCCAGTCTTTTCCGCCAACTTTCGTACAGAACTTGGACCTAAAGAAAGAAGTGCCAAGTAAATTTTGACACTTTTGTCAGAGAAACCAAGTTTTTTAAGATAGTTTGCTTCCATATTTTCTTTACCCTCAGTATATTTTAAGTTTAAAATTTTGTCAATTTTTTTTCTACAACTCTTGTGTGTAACTCATATATTATACCCAATTTTACCTGTTTTTTGGTATTTTTTTATATATATGCTCCATTGACAAAGATAGTTTTTCATGTATACTGGCCATTGCCAACGACATGAAAGGAGCCAAGATGCTCCTCACAGATTTTCTAGAGGAACTCCAAGGGCTGGGCGCCACTATCCTCGTCTATGATGAAGGTAGGAGATTCTGCTACCTCTTCATGGGCACTCGTCCTCAGACGGATCCCTTCTTCCTAGGACGCGTATCCGGGGAAGGGATGGACCTTGCCGACCTATGGCCGGAAGAGTCTCCCCCATGTTGCAACATGGGTTGGTACCATGATATCCCGGAAGGTCGGATCATCATCCGGGGTAGGGGACGAATCGAGGTCAGCTTCAAGACCTCAAGCATCTCCCCAGAAATTTCAGACCACCTCGCAGCTGCCTGCCGTCAAATGTTCTCCCACCAATGAAAAAACCGCATACCATTCCAGAATGTTTTCGTTTCAGAACGAATCCATTCCCACAGTAGTATGCGGTTTTTGTTTTTTGATTTTTTAAGCAATGCCTACCTCTTTACATACATAGACATCTTGCACAGCACGAATGATCTCAATACCCTCTTGCAGTGACTTCTGGAAGGCTTTCCTACCAAGAATTAATCCAGATCCTCCAGCACGTTTGTTGATAACCGCAGTTGCAACCGCGTCCTGAATATCATTTCCTCCGGATTCTCCTCCCGAATTAATTAATCCAATCCTACCCGCAAACCCGTTTAAAACTTGGTATCGACACAGATCAATTGGGTGGTCAGAGTTGAGATCCGTATACATTCTCTCATCAAATTTTCCAAATTTTTCTTTTTGATTTATTGCTTTGTATCCCCCATTATTGGTGGGCAACTTTTGCTTTACAATGTCTGCCCCCAATGTCGCACCCAAATAATTTGCTTGTGAGGTAAGATCAGAACTCCCATGATAATCTTGTCCATCTACTTTAAATCCATCATTCCTTAAGTAACACCACAGTACCGTAAACATTCCCAACTGATGTGCTTCATAAAAGGCTTCTGATACTTCTTGAATTTGTCTCTTTGATTCAGGAGAACCAAAGTAAATAGTCGCACCTACACCTGCGGCTCCCATATCGCTTGCCTGCAAAACATCCGCAAACATGATTTGATCATAGTCATTGGGATATCGAAGCAAATCATTATGATTCAATTTTACTATAAAAGGAATTTTATCCGCATAACGTTTTGATACCATGCCAAGTACCCCCAAAGTAGAAGCCACTGCATTACACTCTGCCTCAACTGCTAACTTTACAATATTTTCCGGATCAAAATAATCAGGATTTTTGGCAAAGCTTGCCCCTGCAGAGTGTTCCACCCCCTGGTCTACCGGTAAAATAGAGTAGTACCCCGTTCCTGAGAGTCGTCCATGATCTCGCAAACGCTTTAAATTTTCCAAAACAGACTCCGGCCTATCTGAGATGCCAAAGACATCATCGAGAAAATTTTCCCCTGGAAGATGAAGCCGCTCTTTTGAAATTTTTGGATTTTGAAACTCGAGAAGCTCCTCAGACCTTTCTCCTAAAATACTCTGTATATCGCTATATGAATTCATAAAAATATATTAACAAAATATTAAATGGACAAATGCTCAGCATCCTTTATTCCAAAAAAATCATCCAGAAATTGGGTAGGATTTTCTGTATACAATTTTTTAAAATGTTGAAATACCCCTGAACCATGTGTTGCAATATTAAGTGAAAACGATGCTCCATCATCCGGCTCCATAGCATCTTTTTCTTCCATCTGCAAACTTACATCCTCTGACAGACGAATCTCTTGTGGCGCCTTGCTATCTCTATGCTCTCGTATTTTTCTTTGAAATTTAATTTTCCATTCTGCTGGGACAGCAACATGTTGTGCCTCAAAAACTTGAAACACATAATCCATGAATATGGGTTGGACTCTTTCATCCACTGCCTCAATAAATTTCTTGGAATCTCCCTGAAAAACCTTTTCACGTATCATAAGCGCCAAGGCACGCTGTCTGGATAGGTTTTCACGAAATTCTACAGCTCCTTTTTGTGGGAGATACTTGGGATTTTGCGTCGCCAAAAGTGGTAAAAACCCACTAAAAAATTCATTTTGAGCCTCTCCCATGTATGTAACGGCACTTATTGCTTCTTTCAGTTCTGGATCGTCTTTTACCTCATTTCTAAACGGTGTTTCCAAGTCAAGACTAAAGTTCCATATATCTCCAATTTCTTTTTCTGCACGCCCACGAAATTCTTTATTATCTTCAAGGGTGAGATAGTCAAAAACTTGTTCTGTGCTTAAATGGGGGAACAGTTCATGAATTTTTTCTGCCCGAAGACGATTCATCTCTTTGAGTCTCTCCATGGACTTTTCAAAAACCTCCTTCATTGCAAGTCCCTCTTTGTTTCCTTCAAATTCAAACATATTCTTCTCTATTATTTTTTAGAGTTGTAAAAATGTTTCCTCTGGTGTCAATATAACCGCAGCCCGTTCATGCAGATGGTTCGGGGTAATCTCCAAAATATTTACCTGTTCGCAAAGCGCTACTCCACCTGCTTGTTCCAACAAGAATGCCAATGGTTTCAGCTCATAGTTAAGACGAAGTTTCCCTTTGTATACACCATTTCCTTCCCTATCAACTCCAGGATACAGGAAAACACCCCCTTTAATCAAGTTTCTGTGAAAGTCCGCCACCAACGCCCCTACATAGCGGGCACTTATATCTGGATTCTGTTTATATCCTTCAATAAGTAATCTGTATTTTTCCTCAAAATATTTTGTATTGCTTTCATTCACACTATAATAGGTCAGTTTCTTTGGTATTTTTATATTTTCTCTTGAGAGAATAAACTCTCCCATGCCTTGATTAAGGGTAAACTCAAAAACCCCATTCCCCAAGCTAAATACAAACACGGTAGAAGAACCATACAAAATATAACCAGCGAGTACCTGATCTCTTCCCCTTTGTAAGAATTGTTTTTCATCCAATCGGTCTAAATCATGAATTCTTGAATGCACAGAAAAAAGGGTCCCAATACTTCCATTTACATCAATATTACTCGAACCGTCCAGTGGATCAAACGCAATAATATATTTTGCATCCTTTCCAAATGCCTCCATATCTACTACAGAATCTTCTTCCTCAGAGGCAAGTGCAGCAAAATGCCCGGTCTGACGAAGGTAATCTTTACACAATTCATTGGCAAAAGAATCAAGCTTTTGGACAACTTCACCTTGAATATTGGTAGATCCATGTACTCCAAGTATCCCGCTTAAGCCGGCTCTATTAATTTCATGTGAAAGAATCTTCCCAATAACACCAAGATCGTTTACTATCAATGTTAAATCCTTCTGGTCGGTATGATCGGCAAGATGTTGAAGCAAAAATTGTGTGAGGGTTTGTGGCATACTTTTTTTAAAATATAACGGTAACGATATCTTACAAAATAAAAGAAGCCCCGTAAAGAGCTCCTTTTATTCTTTTTGTTTAGAGGTCTTCTTCTTCCTCTTCTTCATCCTCGTCTTCATCTTCCTCCTCCTCTTCTTCCTCCTCTTTATAGTCAAAATCATCTTCTCCCTCAAATGAATCAAATGATCCACCTTCACCACTCACTGCCTGATCCCAAAGCTCATCCACATCCACATCCAAACCAAGCTCATCCACGTGGTCGCTATACCATTGGTCAAATGCGACACGAAGTTCATCTACATCAGTAGCATTTTCAAAAGCATCTTCTAAAAGCGCATACTTTTCTTGGTGAGACATGATTGCCTCTTGTTCTAACTCTTCAAAAATTTCTCGTATGTGCCCCAAAACGGCGTCCTTAGTACTATCGTAGTCATGTTCATTTTCCATATATTTTGTTTTATTTCAAAATAAAAAAATTTTACCAGCAAACTATATCACAGATATTTTTTTTTACAAGGGTAATAAATGTGGATAGAATTTCTTCAAAAGGCAAGAAAAAACGTCTAAAATTAGATATAAAAATTATTATGAAAAAATATTTTAAAGACTTGCTTGAAAACAAAAATTTCCCTATAATGGAAGCACTATGAAAAAACAAACCCTCACAATTATTTCCTGGAATGTAAATGGCCTACGCGCTGTTATACGAAAAAAACTCTTCTTACCTTTTATACAAAAATATCATCCGGACATCCTTTGTCTTCAAGAAACCAAAGCACAACAAGACCAAGTTGAGATTGACCTTCCCGACTATACAGAATATTGGCACTCTGCAGAAAAAAAAGGATATTCAGGAACGGCCATTTTTTCTCAAAAAGATGCCCTCAATGTAATATATGGTATTCCATCCCATATATATAAAAAGTCTTCTCTTCTGGATGATCAAAATCGAGACGCCAACCTTGAAGGGCGCGTCATCGTAGCAGAATACGAAAAATTCTTTCTTGCAAATGTATATACTCCAAATGCAAAGGATGACTTATCCCGTCTTGAACTACGATACAAACAATGGGATCCAATCTTTTTAAGGTATATGAAATTTTTAGAAGAAAAAAAACCTGTAATATTTTGCGGAGATCTCAATGTAGCACACCAAGAAATTGACCTGGCCCGCCCCAAACAAAATGTTGGAGTACATGGATTTACCAATGAAGAACGTGAAAGGTTTCAAGATTTTCTTGATGCAGGATTTATTGATACCTACCGTGACAAACATGCGGATACTCTGGACGCATACACTTGGTGGTCACATTGGGGAACCGCAAGAGCACGAAATGTTGGTTGGAGAATTGATTATGTTCTTACTTCACAAAGCATGAAAAAAAATATAAAAGAAGCTTTTATTCTCCCAGAAGTTATGGGATCTGACCACTGTCCCGTTGGGATTGTATTAAAATTATAAGTTTTATGAAAGAATATCCACTTTCTTTTGGGGAAAAACCTATCGAATTTTTTCCACCAACGGACATTGAAAAAAGAAATTCACTGCGTGATCGTGGCCGTGCCATTGCAGAACAGGTAGCAGAACTAGGGAAAAAATTGAGCTTTGCCGCGCTACTGCTTGGTATTTCTGCTGTAGCTCTTGAAAAACATGAGCCAAAATTTTCTCCAACGTCTCCACAAGAAACAAATTATATTCCTCCAGATACACTTATTTCAGAAAATATAGTCCGATATCTAGATGCTGCAACCAAACCGAAACAAAAACTACCCAAGCTTGATTTAGATACAGGGAGTTCTTCCACAAAAGAAACCCTTACTCACGATGAGGTAGAGTTTGTTACACGAAATATACTTGATGATGTGGAAAATATTTTTGGTGTACCATCAACTCCAGAAGAAACATACATAGAGGAAGGTAATGGTGAGTGGAGCATTGTTACCGTGGACCCAGGCGACAAAATTACCTATACACTCAATGATGATTCAAATGAAATTGTTGAAGATGGTGCCTTAAGACGTATAAAACTTCATTATAAAGATACCCACCTCGGACAGGTAGCCATCAATTCTGATGGAACTTTTCTTTATACTCCAATTCACTTTCGGGAGTCTTTATATCTACACAATGAGCAGGAACTGCGACAAGCACTGCAAGAAATGAGTGACTATTATGATTTAGTTAATCTTTCAAAGGTTCCTTCTATTCTTCTTCCTCCAGATGAACGTCCATCAGATGAAGAAATTGCAGATGCGCAAAAGATACTTGAAGCGCATACTGTTTTCCTTAAAAGTATTTAAAAAACACATTTCTACCGATAACTCGAGTAAATTGGGATAAAAAAACAACCACTTATGTGGTTGTTTCCTTTCCTGAAAATATTTTAAAAATATGTTCAGGGAATTGAACGGTGGGGGGGGAGCGTCCACAAGGTAGGACACTGGTTGGTGAAGTGGGGGGGGATAAATGCGCTCGACTGTGCTGCTTAGTACATGGGCGATATGGCCCGAGGAGGAGGTGGCTTGCCCACATCCATCTCGCCACACACACGCCTGTGCGCCCAGTCTTTCCGTTCCCAGGCATCCGTACAATCCGAACCTCGGATCTGTACAGGGGCCCCCCTCTGTTCAGGAGAGGGTTGACGAATGATCGGCAATTTGGCTGACACGTTGCTCCATCCTTGGATCACACCTGACCCAATCCGTAAACGTGTTTCTACTTTAACAAACTTTTCAAAAAAAAACAAGCCCCTCATGAGGGCTTATGGAAAATAAAAAAAGAAGGTAAAATCTTGGCGGCGGCCTACTTTTGCCTTGCGACTATCATCGGCGCTAATGGGCTTAACTACTGTGTTCGGGATGGGAACAGGTGTACCCCCACCGCAAAGACCACCAAGATTCTACCTTCTTTTCTAAAGGTTTTCAGTTTTTAAAGTAATATATAAGTGTGACTAAGTTGAGGAAAATTTTTCCCAGCACAACTTAGTGCTTCCATTGTACGCTCGAACAATTAGTACACCTCGGCTGAATGTGTCGCCACATGTACACCTGGTGCCTATCAACGTTCTAGTCTCGAACGTGTCTCAAATGAATACTAATCTTAAGAACGGCTTCGCGCTTAGATGCTTTCAGCGCTTATCCGTACCAAACCTAGCTACCCAGCGATGCCCTTGGTAGGAACAACTGGTACACCAGAGGTTTGTCCACCCCGGTCCTCTCGTACTAGGGGTGAGTTCTTTCAGTATTCGACGCCTACAGCAGATAGGAGACCGAACTGTCTCACGACGTTCTGAACCCAGCTCGCGTACCGCTTTAATAGGCGAACAGCC
>PCWN01000006.1:0-6051 GCA_002787355.1 Candidatus Magasanikbacteria bacterium CG11_big_fil_rev_8_21_14_0_20_39_34
TGGTAGCTGTAATATAGAAGAACTCATACCATGTTATCAGAACCCGGCCTATATCCGTCATGACACTCCGGATGGAGATGAAATATATGGTATTTACTCAAATGAAACACCACAGTATCAAGGATTTGTAGGAGTTTGCCAGCCTGTTTTTAATATGTGTACGGAGTTGGTGGATAGAAAGGATCGTTCAACTCGCTTACCACTTGGAAAACCGTACTATGTTATCCAAAATGAAAAGATTGACGATAAGCAGGCCGAATGTGCCAATAAAGTAAGTGAGACCGAAGGCTGTATCCTCTTCAACAAGACAGAAAATCCTAATAAATTGTATAATACAGCAGACACCTACGCACAGAGTAAGTTACAAAATTTTGCTCTTGTAAGTCCGTCAACTACGGGAACTTTGGATAGTAACCTTATTCTAAAAGTAGAACGAGATAGAAGATGTAGTGAATGGCTTGACTGTAAGAGTCAAGTGAAAGTCCAAGGAGAAACGGAACCTCTCTGCTATGAGTTGGGTGTTTGCAGTGCAACAGATGGATTTCAATGTACCAACTGGGTAACTGATGAAAGCGCAGATTCAAGCTATGCAGGACTGAACTACAACAACTACATACAAAGAGATGTTTCCTTTAAGGGAAATGAATTTACGGGTTATAGCCTTTACAACAAAAGACAGATTGCAGACATGAGGTATTATATTACCGTTCCCGGAGTCACAGATACCTTTATTGCGTATAAACTCAAAGACAGCTTCTTTTTAGGGAATCCAAATGCAGAGGTTGGGGATCAAGGTTTTTCCGGAAGATCGTGTAAAAAGCCCGATGGATCAAAGGATCAAGATTGGATCCGATGTGGGCCTTATCCGGAAGGTCGTTGTTATAGTGGCGATTGTATTTATCCGGTGTCAGGAGACTTTCCGGGTCAGCTTGCTGTCCCACGAAGCACTCCCCCGGATGTTGCGGCTCGTGAACAGGCACAATTGGAAAATTATCTTCTTGCCTTGGGTACTCCGGAAACAGAAATTCCGGCTCTTGTGGGTAATTCTGCGGATTGGGTACCACAAAGGATCCTTACTTCTTTGGGTTCCAACTCGTGTAAAAGTTTTCCGGAGCAAGATAGTCCATTCCCTCAGTATGCGGCGGAAGATATTCAAGAACGAGTGGATCCAAATGGGGAGATTGCACAGACTCGTCGTGAGTTTATACGAAATGTAGATGGTTATAGCAACGTAAATGTTTGTCAGTATGGGGACTGTTCTTGTGAGTATAATAAAGTTACTTATGGAGATGATCTTCAGGCAGACTTTTGGCCGTTGTCTTTCCAAAATCCGGGTGGAAAATGTATAGGAAATGAAAAAGCCGGACAGCCCTGTCATGTGGATGCAGACTGTAAAGTATATACAGAAAAAGATCCGCGCTTTGGTGAAGATGTTACTGCAAAACAGCTTGCGGCCGCCAGTCAAGGAACGTGTCAACTTATGTCCAAACGAGAAACGTGGATAGGTTTGCAGGGCTACTGTCTTGAACGGGACTATAGCCGTGGAATAACTCTGGATAGTGGAAAGTACGTATACCCGTGTCTCACCTGGTTACCAGTGGACGTCTCTGCTTCTGTGAATGATAGACATAATACCAATGTTCAAGCAGGATATGATCCAAATACTGATGCTGCCGTCAATGGAAAACGTGTTGGTGGAGAAGTATATTGTTTGGAAGGGACAAAGGCGGGAGTGGGCATCTATGATCAGGATTATTTTATTCAGAGCTATACCTATTATGGATCATTTTATTCTTCTGAGTTTAGGATGCTAGGTCCAGAAACTGATCAAAAGGAAATTCATGCTCGAGGAGAACAAGAAAACTGTATCGAATGGGAAGAGCCGGGTTTTTGTGAAGCTTGGAGTGGACAAAATGTTTGTGTACTGTGGATAGCTACCCCTCATTGCCATAGAAGGGCTCCAACGGGTGAATGTATAGAAAAGTGTACAGATGGTGATTTTAGTCGTTGTACCGCTACGGAGGCTCCGGTTTGTAGAGTGGAACGTCAAGGGAATATACCTCCTGCAACACTCAATATGAGTGATACTACCTTTAATTCACCAACTTTAGGAAGTGAGAGGATAGTTCCTGAGGATGATGAAAATTTTAATACACCGACGCTCTTGTCTGCCTATAGATCTTTGTTTAATGACAATGGGAAACCGCATCTTTTCTCTGATGGAGGAGTCTGTAACGGGGCAAGATACTATTCTGCCGCTGCCTGTAGGGCGAATCCGAAACCACTGTATACGTCATTGCAGCTGTGGTCATGGTACAACATTGGAAGAAATGCGGTGGTACTCCGTACGGCGCATGGATTGGGTTATGATTTCGACAATAGGAGGGAGGATGGTATAGTACTTGGAGCGGATCATTTTGGGGTAATCAAAAGTGTTCGTGATAGAGTACGAAGCATCTATGCCCTTGCTCCGGACTCTACCGGACATTACACAGAATATGGAACCATTATGCATCCACCACGTCATTGGTTGGTGGGTGTTGAAGCGCCATTTTTTACCATGAACCAGGCTCTTATTTCCAAAAACGATGCGCCTGAGGACAACGAATCAGTTTTGGAAGATCCTCAATGGAAGGTAAGGACGAATTATTATTCTCCGGAGAAAGATTCGGATCAATTTCTCTATATTGCCCCATTTGAAAAAGAACTCAATGAAAAACTTTTGGCCAAGGTATATTTTGTACCACAATCTTTACCCAATAGGACACGTATTGAAGGTACTCATCCTCCAATTTTTTCTAAAGATCTTTTCATAGATATTATCGGTCTTCAACAAAAGAGATCTCATGCGGAAGTATCAGTAGTGGGAGATGCAAGTGGATCGGGTCCACTTCCTCCGAACACAGTATATGGAAACAAAGTAAATTATTGGTGGACCTATATGTTACAGGCAGATAGTCAGGGCGGTATTGTTTCCTTTGATAACTACTTTGTCAACGGTGGTGAGGGCAATCAATTTGATATGTTTGACGAAAGAAACGTTGTGCACAGAAGATATGTAGGAGTGTTTTCAGATAGCGAGAAAAATATCAATAATGTTCCGGACTTTGTAAAGAAAGGAATTCTTGGTACCGTGGGGACTGCGACAGAATATGCCGATCCTTTTACCGCGTCTTGTGAGACAATAAATCAAAATTGGTGGGCCGTAGGAATGGATTTTAATCGAGATGGAGAATTTTTGGGCTATATCACTCGGTACTGCAATGGCGCGCGAGGGCAATATGGTATAAATTTGGGTGTGGTTGCCGAGGTAGCGGACCAATGTAGTATATTTGGTCAGGTATATGACGATACTCAGAATATCATTAGCGGTACTACAAACAAAGCTTGGACAGATCGTGTCTGGAAATCCAATCAAAAAGAGCACCCATTTATTCCGGATCTTATGCAGAGCCAAGCTTCTCCGCCGTTTGGGAGTCTTCCTGTGGATGCTTCCGATATTCGTTATGTAGAGGATTTGGTTTCAAAACAAACAAATATCCCACAAGGAGCAAATCCGGTAAATTATTTTTCTCCACTCCAAAGAACCATCTTCCGGTATGCGGATTTGGATGGTATTCCATTGAGGTGTAGCCAGGGATGGTTTGGTATGGGAAGTGTTGGGGCTGGTTTTCCCGGGATTCCTCCTATTGTTGGCCAGGGTGCAGACCCAACGGTCAATGTGAATGTTGGGCTTAATCATAGGCTTAATCATAACTGTGCCGGACTGATTGCCGAGCAAAATAATCTTTTTCGATACAGTACATCTTTGGCATATTTCTTAAGTCAGGACGTTGAGCCAGTTGATTTGCGACGTGTACGTGTAAAAGAGTATAAAGTTACTGCGGCCCTCTTTGCCAAAATCTTCACAACCTCTACCAAAGATTACGTCAGTGGAAAGTGGTCTGTAAATTCCACAGGATTAGACTATACCGGGGTGCGAGCTGATCAAAATAATGAAATTGTACCGGTATTCAGTGGAGATCGTCACGAACGTTTGGTTACTCCACCGCAAATTTACTCACTCAATCCGGCAACATGCTTCAATTTTGTAAGTGGAGAGTCTCACTGTGGTCCGGGAGAAAAAGGGAACATTACCATTGGTACCAGGAACGCGTCCGATCAAGATTATGATAGCGATACGCTTATCCCGGATGCCTCAGAAGATAGCGATGGAGATCAAATTGTGGATCCACTCATTTTTCAAGGTGATTATGTAGCAAAAGCAAAATTCTTTGCCTTTGCGGACAACAACGCCATGCCGCTGCGTCGTGTGATGGTAGACTGGCGTGATGGAGCCTCAGTTACCAATGAAGGAAGAGAAGGACTCTACAAAAATCATAAACCATTATGTTCAGATAGTAACTTTGAGGGTAGGGTAGGGTATTGTGAGGGTGTTCAGGGGTATAGAAAAGAACTCCAACTCCTCTGTAGTGCAGACAGTGATTGTCCTATTGTTTCTCCTTATGTTGTGAGGGTAGATCGGGCAGGAAATGTTACTCAAACATTTGATACCAGGAGATGTATTCCAAGTCAGGATGATCAACATTTTGGAGATTCCAATCGTGCTTGTCAGGAAGGATACTTTGAATTTATCCATAGCTATACCTGTTCACAAAGTGATGTCACCGCAAGCGCCAAACCATACTGGGTAAAACAAGTAAGAAGAAAAAATAACCCCAATGATGAAGATGGATTCTCTGAAGTGGAACTTCGTGAACTGGCAGAATTCAATGTAAATATTGGAAATTATGTGTGTGTCTTCAAGCCTCGTGTTCAGGCACTGGACAACTGGGGTTGGTGTAATGGATCTTGTAGTGTAGAACCTTTTGGTGAATACATAGAAATTGATCCGGACACTAATGATAATCTCGTTACCGCTCATGGGTATGAAGGGTGTTATAATGATGAAATGGTGGGTGTGGAAAAAAATTCAATTTGTGACGTAAAATTTGATTCATCGGATAATCTGAAGAAACCCTATACAGAATTTCAAGGAAGAATCATTGTGACCCCAAAGCGGTAAGGGGAGTAGCTCACAGCACTCAGTTTACAAAAAAAGAGAGTCGCACTCTATACGGCTCTCTTTTTTTTGCATATGAAAGAAAAAAATGTCATTATGAGCGAAGCTAAATTGTTATTGCGGGTGAAACAAGGCAGTCGCTGGGGGAGAATAGCCCAATTGTCATTGCGAGCCGAGTATACGGCGTGGCAATCCACCCATATGCACCTAACTCCAAAAATAAAAATTCCCATCTAGTCTCTACGAACTTCTTGCAATAGCAAAAAACAAAATGTCATTGCGAGCTGAGAATACAGCGTGGCAATCCACCTACCTACACATACGCCAAGTATAAGATTCCATCTCCCTATCAAAACAAAAAAATACCAAAATAAAAAACCACAGTTTGTAGCTGTGATTTTTTAACCCAATCTATTTTCCTCAAAAAAAGAGGGAAACACATTGGGGTTTTCGGGACGCATCAGTGGGGCGATGCGTCCATGGGGGTGGGGTGTAGCAGCGATTCGCTACTTACGGGAGGATGGGGCCGTCGTAGACGAGGCGGTCGTACAGTGCATCTCGGCCCATGAACTCCGTCTGGTTGGGACCTCCATCGCTGAAGTCCAAGACGAACACGCCGCGGTCGAAACCGAAGCATGCGTGGACCGTTTTGTGTGCGTCCGGGATTACCTGGACGAAGCAGCCATCCGTGCGGATGTTCAGTACGTCCACGTAGAAGACGAGGGAGGGGAAACCCGTGAATTGGTCACCACCATTCTCGTCGGTGATGCGTTCGACATCACCGGCACGTTGGTTGGTGGGATTCCGCCATTGCCCCGGGATCTGGGTGAGGAGGTGCCTCAGGTCCTCATCCAGCGGGACGATCGCTCCACGATCGTCCCGGCACGGGCCGGTCGGCATGATGAAGGTTTCGCCGCCAGCCTGAACGCAGAGATCCTGCTCCTCGCTGGGCTCGGCGTCGGGGGTGACGTTCGGCTGCTGATCGCTGC
>PCWN01000006.1:6066-6636 GCA_002787355.1 Candidatus Magasanikbacteria bacterium CG11_big_fil_rev_8_21_14_0_20_39_34
GCATGATTGTCTCCCCATGCGAAATGGCGCTCCCCTGGTGAGGTTCGCGCGGCCAAAAAATCGGTTCTGTCTCCAAGAATGAGGAGTCATTACCGGAAAATGTTGGACTTGCGTCCCTAGGAAAAGGTATCCATCCGGTGCGGAGTAAATCATTTACCCACGGCAACCACATGAAAATCCTACCATACCGTCACTACACCCAAATTCCATTTTCCCACGGGGGAGAAAACTTCTGCCATTGCTGGAGGTTCGCAGAAGAAAGAAGCCCTCTACCAGTTTTGGTGCGCTTCTTAGTCTGCCGTTTCACAACAACGTCTAAGAGTTATGACAAAAAGTATGGATACCTATTCCAAGGAAACAAGCCCATTTGTAAAGAACGTCCCGCAGGGGTACAACCCCTACTGTCGCCGAGAATATTGAGATGAATATTCCCTCCATTCTTGCGATCGTAGCGAAGGAATCCAGAATGTTTCATAGATTACTTCGCCAGCAAAGCGCAAGGATGTATTTTTTACGGGGGGACAAAAGGGCCAATCTGTCATTTCTACAAGTAGACCCATCTATCCATAA
>PCWN01000006.1:6656-14317 GCA_002787355.1 Candidatus Magasanikbacteria bacterium CG11_big_fil_rev_8_21_14_0_20_39_34
TCAAGTACTTTTGGTCGCAATTTTAGGTAAATTTTCCATATAAATCCCTATAGAAAGGGGGAAAAACAAAAAATTCTCTCAATTTAGCAAATTTTTTGAAAAGACCCTACTCAAACTGGTGCACTTCTTCGTACACCCACAAAAAAAAGTTATCCACAGGATATTTCTTGTAATCCAGCCATTGCAAGGTATGAAATAACCGGAACAACCTACCCATATAAATTCAACTTCAAATAATTTTCAAACATTCATTTTGTCATTGCGAGTGAAACGAAGCAATCCACCTATACAAATTTAACTCCAAATAAATCTTAAACATCCATCAATAAATTGTTGCACCCATCAAATAATATAATCAACTATTCCTGTCATTGCGAGGTATGAAATAACCGAAGCAATCCACCCACCAAATGAAACTCCAAATAAATTCTAAACTATTCACTCTGTTACCCAGATCTCAACCTAAAAAGTAGATTGCCACGCCGTATGCTCGGCTCGCAGTGACAAAGATATGCATGGCGGCATATAACCCAACTTGTCATTGTGAGGTATGAAATAACCGAAGCAATCCACCTATAAGCAAGGGCTACTCTTTCAAAACTAAAGTCAAAAATTAATTATCCACAAAATAAAAGTTTGACAGAATTATTAAAAAATGATTTTGTATATGTAAGTCTTGTTTTTCAGAGGAGGGAAAATAAGCATCATTAAACAAAGGGGGGAGAGGAGGCCCTTTTGGGTCTCCTTTTTTTCGTCCCGTATTTGCTAGTCTATGAAAGAACGGAAAGGAAGAAACAGTGTGCTTTATCGGTATTTTTTTGTATTTGGATTTTTTGTGGTGACCCTGTTCTTAGGAAAGACAGAAGTATTTTCTCAGGAGTTATCTTCTTCAACACAGGCAATTGCTTCGGGAAAGACGGAACACATCCCAGATGAATCTTTTGTAACATTGAGCCCAACGGTAGATGTTGCAGACCTTGGCGATAAGCGATTTGCTTATCGCTTTTTTCGTTCACCAAGAGTTATGAAATCCACAGATGAAGGGATGGTTCCCGTTGGTGCAGATTTTAAGTTATTTGATGAAATACCGGAGTCTCAATTACAAAAAGATAAGCAAGGTACAGGATACAGTTATAGTGTCCCCGTTGAAGGAAATAATTTGGTAACTTTTTTTTCCGGATACTATGAACGTGTAGGAGTGCGATACCTCAAGCCACAAGCAGCCGATTTTGTTCAAGAACAAAAAAATGGGAGTACGGTAACCACCTTTCAAGATATATATCCGCATACAGACGTAGAGTTCACAGATAGTGGAAGGTTCCGATCAAAGCGAATTATCATCAAAGAACCACTTGATTATATTGCTCCGGAGAGTGAAGTTGTATTTTGGGAGGAAGTAATTTTTCCAGAGGGATCTCTTCTAAAAGATTCAGATGGGGCTACACTAAAAGATGGAGATGAAATAAAAAATAAAGGTTTATTTATTGATACCCCGCATGAAAAAGGTATAAAGATAAGTTCTGCATTTGTATTTGATGCAAATCAGACAGAAGGGGAGGCACAACCCATAATTCAAAAAATAAAAGTAGATACGGATGCCCATAAACTCTCTATAGGTTTTACCCTCTCGGGAAGGTACCTTTTGGATACAGCGCGCTCTTACCCCATAACTATCGATCCATTTTATACCGTATGTGCTGGATCAAAATATGAAGGGTATCTTGGTCTTGATTGTATTGATGAACAACTTTCATTTGGGAGACATTACACTGAAAACTTTAAAAGATATAATAGCCAATTCCTCTACATGGGGAAATATCTGAATAGCTTTGATGAAAGAGATTGGGTAGCTGAGTTTCCTGTTTTAAAATTTGATTTACATGAAATTGCTGATCTTGGAGATATTGAATATGCTGAACTCAATTTGCGCAGACAGTCTGATGATGCGGGGACCTTTAGTGGTTGTGTAAATTCAGTTGCCTATAGAATAAATGCCGGGTGGAATGATATAGATGCAAATACGAATGATATTTTGTCCAATTTAGATTTGCCTTCACCTGCGGTAGAGTTTTGTACCAGCAATCAAAATGAAAATTGGTTTGGACAAAATCCCGTATGGTTGAGTTGGAATGTAACCAATGTGGTACAGCAATGGCTATCTGGTGCCCCCAACAATGGACTTGCGGTTCAAATCTTTCCCAATTGGCAACAGGGGGCAGAACCGGTTTGGCCTTTGAGGCATTTTCGTTTTTATAACAGTTATACACAAGTTGGATCTACCAGTGGAGGATTTAATCCATATCTTCAGGTGAATGTAGCAAATGTAGATTCATCACAACTACCGGACCTTCAGCTCTTTGCCCCCTACATCACTACCGACTTCCAACCAAGAAAATCCTATGGAATTTTTGATGATGTGACCATTGTCCCTCGAGAAAGTATTGAGGTAAATGCACCAGTGGTAAATTTTGGAGGAAATCAAAATAATGCACAGACCACACTTGCATACTGTGTAGACAAACAAGAAGCAGATTGTTTTGTGGGGTTTCAGAGGGACTATTTTATAGGGACACCGGCACTTTTATCTGGAGATATTTTTGTAGATACACGAAGAACCATTAACTTTAATGATTTTAACGAAGGTTATGGAATATATGGATTGTACGCAGATGTAGATACGTATCATGGTCTTGCAGAGCAAAATGAAGGAAATAATAGAGAAGCTTTTTCAATAAATTATCAAAATGCGCAGGACCTATACCCACAAAATTTTTTTATACAGAATCCGGTTGGTACTTTTTCTGGACAAGCACTTCGGGTGAGTGGAAACTTTTTTCGAGTTGGAAATTCTGTAGGAACACAATTTTCCTATCAACTCCGACTTCGAAATGTAGATAGTGGGAATATCTATTTTATGGATCAGTTGAGCCCTGCACAAATTGATATGGCATTTGTTGGAGGGAAACAGGTTACTTTGCAAGGGAGAATCCCAGATCAGCTTCCGCTTCAAGGATACTATCAGATGCAGGTATTAATTGACCCAAATAATACCGTAGCGGAAGCACATGAAGATAACAATAGTGTTTTTACTTCAAATATTGTTTTTATAAGTAGAAATGGTCTGTGTAATGGATGTAGTTCCGGACCTGTTCAGTCTGGTGTTACTTTGGCAAATTATGATAATGATACGGCTCCGGATGTTGTAGAACAAACCGTTGGGACAAAGCCATTGAGCCCTTTTGATACCATACAGGTTTTTTCTCCGAGCAAGTCTCAATATCTTGCAAAAATTAATGATTTTGAATTGCAAAGTTATGGTGGAGATCCCGTAAATATGCGTACGGGAGCTTTTGAATTGGTACAGAAAGATTTTGAAATTAAGGGGAGGGGTACTCCCATAAATTTTGTACGTACATACAATAGTAAGTTGGTAGATAGAAATAGTCGAATGGGAAATGGGTGGCATTTTTCATACAATATTTATACCTATCTTGACCCTACCACAAAAAGTGTCCAAATATATCTTGGAGGAACTTTGGCAAGTACATTTACCTCTTCTGACAATGGAGAAACATTCCAAGCACCAAAGGGAGAGTACGATGAGCTTGTGTGGTCACAAGATCATGCGTATCTTATTTATAGAACCATAGATGGTGTTCAATATTTTTTTGAGAGGAAAGTGACACAAGAGCTTTCTGTAATCAGTAAAATTGTAGATACAAATGAAAATCAAACTACTTTTGAATACAATATAGTTCGTGATGTCCCACTTCTTTCTGCTGTGCAAGATCCATCAGGAAGAAGGATTGTTTTTTCATACGGTGCACTTGACTCTGAAAAATGGGACAAGATACAAAATATTACCTATCCTGCAGATGGAGGAAATTGGAATGTATCCTATGATTATGATGCAGAAGGATTTTTGCGTACGGTCACACGAAAAAGAATCTTTCATAACCCACAGGATGATTCACTGCAAAGTGAGGACATAACCGTATTTTATAACTACGATCCTTATGGTCGTATGGAGGGATATGTAAATGAAAATGCAACGACACTTCAAAATACGTATGATGAACAGGGACGTGTGCTCACTCAATCCCAACAAAGAAGCATTGATGGCAGGACGGTCATAGAGCTTTTGTATGAATTTGAATACAAGGATGAAGTAGATCCAAACGTTCCAGGAAGTTCTTCTTGTACCACGCTAAAAAGTTATACTGATGATGTAAGTTTTTATACAGAAAAAACATGTTTTAATGCAGATAATCAGAAGATATATTTTCAAGATGGAGAAAATGCACAGGAGCAATGGACATACAATGGAGATGGTATGAACAGTGCATATACGGATAAAAATGGAAATGTCATGGTGTACACCTATGACCAAAGAAGGCGTCTTATTGAAGAAAAAATTCCTGACACAGAAAAATTTTCTACATCATATTTGTACCAATATGAAAACACCTTCAATCGTATTGTGCGTAAAGAAGAACGCTCTACAGACCTTTCTTTAGGCACTCAAATATCAAAAGTAACGCTTTATTCTATTGATCCAAACAATGGGAATATTCTCTCCATGACAGATCCGGAAGGAGAAAGAGAGGATTTTCTTTATGATAACTTTGGGAATGTAATAAGACATACCGATAAAAACGGAAATGTTATAGATAGTACCTACGACATCCAAGGTAATTATAAAATTCAGGATCAAAGAGAAACCGTTCAGGCAGATGGTTCTACTCAAATAATTCAAAGTTCTTATTCGTATGATATTTATGGAAATCCGACAAGTTACACTACGCCAAGAAATAATCAGTTTCTTTTTGGTTATGACTCGGATCACAATATTCGTATAGAACAGGATCCATTTGGAAATTCAAAAGATTCTTTTTATAATCCTGATGGAAAGTTGCTGCGCCAGGAAGATAAGCGAGGAAGTGAAATTGTTTTTTTCTATAGTAAAGGAATAAATAACAATGTGGCAAAAACTTCAGAACGTGGTGAACTTGGATCGGAAGATGATAGGGAAGTAACTTTTGAAAATGATTTGCAAGGGAATCGTCTACAAGTGAATGATGCCAATGGAAACAGTACTCGTTTTGTGTATGATGCACAAAAGAGAATCATCCAAAGAATTGAGCCGTATACGACCACAACTTTTTCCTATGATTTGAATGGAAATATAACTCGGGAGGAAAATTCAGAAGGGGAGATTACCCTAAATTTCTATGATAGCCGGGATAATAAAATAGAAACACAAAGATTAATTTCGGGTGATGAATATACTGTAGAACAGTTTGAGTATGATGGTTTTAATAGATTAGTGGCTCAAGTTGACCCAAAGGGAAATCGTAAAGAGTACCAATATGATTTACTGGATCGTGTAACTCTCGAAAAAGATGCACTCCAAAACCAATTTGAATATAGTTATGATCCAAATGGAAACAAAATTTCTGTATTGTTTCCAAGAGCACGGGGTAATGCGTCATTACAAAATTCTTTTGGAGCTTCTGTTTCCTACGTATATGATGCCTTGAATAGAAAAATAAAAGAGATCAATGCAGATAATAAAGAGACTTGGTACTTTTATGATACAGAAAACAATCTTTTGAAGAAGATTGATAGACAAGATTCCAATGGCGAAAATAACACACATGTTCAAATGTATTCTTATGATGCTTTGAATCGACTACTCAGCCAAACAGATTCTTTGGGGAATGTCAAAAACTTTGAATACGATGAGGTAGGGAATAAGACTGCCTTTGTAGATGAATTGGGGAGAAGGGAAGAATTTGAATATGACAGATTTAATCGTAATACCTTGGAACGGGATCCTTTGGGGAATACTACAGGATATGTGTATGATAAAAATAATAATAAAAGAGAAATCATATATCGTGATGGAACAAGTGTTCACTATACCTATGACGCACAAAATAGGTTGACTGCTGTTCAAGATGAACTGAATGGAGAAAAAACATTCGTTTATGATGGCTTGGGGAATAAAGTCTTAGAAACAGACAAACGTGGTTATGAAACTTCATTTTCGTATGATGGGCTCAATAGGCTTATTGAAGTTATCAATGCACAGGGGACTACCTCTACTTTTTTCTATGACCTCAACTCAAATAAAATTCGTGAAAATATAGATGGAGTAGTCACAGAATTTGAATACGATAACCTCAATAGAACTTCACAAATTCATCATCCTGGAGATAAATTGGAAAGCTATGTATACGATGAAAATGGAAATGTACTTTCCATGACAGATGGGAATACAACGACCATTTTTTTTGTATATGATTCACTCAATAGGATGATTGAAAAGGATCTTGGTGCTGAGGGAGTGGTGAGATATGATTATGATAACTGGGGGAATAAGATTTCAACTATTCAGGAACGTCATACGGTTTCTTCTACATTTGATACAGAAAACAGAGAGCTATCACAAACACAAACATTTTCAGAACTTGAAAACAAAAATAGTACGGTTTCTAAAACCTATCAACCAGATGGTCAATTAGAGATACTTACAGATGCTGCGGGAAGACTTTTTGCTTATGGATATGATTCACGAGGACTATTGTCTTCCGTGGGATATCAGGGGAATATTCTGGTACAGTACATCTACAATGAAATGGAGGGTGTTGTAGGGCTTACATATGGCAATGGTATCACAGAGTCACAAGGGTATGATGCCCTCAATAGACTCTCAGAGCATCAAATTATTGGTACGGATCAATCCGTTGTATGGTCAGAGAATTATACCTACGATGAAGAAAGCAATCGTATAGGTATGGCACGGCATGATGAAAATAATGCTACCTATACATACGACGAATTGGAACAACTCACAGGAGTAACCTATGATACAGCTTTTGCGCAAAGAACTTTGTCATACCGCTATGATCCTCGTGGAAATAGGTTGGAAGAGTTAGATCCATTGGCACATCAAGTGTATTCTTACACTTCAGGAACAAACGAATTGAATCAGGTAAGCGCGGGAGTATATAGTCTTGAGTATCAATACGATGGAAATGGAAGTATAACGAAAGAAACCACAAGAAGACTGGGTGTGGGTACACAAAGTGTTAATTTTGTTTGGGATACACAAAATAGATTAAAATCTCAAATTTTTGTGGATCAGTCACAACCAGCGTTTCTTCCTTCCGCAGATCCGGTAAGTATGATTTATGACTATGATGACTATGGGAATAGAATAGAAAAAAAGATGGTTATCCATGACAATATTGAAGAAGTGCGCTATTATATAAATGAGGGGCTTGTTGTTTTAAATGAACTTGATGAGTTGGGAAATGCTGCAAAGAGTATTGTACATGGGATCAATGAAATTGCAGAGATAGATGAAAATGGTGATATTTCCTATATCCATTCAGATGTGCTTGGTTCTACGGTGCTCATAACGGGTGCTGAAGGTTATGTCATAGCACAATATCAATATGACCCATTTGGAAATGTAATTGGTTATGGCGGATCGGCGGACACCAACTATACCTTTACGGGGCAGGAGTACGATGCAGAAACAGATCAGTACTACTTTAATGCAAGATATCATAATGCCAATAACGGAAGATTTTTCAGTAGGGATACTTACTTGGGTAATGATGGTGACATACTATCTCAAAATAGGTATATCT
>PCWN01000008.1:0-63438 GCA_002787355.1 Candidatus Magasanikbacteria bacterium CG11_big_fil_rev_8_21_14_0_20_39_34
AAAAAAGAGGTCAAATACTCTCTTATATCCATATCTAAAAGAAATAAAGAATAAACTTCTACTCTTTTTTTTCATTCCTGCAAGTAAAAGTCCTACTGCGGCACCATATGCATATGTTCCCAACATATATGGACAATACTTTTCAAGATCGGTACGAAATTCTTTAATAAACAAATCCATTGCAATCGCACGCTTTTTAGAAAGTTCTTTATTTGGCCTACGCACATGCAATGTTTCAGCGTTGTTTACTATATTATAGATTCCAAGTGGAAGTGGATAAAAATACATTTTTGTATTTCGTGCTAACCTTCGAAAAAAAATAAAATCTAGATTTTGCATTGCCCAGCGAATATCCCCCATATACCTTTTGCGTATCATAAAAAACTGACCCTTTTTTATATGCATATTTCTTTCACACAAATAGTCCTGATAGTTAACATACCCCTCTTTTTTCATATTAAAACCTGAAAGTTCCTTTGTACCATTTACAGAAAATGGAGCAAAAAAAACGCCAACATCGTGGTGAAGATCAAATGAATGGAGGGCAACATCTAGGGCATTCTTATACAATTCATCATCACTGTCTAAGAAAACTATGAAATCCCCTTTGGACTTATCTAAACCAAAATTTCTCGCGACATGAACTCCCCTATTTTTTTCAAGATAAAAATAATGTATTCTTTCATCTTGTAAGCCTTTTTTGAAAAGTTCTTGTGTGCCATCTGTAGATCCATCATCTACTATTATAATTTCAAAATCTTGATAATTTTGAATTAAAATACTTTCTATGGCCCGAAATAAAACGTTTCCTCCATTATATGTTGGAATAATAACACTTACCATAGAATTGATGAAGAAAACCACTACATGGTTCTATTTTTGAACATTACAACTGCTCGATTGTGATTTTCTTTTACCTTGATTTTTTCAAACCGTTCTTTCAAAATGTCATAAAAATCCTGTAAAGTTTTGTTTTCAACTAGGTCTCTATGCACTTCTCCTGTTAAATAGCATAATTTATTCAAGTTTTTTATTTTTTCAAATACTTCATATTCCGCACCTTCAATATCGAACTTCACTATATCTACCCTATCTAAATTATGATCCTCAATAACTTTATCTACAGTAATAGTAGATACTTCTACAAAATCTCCTACATATTTTCTTTGAATAATAGAAGATGACCAGTGAAGATCTTCGCAAGAATAAAATTTAATTCTTTCATTATCTTTACTATAAACTGCTTGATTATATAACACAACATCTGAGCCAAATTGCTCTATATTTAAATGGATAGAACAGGCATTCCGAGGATCTGGTTCAAATGCAAAAATTTTTGCCTCAGGATACTTTAATTTAAAATATATGACGGTAGCTCCAATATTGCTTCCCATATCAAAAATTACCTTTGGTTTTATTTCAAACGGGAAATCATATTCACCATCAATAAAGGTATCCTTTAAAAGATCAAAGTCTAATTGGTTTCGAACAAAAAATGAAAAAACCTTCCCTTCAAACCGTAGCTGAAAACGCACAAAGTGCTCGAGACGTACTTTTTTGGTGATTTTTCTTCTTAAAAACAAAGCAAAATAACAGAAAAAAAGCTTACACTTAAAATAAGGGGTTGCACCCAACTGAGAAATATTCAATAATTTTTTAAACCACCGTACTATTTTTTGAATCATATCTTTTTTATAAAATGAAAAATTCGTTTTGCTCTTTTATCCCATGTATATGATTGAACTTTTTGATAGGCATTCTCGGCCATATTAGCATAGGAAGATATATTCTGCAAGATGGAATCAAGTGCCATCTGAAGTTTGTCTTTGTTCGGTGAATCTTGAAAAAACACCGCTTCATTGTCCCCAATTACTTCCCGTAGAGATGGCAAGTCGGACGTTACAATTATTCGTTTACTTATCATATACTCAAAGAGCTTCAATGGAGACATAAATTTTGCATAATGCTCTGTATATGGATAATTCATAATAAGAATATCACACGCTTTTAGATAAACCGGAATTTCTGACTGCTTTTTGTGTTCTTCAATATGAAAATCTATTTTTGGGATTCCTAAAGCAAAAGCATATTCCTCAAATACTTTTTTCTCTTGTGGTTGAGCCCCTACCAAAAGAAGGAAGGTTTCCGGGTATGCTCTTACTATAACTGAGAAAGCTTCTATGATTTCCTTCACTCCCTTCTCTTTACCCATAGTTTGAAATTTTCCAATATATCCCAAGATAATCCTATTTGAAGGCAAAGATAAAGTTGAGCGAGCCTCCTCCTTTGAGAGTGCAATATCAAAAATTTTCTCATCAACAGCATCTGGTTCAACCAATGCTTTCTCCTGTGATAAACCATTCTGAATAAAATATTCCTTGAGTCCAGAAGAAATACAAACAACACCTTTGCATCGGCGTAAAAGGCTCTTTATAAAAAAATTATTTTTTTGTGTATGTGCCTCCCAAAATACATTCTTATGCAAAAAAGTAGCAAATAAAAGTATAAATGGATCTCTTCCATAGATTACATTCTGTCGAGAAAAGAGCACAAACAATGATGACCAAAAAGAGAAAGAAAACATTTGTATATAAAATCCAATTTTGCCTAAAAAAATGAGATCCAACGAAGGAACCTTTCGAATAGAAAAAGTTTTTTTTATCCCATAATATAAAAATGGGTCCCCTTTTATTTTGTTATTTCTCCAAGGTAAAAGTAACGTCACTTCATCAAATAACTTTGAAAATGAAGAAGACATATTCATTATTTGTACTCCATGAGCCTTTTCTGTAGGAAGTCTTGCATTGCTTATATAGAGAAGATTCATATTTTTTTCTGAAGCAACCAATTTTTTATCTTATTATAACGATCTACAGTAGAATTAAGTTTTCCACGAAACTGCACAAAATCCACGCTCGCATCTACTGCAGTTCTCTCCAATAAATAGGGATTGCTTTTCAAACTCACGAGTCCCTCCTTTACACTGACTGCTCCAAGCCAACCAGACACTCGGAGATAATTTACCACCTCAGATGTATACCGTCCTTTGGGGTATGCAAAAAGATCTATTTTTTTTCCAAAATTCTTCTCAAGAAATATCTTCGATATACTTATTTCCTCTTCTGCCTCTTTCTGAGTAATCTTTGTAAGTTTAGGGTGTGTATGTGTATGAGACATTATTTCTATAATACCGGAATTCATTAGCTCTTTGATCTCCGAAGAATCTAACATAGGAAGTGTTACCCCACCCGAATTTGTATATGTCTTGCCAATTAAATCTGTTATAACAAAAATAGTAGCAGGAAAGTTATATTTTTTTAAAATAGGATAAGCTATAGTATAGTTATCTTTATACCCATCATCTATAGTAATACTGACACAATTTGATATATCCTCTTGATTACGTAATTTTTCTAATAATTCACGTAATGAAATAACGTGAAATCCTTTTTTATGAAGATACTCCATTTGTTTTCTAAAAGTTTCTTCTTTTACCGTAAAAAAAGCAGGGTTATCTCCAAAAGAATGGTATGCTAAGATACTCGCTTTCTTTACAAGTTTCAATGCCCCCAAAGAAAGAAGACCATAGGCTAGTGTTTTGTATAGTTTTTTCATATGTTACAAGAGGAATATATGAGCTATATTCTGCAGCAATCAAAATTTAAAATAGTTAATTTCATCATAACATAGGGGTTTTTTAGCGTCAATCAAGATACTTTTTTACAAAAAATTCATTCAAACCATTCTTTGTTTATGATAATTTCCATAAAATATAGTGTTTGAAACAAGAGGTATACATTCGGTGCTCATTGCTTCAAATGTTGTTTTATCAAAACTTTCAGTTCAATTTATATTTGCATTTTGATAAAAAGTTATAGTTTGGACATTGGGAATCCTCCCATAAAATGAAATTTTTTCTTTTCATATTATTTTTTTGCTATAACAAAAAAACCCAACGGGACTGAAACTCTCTCCGGAACAAGACGATCCAACACAATAGCTGCCCCATAAATAAACCATTTCAAAAATCGAAAATAAAAAAAAGGATAGAGCAAATATGCAACAGATGAAAAATTTTTTCCAAAAGGGATAACTTTTACCTTCACAAAACCTTGTGACTGACACATCTCTAAAAGCTTTTCACTCGTAAATCTGTAATAGTCATGTGGTTCCGGTGATTCACGAAAAATAAAAGGAGTCGTGAGAAATAATTTACCTTCTGACTTTAAAACAGAATATATATTATGAATCACCTGTTCAGGTTGTGCAGAAATATAAAGCGTATTATGACAAAAAACCGTATCATATGATTCTTTTTTTACCTCCCAATGCTCAGCATTCATGTCCAAAAGTATGTCCGGATTTTTTTCTTTGTTACACTCTGCTCGTATAAGCGTAGTTTCTTTGGGAAGATATTTTCTGTATGTTGGATTTTTCCCACCACCTAAATCAAGGATATTTCCTTGAATATTTTTGCAATATTTTTGCAACTTCCAACTAAACAAAATACGGTAAATTGTTCTCCCTTTAAAAACTTCTTGTGTGAAATCTATTAACTTTTTCATATTCCCATTTTATGATACCAATTTTATGCTACTCCTCAGTTTTTATTAAAACTGTACAAAAAATGTTGTTGCATAAGTGAATTACGCTTTTAAAGCCTCATATATCTTCCGTGAAAGGCTCAAAGTACTATGCTCTACACGAATAATTTCTGACATCTTGGATGAAATTCGTTCTTTTTTTTGTACATTCATAGCAAATAATGAAGTAAGCTTTTCTGAAAGATCTGTGCTTTGTGATTGAGAAAAAATTAACGATTGTTGTAAATCTTGAGGAAAAATTTCACAAAAAACAGTATTGGAAACAACAGGAATGCAGCCTGTGCTCATAGCTTCGAGCGTTGTTTTGTCAAAGCTTCCAGATCGAGTTAAATTTACGAAGTAATCTGCATTTCGATAATAAGCAACCGTCTGAGCATTTGCTACTTTTCCATAAAACGTAATTCTATCTGAAAGCTGAAGATTTTCAACTTTTTCACGTATGGAAAAAAAATAATCTTTACTCGATTCAAGCGGCGCTCCAACAACATCCAGATGCCATGATTTTTCTTTTAGGTAAGAGAGAGCATCAATAAGTACATCGAGTTCTTTAACCGAAGAAATACGTCCTAAAAAGAGTAATTTTGGTTCTTGCAAAAAAGTTCTTGGTTTGTATGCAAAGCGTTTTGTATCTATCCCCTGCCCAACTACTACAATTTTTTTTGATTGCAATCGACATGCGTATGCAGTGGACGTGAAAATAATATCAGTGAAAAAATTCGCAAGGCGTAAAAGAATGGATGTGTGATAGTGTGCAAACCACAGACTTACTTTCTTATCCATCATTCTCCAAAACAGTCCACCGAGTACAACATAAATAGGATTCATGTGTACAAACACTGCATCATATTGCTTTTTATATGCAAAAATGTATTTATAAAAAAGCCAAAGACGCTTTATTTTTCCACTCCCCTTTTCTTTTTTCAAACTTATCACTTGTACATTTTCGGGAAGATCATTTTCACCTTTTTTCAAACAAATAACAGTAACTTGCTGAGCTTGTTTTGCCATGGCAAAAACCCAATCTTGCATAAAACCAAGAAGGTCGTCATTTTTATCCATTATTTGTGTAACAATAAGAAGTTTCATAGCAAAGCTTTTTTCCATGAATCAAGATAGAGACGCAAAGTTTCTTGATGATTTGGTAATTTTTGCAAACTTTTTGATATGCCTACGCATAATTTTCTATAGAAAGCATCATCTTGCATAATCCGAATGATAGCATCAGCAAAAGCCTTTTCATCATTTATCGATGTAATAAGTCCACTTGTTTCATTTTCAATAAACTCTCCAGCACATCCCACATCTGTCATGACCGTTGGCAGACCTTGAACCGCAGCTTCTATAACCACCCTGCCCCATCCTTCATAATTTGAAGACAATACATGCAAATCTGCCTTTTTGTACATCTGTGATGTATCATTTGTCCAGCCATGAAGCTGGACGCTTTTTTCAAGTTTAAAATTTTTAATGCACTGCTTGATCTCAGATTGCATTTCTCCTTTTCCTACCAGTATGAGTTTTGCATCCGGTTGCTTTTCTAGCACATGCTTCCAAGCACGTAAAAGCATCAAAGGATTTTTTTGTTTTACAAAACGTATGATACACACACATACTCGTGCTTGCATACGGTCAATTTTTATTGAATTCACGTTTGGAACAAACACGGGAATAACAGTGATTCTATCGCTCTTAAGCCCAAAGCCTTCAAGTGTATGTTGTATCTTTTTACTCACAACACGAACGCTGTCGGCTTTTTTTATTAGAAACTTCCCTAAATAATAACGAAAAAAATGGATACATTTTTCATTTCTCCAATAGGTATACGAAAAAAAATCTCCATGTTCTTGGATATGCAAACGAATACCACAGGATCTTTTAAGAAAATACCCAAGAAGTGCATACTCAAAAGGATTCTGTGCAGACACTATCTCTACATTATATTTTTTGACGAGTTGCTTTGCTTGTTTATATAATTTCAAAAGTGTAAAAATAGAAAATTCTCTTTTTACTCCAGATACTACCAATCTTTCATTTACCTCTTGAATCAGATCCTCTTCTGCCGGAACCACGACAATGTATTTTTCTACAAGTGTGGAATAACTCAAAGCACGCTCTTGAGAATTAGAGTGCGCATGCAAAACATTACTGTCCGAACCAAGAACTAAAATTTTCATAACATATTTACAAATTTTGAAGCGACATCTGAGAATGAGTAATCCGTATGTACGTCATTAACTTTTTTAACTATATCTTTATACATATTTGGATCTTCATGCATTTCTATAGCCCTTACCAGCTGATTAATATTTTTTGGGTCAAAAAAGCTAACAACATTGGCATATTCATCCCTGTATCCTGTCTCCTGAGTACAAATCACGGGCGTTCCCAAAGCTAATGCTTCAAGCAACGTATTGGGACTCACCTCTGAAAAAGAAGGAATAATAACTGCTCGTGCCTGCGCCATAATATCAAACAATTCTTCTTGTGAAACACTCTCACTAATAGATATTCTGGATTCTAAATTATGTTCCTTAACCCAGGAAGTTAGCTGACTTTTGAGTGGACCTGATCCCAATATTTTTAGAACAACCTGATCAAATTGTTCTATAACTTTGAGAAGTATGATGGGATTTTTTAAAGCAACCAATCTTCCAGCAAAAAGGTAAAAGTTCTTCCTATCCTTTTCACTTCGTTTCACTATTGGAAAGGGATTCTTGATGACTTCTAGTTTGTCCTGCAAAACACTATATTTTTCCATTAAAATTTTGGAATACATGGTCTCTGTGGCAATGACCTTATCAAAAGATTGCAAAGAAAATTGTAGCAAATGAATGAGAACCTTTTCCTTGAAAGATTTTGATTTTTGATAATATTCCGAAAGTGTACTCATTTCTCCACTTCTTTCCCAAAGATAATCTCCTCCTACACGAACAATCCACTTCTTTGTACGCAAAAATTTTGATGCACACGCACAAGGCAAGCCCGTACTGAACGCATTAAACGTAATAACTACATCATATTTTTTTTGATGAAAAACAAGGTAGAAAAAAAGACGTAGCATCCTTAAAAAAGATCCTCCTGAAAAAGAGACACATGCTGTATCTTTTGTATATGTTGCCGTATATACCTCATACCCCAAATTTTTGAATTCCTCAAAAAGATGCGCAACATACATAGAAGGCCCTCCAATCTCCGGCGGAAAAATACTACTCACCAATAGAATCTTTTCTTTTTGAGATTCTTCTTTCATAACGAATCTTCATAAATATTCTTAATATCTTTCAAAATATTTTTCCACTCAAAACTTTTTACAGTATTTTTTGCATTTTCTATAAACCTTTTTCGCAGTGACTCATCATGCAAAAGTTGAAACACAGCTTCCTCTATCTCCTTACTGTTTTTTTCCTCAATTAAAAGACCTGTTTTCCCGTCCTCGATAATATCGGGAATACCTCCCACACGTGTTCCAATCACAGGAACACCACAGGCTTGTGCTTCTATAAAAACAATTCCTAATCCTTCTGCCAGAGAGGGACAAATAAAAATTTCTGACTTGCTCATTTCCTCTAAAACTTGCTTATGTGGAAGGTTCCCCAAAAGTTTTACGCTCTTTTCAATATGTAAATTTTCAATTTGTCTTTCAATATTTTTGCGTTCCTCACCTTCTCCCACTAAAACAAGCTGTGCCCCCGGGAATTGTCTGAGTATCTGTGGCCACGCCTCCAAAAGATATTTGTGCCCCTTTACCCATGAAAGACGCCCTACACAAATAATCCGCCCCGGAATTGATTCTGTATCTCCCGGAACATCTGAAAAATCCAAGCCATTGGGTGTAATCGTTACCATATCCTTCCGAAATGAACTCCCCCTACTCGCCAAAAAACGACTTATCGCCGTTACTTTATGAGGGTTTACATGTATTCCCCTCCAAAACATTCGAAGAAAAATATTCTTTTGCTTATCCTCATGATCCAGCCCACCACTTTGCAATGTTAAAATTCTTTTTGCTGAAGGAAGAACAAAACGCAAAAACATCAATGCAATACCTGCATAACTTTCAAGAATTGCATGCACCACCTGAGGGTGTAATTTCTTTGCTGCAAAAGGTGCCAAAAATGGATACAGATACTTATCAAACCTACTTCCAAAACCCACGCGAACCAAAGTAAATGTATCACGATATTCCTTTTTGGGAAGATCTTTTTGGATTCGAGCCGTTACAAGTGTCATTTCGTATTCAGAACCAAGATGCTCCAAAATCTCCTTCACCATCTGTTCTGCCCCACTCATGAATGGCTCATAAAATGCCGAAAAAAGTACAATTTTAGGCTTGCTGCGACTGGTACCACTCATATGTCTTTGCAAGATTTTCATTAAAATTATCTTCTATGGAAGTCTCAAGAAGCTGTTGCATTTTTGTGACGTCCGGACTTCTGTAACGAATTTCATATTCTCTTGCTGGTTGAAAAATTGGTTTAAGATCCTTACCACTAATGTCAATGAGCCGTTCTGCCAAATCACGTATGGTAGTTTGTCTCCCCATTCCTACATTCACAATATGTCCATCTGCTTTTTCAGACTCCAATGCTCTGAGTGCTATGTTTATGTTATCATCTATGTAAATAAAATCACGAGTCTGATATCCATCACCAAAAATTACTGGAGATTTTCCTTCCAAAATTTGTTTGATGAAGATCCCAATAACAAATCCATATGAAGAGGACTCTTGCCTTGGACCAAAAACATTAAAAAAACGAAGTGAACATGTAGGGATTTTATAGTTATAATTATACACCTCCAGAATTTTTTCTGAAGTAATCTTAACCAAAGAATATAAACTGGTACTATGTGTCTGATGTGAGAGTTCCTTTCCAGTATCTTCTTTAAGTGGAAGCTCCGCCATATGGCCATAGGCTTCAGAAGATGAAGAAAAAACAACTTTTTTTATCCCATATTCGCACGCAAGTTCCATAATGGCCCGAGTCCCTGCAATATCATCCAAAACAAGCAAAGGCTGTTCTATCACTCTTTGGACTCCCAAAACAGCAGCATAGTGAAACACATAGTCAAACGAATATTTTTCAAATATTGGCTGTAAAAACGCTTTATCATTGACATCTCCTTCTATGAATACGAAATGCTCAGAACTCAAAGCATGCTCCAAATTTTCTGTTTTTCCTGTGGAAAGGTTATCCATGCATACTACATGTGCACCACGGCCCAAAAGTGCATCGCAAAGATGAGAACCGATAAATCCAGCTCCACCCGTCACAAGTATTGTACTTCCTTCTATTTTATACATATGGAATAACTATTTTGTTTTTGTATCTTCACTTGCGGAAGCCTGTTGCGACTTCCATTCATTCACATCAGCACGAACTTTGTCCACTGCGGAGGCCTCAGTTGGACGAAGTTGTGGAACATTTTTGTCTATACTTTCCAAAACCTTCTCCAAATTTTCAAAGTCTTCTTCTTGTCTATACACCGAAGCCAATCTCAATTGTCCTTCTACTACTTGTGGATCATCTTGAATACTTTTTTTCAAAGCATCAATGGCACCATCTATGTCTCCCAAACGTAAAAGTGTATAAGACAAAGAATACAGAAGCTGTTGTCTTTCTGGAGAGTATGGGAGTACCCTTTCCAACATAACTTTTCCTTTTTCCAGCCATTGCTTATCCTGAGTTGCATCATAGAGTCGATCATAGATTTGATCATGCAAAGCATAGGATCGTACATCCATTGGATGAAGAATATGATTTTCATCAAGTCCCTTATCTGCAAGAAGCATAAGCTTCACCGCTTCATCTTTTCTTCCGGCATTAAAATAATCAGATGACTTTGTCCAAAGTGTTTTTGCAAAGTCATGACGGATATCATCTATATGAGGACTGCGAATTTCAATGGCTCTATTATAACTCTCAATTGGGTCTACACCGCTGTTTATGGATATTAAAGATTGTAAAGAAGCCATATTTGCACGTGCCGGAATAATATTGGTGAGATAAATTACAATGAAAGCAATTACTACAATAAGCCCGCAGGAAAATAAAGATGGAAATACAAATGTCTCTTTTTCCTCGTGCATCTTTGGATACAAAATACTATTGTAAAATGCCAAAAAGAAAAAGAAGTAAAGATACGAATTTGGATTTTCAAAAACAAAAAAGTTATGAACGAGGTGTCCCAAAAAGAAAGCTATACCTATTGCGGCAACATGTTTATCAATACTCTTTCTTCTATATGCGAAAAAAAGTGCCCAAAAAATAACCCCAAACATTCCCAAGTAACTCAATAAACCAACGGTCCCCTGGGTTGTTAATGTATTTACCAAAACATTGTGCGCATTATCAAACCATGTCTCACTCCAGGAGAAACGGAGAAATTCCGCTTGGTAATATTGATTAAATGCATAAAAAAAGTTGTTCGGTCCCCAACCAAACACCGGGTAATCAAGATACCCTCTCAAACCGCTCTCCCATGCCATGATACGTGTTTTCGCAGTTCCCCCTGAGAGAGATATACTCGATAAACGATTTACCAAAGGAATACTTTTTACGAATGCTGTATTTTTGAAGAAAAAAATAGAACTTAAAAGTACAACACCGGCAATAATTAAACCAATCGTTACTTTCCGTGTTTTGCTTCCTTTTTCGGAAGTAAATGCATAGAAGAATAACGCAAAAGCAATACCCGCAAGAAGGCCCAAAAATGTTCCTCTTGTTCCTCCCAAAAATATTGCTAACAAACCCAATAAAGTTCCAACCGCTGAATAGATTTTCCAATATCTATGTTCTTCCTTCCAAAATAAAAGCGCTCCTAGATATGTGGTAAAAAGACCCAATCCACTAAAATAGATTGCATTCCCTAATGTGGCAGAAACACGATAAGCCCCACGATTATATAAAAAATCGGGATTCCCTTTTTGGAGCACGCCAATAAACGCTACCAACATCCCAACAAATAAAAATGATCTCAAAAGCCACTTCCAATCTTCTTCTTTCCTCAATACAGAAGTAAGTACATAATAATAGAAGATAAAGTGGAACAAGGTAAAGAGTCCCAACATGCGCTCATGACTGTCCCAAAAACTCTTGTACGGGTCCACCCCCACAAACGTAGAAATCGTAAGACTCAACAAGAATACAAAAATTGATATATTTATAGGGGTCTTTACCAAAGAATACTTCTTTACACTCCCCAGAAGAAGAACAGAATATACGGATAAAAGTAAAACTGCAGCCGTTCGAATATACAAAATTTTGGGCACAATAAACGGAAATACAAATTTTTGTGCCACGGGCCCACCAAAAAAGACAGGCATAAACAAACTCACTCCTACCAAGATCTTAAATAAAATTTCCAAAGTCTGCTGAAGATTGTTTTTTCTCATAGATTAGATAAAATGTAAACACAAGTATTCTACCTTATTTGTCCTTGAAATTCAAGAAATGGGTCCTCTTATTCTTAAATAACAAATATTTTGCTAAATTAAGGCAAAAAACACTGTATATAATCCCCAGGTTTGCATACTTGACAAATTATTCCCTTTGCCTTATAATAGTCTCACTTTATAACAAAAATCTATGTCACAAGATAATCTTATCAAACTTGAATCAGAAGGTGTAGAAGAAACCGGTCTTGGAAAGGGTCATATCCGTTACAGTAAAAAGAACAAAAAGACTCTCAAAGAAAGACTTCGTATCAAGAAACACAATCCTATTGCCAAAAAACACACCTGGTACAAGGAAACAAAATAATATATAATACATGAGCACAATACTGCTCATGTTTTATTGTACCAGAAAAAAACCTCCGTTTTGGGCGGTTTTTCCCTCCCTATTTATTTATACGTATTTTTATGAAATTTTTTTTCAAATCCTTATACCTCAGTATTACCCATTTTGAATGGATGAAAGATAATAGAAAAGACTTCAAAAATGCTCTCGGGTATTTTTTTATTTTTCTCCTTATTGTTTCCGCTCTTACCCTTGCACGGATAACATGGGTACTCCCTGAAGTCCTTCAAGAAGCTCAAACTACGCTTACAGAAAAGTTCCCAGACTTTACTGCCAAAATTCATGATGGAAAACTCTCCACGGAAAATATTCAGGAACCTTTTATCTTTACACTCCATGAAGAAGGTGGAGACTTCAAAATCGTGATCAATTCACAATCTGAAAATACCCGTATAGATGAAGTCATTGATACATCCAAGGAAAGTGGTATTCTTTTTACCAAAACCACCCTCTCCGTGCATGATCACACCAATATGCAAACAAAAACACAGAGCCTCACTACTTTCCCAAATATGGAATTCTCAAAGTCCGCTCTGTCACAAAAAATCAAAAAGCTTCAGGAACCAACCCGTGTAATTGGTATTACTCTTCTGACGATACTCCTTTACTTTGTGTTTTTATGCATTGGAAAACTTGCCTATATTGCCCTTATGTCCATACCTATTTATATTGCCACACAGGTTATGAAAAAGAAATGGAAATACTCCCACATTTTTACGGTAGGATTATTTGCCATTACCATTCCAACCATTATCCAGCATGTTCTTATTGCCATTAACTTTCCTATTCCCTTTATCTACACCATAGCCTTCCTTGCCTATATACTCTTCCCTATTTTTTACCTCCCAGATGAAGTTCATCACGAAACTTGATTCTTCCATCCTTTTCTGGTAGTATCTATTACCATATGGGCGAGTCGTATAATGGTAGTACATTGGTCTCCAAAACCAATTGCGTGGGTTCGATTCCTACCTCGCCTGCCAACGTGTAATCACAGAGTCTAAAAGCTCTGTTTTTGCTTTATTTAAGCCATTTTTGTTTGGTTCTAACGCAAGATATTCGGCTTCCAGGGGTTTATACCCTTTTTTAATTGGATCAAAGTAACTATGTGGAGAATAAGCCAATTTTTGATCCTCTAGCAAAAAGTTCGAACCTAAACCACTCAATACTGCTTTTTTCTCTTCCAGAGTTCCATTTTCGAAATTCCCTTTTGCAAATCTTGCAAACTGAAATGCTTTCTCAGTAAGCTCCAACCAATCCTCGGCTCGCTGTTCTGTCTCTTGTACCTTTTCTTGTAAATCTTTTATCTTTGCTTTAAGTTCGGTACTTTCTTTGATAAACATCTCGTCGTCTATCAATTCCCGATACCGCATCTTTGTCAGATTGTCGAGCTCCTTTTGAGTCTTTTCGAGTGAGCTGTGTTGCATTTCATAGATCTTCGTTCGGTCTACAATCTCTTGATCATTCTCTTGATTAAGTGCCTCCATCGCCCAATCAAAAAACTCTGGAAGGATCGTTAGTTTATCAATTTCATCCAAAATCATACCTTCTAAGGATGGCTCATCGATGGACCGACGCTGGGTACACTCGACGTCTCTTTTCCTTCTGGTGCAATGGTAGTACGTGTAGTACCTTAGTTCCTGACTTGCTTTAATAAACTTTTTTTTCTTTTCTGCAGTAATGCGACAACCACATTCCCCACAGTTAATCATACCTGTAAAAGGAAAAACATAACTCTTTGGCCTCGGTTTTCCTTTCCTACCTAATATAACCTGTACCTGATCAAACTCTTCGAGTGTTATCATTTTCTTATGTTTGCCGACGTATTCCTTCCCGTCGTATTCAAATACCCCTGTGTAAAAGAGATTTGTAAACACACGATAAAGTCCACTCATAGAAAGTGGCTTTCCACCCAATCGTTTTCGCTTTTTTGTTCGGAAGCCCCACTCGTCATTTAGCTTGGTGAGTATTTGAGGAACAGTATAATTTCCCGTAAGCATGTAATCCCACGCCTTTCGGATGAGATCGAAGCGCTCAGGGTCTGGTATGAGCGTATGGTTTTCAAGTTCATTCAGATATCCTGTCGGCGCAAGACCAGGTTTCCACCCATTCTTTACCTTAAACAAGTTTCCTCGTTTTACATTCTTGCTTAGATCAAGGATAAACTGGTTTGCCATCCCACTTTCTACATTGAACAAAAGTACATTATCTTCTGGTCGATATTCACGATCTATCGTTTGAATTGATTTCAGAACCTTCTGCTGGAGCAACCACTGGATTTGTGCGCTATCAATCGGATTTCGTGATAGTCGGTTGATCTGCCAACAAAGAATGCCGTCAGCCTCACCAGCCTCGAGCCGTTCCATCATGCTAGTAAATACTGGTCGATTACTAGGTTTCTTGGCAGACTTGGCTTCTGTTAACACCTCCTTGATTGTAATACCGATGTTTTGTGCAAGCTCTTTGAGTCTATCAACTTGATCATCTATTGATTGCACTTGTCGATCCTCACTTTCAGACGATTTTCTCGCATAGAGAAAGTATGTGTAATTTTTGTTGTCATGGTAATTCATATTTTTTGATACAAAAAGGGACAGCCCCCGCTTACCCAACTCGTATGCCAAGAAGACATATTTGCTGGAAGGGCTGCCCTTCTTTGATCAAATAAAAATCTTCTTGGCTTTTTATGAATTGGGTAAGCAACTAAAGTATATCACGAGTGTAGCTTCTTTTCCATATCCATAGTCATCGCATCAAAGTCTATTTCAAGACATCTTTTTCTCAGCTCTATGAGCTTTTTGTACTTCTTGGTAGGCCGACCGTCATAGTATGGAGTAACAACTACTTCTTCAAGCTCTTCGATTTTTCTCTCCATTCGAAAAGCCTGTCCGAGACCAAACAGGAAGTGCCGTCGGTTCTCATTTTTACTCGCATATGTCAGTTCATAACAATGCCGGCACGCAAATCGATCCCCACCTTTGTAGAGAACCCCAACACGCCGACCGCAGTATTTTCCATTTTTATACCACGGACAAATAAACCAGTACCGAGATCCTCCGTAATAACATTTCGTTGTCACAAGTAGTATCTTGTAATCGAAATGCTCCTTACTTCCATTGTCAATATAGGTTTGTGTGTAATAGATCCTCAGAAACTTTTTTCCTCCAGAGAGAATACTTTGTACACCAACGGTACTCTCTCTTCCATCAAATTTGTTTCTCCAGACGATCGTTCCAATTCGAGACGTTTCGAGGTACTTCCATTTTTTGAGTGAACAGACGTCAAGTTTTTTGAGGTAGTCGGCCTCTTTTTTTTTATTCCAGTTATATCGCCACATAATTTGCCGAAATCATTAAGGAATATCGTTTTTTCTATATATAGATTTACCTGCTTTCAGCCTGTATTTGCAGGACAATCTATCTGATATCCAACAGGTCAGACAAGGACGACTTTGAATGTTCTTTGTCGTATTCTTCCCAGTCCTTATCCTCTTTCGTTACAGCTCTAGCGATATCAATGAACAGACAGTCAAATGCAGTAGCAACGGCCTCATCGTCGATAAGGGTGACAGGTATTCTTTTTAATTCAGCATCAGTCAGCTCTCTCCCTAAGTTCGCCTCCGCAAGGCTTTGGATCAGGAGAACGTCAATAGTTAACACGAGATTTACGTTAGTCATATGTTATTTGGTTAATTGATATAGTACTTATATAGTACTGTTACTATAGTACTAATGTAGAACTATATAGTTCTTACTATGAAGTGCTAATACTATATGGTTAGAATTCAATATCATCTATTTGATTGTTTGTTTGCGTGTTCATTTCGTGCATGAGATGATCATCAAACTCAGCGTAGAAAGCGTCCAATGCCGCCCTTTCTATTTTTGCCCAGTCTTCCTTATTTGGCACGTAGAATATGTGTAACCACTTTGCTCCACCCACATTTTTTGAAGGTGGATATAGTGTGTGACGTACACTCCCATTCGGGTATTTACTTTTTCTTACAGTAAAACCTCGAACCTCGAACTGACCAATCAGTAGCGTCATCGAAGCGGGAAAATCGATATCATCTCTGAACTTGAATTTGAACTTCATGTCTGCGGTAGTAATAGTCATATTTTTTCTGATTTCGTGGCAAGATTTGGGGTAGAGGGAAAGATGTCCGCATACTACCCCAAAAACCTCACACACGCTGTTTTTAGGCCGATTTCGTGCGTTCCTCAGGGTAGTTTGAGATGTGGTCGAGAAAGTCGACTATCTGTTTTTTATCACCCTTAATGTAATCACGCTTATCAACCAATTTGTTGAACCAAAATAGGATCGTACGACGTTGGAAGTATTGACCAGCAATGGCCTCTGCGAAGCACATATACGTACTCAATCCGTAATGTCGTCGGACGATCTTTTTAAACCTTCTTTCTATAGATTTCATAATAGTAATAGTTATTGAATGATTATTTTTGCTCTCTTTCGAGCGGTCGATAGATCACCTTCATCATTTCTAGGAGGGCAGACCCTTGGAGGGTCGCCTCTTCCTTTGAAATATCCTTGCCATATCGTTTTTGATACAGCTCTTGAAATCGCTCAACCAATTCTTCGGAAAGCATACCTAGCGATGGGAATATAGTTGGTTTTTGATATTCTTGAGCGCATTGAAGTACCCAAGAGCATCAACTTGTAATTCCCCACGCCAATACTGTTGAGCAGACTCAACGATCTCGTCACTGTTCTCAAAGAAAAACAGGGCTTTATCTCCTTTTGTCCTGTCTATATGCAGAAGCTGATACCCCAGACTCACCAAACCAGCGCACATACCGATGTCGTAGCTTGAAAATGGATTTGGGTAATCATCAAGAATGGGAACGTATGATTGTTCTTTTGTCATATTCACGTAATTTTAGAAATAATTACGCTTTCCCCTTGATGCGCGCGCAAACAAAAAGTAAGCATGGGTAGCTTACTTTTAAAATGTGGTATTTCTAATATGCTTTGATTAGGCGGTTTTCTTAATGTTTTTATCTAAATTTAGGTATACTATTTCGCCTATGTTGAAAACCCTATCCAAGTGATATCAAATTGTTCCGTGTTTAAGTAATAGCCCCCCCTACCGTTCTTGATCAAATCAATATCTGTACCAAGTATGTTCTTAACATGGGTATTTATACCTATATTACCCTTTTTATTACTTTGTATTGCGGCATAGATTGATTTACTCAAATCATTATCCACAGTGCCTTTGTATCCAACTTGTCTAGCTAATCTTACTGCTGTTATTGAAGTAGCATCTTTCAACAGATTTATAATATCTAATCGTCTATTTTTTGCTTGGTACAACTTAGATGGATCATTCTTTAAGTAAATGCCTTTTTGTTTATCTACCACGAGCTCTGTCTTTGCTTGCTCAGGTGAAGATTTCTTTACTTCGTTGAGATTCAAATCTATGGGTTTCTCCTGAGCACTATTTTTAAATTCGTGAGTGTGGGCATGCTCATGCTTGACCACCTCCTGTTTTGGTTTGGTAAATTGGTTAAACCTTTCTCTATCCGCATCAGCATCTTTTTCAAATTGATGTAACCTTTCTTTTCTCAACTTATCACACCTACGTGTTATATCTCTAGTCTTGTCCAAAAAAATGACAAGCTGAGGATCTAGCGAAAATTCTTTTCGCCCAAACTTCATCCACAGCTTTTCTAAAAGACCATATGCTGTTAGCAGACTATTTTTAACACCAAATTCTCCCCACCACATATCCATATCGTCCAAAGATCCTAAAATGGTGTCTGGCATCCACTCGGGGAGATTTTCTTTGATTTCTTGAAGAAATTGACGTTCTAAAATTTCATCAAGATACATTTTTAACTGTATGTATTGAGTGTTTAAATCATAGTCACAGATTAAAATGTAGTTGCCACAGACCGTACTTAATAATTCCACCAGCTGAGATAGTACAATTCTACAAAAGTAAATTGCTTGTTCGTCAGTCAACTTATCGATATCCACCATCTCACTTTCTCTATTAACACAAATCGCAATTTTTGATAAAAGATTATCTTCCAAACTAAAAACAATCCCATCAGATCCTACCCATTTTTGTTCTTTTTTTTCGGTGCTCGGAACCTTAGCAAAAATACTATCACCCACAATCTTTACATCATCATATTTTAAATACTTTTCGTATTTTGTCATCACCTCTGATGCTTTTTCTTCATCCCCAACAAAGACTAAAGGATGTAATACTTTTTCAAGTATTTTCAAAAACATTGAAATCTCTTCTGGTTTTTTAGATGTTGAATAGTATGAAAGTACATAAAATACCACCACCCACTTTGTCGTATGCGTAAACATGCTTTCGGGTACGCCTAGTCTCGTAAATATTTGAATAATTTTATTCAACGAAAATCGACTTCCAATTTCCTTTGCTATTAGTTCTAAAGCATCTAAATTAACAATTCCATCAACACCTAGAATTCGTTTTTTAAGTAACAAAATTCTGTCCGCCTCTATATAAAACTCAATAAGTCTATTTCCTATTTCACGATGTGTTTGCTTTTTCATTTCCTCCCAGTCGTAAACCACAACCTCAAGATCTATCAAGATTTGAATCAAATCATCGTTTCGTTCGTCAGTTGTAACAGTATAAGCATGCCCCGCCTGTACATCACCGACTATTCGCAACGCTTTTTCAAATAATTCTTTATGCTGAATTAATTGATCAGTTGTTTTGATGTGACTATATAAGTTACTTCTCCTAGAAATAGCCATATTTTGTCGTAATATTCATTTTAATGTATACTTATGTTAACTTATATAAACTCTTAGATCAAGAGCTATGGACACGCAAAAAATGCCTCAATTGCTCACACTAAAGGAGGCATGTGAGATATTGAATTGTCATCCCAACACACTACGGAAGTGGGATAACGAAGGAAAACTCAAAGCCATACGGTTTGGCTCCCGAGGAGATCGAAGATACAAAAAAGAGAACATCTTAATGTTCATAGAAAAACAAACATAATTTATCTATGAATATATACGAAATTCCTGATAAAATCGATAACATACTATTTCCTCTTAATAAGGAATTATTTTTGTACGATTTTTTAGGTATCTACAACTTACCCAAAAGTACAATTACACTCACACAAAAAAATCCATATAAACTGTCCGGGAAAGATAATGAAATTATCATAAAAAACAGGATTCAATTTTATGTTGTAAAAGAAGTAGAGGATTTGCACGAGACAATACACAATTTTCAAACCAACCCATCTAAGTATAAACCCCGATTTATAATCGTTACTGATTTCGAAACTTTACTAGCTGTTGATACCAAAACTAACGAAACGCTAGATATACCAATAACGAAACTATCTCGACACTATACTTTTTTTCTACCTTTAGCAAAAATTGAAAAAACACAAATTGACAATGAAAATCCGGCTGATGTTCGGGCTTCGATCAAACTTGCAAAGCTATACGATCAGATAATAAAAGATAATAATAATAACAAATCAAAATTACAGGATCTTGATGTTTTCCTTACTCGTCTCTTGTTTTGTTACTTTGCAGAAGATACCAAAATTTTTCATGCAGATGAAGAAAGTATTTTTAGCAACTCATTGGGGTCACATACAAAAAATGATGGTTCTGACCTTTCCATATATATAAAAGAACTATACAGAGTGTTAAACACTCCCATCAATGAGCGACAAAATATACCATCTCATTTTGCAAAATTTCCGTACGTAAACGGTGGTCTTTTTGAAAAAGAAATTACTCTCCCAGTGTTTACAACTCAATCAAGAAAAATGATTTTGGAAACAGCAAAGCTTGATTGGAGTTGTATTAACCCAGATATTTTTGGTTCAATGATTCAGGCTGTTGTTAATCCGGATGAACGAGAAAATTTAGGGATGCACTACACCTCTGTTTCTAATATCATGAAAGTTTTAAAGCCTCTCTTTTTAGATGAACTTTACGAAGAATTTGATAAAGCCAACTCTGTCTCAAAGTTAGAAAAACTTCGAAAAAGAATAATTGATATCCGCATTTTTGATCCTGCATGTGGGTCTGGAAATTTCTTAATTACGGCATATAAGAGACTTTCTGAGCTCGAAAGTGAGATAATTAAGAAAGCCAAAGATCTCGGTAAAGATGTTCTCCCAATTTCAGGGATGTCTTTAAACAATTTCTATGGAATCGAGATTGACCATTTTGCTAGTGAAGTTGCAAAATTATCGCTATGGATTACTCAGTATCAAGTTAATGAATTGTTTCAGGATAATTTTGGAATCATGAAACCTATACTACCTCTTACACAAAGTGGAAACATTTTTTATGGGAATTCAGCAGTCATTGACTGGACCGAAGTCTGCCCTCGAAAATATGGAGAAGTGGACTTAGAAATATATATAGTAGGCAATCCACCATTTGGTGGTTCTCGCAAACAGACTAAGGAACAGAAAAATGATATGGATAAAGTTTTTTCTGGTATTATCCAAAAGTTCAAATCTCTCGATTACGTTGCAATCTGGTATTATAAACTAGCTAAATATATTATCGGTTCAAATATCTCTGGAGCACTTGTCTCAACTAATTCGATTTCTCAGGGTTTGCAGGTTTCAATTTTTTGGCCTTATATCTTGAATATGGGAATTGAAATTTCTTTCGCATATACGTCATTTAAGTGGAAAAATTTGGCAAAGGGGAATGCTGGAGTTACAGTTGTAATTATTGGGCTCTCATCAAATCCTCAGAAGAAAATTTTATATTCAGAAAATACATATGAACTTGTAGATAACATTAATCCTTATTTAGTAGGTAGCCCAAATCTAATTATTGAACCTCAAGCTAGGCCTATTTCATCATTTCATGAAATGAACTTTGGCAATATGCCCGCTGATGGTGGCCATTTACTTTTGACAGAAAATGAAAAAAAAACTGTCATAGAAGAAGATCCGCGCGTAGGTCAATTTATCAGAGAATACGTGTCTGCTAAGGAATATCTTGATGGAAAAAAACGTTATTGTATCTGGTTAGATGGTGTAAATAGAAATAAATATGATGATATTTCAATTTTGACTAGACGTATTGAACTGGTTAGAAAAGTTAGGTTAAACTCGTCTAGACCGCATCTTGCAGAATATCCATACTTATTTGCACAAATAACTCAGAACTTTAATTATGATCAAATAGTAATCCCAGGTATTTCATCAGAGAACAGAACGTATGTTCCTATTTGGATTTCACCAAAAGATGCTATAGTCAGTAATCGCTGTTACATAATTCCAACAATAGATTTGTCTCTAATAGGCATACTGCAATCCAAGATGCATATGATTTGGTTTCATGCAGTTGGAGGAAAACTTGAAACGCGTTTAAGCTATTCAAAAAATATTGTTTATAATACTTTTCCGTTTCCAGAAATTTCAAAAGAACAGAAGGATCTAATCATTGATCATGTGTATAATATTTTAGATACACGTGAAAAGTATCCAGAAAAAACTCTAGCTAAAATGTATAACACAGAATCAATGCCAAAAGATTTACTTGAAGCACATGAGATGCTAGATGAAGTAATTGAGAAAATATACAGAAAGAAACCTTTTGAAAACGATGAGGAAAGGCTTGCTCATCTCTTCGATCTTTATGAAGAAATGATTACTAATGAAAAATAATATGAAAACTATTCAAGTAGCAGAAGTTACATACAAGCAATCTGGAGAGAGTACAAAAACTAACGAGCTTGGAATGCGTGAAATGCAAGCTAAGGCTTACGAACAACGTACGGCTCAATATCTTCTCATTAAAGCACCTCCTGCGTCCGGTAAATCACGTGCTCTTATGTTTATTGCACTTGATAAGTTGTACAACCAAGACATAAAGAAAGTGATTGTTGCAGTTCCAGAAAAATCTATTGGAGGATCTTTTAAAAACACAGATCTAACTAGCCATGGATTCTTTACTGATTGGAGTTTAAATGATAATTACAATTTGTGTACACCTGGCACCGATGGTAGCAAAAGTAAGATTACAACATTCAAAAACTTCATAAAGAATGATGAAAAAATCTTGATTTGTACTCATGCTACGCTCCGATTTGCAGCCGACCAGCTGAGTGATGAGGATTTTAATAATACGCTTGTTGCAATTGATGAGTTTCATCATGTATCCGCAGATAAAGAAAATAGTAGACTTGGATCTGTCCTTCATGGAATTATGACTAATTCAAACGCACATATTGTAGCAATGACAGGATCATATTTTCGTGGAGATGGTGTTGCCGTATTACTTCCAGAAGATGAACAAAAATTCACTAAAGTTACATACAACTATTATCAACAGTTGAATGGATATAAATATTTGAAAACATTAGGTATTGGATACCACTTTTATAGTGGGAAATACTTATCAGCCATTGGTGAAGTACTAGATACTGATAAAAAAACTATATTGCATATCCCAAATGTAAATTCTGGTGAATCTACAAAAGACAAACTCAACGAGGTCGATATGATTCTCGACATCATTGGAGAAGTAGATCATCAGGATCATGATACAGGTATTATTTATGTAAAACGTGATAGTGATGGAAAGTTACTCAAAGTAGCCAATTTGGTTGATGATGCCAGAGATCGAGACAAAATCGTCGATTACCTCCGTAATATGTCAGAAGAAGATGACATGGATATTATTATTGCTCTCGGTATGGCCAAAGAAGGTTTTGATTGGCCATATTGTGAGCATGCCTTAACTGTAGGATACAGAAGCTCTCTTACTGAAATTATTCAAATTATCGGGCGTTGCACTCGAGACAGTGCAAACAAAACACATGCACAATTTACAAATCTTATTGCACAACCAGATGCAACAGATGAAACCGTAAAAATATCGGTTAACAACATGCTAAAGGCTATAACTTGCTCGCTTTTGATGGAACAAGTTATGGCACCACATTTTGAATTTAAAGCGAAATCAACTAAACAGGGCAACCCAGGAGATATATTAATAAAGGGTTTTAAAGAACCTAGTACAGTTCGAGTAAAAGATATTATTGAATCAGATATCCATGATCTTAAAGCTTCAATTCTTCAAGATGATCAAGTTGTAAGAGCTCTGCCAGGTAACATCGATGCAGAAGTGTTAAACAAGGTAATGATTCCTAAAATTATTAAGGAAAAATACCCAGATCTGACAGAGCAAGAAATTGAAGAAGTCCGTCAGCATGTTGTTGTAGACTCGGTTATAAAAAATGGAGAAATTAAAGAAGTAGGAAATCAAAAATTTGTCCGTATGGCGGGACAATTTGTAAATATTGAAGATCTTGCTATAGATCTTATTGATCGCATAAACCCATTCCAAGAGGCCTACGAAATACTCTCCAAAGAGGTAACAACTGCTACACTGAAAGTAATTCAAGATATAATTGATGCATCAAGAATTGAAATCACACCAGAGGAGGCTGCACTACAATGGCCAAAGATTCAAGCTTTTTACGAAAAAAATGGCCGTAAACCAGACATGAAATCAGAAGATCCACTTGAACGTCGAATGGCTGAGGTAGTAATCTACTTAACACAAATTAAGGCAAAACGAGGATAATAGTTATGAATGAAGAAGAACTGTACAAATTAATAGAACAAGACCAGCACAATTTGTTGGTTCCAGAAAAAAAGCCTCAGAAAGTTACGTCATCTGATAGACTTGTTGATTCATTTTTAGAAATTAGCAATTTTTATATTGAACATGGTCGAGAGCCACGGAAAGGGACAGACATCACTGAAAGAAAGCTAGCTGCTCGTCTTGCTGGTTTTCGTGATAATCCTGAACATGTCGAGGTTTTAAAACAATATGATGAACACGGCTTACTAACTATTTACGCTTCTCAGCCTGAAACAATTACGGATATTTTTGAAGATGATTCACTGGGAATTTTAGATATTGAAGAAAGCTCAATTCTTAATATAAAGAATGTCCCCGTCGATACTCGTACAACCCCAGAATTCATTGCCAAAAGAAAACCTTGTAAAGATTTCTTAAAATATGAACATTTGTTCAACGGCATACAAACAGGTTTACTGAATGGTACTTGGGTGTTTGGAGAAATAGACAAACATACTGAGCTACAACCTGGAACTTTTTTTATCCTTAGCGGTATTGTTGGTTATATCCAAGAAAGCGAGGAAATGGAAAAAGATGAAAAGAAAAGAATTGACGCACGTCTACGTGTTATCTTTGAAAATGGTACTGAATCAAACATGTTCCTACAATCTCTTCGCAGGTCTATTCAGAAAGAAAATGGTAAGATTATTAGACCAATCAAACCGATGGAGATTGAAAATGAAGATACTCAAACAGGACATATCTATGTATTAAAATCCAAAAGTAAAGTTCCTCGTATATCAAGTATAAAGGATTTGTATAAAATTGGCTTTACCACAAACCTTGTCGAAGATCGGATTAAAGGAGCTGAGCTAGACCCAACATATCTAATGGCACCTATTAAGGTAGCTTTGGATTATACTTGTTTCAACATAAATCCTCATAGGTTCGAAAGGCTGATTCACAGGCTGTTTGGAGAAGCAAAATTAGACATAGAGATGTTTGATAGTAATGGAGTATCCTACACCCCGAAGGAGTGGTTTGTTGTTCCACTTGATGTCATTGAGCAGGCTATCGAGTTAATAATTAACGGAGAAATTATTAACTATAGTTATGATCATAGAAACAAGATCATGATTAAAAAGAGGTAAGTAGACGGTTTTATGGAAGAAAATACCCATACAGTCAAGTGCAAAAAAATGTAACTGACTATATATTTACGACTCAATCAATAGACTTAAGCAATGGTGTGAAGATGCAAACGATCGTCAGAAGAAAATTGAGTATCAAATGCTCTATGTTAAGCAAGAAACCTGGGAAAAATATACTCCAAAGACCTTTGAAGAACTGATTAAGCTTACAAAAAATGCAAAACAGTAAGACGCAAAAGACCAATTATGAATTTTCAGAAGAAGAACTAAAAAACCTTGTAAACTTCTTTGTAACTCTCAAAAAAATCGACCAACGAATACGTGCTGAAAAAAAGAATGCTAATACTCCCCCTTTATGCCAGAAACCAAAGACGACCAAGAAGTCGAAGAAGATTTAACTCTCTTTGCTGAAATCATCTTTGATAAATTCTTGGCAGAAGTCAAAAAGCAAAAAAATAGTGAGTAGCAGTGGAGAATAAAAATTACTATGTATATTACAAAAACTGATTATCTCGAATATCTCTTCTGCAAGAAGAATTTTTGGCTCAAAAAACACAAACCTGAGCTTTTTGAGGATATAGAATTATCTGAATTTGAAAAGAAAATCGTTGAGGAAGGTAATATTGCCGATGAGACTGCACGCCACCTCTTTCCTGAAGGAGTTTTGGTTACTACACACGAACAGGAGGCTCTTGAAGACACAAATCAATATATTGACACGCATGAGAAAGTCATATTCCAAGGGGCATTTTTTGTTGATTCTTTTTTGATTCGTGCAGATGTCATTGTTTGGGATGAAATCCTTGGTGGCTGGGAGCTTTATGAAGTAAAAGCTACAACCAAAGTAAAACGGGAGCAACTTCATAGCCACATAAAAGACATTGCCTTTCAGAAGGAAGTACTTACTCGTTCGGGGTTGTCAGTAGTAAAGTCTTGCATCATTCACCTTAATGGAGAGTACAAAAGACGTAAGGATATTTCATGGAGGGATGTTTTTGTCATTGAGGATGTCACTGACGAAGTAAAGGAAGTGGTAGATGAAGTATCCATGGAGATGGATGAAATGAAGAAGGCTATGAATATGCCTGAAGGAAGCGGTTGCGCTTGTATCTATCGTGGCAGATCAAATCAGTGTACTACTTTTGCCTACTCAAACCCCAAGGTACCTGAGTACAGCATTCATGACCTCCACAGAATCGGCTTGAGTAAGAAAAAACTTGAGGCTTGGGTAGATGAAGGTGTCTTTGCACTTGAGGATATTCCCAATACTTCTATTCTCAACGACAAACAGGCTCTACAGGTACAGACATACCTATCGGGCGAGCCTTTTATTGACAGAGACAAGATTCGAAAAGAAATAGAATCACTTGAGTACCCACTGTACTTCTTTGATTACGAAGGGTATGGAACGGCCATACCTGAGTTTCAGGGATATGGGACCTTTGAGCAGGTACCCTTCCAGTATTCACTTCATATTATGCACGAAAACGGCGAAATTGAGCACAGAGAGCACCTGGTAAGGCAGAAACGCTCAGATATAGCAGGAAGCCTCGTAAAACAGCTTGCAGAGGATATTGGGCCGAAAGGAAGTATCATCTCATGGCATAAATCCTATGAGGTAGGGAGAAATAATACGTTAGCTCGGATATACCCCAGTCACACTCACTTTTTTGAGGATATGAACGATCGTATGTTCGATCTTGAAAGCATATTCCTCAACCAACTGTATGTACATCCTGATTTCAAAGGAAAGACGAGTATCAAAAAGATTCTCCCAGTTTTGGTACCTGAACTTACCTACGACAAGCTTTCCGTGAAGGCTGGAGATCAAGCCATGGAGCGATGGGAGTATATGCTTTCAGAGGAATGTGAGGATGAAGAGGCTATCTACCATGATCTGTTAGAGTATTGTAAACAAGATACGTGGGCAATGGTAAAAATTTACGAGGAATTATTGGCACTACTATGAATAGCGATGAAAAGTATCCCGAAGGACAAATGCAAAGAAATGTTACGGATTATATAAATGATTCAATTGACAGATTAAAAGAATGGTGTAGTCTACTAGAATTGATTAAAACGAAACGTGAAGAGCTACCTAAACATAAAAAAGTTTTCAATTCACTTATTGATGTCTATAGTCGAGACATGATAAATGTCCTTTCAAACGTATTGGATCAAAATAAACAAACATCTTCACTTTTTACACTCTTGTCGTACATAGAAACTAACAAAGAAAGTACAAACTATAGAAAAAAAATCGATAAAATTAAGCTAGAAGTAAATGATTATATAATCACAAGAGGCGCACACACTGGTCACTTTAATACAAAACACAATTCTTATCCAAATGATCGACTTCCATTAAACACCCCTATTTCTGTCAATCAAGAATTCATGACAGGCATAGTTAATAGAATCGAGGATTTATTTTGGAAAATGAAAGAAGAAGCTAAAATAGACGGAGTGTTTGTTAGCACACATAATTGGACTATGAGAGATGCCTTTAGTGATTTTATTTCATCTCTTTAAGCTAGGGTAGGTACTCTAACGTATCCCTCCTCTTTCTTCATCATAGTTCCAACATCCTCTACGATCCCCTGCTCCGTAATTCGTCGCTCATTTTAGCGAGGTTTTTTTTATACCCTTTGCAAAAGTTAGAACTTTTTTACAAAAAATGATACAGTTAGCTAATGAATCTAACCAATGTGAATAACTTATATGGAAAAGCTTATATCTACAAACCCTGCTAACAACTACAGTATCTTGGGAGACGTGTCAATAAGCAGTTCTGAAGAAATAAACAAAAAAGTCAAAACGGCAAATAATGCAAAACTATATTGGAAAGAGATAGGTGTACTGAAACGAATTGAATTGCTAAGACCTATTTGTGAAGAATTTAAAAAAAGATCAAATGAAATTGCATCGCTTATATGCAACGAAACGGGAAAACCAATCCAAGAATGTCAAAGTGAAGCAAATGGCTATACAGATGAATTTGATTGGTTTCTTGAAAATGCCACAAAGACACTTCAAGATGAGATTACCCATGAAGACGAAACTTCTATCCACAAGATAGTCTACGAGCCTTTTGGTTCAACTGCAGTAATAACACCCTGGAACTTTCCTTTTGGTATGGCCATCTGGGGTATTGTCCCAAACCTATTAGTCGGAAACACAGTAATATTTAAAATCTCTGAAGAATGCCCCTTAGTGGGAAAACTTATTGAAGATGTATTTAATAACCATAATCTCCCCGAAGGGGTATTCGCTGAAATATATGGTAGTGGAGAAGTTGGAAAAGAACTTGCAGAAAGCGACATAAACTTTATTTGGTTTACAGGTAGTAGCAAGGTTGGACAAGGTTTATATAAAACGGCAGCAACTAAATTTGTAAAAGCACTCCTTGAAATGGGAGGATCAAATCCCTGTATTGTTTTTGAAGACTCTAACATATCAGAAATAGTCCCAACTATATATGACGGAAGATTTCAAAATTGTGGTCAAGTATGCGATGCCATCAAACGACTTATCGTTCATGAAAATATCATCGACGAACTTACAACAGGGCTAAAGCGATATATTGAAACAAAAAAAGTGGGAAATCCCACACTCGAATCTACTGATATTGGAAGTCTCGTTGCACAAAGACAACTTGTACTTCTCCAAGAGCAACTCGATGATGCAATACAAAAAGGAGCACAGATAGTAACAGGTGGGAAACAGCCGGAAAACCTCCTTGGTGCATTCTTTGAGCCAACACTTGTAACAAATGTGAACCGCGAAATGCGGATTTGGAAGGAAGAAGTCTTTGGTCCCCTCCTCCCGATCATCAGTTTTACATCGGAAGAAGAAGCAATTGAACTTGCCAACGATACACTTTATGGCCTTGGAAGCAGAGTCATTTCAAAAGATTTAGAACGTGCCCAAAGAGTTGCATCAAAAATACAAGCAGGGACAGTAGAGATCAATAATGCAAGCCGTTGGCTTTCATGTAACCCTTTTGGTGGGTACAAAAAATCTGGCATGGGACGAGAGCACGGCACAGTAGGATTTCGAGAGCTGTGTCAGATAAAAGTAATATCCATGAGTAAATAATTTTTCATGATATGCTTGTTTTCACACATATTCTATCGTCTAAAAAAATAAAAAAAACATCTCATGATATTGAGATGTTTTCTTTTGCATACCTACACGCTCATTAATGGTTGGATTACTTGTTTTCTATGTCGTGTGTCCACTGAAGAAACGTCACCACAATTTCTTTTGGAAACCCAACTATGTTTCACTCCTGGTAGAACAAGCGTAAGTGCTCGCTCAGGAAGTGATATATACACATCTCCATAAAAGAGATCAAGCGCTTTGGATTTATATAATGATAGAAAGGTATGTTTATGCTCTTTTGTTTTTTCCTTTTTCTTAACCTCTTCCTCACCATGAGAACCCACTGGAATACTTTCATAAAGTTCCTTATTTTGAGTTAAGTCCGCCACCAAAAATGGCCCCTTGACAGTAAATGTCACACCCTCAAGGGAAGAGAAGTACCCTTCAATTTTTGTTTTCATATAGAAATATATTAGTAAGTTATATTGCTATATTAGATGGTTCAATATTATTTGTAAAACTGTTGACACAGTTTGACAAATATGCTAAAGTTATGCATATGAATACACTCCTCATAGATACAAAAGAAAAATCTATACTAGCAGCTCTCTACAAAAGTGGGCAGTCTTCTGTTTCAAATTTGGCAAAGGTAACCCTTATTAACCGTACAACACTCTATCCCCTACTCGAAAAACTTGTAAAAAAAGGTTTAGTAAGTAATGTACAATTCGAAGGAAAAAATCTTTATGAGGCTATATCCTTACATGACTTAAAATTGTGGGCTGAGAGAAAGAAGAATGAATCTATACAAACAACAAACGAATTTTTTGACTGGGCAAAAGAACAAACGCAAGGTCCAAAAAATATTCTTCTAACTGATATAAAATATTTTGAAGGTCTAGATGGTGTAAAGAACCTCTATCATGATACATGGAGGAATAATTCAGAAAAAATGATTTATGCTTTAACCGATTATGAAAAAGCATATGATATTGTTGGTGATGAATTTTTAAGAAATGATTATTTTAAACAAAGAGTTAACCACGGAGTTCATGTAAAAAGTCTCCTACCAAATTCTGAAATAGGAAAACATGATATAACAATGGCAAAAGAATTGCTACGAGACATGAGATTCATTGACTTGTTTCAAGACCTTGGAATCGAGATTAATCTCTATGACAACAAAGTTGCGATTTTTGCTTTTGATAAGCATCGGCCATCTGGAATACTTATAAAAAATCAAACCATAGCCAAAGCATTTAAACATATTTTTGAATACCTTTGGAAAAATGGAAAATCACCAAATTCTATTTAAAAAATAAAATACCCAAAATTTACTATGCAGTACAAGAGACTTGTAACTGAAGGACAAATACCTGTACTTGGCCTCGGTACATGGCTTATTGGTGGTGGACAAGAGCCTGACTATACTGATGATAAAAATGCCATTTCAACAATTAAAAACGCTATACATCTTGGTTATACACATATTGATACTGCTGAAATGTATGGAGGTGGGCATACGGAAGAGCTAGTAGGAAAAGCAATTCAGGACTTTTCACGCAAAGAAATTTTTGTTACAACAAAAGTGAGAAATACAAAACTAAGATATAATGACGTTCTCCAGTCAGTCAAAGAAAGCTTACATAGACTTCAAACAAATTATATTGATTTGCTTCTTATACATGCACCAAGTAATACGATACCAATCAGTGAAACTCTACGTGCTTTCGATTCCCTAGTCGAAGCAAAATTAGTTAAATATATTGGTGTAAGTAATTTTCAAGTAGACCAGCTTATTGAAGCGCAACAACATACCAAGAATAAAATAGTGGCCAATCAAATTGAGTATAGTCTTCTCACACGAAATACCGGAAGATATGCAGAAAATAAAGATATGGAAACAAAAACTATCCCCTACTGTCAGCAAAATAATATTATTATCATAGCGGAACGACCAATTGAAAGAGGTCTACTCTTAAAAAGCCACCCTCTTTTAGACAAGCTGGAAGTAAAGTATAATAAAACCAAAGCACAGATTGCTATAAACTGGTTAATCTCTAAGCAAAATGTGGTAACAATCCCAAAGTCCACAAACGAGAAAAGACTTATGGAAAATTTAGGAGCCCTCGGCTGGAAAATGGATAAAGAAGATACGAAGCTTTTAGATGAAGCTCAATTTGTTTCATAGCCATAAAACAAAAATCATTCCCCAATCATTAATCTATTTTACCTATGGAAATATCTTCCGGAAATATTTTTCTCATTGCCTTTTATTTTATTGTTATCTTTGCCATTGGTTTTTGGGTAAAAAAGAAGGAAAGTGTACGCGAATACTTAAATGCAGATAGAAAAATTGGTCTTCTGCAAACAACCGCTTCCATCTCTGCCGTCATGGGAGGAATGATACTGGTGGCACAAGCCACACTTGGATTTCAAATGGGTATAGCTGCAGCTTGGTACTTTATTGGCATTGCAATTGGGATGACATTTATAGGAGTCTGCGCGAAAAAAATGAAAAAAATCACGGAAGAAAAAAACCTTCTTACACTTGCAGATTATTTTAAAGAAAAACTTGATCATAAAAATAAAATCCTCTCAGCAATTATAATTTTCATTGCACTTTTTGCTTTACTGGTAGGACAATTTATTGCCGCTGGAAGTCTCTTCTCCCCTCTTTTGGGTATTCACTATGCCTATGCTGTTTTGTTAACTATGGCTGGAGTCCTTGCATATCTTGTCCTTGGTGGTTTCAAGGCGGTAGTAAAAACAGATGTACTACAATTTCTCATCATGGCAGTAGTATTTGGTTCCATACTTTTTGTAATAGATATTGGAGAATACACGCCCTCACAAATAAGTATAACTTCTATTGGCGGATCATATATCTTTTCTTTCCTCATTATTGGTGCCTTTGCAATGATTAGCGGAGCAGATATCTGGCAGAGAGTATTTGCAGCAAAAAATGCAAAAACAGCCCGCAATGCATCCTTTTTATCTGCCGGAATTTTTTTGTTATTTGGTATAGTAATCACAGTCATTGGCATGGCGGCAAAAAATCATTTCCCCGATATTAAACCTGAAGAAGCTCTCTACCATGGACTTTTTCAACTTATTCCCCTACCACTTGTAGGTATTGCCGTGGTCTTTGTTTTAGCAGCTATTATGTCTACCATAGATACTGAACTTTTTTACCTCTCATCAAGTCTTTCAAAAGATTTTCTCAAAAAAGAAACGACTCTTCCAGAAGAAAAACTTGCAAAAAATATACAAAAATATATTCTTGTTTTGGCATGTGTTTCCGCAGTTACCGCAATTGTATTTTCAAATATCCTTACTATTCTTTTTGGTATAGTAAGCCTTTCACTTGCAATTTCCCCTGTACTGGGAGCATCTTTCATTTGGAAAATAAAAAACAATGCTGCCTTTTTAAGTATGCTCGCTGGACTTCTCAGTCTTGTACTTCTCACAGTTACCGGAAATTTTAATGCAGATAACTCTATCCTTCCACTTCCAACAGCAATTATCTTTCTCATCATTGGCCAAATAATTTTTAGAAAAAATAAATCAAAATAAAAAATATGAATGTCCAAACAGATCCAAAAAAGTTAGTCACAGGTCAATATAAAGACACCAAGCCACTCAATATAAGACAGGCATATAATGATCAATTTAAGCCAAGAATAGACCTAGACGAAGAGATAAGAAAGGTACTCCAAAATGACAAAACTGGAGATATTCTTGATATTGGCTGTGGAAATGGAAATACGCTTATCTATCTGCGAAAAAATGGCTTTTCTGGAAAAATGATAGGAATTGATATATCTGATGGAATTATGCAACCAGGGAAAAAAGTAGCAAGTGAATGCCATCTGGAATTCCAAAATGCTTCTGCAGATAATCTTCCCTTTGGGGAAAATACATTTGATATAGTTATTGCCAGACACATGCTCTACCACATGCCAGATGTTGCAAAAGTAATGCAAGAGGTAAAACGAGTTCTCAAGCCCGGTGGAAAATTTATCATCACTCTCAATTCCATGGATAATAAACCAATTTTTAACCATATTATTCAAAAGATAAAAGAAAAATTTGGTTTTGTTATTGTTCGTAATGCAAATGTAATCAACACAGAAAATATACAACGTTTTCTTGCACCACATTTTTCTTTTTCAGTATACGAATTTCGTACTTCATATCCAATAGAAAGTACCTCCCCATTTATTGAATATTTTAAAACCTACCAAACTACATTTGAACGAGAACTCACGGAATCGGAATGGAGAGATGTTCTTACCGAGGCAGAAAGAGAGCTTTCCTCTTTGATGGCAAAAGATTCAAACCTTCACGAATATAATGTTGGCTCTGTAATCACAGCAAATTTATAAGTACTGTGAATATCTTCCACAACTAGTTGGGACCCCAAATACATTTATGGTATAATACCAAAAAATAATCCCATGTTTTTCACTAAAAAAGCCCACACGCTTCTACGTATACTTTCTATTGGTATTTTGCTTACATACCCGGTTTTGGTGTATGCAACAACCGTAACAGATAGCAGTTGTACAGGAGAATTTGGAAGTGGTACCAACAGTGATACCCAATGTACAAGTGAACAAGTAGAGCTTGATTCTACCGGTCTTACCAATGGTTCTGGAAATTTTACTTCTCGTATTATTGATGCAGGATCTTCTGTTACCTGGAGTTCTCTTGCTTGGACACCAAACTATCCTTATCTCAAAAATCTTCCAAATTCCGCTGGGGCTGAGTCGGCCTATACCAATGGAAATGCTAACATGTCAAACAATCTTCTCCTCTGGCATTTAGATGAGGCTTCAGGTAATTTTACGGATTCGTCTGGGAATTCCCACACCGGAACAGCAACAGGAGCCACAGCAGGTGGAACCGGTATACTTAATAACGCCGTAACCTTTGACGGCAATGACTATGTTACCGCATCCAATGATTCAGATCTTGCACGTGTGGGTGACTTTACTGTTTCTGCATGGATTAAAGATACATCTGGAAACTATACCATCACAGCAGGAATAGCTGGAAAAATTCAGCTGCTTTCTTCCCCATCACGATACTATGGATACTCTCTTTCAAAATCTGGTGGATGGCTACAATTTTATACGGGCAATTCTACAGGAGCCTTTGTGGTATCAGATGCACAATCTCTAGATGCCAACTGGCATTTTGTTGTAGGTGTCATAAGTAGTGGGACAAATTACCTGTATGTAGATGGTGTACTCCAATCAGGATCAGCAAGCACCATTTATACAGACCAAGGAAGTTTTACTATTGGAAAAAATTTCAGCAATACAAATAACTTTTATTGGATAGGAAACATCGATGAGGTATCCGTTTGGAATCGAGCTCTTTCTGGAACTGAAATTTTAAACATGTACAAACGTGGCGCACTCCGTCTTAAATATCAAGTAAGAAGTTGTGATGATAATGCCTGTAGTGGAGAAACATTTGCTGGACCAGATGGCACAGGATCGAGTTACTACTCAGAACTTACCACTTCTACCGATGCGCTTCCTAGCAAAACCCTAACCAATGTTTCAGATAATGAATATTTCCAGTATAAAGCTTTCTTTGAAACTTCTAGTACCACACTTACTCCTGAACTTTTGGATGTCACCATTACACACTCTGCACCTACCCTTGGTGTACCTGAGTTTTCCGATGCTCTCTATATTGTAACCATCCTCTTTGGTCTCTATTACCTTATTCGATTCTCTTCCCAATTCCCCATCCATCCTTCTAATACGTAAAATTTAAAATAATTACACCCCTTACAACAAGTTAAATTGTCCCAAATTTTTGACCTTTTTAAAAAAAGTTTTTTTGACGTTTCTTAATTTTTATCCATTCTATATAAGGTTGCATTAAAAATAAAAATACGCTACTATATCTATAATTTGACTGAGTATAAAATATCTATTTCTTTCAAAAATGATTTTAAAAGAACTCTACAAAATAGTTTACCTTGGATCTCAAAAACCCTTATTTTTTTGGTTAGATCAGTACAATCGTATACGAAAAAATGTTCTTTTAGAGCCTGAAATGAATACTCAACGACTACACGAAACCAATGTCAAATTAAATTTTCAAAAACTCATAAAAATTTTTGAAGAAAAAAATCCGAATGAACTTGATTTAGCAAAAGCACTCGATAGTCTTTCTCCAATTTTCTCTATTGACAACACAAAAAAAGATATACTGAAACTGGTGAATGATTATATACAAAAATCGGTTACTTTTGTAAACCTGGCACAAAAAACAGAGTCCTTTCGGTTGAAACGAGCACAAATATCTATACACTGGTCCCAAAAAGAAAAAACAGAATTTGATGACCGATTATTTAAAAATGAAGGAATGCAATTTTGCTTGGAGTACTATTTAACAATTTATAAAAAAATTATAGATGCAACTTCAATTGAGGAAAAGAAAAGTTATATTGAAAATACCCAAGTAGATTTGGGAGCAGGGGGTGTTCCTGGCCTTTGGACTGATTTTCAAAGTATGGATGTTGCAGAAAAGTTTATTTTTTTAATACTTGACGATGATTTGCGGAATGCCCTACTTGATATATACTTTGAAACTCGTATTCGGTTTATGAAGTTACATGTTATAAAAAATAAACAAGAACAACCCCACATTGACTATGCCGGTATTTCCCTTGAAGAACTCATCCTCTCTTTTCGTCAGTTGCTCCTTGTTTTTTTATCTACTTACCAAAAACAAGGAACTGAACAGCTAAAAAGTTACTTTTTTACCCCCTACGGTAATAAACCCCTTATTCGTGATATTCACTTATAAATATGGAAATGGAGCATACAGATTTGGAGCAAGAGGTAAACCCTGAACTTAAAGAAGATGCACAAAATTCAGCTGATTCTTTAAATTTAGAAGAGGTTGATGCCCATGCAGTGCAAGAAAAATTGCTTCATGAAAATAGAAAAAGAGAAACTGAAAATGATATAGAATTTCTTGAAAAAAGGCATTCTTCTCTTGAAGAATCTCGTAAAAATTATATAGATACCTATCGAAACTTTTTAAAAGCAAAGCGGGAAAATGCCTCCAATGATACCTTAGCTTATATACAGCAACAACTTGATAATGATAGACGTTCATATCTAGATTCTAAAAATAATTATGCTGAGGCACTGGTAGAAATAAAAAAATCAAATCTTACCAATGATTCACTAAAAAGTGAAGAAGAAATTCAGACAGAAATTGAAAATTACATCCGTACAGAAATTTTTCATCGTCTTGTAATTGAAGAAGAAGAACGTCTTCAAGCAGAAAAAGCGGATTCTTATCCCCCAAAGGAAACCGGAGTAATTCGAAAGTTATATAATTATTGGGATAACCTGGGAACCGTACAAAAAACGTTAGTAACTACTGCCATTGCGACAGGTATAGCTTTTACGAGTGCTGCAACTTCCAAAGAAGGTGCGCCTTCTGGAATTGAGACAGCAGGAGTTGCGCTCTTTTTTGCTAAAAAGTTTGTGTCAAGTCTTGCACAAGATGTTTTTTCAGGATTTGTTGGACTTGGGGTAAATAATATTCTTACAAAAAAAATTGAAAATAGCCACAGTTCAAATGTTGAAGAGCTCAAAAAAGAATCCACTTTAAATAACTTAGATATAATGACACAAAAATACCATGACTTATTAGAAAAAAAAGCTACCAAGGGAAGTGCTGCTCTTGTTGCCTCCTTATTATCTGCTTTTGCATCAGGAAAGGCCTTTGATATTGGTATGGATTTTTTAAAAAATGCGACTATGCTAGGAAATTTCACAACGCAAACTACAGTAACCCTTGAAAATACAACCGATGTCATGGATCGTGTTGGTGCCACGGAAACAATAACAAAAGTATCATCAAAATTTTTTAAAACAATATATAAATTGTTTAAAATTAATAATAAATAACACGTTTGTATGGCAATACTCACAGCGGAACTTACCCAAAATATAATTGCCCTATTTGGTCTTGAAAAACTCAACCAACATGATTTGGAACAGGCGCTAGACAGAATTGGAAAAATTATTTTCTCACGGGTTACCCTAAAAGTGGTAGAAATATTACCACCAGAAAAACTTGAGGAGTTTCAAATAGCAATCGAATCAGAAGAAAAAAATCCAGGGTGTACACTCGCATTCTTAGAGACAAATATTCCACATTTTTTTGACTTGGTTAATGATGAAATATCTAGCTTTAAAAAGGAATCCGACGAGTTAATGAAAGCATCGTCTCTCTAAATATAATAGTAAACAAAATTATGCCAAACCATCACTATACGGGTAGCTGCCATTGCGGCACAGTAAAATTTACCGTAGACACTTCTCTTGATAAAACCATCACCTGTGATTGTTCCATGTGCAACCGTGCTGGAACTATTCTTGCCTTTGTGCCGGAGGGCCAATTTACGCTCCTTTCCGGAGAGGAATCTTTAACCAACTATCAATTCAACAAAAAACGTATTGATCACCTTTTTTGCAAAATTTGTGGAATTAAGCCCTTTGGTCGTGGTAAAGACGATGCAGGAAACTCTATGATTGCCGTAAATGTACGCTGCCTTGACGGTGTGGATACACAAACACTCAATCCACAGCACTACAATGGAAAGGACCTCTAAACGCTTCCTATGCAGAAAAAATATAAAGGAATTGGATTTGACTGGAGCGGCGTGGTCTACCATTATGGGAGTAGCTACCCCCAAGCCGTAGAACACCTTTTCGGGATTCCCCCAGAACAGTTTCGTCCTGTATATTTTACCTACAATCATCTTCTCAATGTTGAGAGCCGTGATATCCGGGAAGTATGGAAAAAAATATTTTCTCATTTTAATTTGGAAAATGAAGTTGATGCCTTTTTTTCTTATCTCAATAGCCTTCCACCAGGATCTCTCGACCAGGAGATCATCCTACTCATTACAGAATTAAAAAAACAAGGATATAAAGTAGGACTCCTTAGTAATCATACTCTCTCTGGTGCACAACATGCACGCTCTATTTGTGATCTCGATTCTTTATTTGACGTTTCTTTATTTTCTGCAGAAATACACTTTATGAAGCCGCAACCGGAAGCTTTTTTTATTCTCGCCGAAAAACTTGGGATTGATATTTCAGAATTACTATTTATAGATGATGCAAAAAAAAGCCTGGAGGGCGCAGAACAAGTTGGCTACACCCCTATACGGTATTTGAATGCAGATCAACTCAAAAAAGAGCTATCACAGATACTCAATGTCTAAAGTGATGTTGCTCTAAAAGATATAAAAAAAGGAGAAATGGTAATAACAGATGCTCCACTTGAGAACACCGACAATCAAAAAATTAGTGCAAATTTTTTTCAATTGTTTCAACCCTTTCTACAGTTTGAACCCAAAGAATTTCTTTTTCGGATAGAAACTCTTCGAGTTCCTGATGTCTTTCACTTTTTTCCCTGGAATATTCTGTAGGATGTTTTTCAAACCAATGAAGAATTTTTTGTTTCTCCATTCGGAAAGACTCCATTTCTTCTTCTAATTTTTGTAGAGCCCTTTTTTCTTTTCGCAGTTCAAGTTGAAGTGCTTTGCGTTCATTTACTGGTGTTGACGCTACCACCTCATTCTTTTCTTCTCCCACTTCTTCGTCATGTAGATGTTTCTTGAGATGATACACATACTCTTCAAAATTATGTCTATAACGGAGTACCTTTCCTTTTCCAACCTCAATAATTGCATCCGCAACCGTATTTACAAATGCACGATTATGTGAAACAAACAAAAGTGTTACATTACAGTTTTGTAATGCAACTGCAAGGGACTCAACCGTTTCAAAATCCAAATGGTTCGTAGGTTCGTCGAGAAGGAGAACTTCATTTTTTTGCAAAAGTAATCCTGCCAGACACAGCCGTGCCTTTTCTCCCCCACTCAAAAGTGAAATGGGCTTCAATACATCATCACCCCGAAAAAGAAAGTTCCCTGCCATTTTGAGAATCTCCTCTTGTTTTGTTCCGGAAAGGGCTACTCGTTCCAAATACTTTTGTACCTGTTCCTCTCCTTTGAGCATAGAGGCAACATGCTGTGAGTAATATCCAATATGTATATCATGAGAAAAACGAAAATTCCCCTTAAGTGGAGCTATTTCTTCTGTAAGTGTCTTTAAGAATGTAGATTTTCCCTGTCCATTGTCACCCAAAATGGCTATGTGTTCTCCACGATCCACTTCAAAGGTGATATCTTTTGCAACCACTTTATCGCCATACCCAATGTGAAGATCCTCTACACGCAACGCAATCCCCTTTTTATCAGCTACACGCGGGATTTGAATACGCGTAGTACTCATGGGATGCGCTATATCTATAGTCTTCAGCTTCTGGATTTGTTTTGCTTTGGATTGTGCTTGTGAGGCCTTAGAAGCCTTTGCACTAAAACGATCCACAAAAGACTGAAGATGTTGTTTTTCCTTTATGATTTTTTTATTAAACCGTTTCGCCATTTCTATCTGCTCTTCTTTGTATTCCAAGTATTCATCCAAGGGTCTTGGGTACAATGTTATTTTTCCCTGTTCAATTTCTAAAGTTTCTTTACATGTTTTTCTCAAAAATTCACGATCGTGGGAAATAAGCAAAAAAGTTCCTCGATACGAATGTAAAAAATCTTCCAGCAGGAGCAATGTAGATAAATCCAAATAGTTTGTTGGTTCATCCAAAAGGAGAATATTTGGATCTGCCAAAAGCATGGAAATAAGTTTTACACGCATTTGATATCCTCCAGCAAGGGATGCAATGTTTTTTTCCAAAAGTTCATTTTTAATCTGAAATTTTCCTGCCATTTTTGAGCACTCCCATGGTTCTTTTCCAGAAATTCGAAGCAAAAAATCCATCACCGTTTCATCTGGCAAAAAAAGATCATGCTGCGTAAGATACCCTATTCGTGTATAGTCTGGGATGAGAATTTCTCCGGAATCTTTTTCTTCTTCTCCCATGATCATTTTAAAAAGGGTGGATTTCCCAGCTCCGTTTCTTCCTATGACAGCTATTTTTTGTTTATCTACCACCGTCAAACTTGCCTTTTCAAAAAGGATACGCTGCCCGTAGGTCTTATTCAGATTGTTAATTTGTAGCAAAGTAGACATACCGCTCTATTCTAGCAAAGATATCTCTTTAAATAAAGTTTTTATTCTAAATGCAAAAAACCCTCTTGTGGGTTTTTTGTTCTGATATGGACTCCATTTTTGAAGAACATATTGGAAGTTTGGTGGGTGTGTTGATAAGGTGGAGTTGGTGAGTGGGCTAGCGAGTACGGTGACGAGTCCCCGCACTCCGAATCTGATCCTCAAAGTGTTCAGGCCTCCTCGTGAAGACCATCAGAGTCCCACCGTTGGATGTCCTGAAGGTGAAGACATGCGTCTGCCCATCACCACAGGTGCTCCTCTGTTCACCATGCGCGATCTGGGCATCGCTTAGCCCTACGATCGCAGCCGGGAGCGTCCTCTCTCGACGCCCCTGATGATCGACGTCACTTCTTGGCACGGGAGTGCCTCCTTGCATCCGGTTGGTGGGGTATGAACCCCGAATGTGCCAAGATTTTATATTATTTTAGGAAAAAAGTCAATATAAACATGATTGTATGACTCTAAAATGTATGTTATTATTCAACTGAAAAAATAGAGCTATGCAAAAAAAAGAACTTGAACAATGGGTAGATACTATCTGTCAAAAAACAGGTTTTATAAAAGAAAAACCCCTAAAATGGGGTACTTTTTACCGTGATGATAACTATAGAAATGCTATCTATCTTGGAAAATATGAGGGGAAAGATGCTGTCCTCAAAGCATACGACGACCCCAGAAAACCAGATGAACCAATTGCTTTGCAATATTTCAATGATCACAACCATAACCCCCATCTCCTTGCTCCTCAAATTTATACCTTTGATAGAGAAACTGCAGAAAGAGGGTTTTTTATAATGGAAAAATTACCAAATGATGCGACTCAAATATCAAAGAATAATAAATTACAATTTTTAAAAATATTTCAAGAATATAAAAAATTTTTTCCAAAAACACCACACCGAAAACTTTTTCCAGAAGAAGAGCTTCCCTCCCATCAATTTCATATTGCACGCATTTCCAGATGGTTTGAAATGGCAAAGAAAAAACACGATACGGATTTTCCTATGGAAAGGTTTCTTCCTCTTTATCAAAAAAGTTTATCTCTTATTGAAAAAGAATTTGAAGAAAGACCAAAATATTGGTGCCATGGACATTTTAAAAATGAAGAAGTTTTTTTTAGTGACTCAAAGAATGCCTATTATCTTTTAGACTTTGCACATGTTCACATGTTTCCTCTTGGATACGAAGAAGCTTTCATTGTTTGGGCAGATTGTCTTATGAATGGAGACTACTCCACTTCCTACATGGAATGGAAAAAAGAAATTGATACCTGGAAAGCGCTTCTTGTCTCTTCTCTTCAAGAAGAAGGTATACCCCATGCAGAAGAGCTTTTTGATGCCAGTATGCTCGAGAGATGTCTTGGAACCATACTTGCAGATATAGCAAGTTCAGATAAACCAGAAAAACAAAAATATTATCTTCATCTCTTTTGCTACCTCGAAGAGCTCCTTCAATCCTAAGACTACCAATCAATCTCCTTTTTTCCAACACTTCTGAGAAATGCATTGGTCTTACTAAAATGTTTGCATCCAAAAAATCCACGGTATACAGAAAAGGGTGATGGATGTGCAGCTTTGAGAACATAATGTTTTGATTCATCAATAATAGCTCCTTTTTTTTGCGCATAAGCTCCCCAAAGCAAAAAGACTAAATTTTCTTTTTTATCAGAAAGAAGTTTTATGACGCTATCGGTAAATTCCTCCCAGCCTTTGTTTTGGTGTGATCCTGGTTTTCTCGCCTCTACCGTAAGTGTTGCATTCAACAGGAGGACCCCCTGTTTTGCCCAACGCTCTAAGTTTCCAGAAGCTGGCAATTTCTTACCAAGATCCGACTCTATCTCTTTGTATATATTTTGCAATGATGGAGGAATAGGAACATTTTCCCCAACAGAAAAGCACAAGCCATTCGCCTGTCCCGGACCATGGTATGGATCTTGACCCAAGATAACCACTTCTACATTATCAAAAGTACACCATTCAAATGCCGAAAAAACCTGCCGAGGGGGTGGGTAGATCTTTTTTGAGAGATATTGCTCTCGCACAAATTTTGCCAGTTCTGCAAAATAAGGCTTTTTAAATTCGTTTTCAAGCTCTTTTTTCCAAGAGTCATCTATTTTTACATCCATAGTAAAATTATGATAACAAAAAAATAAACGCTTGAATAGTCTGAAATTTATGTTATGATTGACCATATTTCCTACCTTTCAATTCACTATTTTGCCTTCCTGTGGTTTTTTCTTCTATTACATTCCTTTTCTTTTTCCTCCCGACTACACTGATCCTGTATTTTGTGGTCCCAAAAAAGTATAAAAATACTATTCTTTTGCTTTTAAGTCTCCTTTTTTATGCTTGGGGTGAAGGAATCTACATTGCCTTTCTTCTTTTGAGTATAGTAGGAAATTTTTTCTGTGCAAAAAAAATTTCACAAAAGGGAAAAGTTCCTTTATTTTTTGGAGTACTTTTTAATATTCTGCTCCTTGGTGTACTCAAATACGCTTTGTTTTTTACGGAAACCCTAAATTCCGTCTTTCATCTTCATATTTCATCACCCCATATTCATCTTCCCATTGGTATTTCATTTTTCACCTTTCAGGCACTCTCCTATATTATAGATGTTTACAGAAAAAAAATTCATGTCCAAAAAAGTATAACCAAATTAGGCCTCTATATATCACTATTTCCACAACTTATAGCAGGTCCAATTGTTCGGTATAGTGATATAGAATCAGAAATTGATACCAGAACTATAAACCTGCAAAAAGTAACCGAAGGAGCACAGCGCTTTATCATAGGACTTTCAAAGAAGGTTCTTATCGCCAATACCCTAGCATCCACGGCAGATCTTATTCTTGACGGCAACACAGATTTGCTTTCCTCCCCCATTGCCTGGCTTGGGATACTCTGTTACACCTTTCAAATATATTTTGATTTTTCAGGATATTCAGATATGGCCATAGGACTTGGAAAAATGTTTGGCTTCTCCTTTCCAGAAAATTTTCACTATCCCTACATAAGTACATCTATACGAGAGTTTTGGCAACGTTGGCACATTTCTCTTTCCTCTTGGCTCAAAGATTACCTCTATATCCCCTTGGGAGGAAATAGAAAAGGAATGTACAGAACATATGTAAACTTGATCATTGTATTTTTACTCTGTGGCCTTTGGCATGGTGCTGCATGGAACTTCATCCTCTGGGGTGGTTACTATGGCATATTTTTAGTCCTTGAACGCATAGGATTCATCCAAAATTTTCTCAAAAAGATCCCAAAACTTTTCCTCCATATATATGCTCTTCTTGTTGTGATAATAGGTTGGGTATTTTTTCGCATAGAAAGTATCCCACAGGCATTCCTTTATATACAACATATGTTTACCTTTTCCGAATGGAACAACTTTGCTTCGCAATTACAATATTACTTTACACCAAAATTTTCTATCCTCTTTTTATGTGCAATACTTGCCTCAACCCCAATTGCGCAACTTGTAAAAAGAAAATATAGAATGTATTTCATACAACCTATCCTTATACTCCTTTTGCTTTTATGTTCACTGGAGTTAGCGTCAGGAAGTTATAATCCATTTATTTACTTTCGATTTTAAGGTCCTCTATATTTCTTATGAAAAAAATGGTCAGTATACTTTTCTTGGTCCTTTGCGGAGTAATAATTTTTACGCCATTTTTTTCTATGCCCTTCTTTAAAAACTCTGCTTCGGAAGAAAAACGAGAGAAGGCAACCTTTCCCTCATTCTGGCTCCGTGGCATTGCCAGTGCCAACTATTTTCGAGAAATGGATAACTTTTTACAAGATAATTTTGGTTTGAGAGAACAAATGGTAAAAATAAATAGTTTATTCAATCTACGTGTCTTACATACATCTTCCAATCCTTTCGTCCTCGTCGGAAAAAATGGATGGCTTTTTTATAATGCAGAAAATGCATATGAAAACTATAGTGGACAAGACCTTTTTACAAAAGAAGAATTAGCAAAGATAACAGAAATTCTTCTCACTACAAAAGAAAAGTTAGAAAACAAAAATATTAAATTTCTTTTTGTAATTGCCCCCAACAAGCACAGTATCTACTCAGACGAACTTCAAAAAATATTTCAAAGAAAAAATACCTTCACACAAACGGATCAAGTAGATACAATTCTTGAAGAAAATTCTATTCCCTACTTGGATCTTAGAAAGACACTCTCACAAAATGCACAAAAAATGCAACTGTATTACAAAACAGATACCCATTGGAATAATTTAGGAGCCTATCTTGCCTATAAAGAAATTTCAAAACAACTTAATTTTGCACCTTATGAATGGAGTTTTCAAATGGGAAGCAAATCCGGTGGAGACCTTTCTGCATTTCTCTCTCTTAAAGAAAATATAATGGATACTCAAATTATTGCACATCCAAAATTTGAAGCAAAAGCAAAGCTTCTTCCTACCCTTTTTGAAAACCCAAAAAAAAATCATGACCTGTACACCTTTGGAACGCAAGACACTACACAACCAAAAGCCGTTGTATTCCGAGATTCATTTAGTAATGCCCTTGTCCCCTATTTATCGGAACATTTTTCTCAAGTTTCTTATGTATGGACCTACAATGTTTTAGACTATATAATAGAAGAGGAACATCCCGATGTAGTTGTTGTAGAAATTGTAGAAAGATATCTCAATAAACTCCTTGAAGAATAATCTCTCAAACATCTCATTCCTAATCATTCTCTTATGAAACAAAAAATTCCTATTGCTATTGTCATTCTTCTTCTTGCACTTGGATTTTTAGGATATAGAAGCTTTCATATCAAACAGTCTGAAAAACACATAGATTCCATAAAACCAGAAATAGTAAAAAGTGAAGAAGAATGGAGAAAAATTCTTACACCAGAACAATACAATATCCTTCGAGAAAGTGGAACAGAACCTCCATTTTCAAGTCCGTTGTACCACAATGAGAAAAAAGGAATCTATGTGACAGCAGATTGTGATGAAGAAGTATTCAGTTCAGAACAAAAGTTTGACTCCAGAACCGGCTGGCCAAGTTTTTGGGCGCCTATCAAAGAAGATGCGGTGGTTTTGGTAGAAGATTGGAGTCTTGGTTATAAACGTGTAGAAATCCGAAGTAAGAAATGTAATAGCCATCTCGGTCACGTATTTGAGGATGGTCCAAAGCCAACTGGCCTACGATACTGTATAAATGGTACCGCACTCAAATTTATTCCAGAGGAATAAACCATCTCATGTTTTTTTTCGTGAAAAAACATATGCTGCCAAAGCAGTTGTTATTGGTACTGCAAAAATAAGGGAAATACTTCCCACCAACATCCGTGCAATCTCTTCAATCAAAATTTCACTGTTCAGTGTAAGCCAAATAGGTTGTTGATATATGTTGAATAAAAGAAGAAGTGGAAAGGATGCACCTGTGTAGGCTAGTACCAATGTATTCACAAGTGAAATAATATGTTCTTTTCCGACTGAAAGTCCTCTTTTGTACAGTTCACCGAAAGAGAGACTGGAGTTTGCCTTATGTATTTCATCTACAGATGCCGCTTGCGCTGTAGTGATATCATCTAAAATTCCTAAAGTTCCAATAATGATTCCTCCCAAAAGAAGACCTTGCAAATTGATTTCTCCCTTTGGAGAAAACCTCAAATAAAACGCTTCTTCACTTCCCAAGCCAAAGAGTCTCATACTATGTACAGCAATATATGCCAAAAGCAATGAAATAAAAATTGTAACAATGGTAGAAAAAAAGGCAATATGCGTCCGTGGCTTTATGCCATGTGCAACATAAATAGAAAAACAGGCTATAGCCATAGTACCTACAAAACTAATCAAGAAAGGATTCGAACCGGAGATAATTTTGGGCACAATGAAATACATGATTACAAAAAAACTTAATCCCAAACCGATAAAAGCATGCATACCATGTTTTCCAGCAAAAATAAGTGCTACAAATATAAAGAAAAGAAAAAACCAAAGAAGTGCATGCAATCTATACACATCAGCGATATAATATGTTTCTTGTGTATCAAACTCATTCAAAGACCTCCCTACCACAACCTTCTCTCCCATTTTTAAACCTAATTGATCCTCCGCGTTAGAACGAGACTCATACAATAAATTCAATTGTTTTCCCTTAAGATCACCATCAATAAGCTCCACTTTAACATTCTGAAAAAATGATTTCGTCCCAAATTCTTCCTTGATCTCCCCTTTTTGAACTTCAACTACTTTTGCCTTAAAGAAAACATCTGCAATGGGAGTAGAAACGTCTGGGCCATTCCCTAAAACAACTGTAGAGGTTGTCACTTCCTCTTGACTCGTAAATACTATCCCCGGGAAAAGAAAAAGACTCAGTACAGCATAAATAATAAATTTTTTCATACATTCTTTGAAATTTTGTATAATGACAATAGTATAGCGTTTTAGCTTCCTTCTTTCAACTCTTGACCAAAAAAGGGAAATTTACTATAATAAAGCACGTTAATAAGCCGTCATAGCTCAGTTGGTAGAGCGTATCCATGGTAAGGATAAGGTCCCCAGTTCAATCCTGGGTGACGGCTCAATATTTTCTGTAATAAAAAATCGCTGTATTAAGCGATTTTTGTTTTTGATATTGCTTTACCCTGAACCAAGGTTTGAACTTGATGTACTAATTTTTAGAATTGTATTGGCACCAACATTAGTGTCAGCATATTTTAGTAGTTCAATAGAGAATCCCCCGTATTGATCGTTAAAACTGTGTGAATGTCAGGATTAAAGTTTGGATCAATCGTTTTAAGTCTATTCAATATTGCAATTCCTGAAGCACCACTTGGTTCAGCATCAATATTATTTTTTTTCAATTCATTCATTGCACTACAAATTTCTTCATCAGTAACATGATAAACAGTATATTGAGTACGATGTCTTCCTTTTTTATCAATTGGTTCATGTCGTGTTAAAGCCTGCCCTTTGACGAATAACTCTTCTGTGTCTACCCATATTGGTCCATAGAGCATTACTGCAATAGTATTTGGGTCACCACTACTCACTGGAATAACTTTTGTTTTCAGCTTATGTTCATCTACATAATCAATCACTTCATTACACAAGATCCCTGCTCCAAAGGGCACAATAACATAGTCTGGGGAAAAACGAAGTTGTTGTTCAATGGCTTCAATAATAATATTAACATAGGCTGGACGATTTAACCCTTCTGTAATATCTACAAATTCACCAATTACTTTTTTATGTTTTTTTGCTAAATTTTCAATGTCTTTGGATCGGTAAATTTTCTTGCTAAGATCAATGGGAACAATTTCACAGGTGTCATGTAAATGGCCTATCACTTCTTTTGCTGTTACGACGGAACTACTTGTATCTGGACCAAAAGTTTTCTTTTCGAGTTTTGGAGGGATAAATGCCACAGCCCGTGAAACTTCATATCCAGCCATTTCATTTAGAAGCGATACATAATATCCCATTGATCTTGCTGTATTTCCATAGGAAATTGATCCAAATGTAATAGGCTTTGGAATTTTTCCTTGTCTAATTTCTTCCAACAGAGGACGAATCATTTCATATGCGAGCCTGTCTTTGAAGGTGTGCGTTGGATTTTTACTTTCATCTTTGATCAAAAGATTTTTTATACCATAAATTGTCTCTCTTGGTACGATAATGGGAGTATTCCCAGGTTTTACGACTTTTTCAGCTTGCTGAAGTTCATAGATGAGAGCTGCATCCCAAGTAGAAAGAAAAAACTCTTGATATCTTTCACAAATTACTCCTGATTTTGTTTGAATAGCAATTGGGTGTTTTCCCCAAACCAATGTAATAACCCTATCTTTCAAGATTATCATACCCGTGGGTACATCTTTGTCTGTAAATCTGAATTTTAGTGTCTGTAAACTCAGATTCTGGTAGGTCTTTTCAATGACATCTTTTACCGATATTGACGCAATAGAACGATCATCCACACCACGTTTGCCAATAGAATGATGAAAATCAAATAAAAATTGTCCAAGTTCTGAATCGTAGTACTCATTTTTAAAAGCAAATGACCAATAAAAATCATTGGCCTCAAGTGAACTTTCAATTTCCTTAAACATTGTACGAAAAGAACTGTGACCACTAAAAACAGTAACGAGTTTACTTCCTGCACTATCTAATATCTCGTCCTTTCTTTTAATTGAATAATACACACCTCGTCCTTGACCATGACGATAAACTAGACCAAGACTAAGTAGCTTTTGGAGAATCTGCTTGGCGGTAGGACGCGGCAAGCTTAATCTTTTTGAAATTTCTGCTACAGTGCCATTATCCTGAGTTTCTAGCAATTTCAAGACATTCTGTTGGTTAAGGGAAAATACATGATTATGCATATAAAATATCTGTTTATATACGATTATATCCAATTATATACACTTATACCGATTTTGTCAAGACCTTAGATGAACTTATGAACATAATGAACTTTCCAGAAGTGGTAATAAGCTACTAAATCCCCTATTCCCAGTTCTAACATCCTCCGTTACTCGGCTCAATATTTTTGAGAAAAAAAATCGCTGTAATAAGCGGTTTTTGTTTTTTGCATTGTTGTACCGTTTACCGAGGTTTGAACTGATTCATTATTTTGATATACTCTATTACAAATAACCTATACCTATGAACGACACCTTTACTATTGAGAAAATGGGGAAATTTCAAGTGGTGCGTGATGATCTCTACCAGGGAGGCACGAAGAGACGAGCTTTCAAAAAACTCATAAGCACTATACAAGAAGAAGAACTTGTATATGCTTGTGACTACTATGGACATGCTGCCTACGCCATTGCTCTTACTGCACAAGAAGTAAATAAGAAGGTCACCCTTTTTTACCTGTCACCCAAAAAAGACACCGATATTTTTCAAAAGACAGTAGAAATGCCAAATGTGACCTACCATATCGTTGCAGACGCAGATACGCAAATCGAAGCGAGCAAAACTGCCATGGAATATGCCAAGCAGCATAATGCCCTTTTTTTACCAATAGGTCTTGACTTTCCTGCATTTGAATCAAAACTTACCGAAGTCGTTAAAGAAGCAAACATTCATGCCCCTGAAATTTGGTGCATGGGAGGATCTGGGACACTAAGTCGAGCACTCAAAAATGCTTATCCAGAAACACCCGTACATGTTGTAAGCGTTGGCACCGCGAACTTTTTTGGTGGTGGTAATACCGTGTATAATGCTCCTGAAAATCTGGATGAAGAAGCACAAAACAAACCTCCCTATCCATCCAGCGCGCACTATGATGCAAAAACCTGGCAGTTTGTTGAAAAACATGCAAAAAATGGAGCTTGTATTTGGAATGTAGCGTAAACTTACCAACCAATATAGTTGATCATTTACTCAAAACTGTTTTTTATGCTACTCGGACTCAGACGCGGGACCGTACAACTGAATTAATACTCCGACCAATGGCCGAAGTTTTTTAAAATTGAATGAAAAAAAATGAGATAAAAAAAGTGCTCGGAGATCAAACCTCAGACATTGAGCACATAGAATCTACTACTCTCAGGAAGACTATTCTTTGTTGGATCTAATGTAATCCTTAAGTTGTTTCACTTGTTCACCAACAAAGTCTGGTAGTTGATCCAGCCTGCCACCACCTTCAACATGCCGTACGATTTCTTGATGAACCCTACGCGCCATATCATGGGCATCTGGGTCTGTTTGAGGATCGATTGACAAAGGATATACAACCTCAGCTCCCTGATCCTGATAACTCCTCAATAGCGCTGCATCATTTTCATTCGTAGCTAAAAATGATTTTTCTCCTTCAGAAAAATTCGAATGAACTACAATTCTATCTGCTCTTTGAATTTCTGGCGGAATACTTACAAGAACATCATATTCATCAACATCAAGAACGCTCTCCATTTTGTCACCTAGCCTACGACCTGGCTTTTTATAGTCAGGTACTCCTTCCGTAGTAATACGTATACCTTCTCCTCCAATATCAGAACCGCGAACCACGTACGTTGACACCACATCAACAAAAAATAATTCTCCTTTAGAATTCCTAACAAATCCTCTAAAATCGCCAGTGCTGGACTGGGGAATAAGATCGCCATCTTCACGATCTCTTCTGAAGATATCGTGGTATTCTTCCTCTGTAACAACCGGAAATCCGTGTCTAGTTTCTCTTTGTACGAACTCTGTACCTTGTCCTGACCCATGCTCTAAACATGGAGATGCCTTTCCACATTGGGAACAATGACCAGTTTCGTGTGCTTTACCTTCTTTCATACTATTACATTTAAAATTAACATCAATTTTATTATATATCTGGACTTTTTTTTTGTCAAAAAATATCTTTCCTTAGACACCTCCACAATTCCAAATTCTGACATATTCATCACCCGAATCCTTTTTTCAAATTAAAAAATCGCTGCAATAAGCGATTTTTGTTTTTAGCTTATTGTATCCTTGACCCAAATTTGAACTGATTCATTATTTTGCTATACTCTACTAAAACATAATATTCTTCTATGGAAGCAAAACGAATAACAATCTTTGGTGATAGTATCACCTGGGGGAAAGCCGATAATGAATTTGGAGGTTGGGTGAACCGGTTGAGGTGTTATTGTGATGAAATGTACAACTACGATGTAGAAATTTACAATGTTGGGGTATCTGGAGATACGACTGACGATATCCTTCAAAGGTTTGATGGAGAAGCTACAGCAAGAAATAGAAAACCACAACGTTTTGTATTTGCTATTGGAATAAATGATTCGTACTATGATAATACTGAAGAAAATCCAAAGGTCCCCATAAAACGTTTTGAAAAGAATCTACAAAAAATCATAGCAAAAGCAAAAAATTTCTCCAAAAATATAGTATTCATTGGCGCAACGAATGTTGATGAGTCTCAAATGCCACGAAAGGGAGTAAAAATTTGGAAAAATGATAGAATTCAAAAATACAATGAAATAATTAAAAAAGTCTGCGATGAGAATGGTATTCCATTTTTGGAACTCTTTGGCATTATTGATCATGCTGAGCTTCCAGACGGACTGCATCCAAACGCAAAAGGCCATGAAAAAATGTTTCAAAAGATAAAAGGCTTTTTACAAAAAGAAAAAATTATTTAAAATATGAAAATAGCTATCTGTGGAAGTATCCAATTTACCCACAAAATGAAAGAAATAGCAGATGAATTGATCAAGCTAGGTCATGAAATTGAATTACCGCTTACCTCCCAGCGCATATTGAGTGGTCAAATTTCTATGGAAGAGTTTGAACAGGAAAGTGAGAAAAAAGAGAGAAAAATACAAGATGATGTAATCAAACGATATTACAATATCATACATGATAGTGATGCCGTACTTATAGTGAATCCTGAAAAGAAAAAAACTCCCAACTATATTGGTGGAAATACGTTTCTCGAAATGGGGTTTGCTCACGTCCTTGGGAAACATATTTATATCCTCAACGATATTCCAACTATGTTGTATACAGATGAAATACAGGCTATGAAACCCATAATTTTAGAAGGGAACCTCTCTAAAATACAACACTCGGGTCAACCTATTGCCAAATAAAATCATCCTCTGTAATATATGTCCATAAAACATATATACCTATGAAACCACATATTCTTCTTATCTTTGCAGGAGGAACCATTGGTATGGTCCCCAATAAAGATACCGGTGCCCTCCAGCCCGCGGAGTCTGCCTTGGAACTTATGAAACAAATCCCAGAACTTGAGGAAATTGCCACACTTGATATTGAAGTGGTTGCAAATATTGATAGTTCCAATATGACACCGGAGCACTGGGTGAAAATTTCACATACCATCAATGACAACTATTCAAAATATGATGGGTTTGTCGTAGCTCAAGGAAGTGACACTATGGCATACACGGCAAGTGCCCTTTCTTTTGCCCTCCAAGGACTTGGAAAACCCGTTATATTTACCGGATCACTTATTCCTCTGCAAAAAGCAGGATCGGATGCAAGAAACAATCTAGTTTATGCCTGCATGACGGCGGCTCTTGATTTAGCAGAAGTCTGTATTGTGCTTTCCCACACCATTTTGCGTGGAAACCGAGCAAAAAAACATCATGAGTCATTTGTGGCAGCCTTTCACTCCCCTAACTTTCCCAACTTAGGAGAATTAGGACGGCCTATTACTCTTCATAGTTGGCGTAACAAAAGAAATAATAGTTCCCCACTCACACTGCACGCAGATTTTGATGAAAATATTGCCGTCATCCGACTCTTTCCAGGATTTCCGCCAAAAATTATTGATTCTATTGTGGCACAAGGAACCCATGCACTTATCATAGAGGGATTTGGTCCAGGGAATGTCCCATTTCTTAATACCTCTATTATCCCCTCTATCCAAAAGGCTATTTCACATGGGATTCCCGTCATCATAAGTAACCAAATGGAGGAAGGAACTACCAATCTCCATGCCTATGAAGCAGGTCTAGAAGCTCAAAAAGCGGGTGCTATCTCTTCTGGTGACATGACTATTGAGGCCACTATAACCAAAACCATGTGGGCATTGGCAAATAGTGATAAAAGTATTAAATCTATAAAAGCTATTCTTGAAAAGGATATATCTGGAGAGTTAAGCGAATAATTCAACAGAAAAATAAAATATGTCCTTTAACCTTGGACAACTCCCCTTTTATACTCCAAAGCAAGTATATGCGCATCCTTTGCTTAATTTTGAAATAGAAAAAACCCCGGTAGATACATGGATTGAAAAACATATCTATGAAAATAGCCACCACATCAAAGAAATAGTTTTCTCAATTGACCATATCTCATCTAAGGTTATACCTTGGTGCGTAAAATATGAAATTGGCAATATTGTTATTCATGAACATGAAAACCCAATTGCCCATCTCTGTGTTACTCCATGTGGAGGTATCCATCTAACGATTCTTCCTGACTGTTATTCAAACGATAGAGAAAAAAAACTTATAGAGAAAATTCAACCCACAACATTAAGCATTGCACAACCAACCAGAGAACTTTGGGAGAACCTTCAGCAACAAGATTACCTCCTTCGCACAGAAATGGTGCGTTGGTATGCAAAAGTTGGATCTGCACATAACCCATGGGAATATTTGCCGTCCAAACGGGCAAAAAAAGTTCGCTATTACGTTAAAAAATCAGAAGGGTATCACTTTGAAGTCCTTCCCATGACTGTAGAAAATTTTTCTGCCTGGCTTCCCATATATGAGCAAGAAGTTGCAGAACGACCAAATGGTTTTTCTATTTTTTATCCAAAAATTTTTCTTTCTGCCAATAAGCTCAAAGATATGAAAATGATTCATATTTTTGATAATGAAAAACAACTTGTTGGTGGCGCCGTGGTAAATACCTGGGGAGGGTTTGGAGACATTGGTACACAACCAAGAAAATATACATCTTTTCTTCTCCAAGCATATAAAAAAGACTATAGAAATAGTGCCCTTGCGTACCGTCTTGCAGAAGAAGTTATGTCTATTGCCAGAAGCTATGGGGATAAAATTTACGGCTATGGTGGAGATTTTAATTTTTGGGGTGAAACCATTCAACCGGGTCTTCTATCTCACAAATCAATCTTAGGGATGCTCCCACTTCCTGAGTTACAAGTAGAAGCGTTCCGAATTATTAATCAAAAAATGCTTCAATCATATTCAAAACAAGGCCTCTATATTCTTGCCCTCCAGGAGAACCATAGCCTCGTCCAAAAATATTTCAAACAAAGAGAAACAGATCTTGTATATAATTTTGCTACACTCTATGCACCTCCATATAAAGACCTGGATATTTTAGATGAAGTCCCAAAAATTTGGACCGCATATCATTTTGACCAAAAGCATTCCTCCTCTATCTCTCTTCCGCAACACATTCAATGTATTGAAATAAATTAAAATACCCATGAAAAATACACCTTCCAAAAATACAGTTTTCTTCCCGGACACACAAGGAAATTCTCTATGCGCTATTTTATCAGAACCAAAAGAAAATGAGCTCTCCCCCATTGTCATTCTTTGTCACGGATTTACCACATCAAAAGATTCCACCAAAAATCAAACTTTTGAAAAACTATTTAATGCATGCAATATCGCCACCATCCGAATTGATTTTTTTGGCCATGGAGAAAGTGATGGGAATTTTGAAGAAATTACACTCTCCAAGGCAAAAGATGATATTTTAAGTACCATACAAGATCTTACAAAAATAGGATATACAAAAATTGGGTTAGTTGGTTCCAGCTTTGGTGGAATGTCAAGTATACTTGCTTGCGCACAAACAGATGCGCTTTGCTGTCTTGCACTCACTTCCCCGGTATCAAACTATCATGATAAACATCTTCAAGATTATACAAAACAAGAATTACTGGATTGGAAAAACAAAGGATATATCATTTATGAAAATGGAAAGGGTGAAAAAATGAGGCTGAACTATACTTTTTTTCTTGATGCCATTATTAATGATGGATATGTAAGTGCAAAGGATATAAAAGTCCCTACATTAATTGTACATGGAGAAAAAGATACGGTTGTCCCTATAGAACAAAGCAGAAAACTCGTTACTCTCTTGCAAGCAGGAAAACTCATAGAAGTTTCTGGTGAAGGACACAAATACAAAACTCCAGAAAATTTTGAAAAAATGATTGATCTTATTTTTCAATTTACGAAAGAAAGGTTACTTAACCTCTAGAATTACATGTATGGAAAAAATAGAAATTAAGTCTTCTTCTATCCATGGAAAAGGTATTTTTGCAAAAGACAAAATAAAAAAGGGGGAAACGATATTCCATGTACGAGGAGCTACCATTAAATATCCCTTTGTTCCTGACTGGCGAATTGGGCAAGACTGGCTCAACATTGGTCCCAATACATGGAAAATTGCTTATCGTAATAACCCATGGCCATATATCAACCACTCTTGTGAACCCAATGCAGGACTATTTGGAAAAACCAAAGTTGTAGCGATGCACCCTATTGATATTGGAAGTGAAATAAATATAGATTATTCCTGTACGGAGGGGTCCACAAGCAAATGGAAAATGAAATGTAACTGTCGCAAAAAACAATGTAGAAAAATTATCCGTTCTATACAATTCCTTCCCAAAAAACTTTTTATTAAATACAAAAAATTTATTCCTTTATTTTTACAGAAAGAATATTTGGCACAAAAGGTATACGAAGATAAAATGAACAATGGAAAAAATGCTCTTTTTGCCAAAGAAAAAATAAAAAAGGGAGAAATAGTATTCAAAGTGAAAGGTCCCATAATTCACTATCCAAAACCACCAAAATCTGAAATTGGATTCAGATGGCTGGGAATTGAAAAAAATACTTGGCTTATTCCAAAACGAGACAACCCTTGGTATGTAATGTGTCATTCTTGTGAACCTAATGTTGGATTACAAAATCGAACCAATGTCGTAGCCATGCGAACAATTTTTCCTCATCAGGAGATAACCATTGATGACTCTATTACAGAAGCTGATTTGAACTGGAAAGTAACCTGTTCTTGTCATTCAAAAAACTGTAGGAAAGAAATACGATCTATCCAATATCTTCCTCAAAAGCTATATAAAAAATACCAACCATTTATTCCAAAATTTTTTCAAAATACCTATAAAAAAGGAATCTGAACAGTCATTTGATGATGATTTCAACTTTGGAATAACTTTTCAAACAATCACTAAAAAAATCCCGTAGAATATTCCCCTACAGAAGCAGCCATCTAAAATAATACCCTAGTAAATCAAAATATAGCTCAATAAAGAGGTTTTTGTCCCAATTCTTATCAAAAAGCCCCATATAGGACAAAAGCCATACCCTGTGTTATCCCCCCTTGAAAAAAATAACCGACTATGCTATACTTACCCCACTATCATAGATACGTGTATTTGTGCTAGGATAGTTTGACTGGATAGAGTCGTCGAGTATTCCTTTTGAACTATAAGTTATCTATTTAAATGCCATTTTCAATATGACAGGTACAATCAAGCGTATTATCGCTGATAAAGGATTTGGATTTATTGAGGCTGAAGGACGAGAGAAAGATATTTTCTTTCACGTCAGCCAGTTCGATGGAGATTTCAATACTCTTAAAGAAGGCGATCGCGTCAACTTTGAAGTAGAAGAAAGTCCACGAGGACCACAAGCGATAAATGTGACACTTGCATAAAGTATCATTCCAATCAAAAAAGAAACCACTAGCTCTTGCTAGTGGTTTTTGTTTACAAAAAATTTTATCATTTATATTCCTCCCAAAACAATAATCTCATTTTCTCCATCAAAGTTGACATCGGTAAGCTGCAAACTCATAGGTTCTTTAAAAGAAAGTTCCAGTACCTGAGTACTTTCTATTTTTTGTGAAAGGATATCTATAATGCTTATTGCAAGCTGTGAGGATTTCTTATACAAAACAGCTACTCTATTATTACCCAAAAATGCTATGTCTTGAGTAGAGGAAAAGTTCATTGAGAAACTTTTTGCAACATCAAAGCCATTGTACACAAACATATCCAACGCACTTGCTCTTTGGTTTGCAAGGATAAAACCGTCTAAATAATCTGTTGCCAAATACTCCCCCTGATAACTCTTTCCAAATGGGTACCAATCAGCACCAATCTGAACACCCGAATAAGTATACACCTTAATTGGCAAAGATTCATGGGATTTTGGAACCACAACAATTTGTTTCTTCCCTTGTTCTCCCATCTTTTGCAAAAAAATTTTTATGTCTCCATCATATGAAGCACCAAATGGATATCGGGAAAAGTATTTTTGTCCATCATGGCGCAAAACCGTAAGCCGTCCATGAGAGAATGAAAAAAAGTCCGGAAGTGAATCCCCATTTACATCTACGTCTCCAACAAGATCTCCTCCTGTTACGGTATCGTCAAAAAGAAATAAACCATTTCTTGCTTTTTTCCCCGCCTGAGTGAAAAATTGTGCAAAAACTCCATTTTTATAGAAGATATCTCGCACATCTGTGGGATCAATGACTCGCTGTAAAAGCAAACCATCCTTTGGAGGCACATACACCTGAGAGAGAATTCGTCCATCATTTGTTTTTGGATCTTGTTGACCACGAATCTTTTCAAATTCTGCAGGTAATTCTACCATTTGGGGTTTTTCAGAACTATTTACCAATACCAAACCATTTTCAAACTCACGAAACCATACTCCTTCTTGATATGCTTTTTTTCCATCTATAGACTTGGTTGAGAGTGCTTGTTTCCCCAAATTCACATTGTATTCATCATACCACCATGTTTGTCCATGCCAAGCATCTCCATGATCAAAAGAATAGTATCCATCCCCCAAAAGCGTACTCGCCAAACCATAACGCATGGCACGAAAATCATTTTGGTTTCCGGTATTATTGGAGTTACTATTTACCAGGTTCAGTGCATAAGGAAAAGAATTGTTTTCGTCATAGTCCTTATATATTTTCATTGCTTCTTCCCAATTATGTCCATCAAAATTTTCTATCATCAGACCGTTCAAATTTGAATTGTATAGAGTAGTAAAACCATTCCCCACAATAAAATCTTTTTCAGATATTTTTTCTCTGGTAGTGTCATAGATAAAACGCATCCCATCTTGCCAACGCATATCTATTTTTTCTCGATTATCAGCAATTCCATCATTATCAATATCTGTTTCTCCTTGTATAAACCATTGCGTCTGTTCCCATGCATTGTCATAAAAAACTCCATCCCAGAGCCCAGACGAAAGCAATTTCTGTGTTACAAAATTTACTAAATATTCATTATACCGTTGCGAACCAACTTTGGGAGATACATTGCTTATGTTCATGAGGTATGTCCCCTCCCACCAACTTTTTCTTTGTTGAGAAGGATCTTTGAGATACCACTCGCTCTTGAGCCCCTTTCCAAATTCACGCCGCATACTGCTCACAGATGAGTAAGAATCCTTCTGCACCTGAAGCGGAGATACAAAAACCAAGAGTTTTATATTTGGATTATACTCGCGCATTTTTTTGAGAAGATCTGGTCTGCGTGCCTGAATTTCCATATCAAGAATCACCACATCCCATTTGGCAAGTTGCCTGGCTTGATCATCTGTGAGTGACCAATTGAGAAAATAGTTTACTTTTCTTGGAAAAAGATCATCAAACGCCAATGCAGGACATGCAAAAACAAATATTCCTACAAGACAAAAGAGGAAGAATGCTTGTCTCTCCTTTTTGAAAAATTTTTGTAAAGCTTGTTTCATACGCAAAGCGAGTGAAATCTATTTTTTTGCTCTATACAGCCGCAAAATGCTTTTTAAGTGGTCATTTTGGTCATGAGCTTTTAAAACCTCCTTTTGCATCCGCATACCCAGTTTTTTTCGCTCAGTAGACGCTTTATTGTACCACAAATCAATCTTTTTTGCAAGCCCTTCTGAATCTCCCCTTTTGAACAAAAATTCTGACTCGAGAAGCTCTTTTGTGCCCCCAGTATCACTTGAAAGCACTACCTTTCCAAGAGCCTGCCCTTCCAAAATACTCAAGGGCGCATTCTCATAACAAAGAGACGGCAAAACAAGAATTCTCGCCTTTTGAAGAGATTTTTTCAATACACCCCCCTCTTGAAAACCCAAAAAAGTGACGTTTTTCATGCCTTTTCTTTTCACATCAAGATGCAACGCGGGTAGCTCTGGTCCCTCACCAATAATACTATAGGGAATATGGGGGGTACGCATGGCAGCATCCAACAAGATACGTACTCCTTTTTCTTCAGATATCCTCCCGGCATATACTACCCCCTCCCCATCTTGATAGGACATCTCCTCACCTTTCATATCCACGGGATGTGGAATATGAACAAATTTTTCTCGCGGCCAACCATATTCTACACATTTATTGAGAAGAAATTCACTTGGAGCAATAAACTTGTCTACATACCGCTCATAGTATTTCATTATTTTATGATGAAATATCATCTCAAAAGTAAGCAGAGCACTCTGTGACGTGCTATCTGAGACACATTTATTTTTTATACAACTTGTATACCATCCCTTTGCATCTTCTTCATGGATTTGACCATGATGATACATAATATAATTTGGAGAAAGTAATTTAAGGTCATGCAGGGTCATGATAATTTTTATACCTCTTTTTTTAAGTACCCGAAGAATAGATGGCCCTATATGATGATAAATATTATGCAAATGCGCAACGTCTATATTTTCTTGCAAAAGAAGCTTCTGCAGGTTTTTTTTTGCTTCCCGATTGTATAAAATTTTTTTTGCCGTAGATATTTTTTGCAAAAAAGAAACATCCTCCGTATCTCGCAGGTTGAGCTCACTTACAAAATACTTTTCAAAAGGTGTTTCTCTATTTCTTTTTCCCTTCATGGAAAATGGAATGACCGTATGCCCCGCATTTTCCAAAAGAGATGACAAAAAAAGCATATAATTGGTAGCCCCATCCTTTTGGTAGTAAAACTTGTGAACCTGAAGTATTTTCATGTATAATGAGCTCAAGCTGGAAAGCTTCAGAAATTTTTGTATCCAAAAGCATTCCATTGAGTAATTCTTACCTATAAGGATACATCAAAATCCCCAAAAGAGGAAGTTTTTTTGCGAAAAAAATATCCTAATCCTCACTCCCTACAGATTTTTTATGTTTTCCATTCCTTCAAAAAAAGTATTCAAATCATTTCTTGTTTTCCTCTCCCTTGTTGGGTTTGCCATTATTGTGAACCCTTGGACAAATATTGACATTCTATTATTGCTCATTACGGCACTGGTAGCAAGTTATATCTTCCTTCAAGAAAAATTACTTCTTGTATTTTTGATCATACGACCAACGCTCGATCATTGGCGAGACTATCCCCTTATTACCTATCAAGGTACCGTCATAAATCTGAATTCCACACTCTCTATTCTTCTGCTTATTTGGTGTATTTTTATAGTACTGCGTTATAGAGTTCGTCTCAAGAATCATCTTTTTTTGTTAAGCGCATTTTTTTTGAGCCTTCTTACCCTCTTGAGTTCACTCTACAGTGTAGACCCATTTACTAGCCTTATAGAATCCTTGAAGCTCTACAACATATTTTTCCTATTTATTGCAGGATACATTCTCATAAAAGCGGAAAAAATATCCCTCCAGGAAATATTTTTTACCACCATACTCTCTGCCATTGTCCCCATACTTACGGGACTCTATCAACTTATTACTGGAACCGGTCTTACCACAGATGATATCCATGGAAGAATCCTTGGTACCCTTGCCCATCCAAATGTGTTTGCCTTTTTAGTACTTTGGCTACTTTTTTTCTATGTCCAGTTTACGCACATAACCAAAAAATATCTATCCTCTAAAAAAATACAAAATATCATAGGCGGTTTTCTTTTTTTGCTTCTCTTGTTTACCTATACCCGTGCTGCACTTCTTGGATTTCTTATTTTTTTAGGGTGCATTGGTCTTATAAAATACAGAAAAATATTTTTCATAAGTACCGGAACGCTCATACTTCTCTATGGACTTTTCTTTCCTATCAATGCACTCATCAGAAATACAACTTCTTATGATCTGCAAAATATAAGCGTCATAAGTAGACTTACGGCTCGTAGTGAGGACGCTGACTCCATATCCTGGAGAAGTTCCGTGACACGAGAAAGCATACCCATTGGTCTTAAAAAACCATTTTTTGGGTATGGATATGGGACCTTTCCTGTTGTCTGGGAAAATTTTCGTGGAGATGAACATCTTTGGGACTCTGGAGTGGAAGCACATGATGACTACCTACGCCTATTTGTAGAAGTTGGAAGCATTGGACTCTTCCTTTACCTCATGTTCATTGTTTCTTTTATCTTTTTTGTTGGAAAAAATATTACCAAAGAACCAAAAGAAAAATATTTGCTCTTTGGTTGGGTCATTACCTTTGCGCTTTTGAGTCTCTCAGACAATATGTTACACCACACACCTGTCATGTGGCCCATGTGGACGCTTTGGGGAGCCATGGTGGCAAATTATTATAAAGAAAAACTTTTTGATTGGTCCCCAGAAAATGTATTGGAATCCAAATAAAAATCTACTTTATTTGTCATTGAAAACCGTAGGTGAAGCAATCCACCTATGTAGACTATACTCCATATTTCTCCAGAAACCATCATCCACTCACTATGAACAATACCTACTTTGTCTATATTATGGCAAATAGAAAGTTTGGAACCATGTACGTTGGAGTGACAAATAGTCTACACCGAAGAGTTGCAGAACATAAAACAGGATACGGATCAAAATTTGTATCTCAGTATAAATTACATCGATGCGTTTACTATGAGACCTATGGAAATATTCAAGAGGCAATAAAGCGAGAAAAGCAACTCAAAGCCGGTACACGAAAACAAAAAATAGAACTCATAGAAAAAGAGAACCTGGCTTGGAGAGATCTATGCACGTAAAAATAAATTTGGAGTTAAAGCAAATAGGTGGATCCCAACTTCGTTGGGATGACAAGAGTGTATTATTACAAAATAAACCATCTATACAATCATATTTCTCTGTCATTGCGAGATATGAAATAACCGAGGTACTCTACAATATAAACCAATTTGAAAAATTAATACTTCTTTTGTCATTGCGAACCGCAGGTGAAGCAATCCACCCATATAAAGAATGCTCCATATTTCTCATAAGCTTTTTAAAATTTTACCAATCAAATTAAAATATACTTCTTTTGTCATTGCGAGTGTAACGAAGCAATCCACCTATGTAAATCATACGCCATATGAGTTCCAAGCATTCATCCTAATATCCAAACTACAATCAAATAAGTAGATTGCCACGCCGTATACTCGGCTCGCAATGACAGAGAGGTGCCTGGCAGATAAAAAATATACAAACTTCACTTGTGTCATTGCGAGTGTACGAAGCAGTCCACCTATGCAGAATATACTCCCAGTTTTTTATAAAAATTCCATAAAATAAAAAATACCGACTGAAATCGGTATTTTTTATTTATCTCTACATACCAGTGTAATGCACTGATATTCACAGATTGATTTGCCCAGGCGTACGATGGGTATGCACGCCTTGGGGCTTGGGGGGTGTCACGTCGCGGGAAACGACGTGACGAAAGGTGGGGGGAGGACTACTCGGCTACTCGCGCCGACCGGAGTTGCCGCACTCGCAGGCACGGGCCCCGACCGGCGAGAGGTTCGGCCGGAACGGGAGGCCGCAGCGGTCGAAGCAGACGACACGCTCGTCGCACCACGTCTGGCGCTCGGCGAGACCGAGCGAAGTCCAGTCATCGTACGACTGCATCCGGACGTTCACGCCGTAGGCGTTCCCGTGGTACACCTGGAAGACGCTCACCCCGCGAGAGGGCAGTGCGTCCGCCAAGGTGTCCCCGTCGGCGGAGAGCGTGATGTTCACCTCCTGGGAGAGCGAACCACCACCGGCCGCCGGCAGGACCGACCCGAAGGTCGCCGCCACGGGCACGTCACCGACGTAGCGCAGTCCCGCACCGAAGTCGCCGCACGAACCACCCGAACACGCCGGGTCGTCGATGCATGCCACGGGCAAGCAGATGTGCAGGTCACCCCGCACACTGCAGGCCTCGCCTTCGGCGCAGTCCGCGTCGTCCTGGCACTCCGCCGGCGGGTTGACATCGTCGTCGGGGCAGCCGTCCTCGTCCTCGAAGCCGTTGAAGGTCTCCGGGTCGAGGGGGCACTGGTCCACCCCATCGTTGATGCCGTCGTCGTCGTCGTCCGGATCGCACGCGTCGCCCAGGCCGTCACCGTCCGTGTCGAGCTGATCGGGGTTGGCCACCCGCGAGCAGTTGTCCTCGCGGTCGCCGATGCCGTCGTTGTCGTCGTCACCGTCGCACGCGTCGCCGGTTCCGTCGCCGTCCGTGTCGAGCTGACCGGCGTTGGGGGTGTTGGGGCAGTTGTCCGTCGCGTCCGGGATCCCGTCGCCGTCCCCGTCCGTCAGGCACTCGCTCGCATCGCTGCAGGCGAAGCCCTCGGGGCAGTTGGGCAGAC
>PCWN01000008.1:63460-63677 GCA_002787355.1 Candidatus Magasanikbacteria bacterium CG11_big_fil_rev_8_21_14_0_20_39_34
TGGCCCATCGGGCAGTTGATCTCCTGGCAGGGGTCCGGGACCTCCGGGCAGCCGGCGTTCGCCAGCGGCCCGGCCACGTCGGGGCACTCGTCGACGTTGTTGCCGATGTCGTCACCGTCGCGGTCCGAGTCGCAGAGGTTGCCCAGGCCGTCGCCGTCCAGATCGCTCTGGTTGGCGTTGGCCATGTTCGGGCAGTTGTCCTCCACGTCCGGGATCC
>PCWN01000008.1:63687-145931 GCA_002787355.1 Candidatus Magasanikbacteria bacterium CG11_big_fil_rev_8_21_14_0_20_39_34
GTCACCGTCGCCGTCGGGCAGGGCGCCGTCGGGCAGCTCACCGTCGGGCAGGGCCGCGTCGGGGGTCTCCGCGTCGGGCAGATCGCCGTCGGGGGTCTCCGCGTCGGGCAGATCGCCGTCGGGGGTCTCCACGTCGGGCAGATCGCCGTCGGGGGTCTCCGCGTCGGGCAGATCGCCGTCGGGGGTCTCCGCGTCGGGCAGATCGCCGTCGGGGGTCTCCGCGTCGGGCAGATCGCCGTCGGGCAGATCGCCGTCGGGCATGGCGCCGTCGGGCATGGCGCCGTCGGGCATGGCGCCGTCGGGCATGGCACCGTCGGGCATCGCCGCGTCGGGCAGGGCCGCGTCGGGCAGGGCCGCGTCGGGCAGGGCCGCGTCGGGGGTGGAGGCGTCGGAGGTGGAGGCGTCGGACTGAGCCGACTCCTCCACCACCTTGTTGACGGAGTTGTCGTCGCCGCAGGCGGCGGCGAGGAAGAGGGCGATGATCACCAGAATGCGGGCCATGGTAGTATCCTTTCATGGCGCCTTGCTGCGAACAGGATGACCTTCTCGGTCTCTCTGTGCAGCGGTGTCAAACGAAACCTTTGATCTTACTTCCAGTATAGAACTTCTACAGGACCATCCGTATATCCGTTTTTACACGGCGGATGTAGATAAGGTCGGTATATGCTCTCCAGAAGTCTGGAGCCGACAACAAATCCTGTTTCCATCTTCTACTGGCCCTTTCGTGATCCACACGAAGGGAAGATCGAACTTGTTTTCCCTGGCCACTACCATCCGCCCGTCTCATCTCGTCCACCCCGGAGGGTTTCAGAGAGTCGTCGGAGCAATTCTGCTTGTGAGGGCAGAGCACCCCGACCGATCGTTGAAACGAACGGACGGAGCGGTACTGGGTCAGGATACGAAATATCTCTTTCTTCTGTTGTAAAGAGATAGAACCTATCCTAACCCAGTCTGGTAAAAACCAAGGTTTTCTTGTAGTCCTCAATTGTAATGAACATTTTTAAGCCTTTGAAAGACCTACAGGATTTGTGTGTATCCTCACATTCCCTGTACGACTTTCAAATTTTTTTGTCATTGCGAGCTATGAAATGACCGAAGCAATCCACCTATGCAAATCATACGCCATACCAGTTCCAAGCAATCATCATGTCATCCAAACCTCAATCCATACCGTGGATTGCCACGCCGTATACTCGGCTCGCAATGACATGCACGGTATTATTCTGGATATGCTCTGTCATCGCGAGTGCAACGAAGCGATCCACCTATTAGCACCTACTATGCCTTATAGCAAAGTATGTCTTTTGTTGTGGATTGCCACGTCGTCTCTGTGGACTCCTCAAAATGACAATGGTTTTTCCCCTATTTTAGCTATTTTTTATCAATTTTCACATTCCTACCCATTGACGATTTTAACTCCACACTATAGCACAAAAAATGCCTTTTGTCAAGAGGGTAGCGTCTTACACACTCAGTATTTCAAAGCATGTTTGTTTCATAGAATAAATCCTATTTTACACATGAAATATTCTTTTCCTGTGCAAAAGTGATTTTTGGAGCCAACGGTGTGGGTCGGCCGCGGCTCCAAGAGGTGGGGTTGAAAGAAATCAGAAGTAGACGCCGATGGGGGCGATGAACACATCGAGCCGGAAGAGGGCCTCCCACTCGGGATCTCGAACCTCCCGATCCTGGAGGAGACCATCCCGGTAGTACTCCGTGACGGCGGTGTTGTCCCGCTGCACCCCGATGAAGGGTTGCAGGACAGCCGCCCCGAAGTACCGTTTGTCCCGGTCGTAGAACCATCGGTATGACACGTTGAGGACCGCCCCGTGCTCCCGGTAGCGGATGGGGGCCTCGGTGAGGCCCTCGTTCCAGAGCCCACCGCCGTAGCCGACCCCGAGCAGGAGATGCTCGGGGATCGCCTGCCAGTTGACGGTAGCCGTCCCCTGGAAGGACTCCTGGGTCCGGTCCCCCGTCCCGAAGGGCAGCACGTTGAACCGCAGCTTCAAGGCCACGGCCTCCCATGCCCAGAACGTCACGTCACCACCGATGCCTGCCGCGAAGATGTCGTCCCGGTTGGAGACGCCGTCGTACTGTAGAGCGATGCCCATGGCGAGGGCGACGATCTTCCGGTCGGCGACGATGGTCGTCTCTTCCGGGCGACGGTACTCGGAACGCGGACCAGGGATTGGCTGGCGTACCTTCTTGGGGAGATCTCGAGGCTTGGGGGCCTCGAGGCGACGGCAGTCGTACTTGACGACGATCGCGGCACCCCGAGTTCCCTTTGGCGCGTCGACGGCCCCACTGCCTGCCTTGAAGCGTTCCCCTGTGATTTCCGGCATCTTGGCCTGGAGCGAGTTGAGCACTTGCACACGACGTGCGTCGTAGATCTTGTCCTCGACGCACTGCATCTGCTTCACCATGTCGGGCTTTTCACAGCCCTTCGAGAGCTCCTTGTATGCCTTCGCATTCCGATCGATCGCGACCGTGTCGGTCAGCCCCTTGACGATGAAGAAGGCGTTTCGCTCCGCCCACTCCGTCGCCCTGGCGATGCAACCAGTCTCCCACGCCGGAACCCAGTCCCGCTTGGGTCCGGTGAGCTCGGCACCCGGGCAGGAGATGACCTCCGTCCCCTTACAGTAGTCCTCGGAGAAGGACCAGGAGTCCGAGCACCCGTCTGCCCCGTCTGCCGCGGCGCCATCCGCGCTGAGGTGGAACTGGTCCACCTCAGCGGCAGCACGCGGCTGGTTGGGGCAGAGGTCGTCCCCGTCTGGGATGCCATCACCGTCGTTGTCCAGTTCGGGGCAGCCGTCGTCGTCCTCGAAGCCGTCGTAGTCCTCGGGCTCGTTGGAACACTGGTCCACGCCGTCGGGGATGCCGTCGCCGTCGTTGTCCGGGTCGGGGCAGCCGTCATCATCCTGGAAGCCATCCTTGTCTTCCGGGATTTTGAAACACTGATCCTTCCCGTCGGGGATACCGTCACCGTCGCAGTCGTCACCGTCCTCCTGGCAGGTCTCGACCTCCTTCCAGAGGTCCTTCCCTGCCCAGGAGTCTCCCGTGGGCTTGGGGATGCAGGCATCACCCACGCCGTCGTGGTCGGTGTCGAGCTGGTCGGGGTTGTCCGCGTTCGGGCAGTTGTCGCACGCATCACCCACGCCGTCGCCGTCGTTGTCGTCCTGCTCGGTGTTGGCCGTGTTGGGGCAGTTGTCGCAGGCGTCGCCCACGCCGTCGCGGTCGTTGTCGGCCTGGTTGGGGTTGACCACGTCGGGGCAGTTGTCCGCGATGTCGAGGATGCTGTCGATGTCGTTGTCGCTCCCGTCGCCGCTGGCGGCGGGGTCCTCCTCTTCCTGCGCCAGCACGGGGCTGGCGAGGAAGGAGAAGAAGCAGCAGATCAGGGCGGCCAGGATCCAGTTGCGCGGGTTCATGAGAACCTCCTTTCGCGCGTCTCTTGCCGGGCTGCACCCCAGCTGTGAATTAAATTTCAAAAAGCAAAGGCGTGCAGGCCCTGGGAAGCGTCACAATCCGTGATACACACAGTACACCGCCCCTCTAAAAAAAGGGAAATGCGCTCTGTGTATCACAGATTGTTTTCTTCTGATTTCAATTGTAATGAACATTTTTGAGCCTTTGAAAGGCCTACAGGATTTGTGTATATGCTCACATTCCCTGTACGACTTTCAAAATTTTTATCATATTTTATCCCCCAATACCACTGATCTTTCATTGTCATTGCAAGGTATGAAATGACCGAAGCAATCCACCTATGCAAATCATACGCCATACCAGTTCCAAGCAATCATCATGTCATTCAAACCTCAATCCATACGGTAGATTGCCACGCCGTATACTCAGCTGCCAAAGACCGAATTTTTTCTTCTTTTTTATCAACGAATCACTCTCTTCACAAAAAATAGCGACAGTTCAGGCAGTCTATAGGTAACAAAGCACTGTAGCATATTTTTGCCCTTTTGTCAAGTACATAACGAGATAAAACACCTTTTCAACAAAAACAAAAAAACAGCTGTATAAAGCCGTTTTTTTTACTTTTTTATGACTTATCCCCTACAGATGCTTCTGGCGAAAAAGAAGAGAAAAAAGCATGATAATTCCCCCAATAATCGCTCCCAGAATAAAATTCAACAAAATATTTGGTCGAACAGGGAATTTCGTGGCAATGGGTTCATTGATAATCTTGAGAGTCACATCTCCACCTACATACTCCCATCCTTTTGATACTACTGTTTTCATAATGGCGTTGGAAAGAGCTTTTGCCTGATCTGCAGAACTGGCAAAGGAACGAATATTCAAAACTCCCGTTCCATATGAAACACTTGCCGATAAACTTTTCTCCCAGGCACGTCTTCTTTTTCTATCAGATAAATTTTCAAAGACACTCTTGTCAAAATCTTCCCCAGATTGATCCATCACTTTGTTGTAAAAATCATCACTCTTCAAAACATATAATAGATTCTCCCCTACTCGCTCTGAAGATTTTACAGAAGTATATGGATCTACTCCATAACGACTGGTGGAAATAATAAGAACCTGTGAATCCGCGCCATACTGCACAGGAAGAAGAAAATATGACACCAGCAATGACAACAAACCACACACGGCACTTACTACCAAAATCATTTTCCATGATGCCACAATTCGTGAAAAAGTATCTTTTTGTAAAAACATATATTTTTTTGTTAACTATAGCGCTATTATACTCCATTCTTTTCAAAATGAGAAGAAAGAAGTTTGGTTGTAATATTTATATCGGTCATCTCCTCGCCCCTTCGTACAGACAGCGTATAACTATGTTCTTGAACAAAATCAAAGAGTGTAAAAAGAGCAGGATTATACGGTCTTCCATTTACGGAAACAATGACATCTCCTTTTTTGAGATCTTCATATGGAGTTGTCACCACAAAACCAAACTGTGCAGAAGATACACCGGTTGCAATTTCTACTACTTTTCCCATCACCGGAATATGAAAATAATCTACCCGACCATTGAGAAGCAAGTTTGGCAATGCCAAACTGATATAGTAAGAAGAAAGTACCGCACCAGAATTATCTACGAAACCAACAAAGTCCCCCTGGCTATTAAAAAGTAATGTTCCTACTAAGCCTTCCGAAGTAAAATCTGGTGGTATTTTTTCCCACAGAAAATGTGATGCAACAGAACTTGTTCCGGAAATGCGTTCCGCTTCTACTAATTGTCTATCTTGCAGTGACCAAGTCGCGACGTCCAATGCATTTGGCTTTGCCAAAGAAACAACGTAAAAAAGATCCCCCTGTACGGTTGCCATTTTGAAATACACAATATTTTTTAGAGGATCACGTACCACTCGAGAAACCTTGTATACCTTCCCAAGATGATCCACCATTTCCAAACTGGAAGCACCCAAAGAAGTTATCCCATCCGTTCTTCGCATAGCCACCCAACCGTCCGAACTCAATAGTACCGCATTTCCTAAAAATGCTTCTGTATTATAGACTCCTTCACTTTGCTTGTGGTGAATGTCATAGACACGAACCGTTCTCTGACGTATGGTATGCAAAAGAGCATTGTATGTATTTTCATCAAAGGTAGTTCTTGGGTGCAGTGAAGAAGTTTGTACAGGGGTATTTGAATTAAAATACCCAGGCAGTACCCAAGCAACCACAGAAAGCGTTGCCGAGAGTCCTGCCAAAAATGCTACAAAAATAAGCACACACAACCAAATGAATGAACGCATTTTTTCTCTGGTATCTATCCTACAACTTTCTCTTGGTAAATGTGGAGGTGTTTTCATAGTTAATCTTTTTAAACCCAACGTACAAAGAACGTGAGTACCAATATAAACAGAAGCGTGTTAATGATAAGAAATGGAAGCTGACGTTTTATCTCAAGTCCCCTTTTGGAAAGATGAAAACGGAGTACCAACTGCAACATGTAGGCAAACCATACAATGAGTGCACCCATAACCAGGTACCCAAAGGGAAGTAGGTGCATCACAAAGGTAATCTCCCAAAGAATAAATGATGCAAGGAGTGCCCACAGTATAAAGCTTTGTATAGGGACTGTAAAGTACATCTTCCAAATAAAAATAAAACAGGCACCAAACACTAAACTCATAAAAAGACTCAAAATACCAAAATTAAAATTTGGGAAAAAGAGAGTCAAAGCAAAAAAAAGTGTTGCAAAACAATACCCAAAATACAGATACAACATCATCTTGAATCTGCGCAGTGGTTTATACAAATACGGATGCACCGGAAGTTGCAAAAATCCAAGATAAAAAGTAAAAAGAATAAAAACAAAAAATGCAATAAGAACATAACGAAAAATATCTTTATCAAGAACACTCAACAGAGCCCCTGTGCTTAAAAATGAACAAAAAACAATTAAAAATTCTTCCAAGTGAAATTTTTCAAAAAAGAAAATGTGAAAACTTAAAAGCAGTAAGGCAAAAATAATAAGGAGAAGCACACTTAACCACCAAATGGGGAAAAAACAAAAGAGAAGGAGCGCACCTCCTGCGGTACATGAAACCAATAGAGAAAGCCATTTAGAAAAAAGATTCATAACATTTAGAGATTGATAAGTCTATCAAGAATTTCCTGAATTTGAGATGCTTGAACTTCTTGACCGGATTTTTGCAACTGCACCAATTTTTGCAAAGCAAAAAATGCATTTAAATGATTTTCTTTATATTGATACGGAACAACCATCTGCAAAAAGTTACTCATGAATGGTTCTGGAAATTTTTTGCTAAGATCTGCACTTTGCAATGAACTTTGAAGTTTGTGCAAATCTAACTTATACGCATCTGTAATTTCTTGTGGAGAAACCTGTATCTTTTTGTGAGAAGTATTTTTTATCAGAAAAAAACCACCGAAAAAAAGAAAAATGATAAATACTATACTGGCAAAAAGGATAATTTGATTTTTTGCTAAATGTTGCATAAATATTGAAAAAAAACTGATTCTAGTATATAGTATTTATACTTTTTTGTAAAAAAAGCCTTGGACCCAAAAAGTCCTCATCCACCCTATTATACACCATATTGCTATGCCTACATACGCCGTGAATAAAAAAGCACGATTTGACTATGAAATTCAGGAGAAACTTGAGGCTGGTTTAATGCTCCTTGGATCTGAGGCAAAGGCAGTCCGAACAGGAAATGTGAAACTTTCCGGAAGTTATGTCACCTTCCATAAAAATGAACCTATGATAACCGGGCTCCATATTCCCAAATACAAATACAGTGGCCATCTCAAAGAATATGATCCAGAAAGAAGCCGAAAGCTCCTTTTGTCCCAGAAACAAATTGCCTATATTCAGGGAAAATCGCAGGAAAAAGGCTTGACAATCATACCCCTTTCCATATATACTAAAGGTCGCTATATCAAGGTAGAAATTGGTGTTTGCCGTGGAAAGAAAACCCATGATAAACGCAGGGTTATCAAAAAACGTGAGCTTGACCGAGAAACCCGAAGAGCTATTAAGGGAGACTACCGATAGCCTCAGTATCCAAACTTCATATTACAAACAAGTAGTTTGAGGTTTGTCTATTGAAATTTTTGCAAAGGGGATGACAGGACTCGATAGACGGACCAAGTTGCTTATATGTGCATATCAAGGTGCTCCACTTGTAAAACAGGGCACATTCTACGTGCAAACGTAACTAGTCGAGTGAAGAATGCACTTGCTCGCGCATTTGCTTTCGGAACACTCGCACCTGTTGTAGCGTAATACACGCCGCAACCATCACCTCCGTGATACTCAATAGCGGTCAGGTGGTGTCAACCTTATTGAGTGTAGGATTGTATTCGTAGTCAGTTGATGCAGTCTGAAAGTATAATTACTGGCAACCTTTTACCTTTTTGCCGTTTTTGGAGGTAGAAGGATAACAAAACGGCTACGTATGTAGAACATATTTGTAACCCGATCTAGACCCGGGTTCAAATCCCGGCATCTCCACCAATTAATCCTAGACCCAAAACCCAAACTCTGATTTGTTTGGATTTATGGTTTATGATTTATAATTTTTACACATGAGAATCTCTCGAAAAAAGAAAAGCATTCAGCCCCTTATCCCCCATTTTAGGATCAATGATAAAATCCGTGCTGAGGAAGTTCGAGTTCTCTCCGATCAAGGAGACAATCTTGGTGTTTTTTCTATTACCGAGGCACTCCGAATGGCAGAAGAACAAGGTATTGATCTCGTAGAAATTAACCCAAAAGCAGATCCACCAATTGTAAAAATTGTAGATTTTAGCCACTTCAAATACCAAAAAGAAAAAGAAGCCCGAAAACAAAAGGCCAATACCCACGTGACCGATATTAAAGGCATCCGTCTTTCTATCCGCATCGGTGTTGGAGACCTTACCATACGCCAGAAACAGACCGAAAAGTTCCTCAAACGTGGGGATAAAGTAAAAGTAGAGGTTATTTTGCGGGGTCGTGAAAAAGGAAATGCAGCACTGGCTTTTGATGTAATTCGGAAGTTTTTTGCCTTAATTGAGGAAAATACTAACATTAAATTCGAGCAAGAGCCTACCAAACAAGGGAACAAAGTAACAGCTATTATCATCAACAAGTAAGCTTGACAAAGAAACTAAAAACCTCTATAATGAGGGCCAATCTGATATTTATCACAATCTTATGCCAAAAATGAAAACACGAAAATCAGTATCGGGAAGACTGAAGCTTAAAATAAAGCGAAAAAACGGGAAAAAAACCGTAAGCATTATTAAAAAGCAAGATGGTCAGGATCACTTCAATGCACGTGAATCTGGTAAAGTGAGACGCAACAAACGAACAGACAACACCATGTCTGACGCTCACAAGAAAACCATTATGCGTTCCATGCCCTACGCATAGATCGTATCCCAATATTTACACTATTTAGGAAACATAATTTACGACTTAGGATTAACAGTATGCCTCGAGTAAAACGTGGAAAATCACATTTGAAAAAAAGAAAAAACCTACTCAAAAGAGTAAAAGGTTTCTTGTTGGGACGAAAAAGTCTCATCAAACTTGCAAAGACTGCTGATACAAAAGCAGGAGCATATGCTTACCGTGACAGACGTAACAAAAAAAGAGAAATGCGTCGTCTCTGGCAGATTAAAATCAATGCTGCTGTACGCGGACTTGGTACAACTTACAGCCAGTTCATGGGAAGCCTCGGAAAAAAGAACATCGCTTTGGACCGCAAAGTTCTCTCTGAACTTGCTGCCAACCAGCCACAAATCTTCGAAAAAATTGTTGAACAGGCCAAATAAAAGTACAACTGTTTGGGTGTACTAAGTTATCCACACAATTAGGTTGACACTCAATTGTGAACTATAGTACCATACAGTTAAGAAGTACCAATCTTGGGCCTTTAAAGCGTTTGATGACAAGGTGAGGCACCCCCTCCTTTGCCTCAATACCTTTCATCAAACGCTTTGAGGGTCCTTTTGTTTTTCAGGATTTCAAAATAAGATATTGACAATTTGTAGAAACTCATATAAAATAGCCGCACATAACTTTTGAGAAATACACGTATGGGAATGCGTAAAAAAAACAACCAAAAGATGAAGATCGAGCGCGCAGCCGCAAAGATCAGACGAGACAAGAAAAAGCAGAAAAGGCTTAAAAAGCAAGAAGCTGCTTCAACAGGAAAAAAATAAGCGTGTGTGGAGGAGAATATCCCCTCCACACCCTTGCTTTTCTTCTTGAAAATTGGTATACTGTCTCCACAGAAAAAAGATATACCTATCAAACGGATCGGTAGTTCAACTGGTTAGAGCACCGCCCTGTCACGGCGGAAGTTGCGGGTTCGAGTCCCGTCCGATCCGCTCCAAAAACATCGTTTTACCTCACGATGTTTTTTGTTACCATACCCATACATACAATATAATAACCCATATGACATTTGAAAAAAAACACAGGCGAGCCCTTGAGCTGATACAAAAAAATATAAAAGAAGAAGCAAACAAGAATAAGCCTCTCCTGCCTCATCTTCTGCGAGTTGGAAAATATCTTTATGATAATAGGTATTCAGAGACGATTGTAAATGCAGGATTACTCCATGACGTATTGGAGTGGACCAACAACCCAAAGGAAGTGATTGTAAATATATTTGGTCAGGAAGTGTTTGATATTGTTATATTGTTCTTGCAAATACAAAGGATAGAAGCATTACAGATGTACACAAAAGGAGACAGGACTATGTGGATCGTTGTGTTGCCGTTGGGAAAAATGCTCTTATAGTAAAATCGGCTGATACCCTTGATAGTTTTTATTACTATAAAGAAGCTCAAAATGAAATAGAAATGGAAAGAAGTAGGCATATTGCCCGCCTTATTTTGCAACATGTAGATGTAAGTACCGATCCAATTTTTGAAAAGCTAAAACAAATATAAATAAAAAAATCGCATTAAATGCGATTACCCCCTTTTTTTGAACTTTCCCGTCCGTCTTATTCTCCTACATATCTTATCAATTGTCCCTCCAAAATTCTCAAGACATGGAGAGTGAGATCGGGTGACGATCTCGACGGGCGGGTGCCGAATGGCAAGAGGGAGGAAGAACAGATGATGATCAGTGGAAGAACGCTCCGCACAGGAGCGCGCCGACGATCAGTGCCTCGATGACGAGCAGGGAGTACCCTGCAACCTTTGCCTTGTCAATCTTCATCAGATCCCTCGTATAAAAAGGTGAAAAAACTACCACGGCATTCACATTCTAAGAGAAAATTCTTTTTTCGTCAATATGGAGTTGTGTATAATTTTTCCCCTTGACAGATATGTCGTTTGATATAAAATAAACACACCATTGTATTCAAAAGGAGTAGCTTACTCAAAGCTCCCAATAGCGCTATTTTCTATGAAAAAAACCCTCCTTTTTCTGTTCTCGCTTATTCTTTTAACCGGATGTCAAATGAATACTTCATCTCAAAAACCAGAAGAACCCATCATTCCAAGTAAACCAGCAGAAACACCACAAACCGTAGAAGTAGATGATTTGCGTGGTCTCTACTCTGGTGCAATTCTACAAACCAACTATGGAAATATAGAAGTGGCATTCTACAGTGAAGAGTCCCCTATGACCGTAAATAACTTTCTTACCCTTGCAAGTAAAGGGTTTTATGATGGAACCAGGTTACACAGAGTTATTAAAGACTTTATGATCCAAGGAGGAGATCCACTGTCAAAGGATGACGACCGAGATAATGATGGTACCGGTGGTCCAAGCTATACCTTTAAAGATGAAATAAATGATCACAAACTGGTAGCCGGAAGCCTCGCAATGGCAAATCGTGGACCCAATACCAATGGTTCTCAGTTTTTTATTGTCACCGCTACCTCTACACCTTGGCTGGACGGAAAACATACCAACTTTGGCTACGTCACAAAAGGGATGGATGTGGTAAAAAAGATAGAGGAAACCAAAACCGATCTTATGGATAGACCAGAAAAGTCGGTCATCCTAGAAAAAGTTATTCTCAAAGAAAAATAAAGAAAACAAATAAAAAAGCTCCCTCAACAAGAGGGAGCTTTTTTATTTGAAAATTTAGAGTGAAAAATATCCCAATTTTTCCTTTAAATCACGCAATCGTGCATAAAATCCGGAAGTATGCACGGAATTGAGTCGAAGTCGTTTGTGATCATAGTGGTGCATCCATTCATGCAAAACAGTATCTAAAAACGTCTTGGCCGCAAGTATCTGCCCTCGTACCGCTGTTCTATTATGTATAAAAATAGCATTTGAAGATACCCGGTAATAGCCATATTGCTTGAATACCACCTTCCCTTTGCTTTTTTTATGGTACTGATTCTTCTCAGAAATTTTTAAATGAGCTACATCAATTTGCGCTAAATCACATAACTCATCCAAAAGCTGCTCCCCTATTTGCATCCTATCTTCCTCTGATTTGGCCTTTGAGAGTGCAAAAAATAGACTCCGTGCGGGGAGTGAAACCCTAAAATGGATCTCCTCTATACTTTTACTTTTCTGATAGTTTGACTGAAACATATTGAGAAAAAATCCCGACCAAGTCGGGATTTTTTATATCATCTAGGAAAAAAACTTTACCGCTTCGAAGACTTTGACTTTGTTTTTTTTGTAGGTGCCTTTTTCTTTTCTTTCCTTTTTGCAACCTTCTCACCTAACTTTTCTGACAACCTCCCCACAATAAAACGCTCCACAAAGCCAGCCATGGTTTTACTCACAAAACCCATGTTGGTAGAAACGGAATCAATTTTATTGCGCATGAACTGCACAGCTTCATTGATCAGTTCAAGTTTTTCTGCAACAACTTCTATAACCTTATTTGCATTACGCAACACACGCGCCGCTTGATACAAAAGCCAACACAGAAAAATAGTAAGCCAAACAATACATATGGCCAAAATCATGTATAAAAGGTCTTGATAGCCATCAAAAGGCATATATTCCCCCATTCTCACCCGACCAGGTGCCCACGAGTAAGAGTAATAATTAGACAGGCATACCCTTAGTATAGCACAATTTTTAAAAAAAATCATGAAAAAAGAGAAGTCAATACAAAAATATGTGGATAAAATAAAATTTGAGTGCAAATATAAAAAAATTCCGAAGGTATTTCGGAATTTTTTTTGATAAAGTGTATTCTTACTTTCTTATTTCCGCTTTACAGTTTTTCTCCAAAATATCTAAAACCTTTGCATGCTCTTTTTCCACTTCTTCACTGGTAAGAGTTTTTTCTTTTGAGCGATACACAATCTTGTATGCCATACTCTTGCTCCCCTGACCCACATGCTCACCGCTATAGACATCAAAAAGTTCAACAGATTCAATAAGATCACTTGCCTCCCCTATGAGTTTTACAACGGTATCATGTTCAATTTCCTTTTTGACCACAAAAGCAATGTCACGAGTAATACTTGGGAATTCTGGAATAGGCATATAGTGTATACTGTCTCCTGCTTTTGCGACAATCTTGTCAAGGACAAGCTCTGCAATACAGACACGGTAATCAATATCAAGTCGTTTGAGTGCAATCGGATGGAACTCTGTAATAATACCTACCTGCTCTCCATCAAGGAGAATTTGTGCACATCTTCCATTGTGTACATAATCAACGGGCAAAGAAAATTTTTCGATGGTAAATTCATCCACTCCAATACTTTTGAGTACCTCTCTTGCTGCATCTGCTACCATAAAAAATGGGGTATTTTCCTTCTTGCTAGCGTACGCAATTCCCAAAAATGTATCCTGACGTGGTAATAAATCTGAAGAGTTGGGATGGATTCTTTCACCTGGATCTTCATGGTGGAATACCTTTCCAATTTCAAAAAGTTTTACCGTATCAACGCGGTGTAAATTTCCAGCCACATTGGCAAGTAGATTGGGATACAAATGTCTTCGGACCAGTGGCCGATCTTTTGCAACCGGATTTTCCAGACGGATATATTCCAAGAGATCTTCACCAATTCGTTCAAGCCACTCTGGCGCCTCAAAAGAATAATTATATGTCTCGGTAAACCCATTTTCATATGCCAGGACACGACGCGCAATCCTTTGTGCTACTTTGTGTGGACACTTTACTGCAGGCGCTCCACTATAGTTGGGAAGAATCGCATCAATATTGCCATAACCATACATACGGGCGATTTCTTCAATCAAATCATCAGCAATAGAAACATCTTTGGTTGCGCGCCAAGTTGGAATGATAACATGGAGCACATCCTTTTTTGTTTTAACCTCAAAGCCAAGCCGTTCGAGAATATCTGTTGCTTGTTTTTCAGAAATTTCAACGCCCATTTTCTTTTGAAGAAATGAAAGAGAAAGCTCCACAGGACCTTGATGAAGTTGAAAACTCTTTGCATCGGCAACATTACTGACCACCTTTGCATTAGGACACAATGTATGGATCATCTCCACAGCTTTTCTCAAAGCAAGTTCACAATTGTTTGGATCCAGTGCTTTTTCAAAACGAGCAGATGAGTCACTTCGCACACCAAGACGCATTGAACTTCGACGAATATTGGTAGCTGCAAAATTTGCAGCTTCAAGAATAATAGAAGTCGTCTCCTCCATTACACTGCTATTTTGACCTCCCATAATTCCGGCAAGCGCGATTGGCTCATTACTGTCTGCAATAACCAAGTTTTCTTTTCCTAAAATGTGTTTATTCCCATCGAGTGTTTCAATTTCTTCATCTTCTTCTGCCATTCTCACAATAATTTCAACTTTTCCATCTTGAGTACTTCCCAGCTGTTCCGTATCAAAAGCATGTATAGGCTGGCCCAAGTCATACATAACATAGTTGGTCACGTCCACGATGTTATTAATAGGGCGAAGTCCTACTGCAATAAGTCGTGCCTGAAGCCATGCGGGTGAGGGTTCAATCGTAATACCACTCATAACCACCCCCATATACCGACTACAATACTCCGGTTTTTGGATATCAACCTCAAGTCGAATATCCTTCCCTTCTCTTATGGCAGGAGGATCATACTTTTCAAGCTTCTTTCGATAAATTGCTGAAAGCTCTCGCGCCATTCCATAGTGCCCCCATAAATCAGGACGATGCGTCATGGACTTGTTATCGATATCAATGATCACATCGTCAAGTCCCAAAGCCTGTGTCACGGGTGTTCCAAGCTTTACCTCTTTATCAAATTCAGGGGCCTCGAGCGGTTCATCTTCGCTACGCAAACCGAGTTCTTGGTAAAGACATAACATTCCTTCTGAAACCTGTCCTGCAATTTTGATTTTGTGAATTTCTTTTCCTTGCAATATCGTAGGCGCGAGCGCGACAGCAGTTCTTCTGCCAACATGCATTTCTGCTAACGTACCAAATAAAATCTGACGCGGCTTTTCTTCTCCAACATCCACTTGGGCAATACTCAGCTTTGTTGATTCTGGATGCTTTTCAATGCTGAGAATTTTTCCAACCACTACCCCATCGAGCCCCTCTGATTGCTTTTTGACTTCTTCCACTTCAACCGTATGAATGGTTAAATCATTTGCAAGATCAGCTGAATCGAGTGAATCAGGTAAAAAAACATAATCTTGTAGCCATTTTCTTGAAACCAACATACTTTAAAATTGTTCTAAAAATCTTAGATCACCGGACATGAAATGTCTAATATCCTCAATACTATAACGCATCATAGCAAGCCGTGTCAGTCCCATTCCAAAAGCCAAGCCACTCCACTCATTTGGATCATATCCACCTTCCTTCAAAACATTGGGATGCATTAATCCACAACCAAGCATCTCCACCCACCCTATGTTTTTACATACACGACATCCTTTTCCCATACAAAATAGACACTTCATATCCATTTCAAATCCTGGTTCTACGAATGGGAAGTATCCTGGTCTCAAACGCACTTCTACATCTCTGTTGTATAGCCCCTTGAGCAGTTGCTTGATAACAGCAACAAGATTGCCAATATTGATGGTTTTATCAACAACGAAAGCCTCAAACTGATGAAACGTATGCTCATGAGTAGCATCGAGCGCTTCATTTCTGTACACCTTTCCTGGATAGGCAGCGCGAACGGCTTTGGTACCACCTTCGTTATATTTACGCATCAAACGTACCTGCATGTTTGAAACATGTGCACGCATGCACCAGTCTTCATTTTCTAAAACATAAAACGTATCCATACTCTCACGTGCAGGATGATCATCCGGAAAGTTCAGTGCCCCAAACACATAATAATCGCTCTCAAGCTCAGGACCATCTTCAATAATAAATCCCATATTTGCCGCAACATCTTCCATCTTCTCTTGAGCGAGCGTAATTGGGTGCAAATGTCCTCTTTCTTTTTTGGGCAAAAGTGGTTGTGTTACATCAATGGCTTCACGTTCAGTGAGATTCGCCATTTCTTTCGCCTGAATTTCTTCTCTTTTACTTTCAAACAAACCTTCCAAATCTTTTTTGACTTCATTGGCTTTTTGCCCCATTTCTTTCTTCACATCATCGGTAAGCTGCCGGAGTCCTTTCATGATATTGGTAAACTCACCAGATTTTCTGCTAAAAAATTTTTGCTCCAAATCAGAGAGTCCTGCAAAATCAGCAACTTCTTTGAGTTGCTTTTTGAATTCTTCTTGAATTTTTTTCAATTCGTCTTTCATTGTATGTACCAAATTAGTTCTTTTCTTTTAAAAAAGCCCTATGATATCTCTTGCAGATACAACCACAATGAGTATCATAAGAAGGACAAACCCGATAGTATGAGCAAGCTGTTCATACTTCATAGGGACAGGACGGCCAGAAACCTTCTCTATAACCACAAATAGGGCTCTTCCTCCGTCTAATGCTGGTATGGGAAGAATGTTAATAACAGCCAAGGACAATGATATCATGGCTGTGATATTAAGCAAGTAATTTATCCCAAGCTTAGCGGATTCCCCTACCAATACAGCAATCCCAACTGGTCCTGAAACATCAAACAAAAGCCCCTGCCCCGTTATAATTCCCTTTAATAAGAAGAAAAATCCAATCAGGATATTGATAAACCCAAGAGCAGCCGCCCAAAAACCCTTGTAGACGCTTATATACCAAGGAAAACGTACCATAGCAGCATCCGCTAGGTATACTCCAAGATGTGGTTCCGTAGTCTCCCCTACTATCTGAGGCTTTACAGTAAGCTTCTTTACTTCCCCAGCTCGGTTATAAACCAAATCTATATCTTGTTCACCTTTGGTATTCACATATTCAATAACATTTTTTATACTACTCGCTTCAGTTCCATCCATTGAGAGGATTTTATCACCCATCTTGAGCCCAGCGTGTTCTGCTGCAGAGTCTTTTTCTACCTGTTGGATAACAACATGTTGCTCTCCTACAAGCTCTGCTCCTTTAGGAATACCATCGGAGATATCCATTGGAAGCCCTATCATAAAACCAATCCCCAAAACTACCGCTGCAAAAATAAAATTCATAGTCACACCAGCAACTAAAACCACCAACTTTTTCCAAGTCTTTTGGTATCCAAAACTATCCGGTTCACTCTCAAGCTCACCATTTTCTCCTTTGATTTTACAATATCCTCCCAGCGGAAGCAGGTTTAATGAGTAAAGCGTGGCAGGATATTCTTCTTCAAATGCTTCCCCACCCCCAACTTTTGCCAATTTATCTTTGGACTTACTTCCCCTTTTTACCCAAACAATTTTCCCAGATTTTGGATCTTTGTAAAATCCTATGAGCAGTGGTGGAAAACCCAATGCAAATTCATAAACTTTCATCCCAGACTTTCGGGCAGCCAAAAAATGCCCAAATTCATGCACGAATACGAGAATTCCCAATACAATAATAAAAACAACAAGTGTACCCATAATTTGACGACATACAAGTAAAATTGGTATTATTATGACACAAAGACACCTTGATTGCAAATGCTTGAAGGGGGTCCGTAGTTTATCTAATTTAGCTTATTTTTCAAAATTCTGTCACAGAAAAATAAGAAAATTTTAATATATTTTTATGTCAACAGTTGGATATATTATTCTTGCCATAGTTGTAGTGCTCATTCTCTGGCTCATTGGTGCATTTAACAAATTTGTAAAAATGCGAAACCGTACGGACGAATCATGGAGTGATATTGACGTACAACTCAAACGCCGACATGACCTTATCCCAAACCTGATCAATTCAGTAAAGGGATACATGAAACATGAACGCGAATTGTTGGAAAATATTACCAAGGCCCGTGCACAGGCAATGCAGGCACAAGAAGCTGGAGACACCAAAGCCATGGCGTCAGCAGAAGGAAGCCTTGGTGGAATGCTTGGAAAACTTCAAATTGCAGTAGAAGCATACCCAGATCTCAAAGCAAACCAGAATGTTGCCCAACTTATGGATGAGCTTTCAGATACTGAAAACAAAATTCAAGCATCACGTCGCTTTTACAATGGTATGGTACGTGACTTCAATACAGGAATCCAACAGTTCCCAAGTAATCTCATTGCTGGAGTATTTGGATTCAAAAAGTATGATTTCTTTGAAATAGAAGATGAGCAAGAACGAAAGAACGTTGAAGTAAAACTTTAAGTATCTCCCAAAAAAAAATAAAAATCTTTGCCTTTGAAATAGGAAAAGACTTTTTTTCCTGTCAGAAATGTAAGAAAGTATGTATAACCAAATAGATGCCAACAAACGAAAAACACGTCTCTTGATTGCTATTTTTTGTGCTTTTGTTATTGGAGTTGGATATCTTTTCAACTTCTACGGCGGAATGGGTACACAAGCAGTTGTTATTGCCATTCTCATTTCTTTTTTTATGAGTTGGTTTTCCTACTATCATTCCGATACAATCGCACTTCGCACCAGTGGGGCACGAGAGATTACCAAAGAAGAAAATCCTTATGTCTATAGAATGGTTGAAAATCTTTGTATTACCGCCGGACTACCTATCCCAAAGGTACATATCATAGAATCAGATGCTCTCAATGCATTTGCAACAGGACGTGATCCGGAACACGCCTCTATTGCCATCACAACCGGTATTATTGCAGCACTTGAGAATGAAGAACTTGAGGGAGTTATTGCACATGAACTCTCCCATATTAAAAACTATGATATTCGTGTTATGACACTGGTGGTGGTCCTCGTTGGAGCGGTAGCACTCCTTGGAGATCTTGCATGGAGAGGGGGCCTTCTTGGTGGAAGACGCAGTGATAATAACCGATCCAACAACAATATTCTTGCCATTGTAGGACTTGTCCTCATTATCCTCTCCCCCGTTATTGCAGAACTCATAAAATTTGCCGTATCAAGAAAACGAGAATATCTTGCCGATGCATCCGGTTCACTCCTTACCCGATATCCTGAAGGACTTGCACGCGCACTCGAAAAAATTTCTCAATCAGATATTCCTTTTACGCGAGCAAATAAAGCAACAGCGCATCTCTTTATATCCAATCCATTCAAAGGAAAAAGTTTTCAAAAGCTTTTTTCTACACACCCTCCCATCGAAGATCGAGTCCAAAAACTTCGTTCAATGACATAGTGTCTTTGATATTCTTAAAATTCTTTTGCTGATTCTTCAGACGATGAAGTATACTTTATTATTGTTTAGCACAATATATTTATATGGGACACATACATGAAAAAGTAGACTTTACCTCCGAAGTGTTTGTATTCTTTGAAGATAAAGTTCTCTTGCGAAAACACGATAAGTATCATCTTTGGCTTGGAGCGGGTGGCCACATAGAACTCCACGAAGATCCCAATCAAGCAGCCATTCGTGAAGTAAAGGAAGAAGTTGGATTAGATATCATACTGGTCAATCCAACACACACACCACTACTCTCTTTAGAGTATTCACAGGATCTTGTTCCTCCTTTTTTTATGAACCGACACAAGATTAACGATACGCACGAGCATGTTTGTCTTATATATGCAGGTATTACACATGATGATACACTTACACTTTCTGAAACGGAAAAAAGTGAATCCTGTCAGTGGCTTACACGACAAGACGTTATAGAAAATACTGAAATTCAACCTCATATAAAAAAATATGTCCTCTACATGTTTGAGAAGCTATCACAGGCTCATTAGGACATCTTTTCATCCTGGTTTCCACATACAAAAACCGGTTTGAAACAAAAAAGGATTCCTGTTACTATACTGATACTTCTCAAAACTATGGTGGACGAATACGCACAAAATCTTCTTCTGGATACCGATAGATCTCTCATTGAGATCTATATGGATCTCCAAACCCATTTTGAAAAAAAATATGGGGAGAATACGGTCGTTCTTATTGAAATTGGCTCTTTTTTTGAGGTGTATGGAGTAGACAATGATACTGAAAAACTTGGAAAACCCAAAGAAATAGCAGAAATTTTAAACTTACAGCTCACCAGAAAAAACAAATCCATTGCACAAAACGATACCAAAAATCCTCTTCTGGCCGGATTTCCTGTTGCTACATTTGAGAGGTATATAAGCCGCCTCACACAAGAGAACAAATATACTATTGTTATCGTAAGACAGAAAGGAACTCCCCCACATGTCTCACGATACATTGATAGAATCCTTTCACCAGGAATCAACTTCGATTATAATTTTGATCATAAGGATAATTTTTTAGTTTCCCTTTTAATTGAAAAAAGCAGCGATGTCTACTCCATTGGATATGCCGCCATTGATGTCACCACGGGAAAAACCTATCTTCAAGAACTTTACGGAAATAGAGAAGACAAAACCCTTGCACTTGATGGAGTATTCCGTCTTCTCCAAGCAAATAGAACTTCAGAAATTCTCCTCACGAGGGCATCCGAAAATATAGATCTTCAAGCTGTTATTGAATATTTAGAAATTTCTGAAAATAATATCAAGACTCCACAAAGAAGACTGGATAACGCATACCAAAATGAACTCTTCAAGAAAACATATATTATCAATACATTCCTTTCACCAGTAGAATTTTTAGATCTTGAAAAAAGCCCTCTAACCAGCGAAGCACTTGCCATTCTTCTTGAATTTATCATTGAACATGACTTTTCCATCATTGAAAAATTGAAAAAACCTACACATCTCTCCAACAGTAACTATCTTTTTTTAGGAAACAACCCTTTGGAACAGCTCAATGTGATTAGTCGTGATGCCCATGAGATGACACTCCTGAAACTTTTAGATCATACCACGACCAGTATTGGAAAACGCATGTTCCGCGAAAGACTTCTCAATCCTATTCTCCAAAAGGATGAGTTGGAACAAAGGTATGAACTCAGTGAGAGCTTCCGTGATATATATCCAAAAATTGAAAAAGAACTCCAGAGTGTTTATGATCTTGAACGTATTCTCCGAAGAATACATCTCAAAAGACTTCATCCTTTTGAAATCAACTTTTTGTATGATTCCCTTCTTGCAACTCATACTATTTATAACCATATAGAAAACACAAAAATTTCTGATTTATTGAGTTGTTCAACAAATGAAAAAAATAATCTACAAAATTTCATCCATATCCTGGAAAAGAATTTTGTATTTGAAAATTGTTCAAAAGTAAATTTTCATCAAATTGAAGGATCACTTTTTCACGAAGGATATGATAAAGAATTAGATTTTCTCAACGAAGAAAAAAGAAAACGAGAAGAAAAAATGGAAGCCATTCGGGAAAAAATTCTTGAGGTTTTAGAAAAACAAACAGGTAAATATGAAGGCGACTTTGTAAGCATAAAACAGCTGGATAAAGAAGGTCACCATATTACTCTTACCAAAAGTCGCTACGCCCTCATAGAAGAACCTCTCAAAGAAACATACCTTTCTTTGAATGGGAAAGTCTATGCTTTTTCTGATTTCAACCTAAAAATTCAAACCACAAATGTAAAAATGACCGCCCCAATTATTGATGAAATTTCTGAAGGTATTGTACTGCTCCAGACAAAGATAAATGCTCTCACGAAAGAACTTTTTTTGAAAGAATTGGAAAAAATTTCTGAAACACACACAGAACTTTTAGAAAATATTATTGAGTTTCTGTCAAAAATTGATGTCGCCGTGAGTAATATTCGGGCTTCTATCAAGTTTCGTCTTACTCGACCGGAGATTTTAGACATAGAAGAAGATGAAACATTTTTAGAGATACAGGCACTTCGACATCCTCTTGTCCAAGAAAGAGAGGAAAACGGCATCTATGTACCCAATGATATTATCCTTGGAGAAAAGAAATATCAAAAACACCAATCTCTTTTGAGTGAGATATCTGATTCAAATGTTTTTGGCGTTCTTCTTTATGGAATCAACTCAAGTGGGAAGTCATCCCTTATGAAAAGTATTGGAATTGCCATTTTACTTGCACAATCCGGTATGTTTGTTCCAGCAGAATCCATGCGTTTTGGAATTTTTAGAGAAATTTTTACTCGAATTGTCTCTCGTGATAATTTTGAAAAAGGTCTTTCTTCGTTTGCTGTCGAAATCATGGAACTCAAAAACATATTTAATAGATGCACTCCCAAAAGCCTTATTTTAGGAGATGAAATTAGTCATGGAACGGAGACCCTTTCTGCAATATCTATTATATGTGCTACCATTTTAAAGCTCCTAGAAAAAAAATCTCTTTTCATTTTCACTACCCATTTGCACCAATTAGGCAATATTCAACACATACAGAAACTTAATTCCGTTGTTTCTGTGCATCTTTCCGTAAATTACGACGAGAAAGAAGACAAACTTATATTTGATAGAACACTTCAAGCTGGAAGTGGAAGCAGCATATACGGGTTGGAATTTGCACAATCACTTCATATAGATCCCCTCTTTTTGCAAAAAGCCCTCCAACTCAGGAAAGAACTTGCCGGACAAGCCGATGAGCTTCAACTTTTGACCCAACAAAAAACCAGTAAATACCATAAAAATCTTTTTATCACCTCCTGTGCCGTCTGCCAAAATCCCGTTGACGAGACCCATCACATAAAACCACAAAAACTTTCTGATAAAGACGGAAATATAGAACATTTTCATAAAGATCATAAATATAATCTCCTCCCATTATGTGAAGGTTGCCATAATAGAGCTCATAATGGTAGACTTATTATTAAAGGATTTATCATGACAAGCAATGGACTTGAGCTACAGTTTGAGGAAGTAAAATCCTGACATCAAACCTCCTTATTGGTATACCAAAAAAGGCACTCTCCCAATGTAAAGTCTATGAAAAAAAGTTCTCTTCAAAAATACTGGAAAATATTTATCCATACTTATGTATTTTTTTTAGTACTCTTCTTTTTCTATAACTTAGTTACAGACTCCGGAGCGATACATTGGATTTATGCATTTCAACAAAAACATTTTCATGTAATTTCTATCAAAATAACCATTACCTTTGCACTTTTCAGTTATATACTCATACCGATCCTTCCATTTATACTCATTAGATTTTTTTTAGAAAAAAAATTTGATGTCTATCTTGGTCCTAAAAAGAAAGTATATGCAACCAAATAAACAAAAAAAAGTTATTGAAGAACTTCTTCACCATGCAGACATAAAAATCAATGGTGACAGACCATTTGATATCCAAGTACACAATGACGCACTTTATGGCCGTGTCCTTTCACAAGGATCCCTTGGCTTTGGAGAAGCCTATATGGACGGATGGTGGGATTGTGAATCCATTGATGAAATGATTGCACATATTTTACGAGCAGAAATACAAAAAAAAGTTGGGAAGGGAAAACTCGCCCTTCATATACTCAAAGCAATGTTTTTTAATGCCCAAAATTTTACAAAAGCATGGAAAGTTGGTCAAGTACACTATGATGTGGGAAACGATCTATACAAAAAGATGCTTGATGATAGGATGGTTTATACCTGTGGATATTGGGATAAAACACAAAACTTAAATGAAGCGCAAGAAGCAAAACTTGATTTAGTATGTAAAAAAATTGGGCTTAAAAAAGATGATACGATTCTTGATATTGGGTGTGGCTGGGGAAGTTTTGTAAAATTTGCAGCTGAACGTTACGGTGCAAAAGCCGTTGGAGTGAATAATTCTAAAGAACAATGTAAATTGGGAAAAGAAAAATGTGCCGGACTTTCTGTAGAAATTCGACTACAAGATTACCGAAAAATCCCTGAAAGCGAAAAATTTGATCATATAGTGTCGCTCGGAATGTTTGAACATGTAGGCTATAAAAATTACCGACAATATATGGAGATAGCAGAAAGACATCTCAAAGATGATGGACTCTTTCTCCTTCATACCATAGGTGGAAATACCTCAGTAAAAGCAACCGATCCCTGGATAGACAAATACATTTTCCCCAATTCTATGCTCCCCTCTCCAAAACAAGTCACAACGGCAATAGAAGGTTTGTTTGTCATGGAAGATTGGCATAACTTTGGTGCAGACTATGATAAAACGCTTATGGCATGGTATGACAATTTTTTGCACTCTTGGGATTCTCTTAAAAGTCAATATGATGAGCGATTTTTTAGAATGTGGAAATTTTATCTTCTCTCCTGTGCTGGAAGTTTTCGTTCAAGGCAAAATCAACTTTGGCAAATTGTCCTTTCAAAAAAAGGAGTAAAGAATGGATACAAACGGCTTAGCTAACCTACAACTTTAGATCTTTTCAAAACCCCCTCTGGCGGGTTTTTATTTTTTTCTCTATACTATCCCCATATGAATTATGAACTTCAACTTACCCTTGCATTGGGTGCAGGAATGTTGCTTGAATCAAAAATTCTCCTGCAAGAGAGAGAAAATATGTGGAAACCATACCTTGGTGTTCTTTGTTTAACTATCCTTATGGGAGGATTTATGTCCATTGGAAATGGCCCCTTCAGTCCTATAAAATACTTGTTTTCTTGTTACTTTGCATTTATAATTGTCTATTCAATGTCTTTTCGAAAACAACTTCTCTCGCGTATATCACGTTATACTATTCTTTCCTACACAACCCTTTTCTGGATTGGCTTTTATATCTTTATTGGAAATATTTATAACCGAACCTTTTTTTCCCTTGCTATTCTTTTCTCTGTTCTTGCAGCATATACAATACTCAAAAAAACATACCTTTCTGTTTTTTCACAAGCCCTTCTTTACTGTTGGTTTCTTATCACAAATATTGGTCTTATTTTCTTCCAACTCTATTCTCGTGGAGTCTTTACCAATCTATCCTTAAAATTACACAATTTAGAATTTGGTCTTTTTGAGACATTTCTTTTGGGGATGCTTTTGATGTATGTATCCATGCTCATAACGTATCTTATTTTTTCTATTCCTAATGCACGAGACACAGGACTTATCGAGTGGAAACACCATATAAAAATACTTGCAGGAAAATTTGATAACCAAAAAATGAATGTTTTTTATTGTCTAATCCTCATTTTTTTTCTTCTTGGACTTTTTTATATTCAACAAAAAAGTGAACTCATTTCACCAACTCTACTTATGTACGTACTCATGCTTACTATAGGCCCACTTCTTCATATATTATCCCGAACTCGTGAATAAAATGCAATAAATATTTTTATTTACTTCATTATTTATCTTTATTTTCTTATCTATCAGATTTCTTACACACGATATGATTGAAGCAGCATCACTTTTTATCCTCAGTGGAATTACATTTCTTGTTCCACAGCTTCGTGCTCTTTATTTTAGAAAAGATCTAGATGAAAAAAGTCAGCCAAATACTTTATCAAACATACCCTACTTTGATTTTTTAAGAGGAATTTCTATAATTGCTGTTATTATTATTCATGTCATTTATTTTTATAAAGATTCACTTTTACTTCCAAATTTGAATACTCTTCTCGTATTTTCTCTCAACAACATACTACGATTTGCTATTCCTTTTTTTCTTATTACTTCTGGAATTTTACTTACCCCTTTTCCCTACACAAGAAAAAATTACAAACATTTTCTTTTGAAAAAATCATTAAAGCTCCTTCCCCCCTACCTTCTTTGTTGTATCTTTATTGCATTTTATCATCATTACCCACTGGTTAAATCAATTCAACTCACCCTCACCGGTTTTATGGCTGTCCCCTACTATTTTATTTGTATTCTTTTTCAGGCATATTTTTTTTACCCCCTTCTCCTAAAATATGTAGAAAAAAAATACTTTTTGCAATTCATGTTCCTCTTGTCCATTCTTTGCTACTGCATACCCCAAACTTGGCTTATTTGGGGATTCCCCTTTGTAGGAAGATACCTCTTCTTTTTTGCCTACGGGATAAAAATGCGAAATTATTTCCTTTTTAAAAAATTAGAAAAAAAAGAAAGCCCTTTCTGGCTTTCTTTAATACTTTTTTATTTGACACTTGCCATTGCCTTCCCCGCTTACTACTACAATGTACGTCTCATCTACGGAATTGCCCTTTTTAACATCTGTATGATATTGCAACCCTACATTAATTTGAAACATAAGCTGAACAAAATTCTTATTGCCTTTGGTAAGAATAGTCTTTTTATTTTTCTCACCCACTTTGGACTGATCAGCTTTCTTTTTACTCTTTTAAAAAATGTTTCTCATCTTCCTCTTATCCATGCGGTCCTTATCATCGTTCTATGTATTCCCGGAAGTTTTCTCCTGGCAATCATTTTTAAAAAGACATATCAAAAATTCTTTTTTCTTTTTACTCCAAAGAATCTTCCTTAGCAGACGCTGAAGGTTCAATTTTGTTTTTCCCCCTTGATATTTTCAGTGCAGCATAAACAGAAAAATCCGGATAGGGTGCCCCTTCTACACGAATAACTCCCCTTTCTGGGTGAATCCCTGTAATTTTAAAGGTTCCAAGTTCTGTCTTTACAAAATATACTACCCCCTGTTCAATATTTTTGAGTAAGGTTGAAAATCTTACTCCTGAAAGAGCCTCAAATTTTTTAAAAACGGCATTTTCATGTTCTTCACGTATTCTCTTCCCCCTTTCTGCTCTGTTTCTCATCCGAGCATCCTCTACTTCACGTGAAAGATGATCAAGCCCCTCCCCAATATTTCTTCTTTCTATAGTCATACGATAATTATAGTAGTGCTTCAACATTGACCCCATAGGTAAAATCAATTTCCTCAATAGAGTGAAGAATATCTGAAGCCTGTTTTTTTAAGTCATTATATTGTTCTTCTGTTTTTGCTTCAAATTTTATGGTCATATACGGACCATTTTGTGATGCACGAAAGATAAGCATCTCATTTTCTGTATCCATTCGTATCCCATCAATTTCAGTATATTTTGCATTTGGATAGAGATCCTTTACCTTTTTTGCTATTTGTTCTTTTACTACCTGAAATTTTATATCATCAGGACAACCAACTTTTATCTCTGGACTAGAAATATATTGTGGAAGCTCAGCAACAACTTCCTTCAACGTCATTTCTTTTCTCCCCAAGTATTCAAGAAGCCTCAACGCACCAATAGCGGTATCATCATGTCCAAAAAAATTATCAACAAAGAAAAAATGTCCACTTAACTCTCCACCAAAAATAGCACCAATCTCTTTTATTTTTGCTTTTATAAACGAGTGCCCAGTCATCCACATAACAGACTGTCCACCAGAAGCCTGTATGACATCTCCTACTTGTTTTGAGCATAACACATTATAAACAATTTTTGCTCCCGGAAGATACTCTAAAATATCCTTTGCATAAATAGATACTAATGTATCATTCCACATGAGATTCCCCTCATGATCCACTACCCCCAGTCTATCTCCATCGCAGTCAAAAGAAAATCCAAGGTCAGCTCCTTCCTGTTTTACACGTGCCGCCAAACGCTCCTGAACTTCACGCTCCGTAGGATCTGGAGTACCAACCGGGAAGTTTCCATCCGGAGTAGTATTTTGTTCTATTACCTCACAGCCAAGTCTTCGAAGAATCTCTGGAATAATGGGTCCAGCATTCCCCGCAGAAGCATCCACCACAACCTTCATGGGTTTAATATTTTTAGCTTTTTTTATTACATCTTCTGCATACATCTCAAATACATCCTTTTCAATTACTTTCCCCTTTTCCTTCAAAGACATATACTCACCACTCCAAACCAGTTGTTTAAACTCATGAATCTCCTCTGTGACCATAGTCTCAGAATACCCGGTCCCAAATTTAAACCCATTATACTCTTTTGGATTGTGTGAAGCTGTAATCATGACCATTCCACGAGTTCGAAAATAATATTGGGCAAAATAGGCAACTTGACTCATCGTCATTCCTATATCATAGACAGTAATTCCTGAATCAGTGAGCCCATTTACAAATGCATCTCGAAAAGCAGGACTGGACAATCTACAGTCTCGTCCTACAACACAGTCATAGATACGTCTCCTCAACAACCAAGTAGCATATGCCCGAGCTAAAATCTCTACATTTTCCTCCGTAAAGTCCTCTCCCACAACACCACGCATGTCATATCCTCGAAATGCATGCTCCGGTATGATTTTTTTCATAAAAGTGGTTAAATTAAACTAATTTAATGAAAATTTTTCTTTGACAAAAAGCCTGCGCGTAGTATATAATAGACTCGTAAAAAAAACAATTTGTGCAAAAAATTTGTCCAAAAATAGCTGAAAAATTATGTCAGAGCACAACAAACTATTAGACAATTTCTCCGCCCATCTCAAAAATACCATTGCTCGCGCTATCACCATAGCAGAACAGATGAATCATGCCTGTGTTGAGCCATCTCACTTGCTCCTCTCACTTTCCCAAGAAAAAGGATCTATTGGGTATGAAATTCTTGCAAAATTTCAGATAGACTCGGACAAACTCATTGATATTTTTTCATCTAAACTTGATTTCCCCATTACCCCACAAAATCTCTCAACAGACCAAAAAACAACCACACTTCCCAACCTTGATGAAAAATCAAAGGAAGTCCTTGAAAAAGCCATGGTCCTCTCCTACCGCGAATCGCACACCTACGTAGGGACTGAACACCTTCTTTTTGGGATCATATCCATCCAAGAACCAAAGCTTCAAGCAATTTTTAAAGACCTCAAGATAACAAAAAAAACACTTAAAGACCAAGTGAATTTTATTATCCAAAGTACTAGTGCCTTTCCCACAATAGATGATATTCATGGAATTATGGATGATATCCAAGAACTGAACCAAAATGGAGCACAAGGTCATCACTTGTTTGAACGCCCCACACAAAAATCTTCTTCCTCTGCCATAAATCAATACAGTACAATTCTGACCAACAAGGATCACCAAAAGGATATAGATCCAGTTATTGGTCGTGATAAAGAAATTGAACGTATTATTAGTATCCTGTGCAGAAGAAATAAAAACAACCCCATACTCCTTGGTGAGGCTGGTGTTGGAAAAACCGCAATAGTGGAAGGACTTTCAAAGAAAATTGCAGAAGGGAGTGTACCCGATATCCTTAAAAATAAAAAAGTTCTCTCTCTTGACCTTACCCTTTTGATTGCAGGAACTATCTACCGAGGAGAGTTTGAAGATAGACTCAAACAAATTATCCAAGAAGTATCAGAAAACTCAAACTATATACTTTTTATTGATGAAATTCATAATATAATTGGTGCGGGATCAAATCAAGGAACCATGGATGCCGCCAATATACTCAAGCCAGCACTTGCACGTGGAAAACTCCGATGCATTGGTGCAACAACCTTTGATGAATATGAAAAATATATTGCGTCTGACCCAGCACTCGATAGACGTTTTCAAGCAATTCATGTAAAAGAGCCTTCTGCTGAAGAAACAAAGTCTATACTCAATGGTGTAAAAAGATATTACGAAAATTTTCATGAGTGCCATATTGATACAGATGCTATCAATGCCGCCGTGGATCTCAGTATCCGTTATGTACACGATAATTATCTTCCAGATAAGGCCATAGATCTATTAGATGAAGCCTGTGCTTATAGAAGATCACAAAAAAAACTTTCTAAAATACAAAGAAGACAATGGGATTTACTACAAAAAGAAGAATCTCTTGAAAGAGAAAAAGAAAGAGCCATACTCAAAGAAAACTTCAAGAAAGCCACAGAAATAAAAAATGAAATTGAAAAAATAAAAAATGAAATGAAGAAGCTATCAAAACAAAAAAAGCTTGGTCCCAAAATTCAAATTTCAAAAAATGACATAGCCTACGTTCTATCACAAAAGACAAAGATAGACATAAATGTACTTCTCCAGTCACAGTGGGAGAATCTTCAACGGCTCAAGAAAGAACTCTCCAAACATATCCTGGGACAAAACCAAGTAATCGAAAATATTGTTGAAACACTTATCCAATCAAATTTGGGGATGAAAAATCCAGAAAAACCACAAGCGTCTCTCCTTTTTGCCGGCCCAAGTGGCGTTGGAAAAACATACCTTTCCCAACTCCTTGCAGAACACCTCTATCACGATCGTTCCGCCCTTATTCGCTTGAATATGAGTGAGTTTTCTGAATCGCATGGAGTATCAAAACTTCTTGGTTCACCTGCTGGATATGTGGGATTTAAAGGACGAAATCATTTTCTCGAACAAGTGAAACGGAGGCCCCATTCTATTCTTTTATTTGATGAATTTGATAAAGCCCATGCGGATGTCCGCAAACTTCTGCTACAAATTCTTGACGAAGGAACATTGACCGATGCGCAAGGGAAAAAAATCACTTTTAAAAATGCGATTATAATTATTACAACGAGTGTCGGTGCACAACTTTTTGAAACTTCCAGTATTGGTTTTGATAACAAAGAACTAGGAACAAAACAATACTCATCAAAAATTCAATCGGAAACCAATGATAAATTAAAAGAATTTTTTGGTGCTGAGCTTTTGGGACGCATTGATAAGATCTGCTTGTTTCATCCACTCGATGCACAAACGATAAAAGGCATTGTTGAGATAAAACTTGCTGAAATCAACAAAAGACTTCAGGAAAAATTCAAATCAAAAGTAAAAGCAGACAAGCAAGCACTTTCAGCTATTGTTCATGATGCCTACAACAAACATATGGGGGCAAGAAATATTGATAATGTATTACAAAATATTCTTGCACAGACTTTAAAATTTCCACTCGATCAAGAAAAAATTCTTACCCTCACAAAAAAATCGGACCACTATGAGCTTATCTGAAAATGAAAAAAATAAAATAGTAGCTCTCCAAGTAGCAAAGACTCGAGCCATACAAAAGAATCGGGTTCTTGATACTGTACGTGAAAAACAAATAAAAAAAGAGCTTATCTATTACAAGCAAAAACTTTCTGAGTCTTGCAATCAAAATGATTCTTCAAAATCATTTGAAATTTTAGAAAAACTCATACAACTGCAGGGTGAACTTCTTGAGCTTATCTTACACAAAATCCAAAACAGATACGGCTATGTAAGTGACGCCATAACACAAAAACTTACAAAAATATTTATAAGGGACAGTCATGAACTTTCAAAAAATGTTCTGACACATTTTTATGGCTAACTCCACTCCAGCACTAAAAACGCAAACTTCCAAACAAATTGCCGGTCTCATTAAACAGACGGCTCTTGATGCTATGGTTTCATCAAATGCAGTCCCCTCTTCACAGGCAAAACAAATGGCCGATAAAATAGAAAATGAAGTGATACAAAATGTTGAGGGTGCGGTTGAAAAAGCCATTGACCAAATAGTTGAAAATTTTGGAAAAGAATTGGATTCTGCAAATGAAAATATTGATGCTCATCCCGAGGATATTCCCCCTCTTGAAACTCAAGAAGAACTTGGTGATTCTGCTCCAAAAGAAAATATTGCTGGATCAGAAGAACAACCTCCATCAGAAGAACAAAAGACAGAAAGACCTAAAGGGTCCGCAGCCCTTGGTGGAGAAAAATATTGGCAACAAATGGCCGATTCGCTCAAAGATGAAGACGAAGCGGAAAAACCTTATGAACCTTTCTCCGAAGAATCCGGGGAAAATACAGAAGAACCCGAAGAACCAACTCCTGAAGAGGAAACAGAACAAATTGAAAGACCAAAGGGTTCTGCATCCACGGGAGGAGATGAGTATTGGCAACAAATGGCTGATGCCCTCGCACAAGAAGAAGAAAATCAACAAAATGAAAATGAGGAAAAACCATCTTCTGAGAATGAGGATGGTACTGCCGACGAAGAAGATGCACAAAAAAAAGCAAAAGAGATAAAAGATGCCGCATCTGAAAAAATAAATCAAAAAGAACAGGAAAAAAGAGCCCTTGTAAAAGACAGAAATGATATTGAAGCCAAAATCACCCCAACCAAGAGAAAAATACGTTGGGAACTTGCTTTGATTACCGCACGTGGCATTGTCATATTTGTGGCTGTAATTGGAATTCTTATTGGACTCGTACTTCTTATCTTTGGAATTGGAATGGCTATTTTAGGTTTCTGTGGAGAGTATATTGCAAGAATGTCTGTAAACATTGGCCTAAGTTTGCAAAAAATAGTAGAATATAAAGGAGAAATAGCTAAATTTGAAAAAGACATAGAAACTCTAGATCAACGTATTAAAAACATAGATCGAATGATTCAACTGATCCAAAGAAATGCCCAACGAGAAAGTAAACAAGTTTTTCAACGTTACCTTTTAACACAAAAAAACGCATATGGACGAAAATAAAAAACGCATCATTTTCATAATAGGTTTTGTGTTCATGACTTTGGTTTTAGGTTATGCCCTTTATAAAGTATTTTTTCAAAAGGGAACACAAGAAGAACCACCTGTTAATCTTGGACTCATAGAACAAGGGGCCTTTCCTTCTTCAGGACAAACAACCACAACAAATGGACGTGTCGTACCTGGAACCGGTGTTCTTCCCTCTTCACAAGAATCCGTATCTACTAATATCCTTACTCAAAAAGACAGACTCCTCCAAGAAAGTCCTACACTTCAAGTAACTGAAGAACGAATCAACAATGTAGCCCTCGGAGCAAATGGGAATGTAAGTTTTTATAGCCCTCAAGATGGAAAATTTTATAGACTTCAGGATGATGGCACTATACAAAGTATCTCAGACAAAATTTTTTATAATGTTGACAAAGTTACCTGGGCTAAAAAAGATGATGAAGCAATACTCCAATATCCCGATGGATCCAACATTTACTATAATTTTGATACCCAAGAACAAGCAACCCTTCCCAAATATTGGGATGACTTTTCTTTCTCCGCAAAAGGTGATCAAATCGCCGCGAAAAGTTTAGGGTTTTCTCCAGAAAACAGATGGCTCGTGGCATCAAGCCCAAATGGGAAAAATACCAAATTTATTGAACCGTTGGGAGATAATGCGGATGAAGTCATCGTAAATTGGTCCCCCAATGAACAAGTACTAGCGTTTTCCAAAACGGGTCAAGACTTAGGCTCAGACCGGCAAGAAATCCTCTTTGTAGGCGCAAATCAAGAAAATTTTAACTCCACAGTAGTTGAGGGACGAGGATTTGAACCTCTTTGGTCTCCAAGTGGAGAAAAACTTTTATATAGTGTTTATAGCGCAAACAGCCAATTTAAACCAGAACTCTGGATTGTAAATGGAGCCCCGGGGTCTATCGGGAGTGGAAGAAAAGCATTAAAAATTAACACCTGGGCAAACAAATGTGCATTTGAAAATGAACGCTTTATTTATTGTGCAGTACCAGTATCTCTTGATCAAGGTGCTGGCTTTGAACCAAGTATTGCAGATAATATTTCTGATCAGGTTTTCAAAATAGATACACAAACCGGTGTAAAAACGGAGATACCCATTGATGGTTATCACACCATTGATACTCTTATCATAGATAAACAACACAAACAAATTTTCTTTACTGATAAAGTAAACTCAGGATTATTCAAAATACCTCTATGATAAAACCAAGACACCTTGTTGTAATATTTATACCAGCCATTATTCTCATTATTTGGATACTGTATGGTTTTCTTTCTAAAAATTACCAAGACGCAGTTAAATTAAAAGAAATTTATGATCGGGATAATAGCCTTGATCTCATCCCTATTCTTCCCGGTGATCCACTCATTGGAAACCCAAGAGCGGCCACCAATATCATTGTATTTGAAGATTTTGGCTGTGATGGTTGTGCAGCTCAAACGGCACTTCTGGACCAGCTTTTGGAAAAGTACCCCGATAAATTTAATATTATTTGGAAAGGACTTCCAGTAACACATTTTCCCGATTCATCAGAAGAAGTTCACTCTTACGCGTATTGTGCCAATAAACAAGGAAGATTCTCAGCATTCAAAGATATAGCATTTGCAAATAATAAAAATTTATCAACTGAGAATCTAAAAATAATTAGTGATACTATTCATCTTGATCCAAAAGAACTTGATGATTGTCTTCATTCTGAATTTCCAAAAGAAAAAATTAAACAAGTACAAGACTTAGCCTACACACTCAATATTGCATCCGTTCCAACAATTTTTATAGACAATAAAGAGGTCCTTCCTCAAGATTCTCTTGAAGGTTGGGAAGCCTATTTTGAATTGTAATTATGACAAAAAAATTATTTTTTTTCTTATCCATCCTTGGTATTACCATAATGCCAAGTTTTGTATTTGCACAAGATTCCATACAAAAAATTATTGATGCGGCACAAGATACTACAAGCGATCTTACCAATCAGTATGGGGAGAGTGTCCACCAAGAAACCATAGATGTTATACGGACACCCCAACTTCGCATCACTATACCTGGATTAAATTTTGCCAATGTTGACGATATCAACAAACTGGTCAAAAGCCAAAACGGCGAAGCCGGAGAAAAATATATTGTCATCCCCTTTCTCGGTGATTACATGGTAGTGATGTACCGCTATGCAATCATAGCCATTGGGATCCTTGCCGTGGTATCTATTATTTATTCTGGAGTTCAATGGATGATTCCTGGAAATATTATTACCAAAGATGACTCTTCAGTAAATCAGGCAAAAGAACGAATTGCACGAACGCTCATTGGTCTGGGGCTTGCTGTGGGATCCTATACCATTCTCTATGCTATAAATCCAGCACTAACTCAATTCAAAAATTTAAAACTTCTCTACGTTCCAGCACAAGATGTGAACCTCATTGTTATGGACAAAGGAACTCCAGGTGATTTTTCATCGGTGTCCTATGCTTCTGGAGTTGGAAAAAATAGAAAAATAGACAATACAGAGTTTGATGACATGTTCAAAGCTTTTGCAAACTGTTTTAATCTTGACTGGAGAGTACTCAAGGGTATTGCATATCAAGAATCACGCTTGAATGAAGGAAGCACCAACAAATATGGTTTTAAAGGGCTTTTTCAGACCCGTGAAGACTTTTGTCCAAGCTATCTCTCTGGCTACCCTGCTTGGTCTGCCTATTGTAAAACAGGACTTCATAATGCATGGATTAATACAGCAGCGGGGGTAAACTCTATTTATCAAGCACTGGAAAAAGTTCGCGCTGAATGCTCAGATAAATTAAATACATTTGATACATTTACCGCAGTATACATTGCACATAACTCCGGAAATTTTGGGCTTGCAAAAACATTGGAAAATAGTAATTGCCAAGGATGGCCCGCTATGCGTGATGGTCTAGAAAAATTTTGGAAGGAATATAAAAAGCGACCAAAAAATTGGAGTCCCGGTTTTGGTACAAGACGTGCTGATTATGCGCGTAAAACCGCACAGGTATTTATTGACATTGGAGTTGTAGATCCAAAAAATACAAGCCAAAATGGAAATGCCCAGTGTCCCCTCAACTTTTCTCCGGAACAAGTAGTGCCAGAACTTTCTGGAAAAGTACCTGAAAATATAAATGCAAGTTTTACCTGTTCACCTACCTTTGACGGAAAATCCATTATTGCCATTGGAGACTCTATTACCTACAATGCAGAATCGTTTGCCAAGCAAATACGATCGAACTGTCCTAAAATTAATGTCACTATTAATGCACGTCCAGGACGACCAACTTCAGAAATGCTCCAAGAAGCAAATAAAATTGATTTTTCCACCTATGATTATTTGATCATTCTGGGTGGTGTAAATGACATTGGAAATGCAACAGGCGTACGAAATAACCTTACTGCCATTTACCAAAAAGCAAAAGAAGGCAATACAAAAGTCATAGCACTTACCATTACCCCTTGGAAGGGATACAGTACCTATAGTGATAAAAATGGAACCAACACAAATGATATCAATAGATGGATACGTCAAAAGGCCCCTACTTCGGATGGAAACCTTATTGACTATGCCATCGATTCATATGCACTCTTGGAAGATCCAAGTAACCCTGGCGCTATGCGTACCCTCTTTTGGAGCCATGGAGATCCACTTCACCCCAACGCCACAGCACACAAACTCATAGCACAAACTATTGCACAACAAGTATTTGGTGGTAAGTTAATTAAGTAAAATGTTTTTTCTTCAAAAAAAATATACCTGGAAATTTGCAATTGGATTCCTCATGGTTTTTTCCTTTACTTTTTTTTATCCCCCACATCCAGTTTTTGCTCTGGTTAAAGAGAGCAGCCCCATTGCAGGAGTAGATCTCTATTCGTTTAAATCTGATTATGGCTGCAGCAGTAAAAATCCAAAAGAACAATCAGAACACTTCATCATTGTTCCCTCCGGAAGTAGCAAAATCAATAGAACCTATATTTATTTTCATGGTTTATCCAACCCTCCCGAACATACCACAAAAGAGTTAATGTGCCATGGGTATCTTAACCTCTGTGATTCTGCTGCACAATTGCAAACACTTGGCCTCAATGTTGCCATTATTGGCGCACGACTCAATAAGGCCGGATCAACACGTGAATTTAGAGATTTTAATACTGCGGAACTCAATTGTTTCCTCAATAAGGCATCTCAGGAACTCACATCCTTGGGAAGAGGTTATGGGTCAGACTTAATTCTTGTAGGTCATAGCGCTGGTGGACGCTCGATAAAAGAAGCTCTCAACAGTGACATACATTTCAATGGCTTGACCCCAAGCATGTGTATTTTCCTTGATCCCTGTTATGGTGACTGGTGTGATGTTGCCGTCAAATCAAATAAATGTGGTAGCTATGTTTTTTATGGTGCAGGTGGTCCGGGTGAGACCATAGATGCTACCAATAAAGCAATCAAACTGGCTGCAAACCCGCAATCCATTCGCCTGGTGCAGATGCCCAATGGTTTCCACTCAAAAATACCAAGACTTTGTTTTACTGAACACGTGGATGAAAAAGCATGCCAAGGAAATGGAACTGTCATTCAAGAAGGAATCCTCAGTTCCGTTATACCTATCGTAGCTGGCGATTCAGATAAAATCATTCCTCAGGCTACCAGTGATAGCTATGAAAAACTCGTTGAAAATATTCTTTCGAAAACCAAACTAGAAACGGAAACACCAGGCTATAACCCAAATGTAAATATAGAAGATAAAGTTACCGTAAATCAAACGAATGGAAAACTTTACTTAAATATAAATACACTTTCAGAATATATTGGATGGCTCTATCAATATAGTCTTATTGCAATAACTATAATTGCTGTAGTTATTGTCATCTATTCTGGAGTCCAGTGGATGGTTTCTGGTGGAAATAGTGCCACTATTAGTGAAGCCAAAAAAAGAATCGGTCAAACATTTGTAGCCTTGCTCTTGGCACTTGGATCCTATACCATTCTCTATGCAATTAATCCAAAAACAACAAAATTTGGTCAGCTTAATATTCTCGTTTTTCAGGCAGAAAATACTCCAATGGAAAATGAATCATTAAATGCAGACGCCTATAATTCCGTTAACTTTAACGCAAACGATCTCCTTGGGAATATCAAAAAACCAAACTGGGATGCTAAAACCTTTGATTGTTCAAAGAAAGATTCTTACTCTCCTGCAGGTGTTCTCCCCAGCAATCAAACAATTACTTATACCTGTGATGGAATGGAAGGAAATGTTACCAGCATTCCACAAATGAAAGTTCCACTTTGTAGAGCAGCAGAAATTGCAAAGAAAAATGGATATACCCTTCAGGTAAGAAGTTCCTATCGACCATTTGAAATACAGGTAAAATTATGGTGTGAAGACACACGACCTCCTGAGATACGAAGAAAGTTTATCGCAACACCTGGATTTTCCAATCATGGTCATGGTGTGGCAATAGATGTTTTCCTCTATAAAAATGGAAAACAACTCACTCTTTATGGAAGTTCAGGACAATGTAAGACAAGTCCCCGTTTTGTAAAAGAAATTGCAGATATATTTTACCTTGCAGACCCAAACTTTGTTCGACTGGAAACGGAAATTTGGCACTTTGAATATGGGACCATGGGTACCTCTGCAAGAAATCGCTATGATACCCTTCCACAGACCTGTACGGGAAAGCCTTCTGGAGTAAGTAATGTTAAAGCAGAAGGAGGAACTTCCCCCATCTCCAATGTTGGTGCAGCCAGTAATGCAAATATTATTGCTCCAGCCCAAAGTGGACAAAGCCCGGCAGCACAATCAAACCAATGTACATTTACCGAAAAACGTTGGAATACCAATACTCGCACAACCGCACTTTTCAGAAAAGAGACCAATGCCCCATATAATACCATTATCAGCCAGGATAAAAGCTACGTCAGCAAATCTGACCCAAGATGTAGTGTCTGTGAACAAGATCAGGTTTTGTTTGATCCAAGCAGCGTTGGAATCCGCGGCGTATCAAGCGTTCGTGTCTGTTGGGCATATGTTGATCAAATCAAACAAATGTTGAAAACAATAGTACAAAATAACCAACTGGAGATAACCAGTCTCGTAGGATACCGACCAAACCGGACGGTTGGAGCAGTCAATGCAGATGGATTTCGAACCGGCGCTGGCGGACACTTTTATGGTATGGCCATAGACATCAATGCAGAGTATAATGGCCTCTACAGTGGATGTTCTGGTTTTGATCCAATAGCTCATCCTCTTGGACCTATAACGTGTTCAGGACCTTCAAATGGGGGTCCCTGGAATCCTCCAGCAAATCCAAATAAAACTATTTACTACAATAGCCCCGTGTACCGCCTATTCACCTCCAATGGATGGAAGTGGGGTGCAACTAATATTTCCGGAAGGACACGAGACTTTATGCACTTCTCCATTCATGATGACAGTCAGTAACATTATTTTATGAGTAAAATGGAAACTATTTTTTCTTGTACACACTGTGATGCACAATACAAAAAATGGGTTGGACGATGCCTTGAATGCGGTAAATGGGGAACCGTAGAAGAAAAACATCTTTCCAAAAAAGAAGAAGAAAAAAGTAAAACACCACGAGCCTCGGCAACTATGGAAGTTGCCTCTTCTGTCAAAATGAAAAATTTTGAGAGAATCCAAACCAATATCTCAGAGTTTGATAGAACGGTTGGATTTGGTATTGTTCCTGGAAGTTTTATTTTGTTGGGTGGTGAACCTGGAATAGGAAAATCAACTCTTTGCGCACAAATAGCAAGTTCTGTACCAAACTCACTGTACTTCTCGGCAGAAGAGTCTATCCAGCAAGTGGGTATGCGCATACAACGCCTTAACCTCAATGGAGATACATCCAAATTATCAAATGAAACCTGTGTAGAAATCATTGCAAGTACGATCCTCAATGAAAAACCTTCACTTGCCATTATTGACTCAATACAAACAATTTATTCTGAGGAAGTTTCCGGTGAACCGGGATCTATTTCTCAAGTGCGTGCTTCTACGGTAAAACTTCTTGAAGTATGCAAGTCCTCGGGAACAAGTGTTATTATCATAGGACATGTTACCAAAGATGGTGCCGTTGCCGGTCCACGTACACTTGAACATCTTGTTGATACTGTTTTGTACCTTGAGGGTGACCGATACCACCAGATGAGAATACTTCGTACCGTCAAAAATCGTTTCGGCTCCACTGATGAAATTGGAATCTTTGAAATGGAAGAAAATGGATTACAAGGAGTGCAAAACCCATCACAAAATCTTCTTTTGGAACGAACCATGAATCTTTCAGGATCAGTTATTACCTGTCTTCTTGAAGGAACAAGGCCTCTTCTAGTAGAAGTGCAAGCACTTGTAAATAAAACAGCTTTTGGGTATCCATTACGGAAATCAAGTGGTTTTGATATAAATCGTCTCCATGTGCTTCTTGCTGTACTGCAAAAAAGAACCAACCTCCCGTTTGGTGGCTATGATGTTCATGTAAATATTGTTGGAGGAATCAAGGCAAATGAACCTGCCGTAGATCTTGCCGTTTGTCTTGCGCTTGCCAGTTCATTTAAAGATAAAGCTCTTGGTAACGATCTTGTTGTCTTTGGAGAAGTTGGTCTTGGCGGTGAAGTACGCAGTACCTCACATATTCAAAAACGTCTAAAAGAGTGTGAACACCTCGGGATGAAGCGAATCATCACTCATCTTCCAGCAAAATTAAAAATAAAAGATACCGGTGTAAATATAACCAATGTAGAAAATATTAATGAACTTATAAAACTTACATAGTTAATTTATTCAGAAAGCTTTTCTCCTCTACTTCCACTTTCGATATATCCACTCTGTGTCATTTGAACAAATTCAGCATTTTCGTGCATCTCGTCCATATTTTTTGCCCCACAGTAACTCATAGCACTCTGCAAACCTTTTGCGAGAGACTTTACAATATCTTCTACAGAGCCGGAGTAATCCACCAATGTAGAAACACCTTCTACAAAGACATCGAGGCGCTCTTTAAGATGCCTTCCACGTTTTAACTCCTGACGACTATGATTACTTTCATAGGAAGCACTTCCATAGTATTTTTTGTATCGTTTTCCATTTTTTAAAATAATCATTCCGGGGGATTCATCACAACCCACAAAAAGTCTTCCGGAATATATACTTGAAGCTCCGGCGGCAATTGCCTTGGCAATATCTCCTGGAAACTTCATTCCCCCATCGGCAATAACTGGTACACCGTAATCTTTAGCTACACTTGCTACATTCATTATGGCTGTTAACTGAGGCACTCCAGCCCCCGAGATAATACGAGTGGTACACACCGGTGAGGGTCCAATTCCAACCTTCAGTCCATCTGCTCCTGCCTCGATAAGATCATGTGCGGCTGCTTTTGTGGCAATATTCCCCACCATAAGGTCAATAGATGGAAAAAAAGATTTTAGTTCTCTTACTCTTTGAATAACAAAATCGGAATGCGCATGTGCAACATCAAGCACTAATGTATCACACCCAACTCGAATAAGTGCTTCTGCACGTTCATGCGTATCTTTTACCCCAAGTGCTGCCCCAACGAGTAATCTTCCTTTCTTATCTCTACTTGCTCTTGGCCAGTATTCAAGTTTTTGGATATCCTGTGTTGTCACCAACCCACGAACAATTCCATCTTCTAAAAGTGGAAGTTTTTCAATTCTGTGTTTGTGGAGTATCCCCTTTGCCGTGTCCAAACTAATACCATATTCAGCAGTTACTAAACGTTCTCTTGGAGTCATGACCTCTACAATGCTTTTTTTATAGTCCTTTTCAAACAAATAATCCCGAGAAGTAAATATACCCTCCAGATGATCCCCCGACATTACCAATAAACTTGTAACCCCCTCCTTTTGCATGATATCAATAGCTTGTCCTATAGAAATATTGCTGCTTACCGAAACGGGTTCCTCGATTACGTAACTCGTACTCTTCTTCACTGACTTAAGTTCCTGAACTTGTTCTTCAATAGTTCCAAACTGATGAATGACGCCTATACCCCCCTCTCGTGCCATAGCAATGGCCATTTTGTGTTCCGTCACAGATGCCATGTTTGCAGACACAAACGGTGTGTGCAACATTATGTTTTTCGTCCACATTCCGGATATATCAGCTTCACTGCGTGACTGAAGTGGCGTTCTTTTAGGAACTAAAAGTACATCAGAAAAGGTGAGTGCCAAAGGGATATCTTGCATAGGCTCTATTTAATGATGAATTCCGGGTAGAATTATAGCACCTCCTTTCAAATTCGCAAATGTGTTACTCAAGATGAACTTTTTTCTCCCAAATATGAATTTTTTCACGTAATTGAGGGTACTTTTGAAAATCTATATTTTTTGCAATTTCTCTTGCTAATTTTATGATCTCAACATCTCTCATAGTTGCTATTTTAAACTGCATCATTCCACTTTGTTGTTTTCCATACACTTCACCAGGGCCTCTTAACTGCAAATCATATTCGGCAAGTGCAAATCCATCAGAAGTTCTTTCAAAAAATTGTAATCTTTCATTTACATTTTCACTTTCAACTGTACTCAAGACAAAACAATATGACTGATGATCAGATCGGCCTACACGACCTCTAAATTGATGAAGCTGTGCCAATCCAAACCTCTCAGCACCTTCTATCATCATTACACTTGCGTTTTTTATATCAACTCCAACCTCCACTACAGAGGTAGAGACCAAAATATCTGTTTTTCCGTCTGTAAAATCCTTCATAGTCCTATCCTTTTCCTCTCCCTTGAGTTTTCCATGAAGATACCCAATGCGTAAATGAGGAAAAATGTGCTTAGAAAGTTTTTCATATTCCTCCAAAACCGTTTTTTTCTCATCTTGAAGTGAAGAAGATTCTATATTTTGATCACCAATTTGTGGACAAATAACAAAAACTTGGCGACCGCGTTTCACTTCTTCATTAATAAAATCATATGCTTTTTGTCTATGGTGTGGTGCTACAAATCGTGTTTTTATAGGTTTTCTCCCAGAAGGTTTTGTCTTTATGAGTGATAAATCAAGATCTCCATACAAGGTAAGTGCAAATGAACGAGGAATGGGCGTAGCGGTCATAGATAAAAAATGTGGCGTTGTCTTTTGATGAACCGCCTTGTCTTTTAACATTTTTCTTTGCTCCACACCAAACCTATGCTGTTCATCTACAATAACCAATCCAAGATTATGAAAATTTACTGAGTCAGAAAGAATTGCATGGGTACCCACAATAATGTCGAGTGAGCCGTCTTGAATCATTTTTAATATCTCACGCTTCTGTTTTGTCTTAGAATTTTTTTCTCCCTCCAATTTTTCAGTATTTACTTCTGTTCTGGTAAGGATACCTACCTTTATTTCTTTGGGGAAAAGACTCCGTAATGATGCATAGTGCTGTTTTGCGAGTATCTCTGTAGGAGCCATGATAAGTGCCTGAAGTCGTGATACCGCAGTATTATACATAACCAAGGCTGCCACAACTGTCTTCCCAGAACCAACATCCCCTTCTATGAGACGATTCATAGGAGTTTCTTTTTCCAGATCCTGAAGGATCTCCCAAGAGGCTATCTTTTGATCCTTTGTCAGTTCAAAAGGAAGTTTTTTTACAAATTGTTGTACTTCTTTTTCATGAAAAGGAATTTGTGGTGCAGTTAAGGTATGCAGTGATTGCCTCAAAAGTTCAGCACGAAGTTGTAATATGAAAAGTTCATCAAACTTAAGCCTTCTTTGTGCATGTTCTATTTCATCAAATGAATTGGGAAAATGAATAAGCGTAAGTGCTTCAGAAAGTGTCATGATATCTGCACGATCACGAATATCCTCCGGTATCCACTCCTCCACTTTTTTTGCAAGACCAATGATTTGCGATAAAAGATGCCGTAATTGTTTTTGCGTAATTCCGGATGTGAGTGGATAGACAGGCAAAATTCTTCCTGCCTGAATTAATTCATCCTTTTCTTTTACTTTCTCATATACAGGAGAAACCAATTGTAACCCAAACATATCTTCCTTTATTTTTCCAGAAAATTTTACTTTATCCCCCACCTTTAAATTTTTTGTTATGAAGGCCTGACCAAACCAAACAATACGCACTTGCCCCGTAAAATCAGAAACAATAGCCTCTGTGATTATCTTTCGTTTTCGAGATGTTCGCTTATTATGTATAAGCTCAATGATAGCTTCTATAGTAATTTCCTGACCGGCTTGTAAACCTGAAATACTCGATACCTGACTAAAATCTTCATATCGAAATGGAAAATGGAATAAAAGATCTGAAACCGTTTGGATACCTAAAATAGACAACCGTCCTTCCAGTGTCTTTCCAACCCCTTTGAGTGCTCCAATGGATGTATGTAGTAGCATAAAATAGTCTTATCCTCTCTAATATAACGTTTTCCGAACTTTGAGTAAAGCCCTTTTCTGCTTTTATTTTCAACAAAAAAACAGCCTTTCGGCTGCTAAAAATATGGTGCTCTCGCTAAGAATCGAACTTAGATCGTCGGTTCCGCAAACCGATGTTCTATCCATTGAACTACGAGAGCATACGCAAAAGTAGAGAAACTGTACCTCAAAAAAAAGAATTTGTCAATACAAATTCTCTTCTTTTGGAACACAAAGAATGGGAATGCCTTAGTGAAGCTTCCATCTTCTTACAAGCTTATCAGAAAGTGGCTCATCTTCTCTTTCTAAATTTTCTGGCAAAAAAGCACGAAGGGCATGTCGTACATCCATAGGATCTACCTCAGAATCAATAGGAATACGAATTTTTGGTCGATACAGATCCTTGGTTTCTACAAAAAGAATCTTCACTTCCGGTGGCTGATACACAATGAAAAACTCATCCAACTCATTGTAGGAGTAAATTTTGTTTCCGACAACTATTCCGGAATCTGTAATTGCAAATTGATATTTGGGAGCAATCTGCTTAGTTTGCAAAAAAACAATAATGGCAGTAAGCACAACAATAAGAGCAAACAAAAAATTCTGTGTCTTTAAACCATAAAAAATAAACAAAAGAGAAAACAAAAAGACCATGATATACCACCACTTTCCTCTTTGATGCTGAGTATATTCTTCCACATCCCAGATATGATAGACATCGCCAACCGGCGTATCCTCAGTAATGTATTTTGGCATAAAATATTTCTTTACAAGACAATTATACCATATATTCCTCATATTGCCAAAAGGGCTATTTTCCGCTATACTACACACAGACTATGGAGCAAAGAAAGGTAAACTTTCTTCCAAATGACTCTGAGGGTCAAAGTTGGAAGATACAGAAATCACAGCATAGAAAAAATCGATTTTGGATTATTTCCATAATCGTTGTTTTTTTGTTGGGAGGATGTCTTACTTACGGCCTCATGCCGGCCTCAAACCCCGGGGATACACCTGAGAGTTATGATCCTATCACTCTAGAACCTGTAGAACCTCAAGGGTTCTTCCAAAGACTAAAACATCTGGTATTTAACAAAGAAGCAAAGCTTGCTGGAGAAAAAAAGGACCGCATTAATATTCTGTTGCTTGGTATGGGAGGGCTTGGACATGACGGGCCATATCTCACCGATACCCTTATGGTGGCCAGTATCAAACCTTCTACCAACGAAGTTGCTCTTATCTCCATTCCACGGGATCTTGCAGTTAATATACCTGGGTATGGTATTCGAAAAATCAATAATGTAAATGCTTTTGGAGAAACAAAAAAGAAAAATTTTGGACCGGCATTTGTAAGTGATGTTTTCAAAAAGACCTTTGATCTGGATATTCACTATTATCTTCGTGTTGATTTTAAAGCATTCACTCAAATCATAGATGATATTGGAGGTGTAAAAGTAGATGTAGAAAAATCATTCGTAGATCAACAATACCCGGCACCAAATGATGCCTACCAAGTTATAAAATTTGATAAAGGCATTCAAACTATGGATGGTGATACCGCCCTCAAATTTGCACGATCTAGACATGGAAATAATGGAGAAGGTTCAGACTTTGCACGAGCAAGAAGACAACAAAAAGTTCTTCTTGCAGTAAAAGAAAAACTTATTTCCTTCAAAACCCTTATTAATCCAATTCGCATAAATAATATTCTCAATACACTTCAAGAAAATATAAGTACCAACATGTCTTTCTCTGATATCATTGGCTTCCTCAAAATGTCAAAAGATTTTGATTCTAATAACATCAGTACACTTGTACTTGACAATGGCGTGAATGGATATCTCAAAAATACTTTTTCGGAAAATGGAGCCTACCTTCTCGAACCGGTTTCTGGAAACTATGATGATATTAAAGATGCCATGAAAAATATTTTTGATAAGGATTTTCAATCACAGATACGAAACTTCTCTATTGGAGAAACCGTTCCAGCACAGGATAAACCGGATGTAGATACGGCAAAAATAGAAATTCAAAATGGGACTTGGCGAGCAGGACTCGCTGCACGAGTAAAAAAGACACTCAACGATAAAAACATTGATGTAACTATTCTTGGAAATACTCAAGAACGTCCCTATATGCAAAGTGGAATATATGATCTCAGTTCTGGAGAATTTTCCTCGACAGTAGAAGATATAGCCGATACACTCCACATTCCTATCAAAAAAAGTCCTCCTGAAAACGAAACCTATGATTCCAAAACCCAAATTTATATTATCCTTGGTGAGGACTTTCAGGAAACCTAATTGAATTTACATTTATTATTCGTTTTAAGATCATTTTATGGCAACACCGGGACATATCGAAAATACAGAACTTCCAGTAATAGCACTTGTTGGTCGTGTCAATGTTGGAAAATCAACACTTTTTAATACGCTTATTGAACAGGCCAAGGCTATCGTGTCCGCAATTCCAGGAACCACCCGTACCAATAATGAAGGGTACGTCATCTGGCAAGGAAAACATGCAAAGGTCATAGATACCGGTGGGCTTACTTTTGATATGAATATTCCTCTTGAAGACGATATCATAAAGCAGAGTGAAGCCGCAGTAAAACTTGCTGATGTTATTTTATTTGTAACGGATTCACAAACAGGAATATTGCCACAAGAGTTGGAGCTTGCAAAACGACTCCGAAAAATAAAAGATAAAACAATTTTTGTTTTAGCCAACAAAGCAGACAGTGTAAAAAAAGAAGCAAACATTTATACGGGAGGTTGGGAAAAGCTTGGCTTGGGTGAGGTCATTCCTGTTTCTGCCGCCAGTGGACGCAATACCGGTGATCTTCTTGATCTGATATTTGAAACTCTTGAAAAGCAAGGCATAAAAACAAAAGTTCCCCCAATGGAAAAAGAAATTCAAATCGCTCTCATTGGAAAACCAAACGTAGGAAAATCATCCCTCTTCAACAAAATAATTGGTGAAGACAAAGTGATTGTAAGTGATATGGCTCATACAACACGCGAACCCTATGACACTCTCATAAAATACCCCTACACAGATGGTGACTCAACAAAAGAAGTCCTGATCAATTTTGTAGATACAGCAGGTATTCGAAGAAAATCTCGCGTTGGGGGTTCACTTGAAAAAGTTGGCATCCACAAAAGTATTGATTCCATTGAAAAATCTGACATTATTCTCTTTGTCATTGATGGAACAGAAGTTATCTCCGCACAAGATATGCAACTTGGTGGACTCCTTGAACGTAGATCGAAAAGTGCCATAATTCTCGTAAACAAGTGGGATCTTGCAGATGATTCGAGCGATCATGCACGAAATCAAATAACTAAAAAAGTGTACTCATATTTCCCTCATCTTAATTTTGCTCCTATACTTTTTGTAAGCGGAAAAACGGGTCTAAAAGTACACCAAGTATTCCCCATGATTATGAAGGTTTGGAAAAGTAGACATACAAAAATAGCAAATCGTGGTTTGGAAAAATTTTTGGAAGGAGTTCTCAAACAACACCAACCAGCGCGTGGAAAAGGAACCCGCCAACCAAAGGTTTTGGGATTTCACCAAATTGCCACAGCTCCACCAATTTTTGAGCTTTTCATAAAGTACAGAACATCGCTCCATAGATCTTATCTTAACTTCTTGGAAAATAGACTTCGTGAACAATTTGATTTTATTGGAACTCCTATTGTGATAAAATTAAAGAAGGTAAAAAGATAAGTTCGCTTTCTTCTTATTGAAAATTATGAAACTCGTAGTTGGGTTGGGAAACCCAGGAAAAAAATATGAAAAAACACGTCACAACGTGGGTTTTATGATTCTTGATAAACTAAAGGAAAAACTTCCCGATACAGACAACTGGTCTTTAAGCAAAAAATTTAATGCGAGTATCTGTGGTTATACCAAAAATGGAGAAAAAATTATTCTTGCCAAACCAATGACATATATGAATGCATCGGGTCAATCCGTTGCAATTATTGCACATTTTTATAAAATAACAGAACGTGATCTTATTGTTGTTCACGATGAAAAAGATCTTGAACTTGGACAAATAAAGGTACAAACAAATAGAGGCCACGCTGGACACAATGGGATCAAATCCATAATGGAAAATATAGGAACAAAAGAGTTTACTCGTATACGTGTAGGCATTGCCAGCACAAACAAAAAAAAGATGGATGATACCGCTAATTTTGTTCTTGGTAAGTTTGGCATAATGGAAAAAAAGGCACTGCGTATTACTATTGATACCGCAGTTGAAGAAATTCTTAGGCTTCTTTGATACAAAATATCTTTTGCAAATATACATAAGGAGGGTATGCAAAAAGAAATTCTTTTTAACTATTTTTCAAAATATTCTTTCAAACGCTATCTCACACTTCTCAAAGTTTTTCATACTTTGGAAAATGCTTGGAATGCTAATGCCTCGGAACTCCAACAAACGGGATGGCAGCCTGAAATTATTCAGGCCTTTTTAGATTTTAAAAAAAGCATTGACGAAGAACACATTCAAAAGACACTTGAAAAAGAAAATATAAAAGTTATCACAAAAGAAAGTCCACTCTATCCTGAACTTCTTAAATATATTTTTGATCCTCCCCTCTGTCTTTTTTTCCGAGGGAATCTCAAAAATACTGCTCCATCCCTTGCTGTAGTAGGAACACGAAAGTACACATCCTACGGAAGAAGAGTAACTGAAGATATGGTAAAACAGCTTACTCGATACGGAATAAGCATCATAAGTGGGCTTGCTCTTGGAATTGATGGTATTGCACATAAAGCAGCCCTTGAAGAAAATGGATATACCCTTGCTGTCTTGGGAAGTGGTGTAGATGACAAAAGTATTACCCCAACCATACATATTTCGCTTGCAAGAAGGATACTCGACTCTGACGGATGTATTCTCAGTGAATATCCACCAGGCACTCAAGCTACCCGATATTCCTTCCCCATGAGAAATAGACTTATTGCGGGTATGACGCTTGGAACGCTTGTTATAGAAGCACCCGAAAAATCGGGTTCTCTTATCACCGCCCAATGTGCTCTGGAAAGCGGTCGTGAAGTCTTTGCTATACCCCAAAATATTTATGCCCCCACGGCAGACGGCCCCAACAAGCTCATACAATTGGGCGCAAACTGTATTACCAATGCAGAAGATATTCTCAATACTCTCAATATTTCCCTTCCCCAAACAGAAAGGCTTTCTCCTTCTGTAAATATGCCTGAATCTTCTCTTGAGACTGAAATTCTTGCTTGTCTTTCTTTACAGCCCCACCATGTAGATGAAATTACAAAAAAAATTTCTCATTCCAACAAAGATATTCTTGCTACCTTGACAATTATGGAAATGAAGGGTATGGTGAGGAACCTTGGGGGTATGACCTATAGTATTTTGGGCAAGATTTGACAGTATAGCCAAATTTGACTATAGTAAATAGAAAAAATCCCCTTTATTGAGACAAAAAACCTCTAAACTATGGGAAAAACCCTTGTTATCGTAGAATCCCCCACAAAAGCGAAAACCATCTCGAAATTCCTTGGTTCTTCCTATTTTGTGGAATCTTCTTTTGGTCATATTCGTGATCTGCCCAAAAGCAAAATGGGAATAGATATTGAAGGAGGAACCTTTGAACCAACCTATACCATTCCTCGTGATAAAAGCAAGCAAGTCAAAAAACTCAAAGACCTCGCAGCAAAATGTGATGACATCATATTTGCAACGGATGAGGACCGCGAAGGAGAAGCCATTTCTTGGCATCTTGCACATGTTCTGGACGTAAAACCAGAAAACTCAAAAAGAATTGTTTTTCACGAAATTACCAAATCTGCAATAGAAGAAGCGCTCAAACATCCAAGAAATATTGATAAAAAGTTGGTAGACGCACAACAAGCCAGACGGGTACTAGACCGCCTCGTAGGATATGAGCTCTCCCCTTTCCTTTGGAAAAAGGTCGCTCGTGGCCTTTCCGCCGGCCGTGTACAATCTGTTGCGGTAGCCCTTATTGTGGAAAGAGAAAAAGAAATTCGGGCCTTTAACCCAGAAGAATATTGGAGCCTTGGTGCAAAGTTTCAAAAACAACAAAGCGAACACATTATAGAGTCCAAACTCTACAGTATTGATGGGAAAAAAGTAGCAAAATTAGACCTGAAAAATAAAGAGCAGGTTGATAGTATTCTTGCAGATCTCAATGGTGTTTCCTATTCCATAGAAAAAATTGAAAAGAAACAAACAAAACGAAATCCTCCTCCCCCGTTTCAAACATCTACTCTTCAGCAAACAGCAAACAATAAGTTTGGATATTCTTCTAAACAAACCATGCGTATTGCACAACAACTCTATGAAGGTATTTCTATTGGTGCTGAGGGTTCTGTGGGTTTAATTACCTACATGAGAACAGATTCTCTTAATCTTTCTGAAAAATTTCTTCAAGAAGCAAAAACATTTGTTGGCTCAAAGTACGGAGAAAAATATAGTCTTGAAAAACCAAGATTTTATAAAACAAAATCCAAAAGTGCCCAAGAAGCTCATGAAGCAATTCGTCCAACGGATCCAGCCAAAACTCCAGAAAGCCTTAAAGATTACCTCGATCCAAGTCAATTAAAAGTATACAGCCTTATCTGGAAACGTGCTCTTGCCACACAGATGGCACAGGCGGTTCTTGACAAGACAAATGTAGATATTAAAGAAAACAAAGAAAAATATCTCTTTCGAGCAAATGGGCAGACCATTCAGTTTGATGGATGGCTCAAACTTTATCCAGAAGCAACCAAACAAGAAATGCTTCCGGAACTATCCGAAAAGGAAGCGCTTAATCTCATAGACCTCCAATCTGAACAACACTTCACCCAACCACCAGCTCGATATTCTGATGCTACTCTGGTAAAAGCACTTGAAGAACATGGTATTGGGAGACCGTCTACGTATGCTCCAACCATTGGAACGATAGAAGCAAGAAGCTATGTAGAAAGAGATGAAAATAAAAGACTCAAACCTCTTGATGTTGCCTTTATTGTCACTGAACTTTTGCAAACACACTTTAAACTCATTGTAGATTTAGGTTTCACAGCACAAATGGAAGAAAATCTGGATGAAATTGCCGAAGGAAAAAAAGATTGGCAGCCAATTATTTCTACTTTCTATCATCCATTTCATGAAAACCTTGAAGAAAAGCTTGAAAATATTTCTCGTGATGATATTTCAAAAACACGAGAGCTTGGGATAGACCCAAAAACACAAAAACCCGTTTCTGCACGTATTGGAAGATTTGGTCCCTATGTACAACTTGGAGCAAAAGAAGATGAAGAAAAACCACGCTTTGCCTCCATTCCAAAAGGAAAAGAGCTCTCTACCATTACTCTTGAAGAGGCGCTTCACTTGCTCTCTCTTCCAAGAACACTGGGGCAAACAAATGAAGGAAAAGATATTATTGCCAATGTAGGAAGATTTGGTCCATATATCCAGGTAGAAAAAAATTATTACTCCCTCAAAAAGTATGAAAAGGATCCTTTCACCATTACGTTTGAAGAAGCAGAAGAAATCATAAAACTTTCAGAAGAAGAACAAAAAAATAAAATCATAAAAACATTTGATGGAACTGATATTCAAATTCTGCGTGGCCCCTATGGACCCTATATTACCAATGGAGAAAAAAATGCTCGTATTCCCAAGGATCAAAAGGAAAACCCAGAAAAGATAACCCAAGCAGAATGTGAAGCACTCCTTGAAAAGGCAAAACCAAAAAGAAAACGAAAAGCACCAGCCAAAAAGAAGAAAAACTCCGGATAATCCCGGGGTTTTCTATAGGTATTTTCCTTTGATTTTTTTCAAAAAAATTCCTTGTCATTGGAAAAGAAAAATGGTATAAATTGAGAAGGAATCATAGCACTTCTATGGAACAAACTATTGAAGGCCTCATAAAAAAAATTGAAAGCTACCGAAAAGAAGCGGATTTGGACATGATACGCCTGGCTTATGATTTTGCCAAAGCTGCACATGAGGGACAATTTAGGAAATCCGGTGAACCCTATATTATCCATCCCCTAGCAACAGCACATATCCTTGCAGATATGCGCATAGATCCCATTATTATCACCGCAGCACTCCTCCATGATGTTCCAGAAGATACCGATGTAACTATTGAGGAGGTTGAGGAAAATTTTGGGAGTGAGATAGCCGGACTTGTTCGTGGAATTACCAAACTCGGAAAGCTAAAATATCGAGGTGTTGAAAGATACTTAGAGAATCTTCGAAAAATGTTTGTGGCCATGGCAGAAGATGTCCGAGTCATGATTATTAAGTTTGCAGACAGAATACATAATCTTCAAACACTTCACGCACTCCCGGCAGAAAAAAGGTACCGCATTGCCTTGGAAAGCTTGGAAATTTATGCCCCTATTGCACATCGTCTTGGAATGGGAGAAATGAAAGGAGAACTGGAAGATCTTTCTTTTCGATATATCTATCCCAAGGAATTCCAACGTATTAAAAAAATGCGTGACGAAAAACTCAAAGAAAAAGAACGATACTTCGAACAAATGTGTGAAAAGGCAGCAGCAGAATTAAAAAAAGCAAATATTCCGGTTCTCTCCATCCAAGGAAGAAATAAAAGATTATACAGTTTTTACCAGAAACTTTTGCGAAAAGATAACCAAAGTACCAGCATCTATGATCTTGTAGCAATTAGAATTATTGTTCCAACCCTTGCTGACTGTTATGCAGCCCTTGGTATTCTTCACAAAGTTTGGAAACCCTTGAAAGGACGTATCAAAGACTATATTTCTCAAGCAAAACCCAATGGCTACCAGTCTCTTCATACCACGGTATTTGGAGATGGTGGAGAAATCTTGGAATTTCAAATCCGAACACAAGAAATGCACGAAGAGGCAGAATTTGGTGTTGCCGCACACTGGCATTATGATGAGAGAGGAAGACACATGCCCAAACAAGAAATTAAATGGGCACAAGAGCTTGCAGAGATACAAAAGGATATCCTTACCAAGTTAGCGGATCTAGACGAAATAAAAGTAGATTTTTTACAATCAAGAATCTTTGTTTTTACCCCACAAGGAGACGTGATTGACCTGCCGGAAGGATCCTCTCCTGTAGATTTTGCCTATCACATCCACACCGAAATTGGTGATAAATGTAGTGGTGCAATGGTGAACGAAAAATACGTTTCTCTCAATACAGAGCTTCAAAATGGTGATGTCGTTGAGATTATCATGGATAAAAATAGAAAAGCACCCAATCAAGAATGGTTGGACTTTGTGAAAACACACACCGCAAAATCTCATATAAAGGCCGCAAAAAATAAATCTCTCACTGACTGGATAAAATCAGTATTACCAAAAAAATAAAAAGGACATTCAAAATTGAATGTCCTTTTTTTTGTTTGTAAAATTATTTTTCTAATTCATCTTGAAGTTCTTCCAAAAGTTTTTTCACTTTGCGAGAAACTTTTTTTGGAATATCTACAATGACTTGAACATAATGATCCCCTCGTCCACTTCCTTGCAAATGCGGGACACCAAGTCCTTTAAGACGCAACTGTTGATGTGATGCAGTTCCGGATGGAATGACCAACTTCTTTTCTCCATCCAAAGTAGGGATATCAATTTTATCTCCCAATACGGCCTGAGAGTAGCTTATCCTTGCCTTACTGTACACATCATATTCTTTCCGTACAAACTCTTTATGTGGCTTGATATGCACTACAACATACAAATCTCCAGCCTGTCCACCCGCACCAGGATACTCACCATGAGAGGAAAGACGAATAGAGGCTCTATCATGAATCCCTGCAGGCACCTTTACCTTCAAAGTGCTGTCACTTCTTTTTACCCCGTCCCCACCACAATGTTTACATTTTTTTTCAATAATCTGTCCGCTTCCTGCACAATTTGGACAATCTGAAACTGCTTGCATGGCGCCAAACATAGTTTGTTGCACTCTTCTCACTTGTCCTTTTCCACCACAACTCTCACAAGTTTTATGTGAGCTTCCCGGTTCTGCGCCAGATCCTGTACATACATCACAAGGATTATTTTTTGCCAGTTTAATTTCCTTTTCTGTCCCAAAAGCAGCATCCTCAAAACTCACTTCAATATCTACCTGTATATCTCTTCCACGCCGTTGACCACGTTGTCCCCCACGTCCACCACCAAACCCAAACATCTCACCAAAAATATCCCCAAGGTCAATTCCACCAAAATTCATGCCACCAAAGTCTCCTCCTTGTCCTCGTGAAGCACGCATAAAGTCATCCCAATTTGCTCCACCACCAAAACCACCTTGCTGGTCAAAGTCAGCACCAAACTGATCATATTGCTTTCTTTTTTGTGCATCACCCAATACCTGGTACGCTTCATTGACTTCCTTAAATTTTTCTTCATCTCCACCCTTTTTATCTGGATGATACTTGTGTGCCATCTTTCGAAAAGCTTTTTTTATTTCTTCTTCAGACGCCCCTTTCTCAACCCCGAGTGTTTTGTAGTAGTCTTTTGACATGACAAAATGATTAACAATAAACAAACTAAGTACTTCTTCTTTTTTTCTCAAGGACTATCTCACTTGCAACCTCTCTTAGTGCCTGTTTGATTCCTTTCTCTGGAGCACCAAGGTAAATACCAGTCTCTGGAGTCTCTTCAGAATTTTGATTATTCCCCCAAAAGTCTAACGCTGTTTCTCGAATCTTTAAAATATTTCGGATCTCTTCATCTGCAAAATTGATACCACCACTTATCTGCGTAGGAAAGGGATTTTCTTCTTTACTTGAGATCTGCAAAATTTGATCAACCAATGCATCAAGAGATTCCTTTCTTTCTTGAGATGATTTTAATGCTGCAATTTCTTCCAGTCTCCCAAAGTTTAAAAAGCTACTCAAAGAATACGCTTTCCATACCAACTTTTGGGTATTATCTACTTCTATTGGAACGCAAATAGATATCCCCGTAGTTACTTGTACACCACATTCTCTTCGTAGATCCCCGGACCATTTTTCATCTACTGTCTTTGGTTCTTTTCGAAGCATATCCACCAAATATTCCAACTCACTCTCAATCATAGTCCTTGGATCAACTTCATGCCAATTTTTATTTTCTTGAGAAAGGCTTTCTTTTGGTTTTGGTACAGCATCGCCTCTGTATTTTAGGATTCCATTGTCATCTCGAACCGCAAAATACGTAGGAAGAGTGTCTATCCCTATCAATACCTTGTCCATATGCTCTTTTAAGTCCCCAGATACACCAATCAAAGATTCCAAAAGCAATGCAACTTTCCCAGTTGCCACTGCCTCTGCCATACGAGTCCTAAATGGATCCTGTACGCTTGCATGAGGATTCAATTTTTCGTACGATTCTTGAATCAATGCCTCATCCAAATCTTTTGTGCGAACTCCATCAACTTTTGAAAATCCAATCCCCTGCGTTTTACCATCTTCTCCTTGATACGTTCCAAACACTTTCTTTCGGTAATCTGAAGTTGTAGCAACCACTACAGTGCGCCCGAGAATTTCGTTGTAGACGGACTCAATCTCTGCTGAGGTAATTGTCTCCCGCTCTCGCAAAAAGTATTTTCTATGTCTTGATGGGTCTGAATCCATATTTTGATGAAGTGCCCCATTTTGGGGCACCTCTCATTAATAGTTTTTTAAGAAAGTTTACTTTTGGTCGTCAACAACCTCACCTTCAACCGCATCGTCATCATTGTCCTTTTTATCAGTTTGAGCATCCTGTGTAGATGCACCATCTTGAGGTTTTTGCTCCTTGGCCTGTTCTTGCTGGTACATCTTCATCCCAACGGCTTGTGCAGAGGTAGAAAGCTCTTCTGAGGCCTTTTTGATAGCTTCCATATCTTCCCCGTCCTTTACTTCTTTGAGTTTTTTAAGACCTTCTTCTACTTTTGCTTTTTCTTCTTCGGTTACTTCAATTTTCTTTTCTTCTACTTCTTTCATCATTTTTTCTGTTGTGTACACCATTGTATCAGCTGTATTTTTTACGTCAATCAATTCCCGCTTTTGTTTGTCTTCTTGTGCATGTGCTTCTGCATCTTTTTTCATTTGTTCAATCTCTTCATCTGAAAGTCCACTTGAGGCTTCAATACGAATGGATTGTTCCTTTCCAGTTCCTTTATCTTTGGCAGAAACATTCAAAATTCCATTGGCATCAATATCAAACTTTACCTCAATTTGTGGAACTCCACGAGGAGCCGGTGGTACACCATCCAAAATAAATCTTCCCAAATTTTTGTTGTCTACCGCCATTTGACGTTCTCCTTGCAAAACATTAATTTCTACACTTGGTTGATTATCTGCAGCTGTGGAAAATACCTGTGTTTTGCTCGTTGGGATAGTAGTATTTTTTTCAATTAATTTCGTCATTACTCCTCCCAAAGTTTCAAGCCCAAGAGAAAGTGGAGTTACATCCAAGAGAAGAATCTCCTTTCCAAGGTCACCTTGGAGCTGTCCTGCCTGAATAGCAGCACCTACCGCAACAACCTCATCAGGATTCACCGTCACATTTGGTTTTTTACCAAAGAATTCTTCTACCTTCTTTTGAATAAGAGGCATTCTGGTCATTCCACCCACCAAAATAATTTCATTAATGTCATCTTTTTCTACCCCCGCATCGGCAAGAGCTCGCTTCATTGGCTCCATTGTCTTATCTGCAAGTTCCATGACCAACTCTTCCATCTTTGCTCGAGTCAACTTTAGATTCAAGTGTTTTGGACCTTCAGCACCTGATGTGATAAAAGGTTCATTTATCTCAGTTTCTGGGGTACTTGATAACTCAATTTTTGCTTTTTCTGCTGCATCTTTTACTCTCTGAAGTGAAAGAGGATCATGAGAGAGGTCAATTCCTTCAACTTTCTTGAATTCCTCTAAAATCCATTCAATAATTTTTTTATCAAAGTCATCTCCACCAAGGTGAGTATCTCCATTGGTTGCCAACACCTCTACAGTAGAGTGTCCGTCCTCATGATCATGGGAAATATCTAATACAGAAACATCAAATGTCCCACCTCCCAAGTCATAAACCGCAATCTTTTGATCATTCTTTTTATCAAATCCGTAAGCAAAAGCGGCTGCCGTTGGCTCATTGATCACACGCAAAACTTCCAAACCAGCAATTTCACCGGCATGCTTGGTAGCCTGTCTTTGTGAATCATCAAAATACGCAGGAACGGTAATTACCGCCTGAGTAATCTTTTCTCCTGTCTTTTCTTCTGCATCTGCTTTCAACTTTTGCAATACCATTGCAGAAATTTCTGGTGCGGCATAATCATGATCACCCATTTTTACTTTAATTTTATCTCCATCTGCAATAATCTCATACGGAACATGCTTTCTAATATCTGCAACCTCAGGATCCGTAGATTTTCTTCCAATAAGACGCTTGATAGAATGCAAAGTATTGGTTGGATTGGTGACGGCCTGTCGTTTTGCCAATTGTCCTACAAGACGTTCACCGGTTTTTGATACAGCAATAATTGAAGGTGTTGTTCTATTTCCTTCTTTATTCTCTAAAACTTTTGGCTGTCCACCCTCTACAATTGCCATACATGAGTTGGTGGTACCAAGATCTATTCCTAAAATTTTTGACATATATATTTTTTTATTACGATAATTAAGATCTACGTTTTGTTCAACCCCTCTTTGCTTGGTACTAAAGAATTTCCATAGTACCAAGAAACAAAAGTTAAACAAGAGAGGGATTCATCCTTTATTTTTTCTTTGTATTATTTTTTACAACTTTTATATCTACCTTCTTTGTTTGTGCTGGACTTGCTTTTGGGCAAGTAATTTTTAAAACTCCATCACAAAATTCTGCATTAATTTTTTCTTCCTTTACGGATCCAGGGAGTGGCACCTTTCGAAAAAATGAACCACTTCGAATTTCTTTTCGATAATAATTTTTTTCTTCAATTTCATGTTCTGTTTTGGTTTCACCTCTTAATGTTACTACATTTTTTTCTACGGTGACCTCCACATCTTTTGGATCAAGACCAGCAAGATCCGCTTTTACAATTATATTATTTTTTTCTTCGTAGACGTCTACTGCTGGCGCAAAAGCGCTGTGTACAGATTGAAGTGCAGGGACACGCGGAAATGATGACATGATTTCCTCCATTTCGGAAAATGGATCAAATCCTGGTGACCATTTAATCAAAGACATATGTTTGCCTCCTGTAACTTTGAAAGGAAAATATCAAAGTTACTTAATGAATTAAAATTTATTTATTTTCTCTTCTACAAACTACAACCCGTGCCGCCTGGATTACCCCATTGCTGGTTTTATATCCACCACTTAACTCCTGTAAGACTATCCCATCTTCACACTCATCATTATCCTCTTCCTTTACAGCCTCATGCATAGCTGGGTCAAATGGTTCACCCACCGTTTTTATTTCTTCAATTCCATGTGCGGAAAGAACGGTCCAAAATTGCTTCATAATATATTCAATCCCCTTTTTCCAGTTTTCCCAACTTGCTTGACTACTATCTGCAGAATCTAAACCCTGTACTGAAAAAGCAAATGCTTTTTTAAAGTTCTCATATATGGGAATAAACTCTTCAAGAATTTGAACTTCACTCATCTTGGCCCAGGCACTGCGTTGTGTTGAAACTTCTTTTTGTAAATTTTGATAATCAGCCTGTGCACGAAGCCATCCTAACTTATACTGTGCACAGTTTTCACATTCTCCGTTTTCTTGTGATGTTTCTGTCACCAACGTCTCTTGATCTTCTTGAATTTCATTTTCAATTTGTTTTTCTTTTTTACTCATAGAATCTAATGCATTAAATCATGAATTTTTGATATAAGCTTTATATTATTTTTGTAACGCATACGCATAGGACCAAGGAGTATGAAAAGATGTTCATTTCCAAAACGAGTTACAATAGAACTACATTCTCCTCCAAAAGGATTCTCGGATCCAATAAATACTTTAATCTCATTCTTTGCTATCTGTTCATATACCTCGGGTATTCTACTCTCACACTCATCAAACACAGAAGATACATTTAATGTATATGCATAATTTTGAAATTCGGGCTGAGAAAAAAGATTTGAAATACCCGTATAGTACAAACTATTTTTCCCAAATGAAACAATAACCGCATTCCCCGCAAATTCTGCAGAAAATTTTGCAAATGCCTTTATTTTTTCTTTTGGTTCTTGAGACACAACCAGTGAGGTATCAAATAAATTGTGTGTGTCTTTTGTAATTTCTTCCCCTAAATCGAGATGCTCCACATAGTATTTATACCCCAACTCGGTAGGGATTCTTCCCGCAGAGGTATGCGGATGGGTTAAATATCCCATCTCCTCCAAGGCACGAAGCTCATTTCGTATAGTAGCCCCAGAAACGTCAAAATCGCTATTTTCAGACAAAAAACTTGACCCAATGGGCTCTACAGTATTTATATAGCTCTCAATCACAAACATGAGTATAGCCTCTTGTCTTTCAGTCATATTATCACTCTTTATACATGAGTGATAATATCATAGCTTGAAATTTTGGTCAAAATAGAGTTATCCACAAGAATACCCTCCTCAGCAGCAAAATAAAAAACCGGCTTTTAGTCCGGTTTTTTTGCTATTTTTTGAGAAAAAATTATTCCTCAGCAGTAGTTTTTTTGTATTCCTTTACATTGGCAATTTCAGAAAGAAGGACATTTTCTACAAAAATCCCACGAGAGTAAAAAATTCTTTCAAGTTCATTTTTTAACTGAACTTCTACCTCATCTCGCTTCTGCCCCATGACAGCATCCTGGGTGAACCGACAAGCTACCATACGAATACGACTACGTACCGTAGGACGAATAATCTTAGATACAAAGTCTTCACCAATAGTTTGCCAGATATTTGGAATCTGTTGCATGTCCAACCGTAACAAAATAGTTCCCTCGACACCAATACGTTGATTATCTTCGGTAACGGCTGCAATGGGAATATCTCCCAATGCATTTTCATTTGCTAAGTTGAAATCACGTGAAATGCTATATTCTAACGTCTGTGTATTAAAAAGCTTTGCCTTTTGCCAAAAAGGGATTTTAAAATGTAGTCCCGGTTTCAAAACTTTTTTTATGACTCCTTTTCCAAGATCATAAACACAAGCAACGTATCCCGGTGGTACTTTAATAAATATTCCCTTCAGCACATCCTCCATCACAAAGGAGTACATTAGTTTATCGAGTGATTCGCCACCTTGACTCATATGATAATTTATAAATTAACAATGTTTAAGAAAATAAAGGAAAAATTATGCTTTTTTCTTTTTTGGTCCCCGAAACAACAGCAAACTGACCCATCCAATCACTAAAGAAAAAATCATTGAAGCTAATATGAATAAAGATTTTACCATAGGCAACCACCATAATGCGAGAAAAACAGACAGAGGAAAAAGGAAAAAAAACATGAGATCCGACTTATACAGATTATTCTTTCTTCCACGAAATTCAAAATAAATTTCCACAAGTAAAAATAACGTTATCAGTCCTGGCCAAAAAAGTGTATTCCTTTCTCCAAGTTCAAACCCATAAAAAGTAGTATTGATAGCTCCGGGAAAATCCACGGAATCATAGAGAAGATTCACAACATTTTTTCCTACAATACCATGTGTAAAGACTTGATACAAAAGCACCAAAAACAAACCCTGTATTCCCAAACTCATTGCCTTTGCCCAAGGGCTAACCTTTCGTTTTTTGAGGACCTTTCGTATTTCTTCTTTCTTTTGAACCGGATCTTTTGCATAATCCTTTTCCAAACGTTTTACTTCATCTGAAAGTTCAATATTACTTATTTTGTTGCGCTCCATGATAAGAGTCAAAGGCAACAAAAACATTCGCAAAAGGATTGTGACGTATATCACAGCCCACCCTAAATTTTGTTCTGTCCAATTATTATAGGCATAGAACAAAAAATTAAAGAGTGGCCGGAACAAAAAATCATTCCAAATACTTGAGAACATATACAGATATTATACCTAAAAAAGGTCAAAAAATCAAGTATCTTCCAAAAAAGTTTTTATGCCACAGATTTGTCTAGCTCAGATAGAAATTGACGAACCAGCTCTTCTGAGAGACCCAAAATAGCACTGTATTCTCCCTCATAGCCTTCAATCCAAGTGGCTGCTCTCCCCTGCAGAGCATAGGCCCCAGCCTTATCCATCCAGTCTGCTTGTGGGTCATCCAGGTAATCCTGAATCTGCTTATCATCCATCTGCTTAAAGAAAATAGAAGCTTCTTTATGTCCAACATATTGTTTTCCGGGAGCCAAGAGTGCAACACCCGTATAGACAAAACTCTTTTTCCCCTGAAGACTCTTTACCATACCAAAGGCATCATCTTTTGTTTTTGGTTTTCCCAAAAGTTTCCCCTCCGGATCCAATACAATAGTATCGGAACCAATGACAGCCGCATCTGTATATTTTTCAAAAATATCTGCTGCTTTTTGAATTGCAAAATCCTCTACTAAATCTATTGCGTTGGTATGCAAAGAATGGTTTTCTTCAAAATTGCTTGGAATTATTTCATAATCAAGACCCATTTTATCCATAACTTCTTTTCTCCTGGGGCTTGATGATGCAAGTATAAGGCGCATATTTTTTATTGTTTGTTATCAATAAACTCCCAATCTTTTGCTTTTTGTATGTACCGATCCTTCATTTTTTCAAAGTATTCCTTTGCTGCTTCATATTCATTGGGAATTTCACCATCTAAAATGGCTCTTTCTATTTCTTCTTTAATTTCTCCTACCGTTGGCCCTGGTTTCAAACCACAAATCTCCATTATCTCTTCTCCACGAACCGGTGATTGAAATGCTCTCAGTTTATCTTTTTCTAAAACTTCTGCAATTCTTTTCTCCAGTCTGTCATAATTGGTAAGACGTTTCTTTTTCTTACTTTGATTTCCTGTGGTTACGTCCGCACGACAAAGAATCAAAAGATCGTCCAAATCTTCTTGTAGGTTCACAATAAGCCTGCGAACAGCAGAATCCGTAACACCTTCATCCATAAGAGCAATTGGCTGCAAATGCCAACGCACCAGCTCTGCCACATATTGAATATCCTGCTTTTTCATTCTTAGTCTTTTACAAATTTCCCAAGTCATTTTTTTTCCAAGATGTTCGTGCATGTCAAAAGTCCATCCACGAGATGGATCAAATTTTTTTGTTTCAGGCTTTGCAATATCATGCATAAGACCAGCAAATCGAAGAAGTGGTTTTTTACTGTAGGTTGCAATATTATCTACCACAGCAAACGTATGGGACAAATTTTCTTTATGTTTGTATCCCTTTACCTCTTCTACTCCGGCAAGTGCCGCAACCTCTGGTAAAAACTCATCTAACAACTTCGTTCCATGAAGAAGTTGCAATCCAACAGATGGAACATTGGTAGCCAAAAGCTTCATAAGCTCCTCTTGAATGCGTTCCTGGGATATAATTTTTATTCGTTCTCTATTTTTATGAATAGACAACAAGACTTCTTCTTTGAGAGAAAAATTAAGCTGTGCAGCAAACCGTGCCGCGCGGAGCATACGCAAAGGATCCTCAAAAAATGTTTCATCCGGATCAAGAGGAGTTTGAAGAGTTTTATTTTTCAAATTTTGTTGACCATGAAAAGGATCTACAATTTTTGAAGACAGTCCGGAAGCAATTACCTTTCGTGCCATAGCATTCACTGTAAAGTCCCGACGCTTTAAGTCTTCCTCAAGTGAAGTTGCCATGACTTCAGGTTTTCTCGAGTTATCTTTATATTTTTCTGTACGTGCCCCTGCAAATTCCAACTCAAATACACTCTTTTCCCTTTTTTCATCCATAATGACAAAACGTGCCGTATCAAAATCCGGAAACTCCACCAGTGCACTCTCGCCTACATACATTTCATCAAATTTTCTTGCAAACTCAATGCCGGACCCCAGTACCACAAAGTCCAAATCTTTTTTATCGGGAATCCCCAAAAGCTCATCACGCACAAAACCACCTACTACATATACCTCGGTAGCACTTGCTTGAGAAGCCTTTGAAACGAATTGAAAAATGTGCTGAATTGTCATATATTCGTACTTCACTTGCTAGAATATCAAAAAAAAGCTAAAATTACAAGAGTTTATGCTAATCCATGCAATTTAAACTATTTTATTCATATTTTCATCAATTATTATCCTCTCTCCTATGAAACTTTTTCTTACCGGATTTATTACTATTTTTTTGGCCGAACTTGGCGATAAAACACAAATTGCCACCCTCCTTTTTGCTGCCAATAAAGATCATCCAAAACTTATTGTATTTTTAAGTGCCGCGGCAGCCCTTATTCTTACGAGTGCCATTGGAGTACTTCTTGGAAGTGCTCTCTCCGTATACCTAGATGAAAGAATGCTTAAACTTCTTGCTGGATTTGGCTTCATCATTGTTGGTGCTTGGACCCTTTTTGCAAAATAAAGAATGAAAGAAAATGAAGGTATCATTGTACTCGTAGGTATGGGGAAAATAGCTCTCAATGACAAAACGGATGAAGAAATTGCCAAAATGGTACAGTTGGGCGATGTAGAATCGTTTGGAGTTTTGGTGGAAAGATATGAACCAAAAATGCTTCGTTACGCACAAAGATTTCTTTTTCATAAACAAGATACCGAAGATCAAGTTCAAGAGGTATTCTTAAAAGCCTATACCAATATTCAAGGTTTTGATACGAAAAGAAAATTTTCTCCTTGGATATATCTCGTATTGCTCATATAAAAAAAGAAGATACCCATGTATCTCTTTTTTTTATTTGCAAAAAATTCTAAAAATGAGATTGCAGATATGTTTCCAGAGCACACCGGGCAGAAACTTCACCGGAAAGAATTGAGGAAACCATATTTGCCAATGGAACATTTTTATTTTTTTTCTTTGCAAAGGAAATTAAGGCAAATGTTGCACTCTTTCCCTCGACCACCTTCCCTACTTTTTTTAATGCCTTTTCCACAGAAAGTCCTCTTCCAAGATACTCACCAAAACATCTATTTCTACTATTATCGGAAAGTGCTGTCCCTATAAGATCTCCAAAACCAGAAAGTCCATATACTGTTTTTCTCTTTCCTCCAAAGGCTTCTACCACACATGCCATTTCTTCCATAGCATGTGTCAAAAAGGCTGCCTTTGTATTGAGGCCATAGCCCAATCCATCACAGAGTCCCAGTGCTATTGCATACACATTCTTAAATGCACCCGCAAGTTCAACACCCACCACATCATCGCGCAAATCAAACCCCATGGTGGAAGAGGAAAATATTTCTTGTACTGTTTTTGCTGCCTTTCTTTTTTGAGAAGCCAAATCCATCTGAGTATAATATCCTTTCATAATGTCCAAAGCTACCGCCGGACCAGACATAACGACTAGAGGATTTTTAGGAAAAACTTTTCCCATAATGGTTGTAATGGGACGTGAAGTTTTTCCATCCAACCCTTTTGCCATATCCACGAGTATACTTTTTTTGTCTATGAAGGGTTTACAAGACGTAAAAATGGACGCTATAACCGCCGTGGGGACGGCAAAACAAACTACCTGCGCACCCATAAGCGTAGATTCTAAACTTTTTTCAGGGATGATGCCTTTATGTAACAGAAATCCAGGAAGATATTTTTTATTTTCTCGCCACTTGTCAATTTGTCTTAGCGGTGTCAGATCACCTTCCCAATTCCAAAGAAAAACATTATGGTTGTTTCTTGCGGCTACCTCTGCCATGGTCGTCCCCATGGCACCAGCTCCCAAAATTGCTATCTTCATAAAAAAAGAAGAATAAGAATACCTATAAGTATACGATAGACGGCAAAGGGTTTAAAACTCCACTTTTGAATCATTTTCAACAAAAAGCCTATAGCAAAAAATCCACTCACAGCAGAAGCAATAAAACCAATAAACATACTCATAAAGTTTAACTCCAAAGCATGAATGTTCTTAAAAAGTTCCAATATTTTTAATCCTCCCGCCAAAAATATAATTGGAACACTCATCAGAAAAGAGAATTCTGCTGCATCTTTTTTTGATAATTTACTCAAAAGCCCTGCAGTCATAGTAACTCCAGAACGAGAAGTCCCCGGTATAAGAGCAAGAGCCTGTGCACAAGCAATAGAAATAACTCTTTTCCAGGTAAGATCTGTATGATTTTTATTTCGTTCCGAAAATTCATCTGCAAACCACAGAACAATACCCCAAAAAATGAGAGAAAGAGCAACAAGATGCGTAGAACGTAAATGCTCCTCTACCATATCACCCAAAAGCAACCCTACCAACCCCGCAGGAATAATAGACAAAAACAAAAACCACCCCATCCGTCCGTCGTCGCTTTCCTTAAACTTTTGTTGCCAATTTTTTTTCTTTAAAAGTTCAATAATAATTGACCACAATTTTTTTCGAAAATAGACGACCACAGCGACCAACGTACCAAGGTGTAAAACAACATCAAAGGTAATCCCCTGATCCCCCCAACCAAATAGGTGAGGAAAAAAAATAAGATGCCCCGAAGATGAAACGGGCAAAAATTCCGTAAGACCCTGAACCACTCCAAGCGTAACTGCCTGTAAAATCCCCATAAACGTTATTAAAAATAATATCTATTTCTTCCACTATTTTATCATAATAAAGCGAAATTTCAAGGAGATACCTTGACTTATTCGACTATTCATGATAGAATCCATCGCCGTGCCTTTCCGCTTCAGAAGCGAAGGGACAAGGTATGAAGTCCATTCTTGTTATTGATGACGAAGCGTTGGTGGCGCGAGCTGCCAGCCGCATCCTGAAGCTTTCGGGCTTCACGGTTATCTGCACCGACAACGGTGCAGATGGGGTGCGACTTGCGCAGGAGACGGCCTTCGGGCTCATCCTGTGTGACGTCCAGATGACCGGGATGAATGGCGTACAGGTGGTCTGCAACCTTCGGGAGGCAGGCAACAACACCCCCATCGCCTTCATCACGGGTGGCACCGGACCGCTTGCCGGCCAGGTTCATTCCTTGCTGGAGCAGGGCGCCGTGTGTGCCCTGTTGGATAAGCCGTTTGGCGTTGACTCCCTCACGGAGCTCGTCACTCGGCTTTTGTCGGAGAGATAGGAAAGACTTCACCTTTCACTCGAGCAATCGAGCAGTCCCGAGCTCTTGAGCCCGCGGTGAGCCAAACCCACGCATAGCAGATGACTAGGAAAAAGGCATTTTCCGTCAAAATAGACGTGTAGATGTCCACAGATCCCGGTCCTACGCTGTGGCTGAGGTAAAACTACCTGGAAACGGGTGACACTACCTTGGTGGTGAGGTTATCCGGCGCACCTGGAAACAGGAGTACGGACTCAAACCCACGAAGACTGGTCAGGCACGGCGCTTGACTCAATATCAAAATTCTCCTTTTTCTGGAGAATTTTTTTATTTAATAAAAAGTTTTTCAAGGTCAGTCCTGTTGGTGATGACTATCCTTTTCATCTCCAAAAGCTTTTCCATATTCTGATCACTTCCCGATACCAAAGTCAGGCCAACCTTGTAACCGGCATCTTGTGCCATTTTTTCTATATTTTCATTGTACAAACCAAATGGATATGCTATGGAATATACTTCTTTTCCAAGAAGTTTTTCAATCTTCTCTTTACTCTCTACAATTTCTTTTTTGGCTTCTTCATCTGAAATACGTGTGAGATAAGCATGATACTTTGTATGTGATCCAAACTCCACAAGTCCAGATGCATTCAATTCTAAAATTTGATCATCTGTAAGCCAATTTTTAGAATGGACATGAGATTGCAAATACATGACCGACTTCATGTTATATTTTTGTAAAAGAGGAAAGGCAATCTTATAAAAATCTTCTGCACCATCATCAAAAGTAATAACAAAAGATTTTTGAGGTAAGACTCCCCTTTTTATATAATCCAAAAGTTCTTCAAAAACAAGAGGGTGATAATCTTGGTTGTTAAGAAGTTGTAATGCTTTTTCAAAATTTTCTGAAGATACATACCACGTTTTTGTATCCTCACCGACTCCATCCGGAGGATTCCCTATGTGGTGATAAAGCAAAATAGGAAAATGGAATTCACTTTCAATTTTTTCTTCCTTTACTTGGTCTGAAATATCTACTGGTACCGCTAAAGTGCTCGAGACAATATTATCTTCAGATGTATATTCCGTACTTCCCCGGTGTAGACAACCACAAAAAAGTAAGCAAACCAAAAAAATTTTCTTTGTCATAAAAAACTCTATATAACAAATGTATAAAGTGTATATGCAGAAGAAATGACCATCATCAAGGCAATAGCGCTCATGAGAAGAAAGCTATGTTTCAAACCAAATCTTTTTTGTGGGATGTCTCCCTTTTGTTTTGCTCTATAATAGATCAATAAAAGCAAAAATATTTCAAGACCAATAAATACTCCACCTATGATATCTATGACTGTAATAAAGCTCCGCATTCCTAAAAGAAAAATAATAAGCGGGATACATATTATAAGCGCTGTTGAAACAAAATAGTTTAATTTAAAATCCCAATTAAAGGAATCCCGCAAAGAAATACCACTCATAATAAAATTGGTTGCCATAGCAAGAACCGCAAAAATATTTCCCACAATAAGTATTTTACTCCCCAGAGCAGCCCCCAAACCAATGGTGGCAATTTCTGTGGTAGACGGTCCTGTCACACCAACCACGATAAAAGAAAATATCACGTAAATAAGTATGTTAAAAATCCCCGCCAAAATAATTGCTTTTTGAAAAAGCCCCTTTTTCTTCAAGAGGATGCTATGTGCTTCTGGAACCGCGGTAGTTCCATGAAAGGCAAATAAAATTACTCCAAAAGGAAGAAAAAATTGAGACAGATTACTATATTCCAAATGAGGAATACTCACATGAGGAGAACTCATCCATACTAAAAATAGCACCACCCCTAATATAAAAAGAGTGAAAAAAAGTTCAACGGTTTTCACAGTTCTCATCCCAATAAAAATCAATAAACTTCCAATACAAAAAAATACTAAACTCCAAAAAAATGCATCCCCCGGAAGCAATACCGCAAGCGATTGCCCAACTCCAATTACATACACAAGCAGTGTTCCCAAAAGCGTAGAATACATTACCAACGCCATCGCCCACTCTCCTCCCTTTCCCAAATACTTATTGGCAAGACCCACTAACTGAAATTTTTCTTTGGTACAAATACTCACTTGTCCAACCAAAACGTTGAGCCCCATCATGAGTGCTCCAATACAAACAATTAAAATTACTCCAATAAAAACCCCTACCTTAGAAATCACATATGGGAGACCCAAAATTCCAGCTCCAATGGTACCACTCATGATAAGAGATATTCCATATAAAAGAGAGGTGTCCTTAAAAAAAACTCCCTGGTGGACAGCAACTTCCTCATTATGAATTCTTCTATATTTTTTCATAGAAAACAGTACAAACGGAACTTAATTCTTCCTTCCTCCAATTCATCATACATATCATGAAGAAACCATATCTTTCCTGGAAGAGAATCGAGCAATGTAATACATTCCAAAAAGTAAAATAACAACATAAACGGCATCAGAAAATTCAGGGATGCCAGCAGTCGAACTATATGTAATGGTAGCATCCAAAAGAACTGGTGTATAACTCGAGTTGAGAGTGCTCAGAAATGCCTTATATTGAAAATAAGAATTATCTGAAACATTTGAAAGGGTTTTACTTGGAGTACCGTTTTCTGCAGAAGTCAACTCACTGTAGTAGGTAGAATTAGTCCCATCTGGTCCAATAAAACTTTCTCCAGAACATGCCGAATCATCACAACTGCGTACCTGATATTTGAGAGTGAGTGCTCCACGTTTGTAGATATCAAGCGCCTCAGTAGCCGTAAGGGCATCTGAAAAAATAGCCAATTCATCTAAACTTCCTGAAAAATAGTTTAATACATGTCCACCATATCCCGTACCAATTCCTAACTGTGTTGCTGTATTACTATAAGAATATCCGGCCTGCCCCGTGACAGTACTCCCTTCAGCACCATTCACATAAATGTATACTTCATTTGTTGAAGTATACCCCGTAAAGACCGCAACTACGTGATACCACGTATTGGTAGAAAGGGTCACATTTGACTGTTCCGAACGTATGGTATTTCCATTGCTTGCCGAGTATGCTGCACGAAATTTAGAATTATAAATATCCACAGTCCATTCAAAATTGGCGTCTGAAGCAATTCCACCCTTTTCAAGAATTTTTTGTAAACTGGTCACATTACTTCCCGTTTTCACCCAAAAAGCAACCGATAAATTCCCTGTGGTATTTAAAGAAAGGGCATCACTATCCGAGACGGTTATTTTATCATTCCCGTCAAAACTTACCCCCGTATTCAAGATACCCGTGGCACCAAGTGTTGCACCAGTTACTGTTCCCGTATACCCATTGGAGGAGCTGTCCACGAGATCCCCTGATGAGTCATTCATATGGTACAACAAAATATTGTCAGTCATATCTATGTTTCCAGCAGTGTATCCGCTATCTGCCCCCTTACTATCGGGAAGTTCCTTTAAGTAGGGCTGATAAGGAGACCATGCAAGTGTGGACCAGGTCGCAGAAGATGCAGAGAGTATGCGGGAAGTAAAATTTCCTGAACCATTTGTTAAACCAGTGGAATCAAGTTGTACTTGTTCACTGGAACACTCGGTATCACTATTGGTTCCACTTCCAAACTCCCCAGTACAACTACTGTCTGTAAAAGTGGAAGCATATACACTTACTGGATAGATAACCAAGATAAGTATTGCCAAAAATGAAACACACCTATCAAAAAATGTCTTTCTCATAGTAAGTAAAATCTATTTTTCTTCTCTATTATAACAAATTTTTAAAAAGTACTCAAAGAAATCATCTTTGAGTACTTTTTGTTTAATCTCAGTTAGAGTACTTATTCTGGTATGGCTTCCAATTTTACATCCAGTTCCTTTTCAGAACCTTTGTGAAGTATTTTGAGTTTAAGAGTGTCGCCGACATTTTTCTTTCGTAGAAGAGTAGGAAGGGAACGTGTTTCATCCAACTTCTGCCCATCAGCTTCCAAAATAATATCATTTTCCTCAAGTCCTGCCTTATCTGCTGGAGATCCTGGGACAATAGGTAACTCCGTACGATTTTCACCACGAATAATAAGTACACCATAATCTACCGAAAGTTTGTTGGCCTCCTTGAGTTCTTTGGTGACTGGCACAAATCGTACTCCCAAGAAGGGACGCACAATTTTCCCGTCTTTTTGCACGGATTCAATTACTCCTTTTAAAAGATTTACCGGCAGGGCAAAACCAATATTTTGTGAACCATTGGCAACGGCAACATTAACCCCAATGACTTTCCCCTGAAGATCTAATAATGGACCACCGGAATTCCCTGGATTAATGGCAGCATCAGTTTGCACTACCTCATCCAACTGTTCTGAGCCTCCACGACCATCCCCTGCAACAATGGAACGAGAAAGTCCAGATACCACCCCAACAGACACACTATTTCTAAACTCTCCCAAAGCATTCCCAATAGCAATAACTGATTGTCCCAATTCAAGATGATCAGAATCATCAAATTCTAAAAATGGAAAGTCTTCTGTTCCCTCTATTTTTAAAACCGCAATATCAAGCACAGGATCACGAGCTAATACTTTTGCCTCATACTTATCTTCACTACCATTTCCTAAAAAGACCGTATATTCCGCATTCGGGTCTTCTACAACGTGTTTGTTTGTAATAATCAAACCATCTTGAGAAACCAAAAATCCGGATCCGCCACCGACCTCCTTCTTTTCTGTTCCATTTTCTCGATATTGAGGAATTTGAAAGTTAAACCCACCAAATAACCCGCCACCGAAAAAATCATGAAAAGAACTATTATTATCATAGTATTGTTCCAAAACAGGAACATCCTTGGTAATTACAATGGAGACTACGGCCGGATTGGCACGTTTGACCGCTGAGACAACGGACATTTCTTGATTTAAAAAGCTACCAGAAAAACTATGCATGTTGTATTCATCACCAAAATTTCCACTATATGCATCATTTAAATCATGCATAAAATCATTCATAACAAACTTTGCAAATTTTTCTTTGTGTGAATAAAAAATCACCCCTAAGATACCCAGAAAAATCAAAAAAGTTATAAAACTTCCGAGTACGCCCCAAAGGAGAAACTTTAAAGATTCTTTCCTTTTTGATGTATTCATATTACGAATGAAATTAAAATTGAAGTTGAAGTTGAATTTAATAATATTGTAACAAAAAAATCTTTCTTTTCAAGCACTGTGAGTAATACGAAAAAAAAGAGAAATTTCTTTCAATTTCTCTTTTTAATGCTGATTTAAATGTATTAATCAATAAATCCTCCCGCTTGTAGGGTCCAAAGTCCTTTGTATATCCCGTTCTTCTTTCGCAAGAGACTCTTATGTGTTCCTTCTTCTACAACAGTTCCTTTTTCAAGGACTAATATCCTATCCATCTTCATGATCGTAGATAACCTATGCGCAATTACAATTACTGTTTTTTCCTTCATAAGATTATCAAGAGCATCTTGAATAAGTGACTCTGATTCAGAATCAAGACTTGAGGTGGCCTCATCGAGAATAAGTATAGGAGCATTTCTTAAAATAGCCCGAGCAATGGCTACACGTTGACGCTCACCACCAGAGAGCTTGACCCCACGCTCACCAACATAGGTATCATATCCTTCAGGAAACTCTGAGATAAACTCGTGTGCATGGGCTAATCTTGCAGCTTCAATAACCTCTTCATCGCTGGCTTCAGGTCTTCCATAACGAATATTTTCTATAAGTGTTCTGTGAAAAAGAATAGGATCTTGTGGAACCAAGCTCATAGATGCCCATAAACTTTCTTGCGTAACATTATCTATACTTTGATCATCAATAAAAATTTTTCCACTCGTTAATTCATACTGCCTCATAAGAAGTTTTACAATAGTAGATTTTCCAGCACCTGAATGTCCTACTAAAGCAATTCTCTCATGTGGATGAATTTCTAAATTGAGTTTATTGATTATCTTCCTTGTTTTATGATAAGCAAAAGAAGCATTTTTGAAAATGATTCTTCTGTCTGTTACACTGAGTGCTTCTGCTTTTCTTTTGTCTTCTATTTCATGAGGTGTGAGTAAAATTTTTGTCATTTCCTCCGCATTTGCGGTTTGTTCATAATAACTTCGGATAATGTGTTTCAACTCCCAAATTTTAAAGGAAAGAGTAACAAAATATGCCTGTATAAGTGCAAAATCTCCAACGGTAAAAACTCCTTTTTCCCATAGAAGTATTGCAAAATATAAGATACCAATCTGTAATCCAACCAACATTCCACCTTGGAATACACGGAACCAAGCATCAAAATACCAAGATTTTTTGGCTCGATCATGCCATTTAGTTGTAGTATTCCAGAAAGATTTGCTTTCCAAAACAAACCCATTCAAAAATTTTACATTTTCATGATTCGTAAATGAATCTGCAAGCCTTCCGGAGATCTCACTATCGCTAGCACTCAACGCAACATCCAATGGAAGTTTTACCCGACTGTAAAAAAAAGTTGATACACAAAGAATGAGAATCCAAAGGAATATAATTCCCGCCAATAGAAGATTTTGTGTAGAAAGTACGATACAAATTCCTACAATCGCAATAACAAGCGGAATAAAATCCCAAAAAAAGGTATTCCAAAGATGACTAAATGCCCAAGCAAATCTGTTGACCTGCTTTACAAGAGATCCCACAAAATTATTGTTGAAAAAATTTATAGCATGTTTATGAGTATATTCAAAACAGGATTGAAAAATATCCCGCATGATAACAATAAGTGACTTTGAACTTAAAAAGTCGCCCAATGCCCAAAGTCCACGTGTAATCAAAGACAAAAAGAGAATCTTGAAAAGAATCCCTATAAGAAGTGCTTTTTTTACATCAAAACTTACATCCTTTATTAAAGTATCAAAAAAATGCTTATAAAATAATGGAGTAATAAGATCACCGAGAATGGTAGCAAACAGCGAACACAAAAAAATAACAAAAACCAATCCTTTGACTTTTTTTGCATGCTGAATATAAATTTTAAATGTTTCTTTCGTATTGTACTTCATAGAAATAAAAAAAGTGCACAACCCACCAGGTCATCCCTGGAAAGCTGTACACCGGTGCCATAGAGCAGTAAATCAAGGGGATGAATTACTGTCTTCTATAAAAGAAGACGTTTAAACCGAAAAAATGTTACACTTATAACAAAACAGAGCTAAAATTAGCTCTGTTTTATATGTTAAATGAGCGGTAGCGAATGTCTCATTTGTGCGTGCCAAGGGATTCGAACCCCTGACCCTCTCGGTGTAAACGAGATGCTCTAACCAACTGAGCTAGGCACGCATCTACAACGTGAAAAATTATACCGTAATTAGGAAAATTCGTCAAGAAGGGGTATCCCCATACGTACATTTTTACTCTATTTTAAGACGTCTTTTACAATTTCCCAATATCTCTCATCCCCATGTTCTTTTTTCATAAAGTACCACCATTCTACTCCCCAAAGATACGCCCTTTGTGCACCAATATGTTTTGCATATTCAATATGTCTTTTGAGCCGCTCTGGATTCATCGTTTTTTCTTGTTCTTCTATGGGGGTATTGGTTGGATTGGTATTGGTAAACCATGGTTCTGCTTGTAACTCGGAGATAAAAAATCGTCCGGGTTTTACCCCTGTGAGCACAGCTTTCAATCTATATGCAATTGCAGGAAGCCAATCGTATGTGAATGTACGTCCACCATTTGTCTTTACAATTCTATACAATGTGGTCCCAAAATAATCCCCCGTATGAACAGCTCCCCACCATAATCCCATTTCTCCACTATCGGTTACAATCGTGGAATGCGTGGGATCAATCTCCTTTACCATAGCAATTTCATCATGGATAAATCCTGAGTCGTAATTTTGACATTCACCAAATTGAAAACGAATGAAGGGTTCATTTTCTACCTGCCACAGATCTAGAGCCGGATGATCTTTATACCGTGTCACCGTCGTTCGTACATAACGCAATAAATCTTCATGTGCATCGGTATCTTTTCCCACCCAATCTGGGATATGACATTCCGGCCAACGGGGTGCCTTCTGTCCTACAACAAGTATAACTTTCACTCCATATTGTGCAGCCATATCCATCTGCCAATCAATATCTTGAAAATCAAATACACCATCTTGTGCCTCCATTTCCTTCCATGTTGCAGAAATTCGAATATATTTTGGATGCAGATCCTTTATCATTGTTTCATATACTTCTTTCCAATCAAGCCCCAAAGAGTTGGCATGAAAATTATTAAAGCTAATGCCATATTCAATTGGAAAAGTTTTCCGATTCAATAATGAAAGATAATATCCACTTCCTATCCCCAAAAGTAAAATTGTACAAATGATAAGAATTCTCATAAATAAAAAAGGTTGAAAAGCATCATTTTTTTTCTAAATATGCTATAAAAAAGTTTCTTTTATAAGGTACTCCATCAAACACACTATAACTACTATTTTTTTCAAATTTTATAATTTTAAAAAAAACTCCATATAAATCCTCAAAATCTTTACGGGTAAAGACTCTTTCTTCGAGTCCCATTTTAGGCATTTTGTAGGTATCTTTTTCTGATCCGGGATATTGTTCCAAAAGTTTTTTTACATTTTTATCACCATCTTTAAGAAGTCCTCGTACAAAAAAAATACCTTCTGTATCCAATACACGACAAACTTCTTGCAAATAAACTTTTCTTTCTGCATCTGTAAGTGAATTAGAAGAAGTCACATCCAAAACAATCTGAAAATTTTTATCTTCATAAGGAAGTTCTCCCCCAAAATTTCCACAAACATATTTTACTTCCAGTCCCTGTTCATGAGCACGAAGTTTTGCAACATGCACAGCGGTAGCAGAAATTTCTATACCTACAACACGAGCACCCTTGTGTGCAAAATAATTGCTATTCCTTCCCACGCCACTTCCTAAATCAAGTACTTGAAGATCTTGAAAATTCCAAGATTTTTCTTTTCGAATATACTTTGCAAACTTTCTTATAAACGGTTGTGGCTCACTAAATTTGGTAACCAACTTCGGATTTTTGTATTCTCTCTCCCAAACCTCTTTCTGTGGCATATCCAAAAAAATTTATATAAGTTATAACTCTCAAAGAACAAAGAGAGCACTCCCAACTACTACAAAGATGATGGCAATAGTCTCTATGATTAATTCTCTTCGAGTAAAGTATTCTTTTAAAATTCTTGGAGAAACACGAGTAAGTCCATATATCATAAAAAACATTAACGCATACTGGACTCCAGTCATAGCAAATACCGGTGCTGTTTTTCCAATTGAACTGGAAAACTGCACACAAATTACCGCTACAACACCAATTATTTTATTAATGGTCACCAATATAACCGTAAATTTTCTTTTTCGGTTCTGTAGATACTGAGCCTTTTTATCCTTTTTTCGTGAAGGGGAAAATGTTTTCCACACCGCAGGTGAAAGAAGTGCAAAAAAGGCAACAAACCCCACAAAGCCCCTTGTCCACACAAATCCACTCAAGAAGTCATACGTAGTATAGATATACTTTGCACTTACGTGTGAAATTGCAAAGAGTATACCCGAGAGAATCGCCCAGAGAAATCCAACATGAAAACCACTGTGTTGCTTCGTTTTTTCAAATGAAAGAAGAAAAGAGGCAAACAAAAGAATCCCAATTCCAAGCATCTGAGTATTGGAAAGACCTTCGCCAAGATAAAATGATGACAATAAAAATGTAAAAATAGTTACCACTCCCCCAATAAATGGATCAATATGACTTGCTTCTCCTCGTGCAACGGCCAGATACATCGTCCATAAGGCAAAACCAAATGAAAGTCCAGAAACAATGGCAATTACCCAATCCATTCCCATCAAATTTTGAACACCAAAAGGATATATGAGAAAAGCACCCAACATAAAAATGGTTGAGTAAAATGCATATACAACCGGGCGCCCAACATTTTTTGTAAGAATAATTTTATCTAAAACGAGGACTATTGCCAGTAATAAATATCCAAAGATAGCAACCAGAAACCACATATTTTTCTATTTAATGCATTAAGAATATACTACAACAAATGTCTGTCTTCAATTTCACTTCGTTTTCCTTCAAATACAATCTTTTCTATGTGATAGGTACCATGCTTTGGAGCATCCAAAAACCCTTCCATGGCAGCTTGAGCCAACCAACCTGACTCCAACCAATCAAAAAGCCACTGGTGCGTATAACGAGGATCCTCCTGTTCCATACCCGCACCAACAGCATGCAACCAGGTTCTGTTAAAATCTTCTTGAGAGCCAATCGTAGGCGCCATTATAATAGGAAGACCCAAACCTGCATAAAAAGAGAGTTCACTTGGCTTTGTCCACAAAATATCCGTGGTAAGAAGAACTTTATTAAAAAGCGCAAAATAATCCAATTTATTTTCTGCATAAATAATGTCCACACAACTCCTTGATTCCTTTTCTAACCCTAATTTTTTTAACTCACGACGATAGTAGCGAAAAACATCTACTCGAGAACCAGCAACAAGATTCAGTTGAATTTCCTTATTATCTATAAATTTTTTTAAACTTTTAAGAATCGTAACTCCAATATCTCTTTGTGCCCCAGCTCCTCCAACGGCAAAAGTAATAGTCAGCCTATGTTTTTTATCTATACGACAAAATTGTTTTCCCAAATAATCCTGAATCACCGCATCGTATTTTTTTTGATATACTCCTCGAGGATCCAAGTTGCTTATTCTACAACCAAGACTTGCTCTCAAGACTTCTGAATCGCTAAAATTCCCAATATTCTCTTTTGGAAGCGGAAAACCCGTTACATAAATATTTTCTGCCCTTACCCCATAGAGCTGTAATCTTTCCTTTACACGTTTGTTTGGTGCAAAATATTTTATTCTACTTTTTTTCGGATATTTGGGAACCCAAGCACGAGAAATATCGGTATCTGTACAAATACAATATATCTCTTCTTTGTATCCATGTTCTTCAGCAAAAAACGCCGTACTAAAAAATGAAGTTATATATGGAAGTGGATTTTCATTCAGTTTGTCTATGAGATCCTTTCCCCAACCTCTTCCAATCATTCTATAAATTTGGTTCACCTGTGCTGTCGGTTTGGAAAGATCTCTTTTAGGATAAAATGGTTCAATCCTTTGGAGATGATCCATGACACCAAAAATATACTTTCCAATAATAGGCAGCTTTTTCATTCGTGAGACGGTCTCATACACTTTTCTTCCGCCTTCCCAACGAACCTTATCAATACGACTAATACCTGGATAATTATTTGCACAGATGATGGGATTTTTCGTATCTAAGGGAATAGACATCGGTGGAACCGCTGCCATTTCCTTCAGTGGATTTACAGCTCTCTGGTGACCATATCCCATATCAACGGTCACAATGTAGGCTTTTTGAGGTTTCTTCTTCATAGTGAACTTATTATACCACAATATAATCACCCACCCCATATGGGGACAAACCCTATTTCAGAAAAAAGGAAAGTTGAATTATAATGGTGCCATATGTACAGACAAATACAAAACTTCCTTTTACAAGATAAAATACTTCTTATCGTGTTTTGCATATTTCTCATAACGCGTTTGGTGATTATTTTTTTCTTTCCAATGCATATATCTGATATTCATTTCTTTTTTGAAAAAGCAAGCCAAGGAGTACTCCAAAAATTACAGATATACCAAGATTTTACCTTTCCCTATCCTCCACTTTCTATACCTTTTTTTTATATACCCATTTGGTTTGGAAAAACTTTTGAATCTTTCCGTTTCTACTTTCAAATAGAAATGTTCATTATAGACTGTATATCTTTTTTTTATCTCTTTTTACTCACAAAAAATCGTCTCCAATTCACCAAAACACAGGTATACTTTATCCTTTTGCTTTTCACCTATTTTGGTTTATTCGAAGGACTGCTTCTTTATGACCGCCTGGATATGGTCATAACGCTATTCCTTCTTATGATGCTGTATTACTATCTCTCTCCAAATAAATGGCATAGATCCTTTGCATATGTACTGGCAAGTTTTGGTACCCTCATAAAAGTTATACCCTTATTTTTTATTCCTATCTTTTTTGTTCTGGATTTGACTCGACAAAAAAATATCCTCAAAATAAAAACGTCTCTTTTGAATCTCACCTTCTATCTTATCCCCATAGTATTGTGTTTAGGAATATTTCATATTCATACACATGGTAATATTTGGGAGAGTCTTGCAGAACACAAACAGCGTGGTATTCAAATTGAATCTACATGGGCCACACCCTTTATGCTAAAAAATTTATTTCATTCTACAAACCCAACAGAAATCATAACAAAATATGGTGCACAACATATTGTAGACAAGTCAATACCAAAATTTTACTTACAGCTTTCAAAATATTTAGGATTTTTTATCTTATTTCTTTTTTATATTGTATTTTTTTTCCAACGTATACGAAAAAATACCTTTCCAGATCCATCTCCATATAAAATATTTAGTATCTGTTTTTCGCTTCTTATCTTTCTTCTTCTCTCACAGCGAGTTCTCTCACCACAGTATTTCTTATGGACGCTTCCCTTTTTTTGTATCTATATAATCAAAAAAGGTACCCGATGGGTACTCTTCTTTATGACGCTCCTCTATATCCTAACGTTTATTGGTTTCAAGTGGTACAATAATTTCATGCACTTTGAGTCCCTCATGGTCTTCATAGTAACCCTACGGAACATTCTCCTTATTGGTTTTGGGGTGTCAATTATTCATGGAAATATTTTTATTAATGACACACCCCAACCAGCAAAGGAAGCTTCATAATTCTTTGCGGTGTCTGTTGATTTTTTTTCATTGCATTGTGACTACTTGCAATAGAGATCGTATTTTTTCCATAACGTGACAGGAGGGTATCCACGGCATTATAGACATGCTCAAGTTTATTGAAATGAGACTCATTTTCAAGAAGGTTGAGTTGGACGACTTTTTCATCTTGCAGTTGAGAAAGTATAATACCAGTTCCTCTATACGGTGCTCTTTTTTCATATAGCCCATCAAATAAAGGCCTCAAAAGTGGAGCTATCTGTGCAGGGAAAGAAGATGGACGAGGGAGGCGAAGTTCATAAACATCATGTGAAAAATCTTGACGTTTTAACATGATGGTAACCTTTCCGGCCAACAGCCCGTATTTTCGTGCCTTCCTGCAAGCTCCTTCCAAATTTGATATAAGCTCCTGATAAATAAGTGCCTTATTTCCAAACGTCTTTCCAAAAGTACGAGTCTGCGAAATTGAAGCATACTGTGTCTTTTCATCAATACAAATTGGGTAAACCATGTTTCCATGCATCTCATGCCAAATTTCCTGATGAGGTTTTGTGAAATGTTTTGCAACAAAACTCATATTTTTACTATATAAAGCATCTGCAGTATAAATACCCAGTTGGTTCATATAGTGCGCACTGCTTGAACCAATCCCCCACACATTTCCAATTTTTGCTCCAGACAAACTTTCCAAAATGTTTGCTTCAGTAATTTCCACAACACGAGCTGGTTTTGCTAAATATGATGCCAATTTTGCCAGGGTCTTTGTTTTTCCAATACCTACCGATACAGAAATGCCAATCTCCTTGAGGATGGTACCCCGTATATGTTTACCAATATCATTATATGAAAGATTTAATACCTTATCCATTCCAGTTATATTTACAAACCCTTCATCAATACTATACTGTTCCACCTCATTACTAAAACGTCTGAGAATAGAAAAAATCTTTTTAGAAAACAGGGCATATGTTTCATAGTCACCTGACAAAATAATCCCATCCGGACAAATCCTCTTTACATCCTGTATCAGCATACCACGTGTAACCCCAGCACGTTTTGCCTCATAACTGAGTGCCACTGCAATTCCACGATCTTCTCCAACAATGACCGGGCGGTTCTGAAATTCTGGATAAAGTGCCTGCTCACAGCTTGCAAAAAATGCATCCGCATCTACGTGCATGATAGCAGGATAAGATTTTTTTCCTTTTTGGATCATACAAAGAAGATTAATGGTAAGTAAACGAAGATAAGTTGGTATTATTAATATTTTCTTATTACACTGGTAACAACCCCTCCAATGGTGAGTTCATCCCTCGGATGAATATCTCCATACCGTTTATTGGCTGCACGTAGAAACACGGTACCATTTCTTTCCATAAAGTATTTGAGAGTCCACTCATTATCCACATTGGCAACTACGATATCTCCATTTTTGGGAGTTTGGCTCCTATCTACAACAACCATATCTCCCTGAACAATGCCAGCATCTATCATAGAATCTCCCGATACCGTGAGCATATAAGTAGCCTCAGGATTGGAAATAAGGAATTCATCGAGACTTAAAGCGTCAGAAACTTCTTCTTCCACAGTTGTGGGGAACCCAGCTTGTATAGAGCCAAGTACCCGTAGTCCATATAACTTTGGTGTGGGAATAAGCTTTCCACTCTCACTTTGTGCCAAGAGTTCATCATCTACAAACTTTTTTACATACTTGTGTAGGGACCCTTTTGACTTTACCCCGAAAATTTCTACCATTTCCTCATATGTGGGGATCCTCTTATATTGCTTGTAAAAGCCTACAAGCTTGTTTTTTCGGTTATCATAGAGTTTTGTGGACATACATGATAATAAAAAGTAAATTTTTTGAATGTCACCTTGGGTGAACCACCCATTTTGAGACCTTCTCTACATACATTATAGAGAACGTTTGTTCTCTTGTCAAATAAATTGTCCACACCTATACTACCGTATACTCAAAATAACGATATTTCCCTTATTTTAGCAAAATATAATATATAAACCCAAATTAACCAACCTTTTATTTTAAAATATTACGTATACTCCTTGACAAGTGCACGAAAATATGATATACTCAGGTGTTTAGTCTATAACCTTTCATTATGAAAATAGCCATGATAGGACAAAAGGGTATCCCAGCATTTTATGGTGGGATAGAACGTCATGTGCAGGATCTATCCGAGCACCTTGTTTGTTCTGGCCATGATGTTACGGTATATAGCAGAAAATGGTACTCCAAGTCTGCACAGAAGGAGCATAAGTCTATAAAAATAGCCTATGCGCCAACCGTCAAGACAAAACATCTTGATGCTATCACCCATACTTTCTTTGCAACACTTCATGCAATTAGACAAAACTATGACATCATTCACTACCACGGAGTTGGACCTTCCCTTCTCTCTTGGATTCCTCGTCTTTTCACCCCGAAAGTAAAAGTAGTTACGACATTCCACTGTATTGATAGATACCACCAAAAATGGAATATATTTGCAAGACTCATGTTACGTGCTGGTGAATGGGCAGCTTGTCACTTTGCACATAAAACCATTACGGTATCTGAGAGTCTTCGCCAATACTGTTTGAATGAATTCCATACTGAAACCGAATATATCCCAAATGGAGTAAATATTAATAATAAAGTCCCAAGTGAGAAGTATTTGAAACGCTTTGGACTCGAAAAGGGAAAATATCTTGTCATGATCAGCAGACTCGTGGGACATAAGGGAGCACACCTCTTGATAGAAAGTTTCGTCAATCTTAAGCGAAAGAATAAAGATAATAAAGAAATTCAAGAAATGAAACTTGCCATTGTTGGAGGTCATGTATTTACCAATGACTATGTGACGCAACTTCATCAGATGGCAAGTCAAGAAAACGATATTATCTTCACCGACTTTCAATCTGGAAATACCCTAGAATCTCTTTATGCTCATACACATGTGTTAGTACACCCTTCACTCAATGAGGGACTCCCCCTTACGGTGTTACAGGCTATGGGATATGGAAAACCAGTACTCCTCTCTAATATCCCAGAGCATCTTGAACTTACCCAAGATGGCCGCGCTATATTTACTCAAAATGATACCAAGGCATTAGAGAAAAAGCTTTATGAGTTTATTTCTCTGCCTGAAAAGGAAAAAGAAATGTTGGGAGTAATAAATAAAAAGACAGTACAAACTTCCTATACTTGGGAAAATATAGCTCAACAAACAGGGAAACTCTATAAAGATCTCCTTCAAAGCAATGTTCAAAAAGAATTTATTATGAGCACAAATTTGAAAGGTTAAACTCAAAATCTAAAGAAAAAAGAATCTGCAGATATGCAGATTCTTTTTTTACTGAAAAATTACAAAGGATACCTCTATAGAGAGAGCATCCTAATTTGTATGGTTCGATTGCCATGCAGCATTCTCGGCTCGCAATGAGAATATGAATATGGCACAACAAAGGAAAGTGCTTGTCATTGCGAGTGAAACGAAGCAATCCACCTATGCAAATAAAACTCCAAATAAATACAAAACATTCATCAATGAATGGTTTAAGATATAAAATAATATAATCAACTATTCCTGTCATTGCAAGGTATGAAATAACCGAAGCAATCCACCTATGCAAACGAGGCTCCATACTCATACCATGAATCCGTACCAACACCCAAACCTCAACTTAAAAAATGTAGATTGCCACGCCGTATGCTCGGCTCGCAATGACACTGTATCTGAATGAAAAACAAAAATCCCCCGGCGAAAGCCGGGGGATTTTCTTTGCAAAGCTTTTGAAACAAATCTCAAGCTAAGCAATATACAAACGTATTATTGGTAAGTCAAGCTCTTTCCAGATACGATGTATGAGTCAGATACAGTCAAGCTTCCACTTGATGCTCCACTTGATGTTCGTG